>NZ_JBXWMC010000001.1:0-839258 GCF_059609665.1 Ruegeria sp. YTSC230 | reverse complement strand
TGGCTCCGGCGGTAGGGATCGAACCTACGACCAATTGATTAACAGTCAACTGCTCTACCGCTGAGCTACGCCGGAACTGAGGGGCGTATAACAAGCCGTTTTTTGCCCGTCCAGAGGGGAACTGCATCAAACGGAAAAAAGTTCTGCCTGTTCAGGCTGACCTTGAAAACATGGCATCGACTGAAAGTGCGTCGAAAGTGTAAACTTGTGATTTTCTATAAAGATCAACTAGATGTGCGAACACGTTGCGTTCAGCCGCGGGCAAAAGCGCGGCTGGCGTGCCGGTATAGACGCGCTCGGCCAGATGTCGGGCGTTTCCGGGCTGCTCCTCCAGTGCCGCCAGTATCTGCGCCTCGCGGGACAGCCGGTGAGTGATCAGCCAATCCAACCGTTCAGAAGGGTTGGTGATCTCTGCACCGTGACCCGCGTGAAACACAGCCCAATCCCGCGCACGCAACTTGTGGCACGCCTGCATAAAGTCTGTCAGGTCCCCATCCGGTGGAGAAACCAGCGAGCTGGCCCATCCCATGACATGATCGGCAGTAAAGCAAACATCACCCCAGCCCAAAGCGATATGATTGCCCAAGTGACCAGGCGTATGGATGACCTCAAGCTGCCAGTCATCGCCCGCAATAATCTCACCATCTGCCACCCCGATATCCGGGCGGAACGCCGTGTCGATTCCTTCGCCACCTCCGGCCAGACCCTGCCGCGCCAGTTGCGCCATCACTTCGCTGCGTCCGGCCTGCGGTCCGCCAAAGGCCAGAATCGGCGCGCCGGTGCGTGCTGCCAATGGTGCCGCAAGCGGCGAGTGGTCCAGATGGCTGTGCGTGACAATAATATGGCTGATCCGCTGTCCGGGGCGCACCGCATCCAGAATCGCTTCAAGATGAGCATCGCTCAAAGGACCGGGATCAATGACCGCCAAATTACGTTCTCCCAAAAGGTACGTGTTCGTACCGCGATAGGTCATCGCGGACGGATTCGAGGCTAGTATCCGCCGCAGCCCGGGTTGTAAGTCGATCGCCAGGCCGGGGGGCGGGTTGAAATCGTCAGGCGCCTGCATTCTGAGCTCTTTCTCTTGGCGGATCAGCCCGTTAGGTTTAGCGCATGTTCAGTCGATGGCTCAAACAATATATGCCGCGCAGCCTGTATGCCCGGGCCGCACTAATTCTGGTTCTTCCAGTTGTCGTGCTGCTGTTGGTGGTGGGGATTGCCTTTTTGCAAAAGCATCTCGAAGACGTCACCGCGCAGATGACCAAGACCGCCACGCGCGAAGTGACGTTGGTGCTGGAAACCATGAAAAAGGCCGAGACCCAGCAGCAGGCGCTGGCAGCGATACGCCTGGATTTGTCGGTGCTTGATATGAAAGCCCGTTTTGTTGACGGCGACGAAAACCTGATGACGGACAGGCGTCGATGGTACGATTTTATCGCACCACAGGTCGAATATCATTTGCGAGCGGGGCTGCCCAATCTGGTCGCCGTCGCTTTGCCTTCGGGTGATGAAGCTCGGTTGTATCTTGAAACCGATCTGGGGCTGCTTCAGCTGACGATAGATCGCCGCCGCCTGTCGCCCACGGCGCCGCATCAGTTGATTGTGACCATGATGTTCTTTGCCGTTGTGATGACGACGATCTCATTCCTCTATATGCGCAATCAGCTGCGGCCTATTACCCGCCTTTCTGACGCTGCGCAGGCCTTTGGTCGGGGCAGGGTAGTGCCATATACGCCGGGGGGCGCAATAGAAGTGCGCGCTGCTGGCAGTGCATTTCTGGAAATGAGGGCTAGAATCGAGCGACAGATGGAACAGCGTACTATGATGCTGTCGGGTGTAAGCCACGACCTGAGAACACCGCTGACGCGCCTGAAGCTGGGACTTTCCATGTTGCCCGAGGATGAGGCGGCACCGCTGAAACAGGACGTGGACGAAATGCAATTGCTGCTGGATGCGTTCCTTGATTTCTCACGTGGTGTCGCCGAGGGGCCAGCCGAGGCGA
Organism: Ruegeria sp. YTSC230; assembly: GCF_059609665.1. NCBI lineage: Bacteria > Pseudomonadati > Pseudomonadota > Alphaproteobacteria > Rhodobacterales > Roseobacteraceae > Ruegeria > Ruegeria sp. YTSC230. Next base: position 837,259 of record NZ_JBXWMC010000001.1, on the reverse strand, counting down.
TCGAACCTGCTTTGTTGTTGCGTCAGATCGTCGAAGACGCGCGCCGGGCAGGTCATCAGGCCGAATTAGTCTCAGTCGAAGGTGACGGCACGGCGATGCTGCGCCCCATGGCCATTCGCCGCGCGGTCGAAAATTTGATTGGCAATGCGGTGCGATATGGCAACCGGGCCGAGGTCAGCTTGTCCCTGACGCCCAAAACCATGCGCATCCGGGTCGAAGATGATGGACCGGGTATTCCGGTAGAGCAGCGCACTGAGGCTGTAAAACCGTTCTCGCGCCTTGATCCCGCGCGAAATCAGAATCAGGGCAGTGGCGTTGGTCTAGGATTGGCGATTGTTGCGGATATTGCCCGCGCACATGGAGGCGTCCTGCGACTTGGCAAAAGTGAAAGGCTGGGCGGTCTTTGCGCGGATATCATTGTTGGGCGATGATTTTGGTGAGATCGGAATTCACGTTTTGTGTCGCAACCACAAGCGGCGCGCATTTTTTATTTGGTCTAAAGCACCGATCACCCCGTACAACCTTTAGAATGGGAGGAAGTCATGACCAATAGTTTCGACGTGAAATCATCGTGGGTATCGGTAATGGATGAAACGAAAAACCCACTAAAGAAATACTCTCTATCCACAGCACACATGCTGATGCAGATGTTGGCATGGATGTGGAGCGCAATCTTCTCGCTGATGGTTGGTAGCTATTTTGTTTTCGGTGTAACCGCATTGGGCCATTTGCTTCTGATCGGGGGGTTGTTTGTCACCTTGGCAGTTTTCCAAAAGGCTGAAGCGACAGATCCTGAAGCGTTGAAGCGTAAAGTTACCGCCTCATATTAGACCGAACGGCTTTTTCCGGGGTTTTTTGGTCCAATTCTTGACCCGCTCCGTATCGCCTTCACTACCCCAACTGCCGCCCGCGTTGTTTGTAACGGTTTCCCTCCGAACAACGCGGGTTTTTTGGAGCGGGAACGAGTGGCTACCCTGGTGTTTAACGGGGTGTAACTCCCCCATTAGACTTGAGGCGCATTTCTATCGTAACGTTACAGAACGTCTTTTGCGGCATAGGTTTAGGTATGGACAACACTGTATTGTATTTCTTGGTTGGTATATTTGTCGTTGGGCTCCTGACGCTTGGATATTACTCAAAAAGCAGTGGTGCATTAATCTCGATTGTCATCATAGTCGGCGTTTTGGGTGCGATGGTTGGATACTTTGGTGGATACTTCGGAGAACCTCCAAAGTAGGTAGGGACTTCAATTGGAGGTTTGCCGGTGCGCTTTGTCTTTGAAAGCTCTTTACAATCAAAAAACGGCACAAAAAAAACCAGCTTCGCGGTCCGAGTGAGCGGAGGGGTCGCGAAGCCGGTCAATTTCCTCCTACTGGGTGCGGGTCGGAGGCTGGGATGCACATGTATGGGACGTGCAAGATCATAAAAACATGAATTTTCAAGTTTCACTAAATGGAAATGGGATAGCCAAAAACCCATTCGAATAGGTGATATATCCAAAAGTATAGTATGCGGATGTGTCATTTCTCTTGAATGTACCAAATGGCACTTCCGCTTGAGCGGGGACTCCGAACTCTAGGGGTTTGAATAAGGTTCAGAGTTACTGGGCAATCCTGCAGATTTAGAAGAATGCATCTTATGTTTGGGCAGGACAGTAGAAACACCATGCATCGCTGGTCTGGCAAGCATCTGAAACTGATAACAATGTACAAGTAGACGGTGGTAGGCCCGGCAGGACTTGAACCCGCAACCAAAGCGTTATGAGCGCTCTGCTCTAACCAATTGAGCTACAGGCCCGCCTGAGCGCTTTGAGTACCATGGTGAACGGCCGCGTCAAGCCTGACCGTTGCAACAAGTCGCACAATCGACTAACCCGCGCGGGAACCATTCATAAGGGGCTGGCCATGACCACGGGCAAGAACGGAATCACCTATGCCGATGCAGGCGTTGATATTGATGCGGGGAATGCCCTAGTCGACCGGATCAAGCCGGCCGCAAAACGAACCAACCGCTCGGGTGTGATGAGCGGGCTGGGCGGCTTTGGCGCTCTGTTCGATCTAAAGGATGCCGGATATCAGGACCCGATTCTGGTTGGGGCCACCGATGGGGTGGGCACCAAGCTGCGCATTGCCATTGATACCGGTGTTGTCGACGGTGTGGGCATCGACCTTGTGGCCATGTGCGTCAATGACCTGATCTGTCAGGGTGCTGAGCCGCTGTTTTTCCTGGATTACTTTGCGACCGGCAAACTGGAGACCGACACAGCCGCGCGGATCATCGAAGGCATTGCTGAAGGCTGTGTCCAATCCGGATGCGCTTTGATCGGCGGTGAAACTGCTGAAATGCCCGGCATGTACCCGGATGGTGATTTCGATTTGGCCGGGTTCTCGGTCGGCGCGATGGAGCGTGGTGCGCATCTGCCGGCCGGCGTTCAGGACGGCGACGTGCTTTTGGGGCTGGCGTCGAACGGTGTGCATTCCAACGGCTACTCGCTGGTTCGGAAACTTGTCGAAATTTCGGGCCTGGACTGGGATGCAGCATCCCCGTTCAGCGACGGTTCTCTGGGTGAGGCGCTGCTGACCCCAACGCGTCTGTATGTGAAACCTGCGTTGCAGGCGATCCGGGCAGGGGGCGTTCATGCACTGGCTCATATCACTGGCGGTGGCCTGACCGAAAACCTGCCGCGCGTGTTGCCCGAGGGGTTGGGCGCCGAGATTGACCTGAATGCATGGGACTTGCCGCCTGTATTTCGCTGGATGGCGGAAACCGGTGGAATCGTCGAGGCCGAGATGCTGAAAACCTTCAACTGCGGCATTGGCATGATCGTCGCATGTGACGCGGATCGCGCGGATGATCTGGCGGGGTTACTGGCCGACGCGGGCGAAACGGTTGCGCGGATCGGCACTGTGACCGGGACAGCGGGCATGGCCTATTCGGGCACCCTGTTGTGAGCCACAAACGCGTCGCAATTCTGATCTCTGGTGGGGGGTCGAACATGGTGTCGCTGGTCGACAGCATGACCGGCGATCACCCTGCGCGGCCCAGCCTGGTTCTGTCCAATGATGCGAACGCGGGTGGGCTGACAAAGGCGGCAGAGCGTGGCATTCCAACCGCGTCGGTGGATCACAGACCGTTCAAGGGTGACCGCGCCGCGTTTGAGGCAGAGTTGCTGAAACCGCTGGAAGAGGCGCAACCCGATATCGTTTGCCTTGCAGGGTTCATGCGCGTTCTGACCGGTGATTTCGTTTCGCGCTTTCAGGGGCGGATGCTGAATATCCACCCTTCGCTTCTGCCGAAATACAAGGGTCTCAATACCCACGCGCGCGCTATTGAAGCCGGGGATGCCGAACATGGATGTTCGGTCCACGAAGTCACCGCAGCTTTGGATGACGGACCGATCCTTGGGCAGGCGCGGGTGAATATTGAACCGCGTGATACGCCCGAGGGATTGGCCGCCCGGGTGCTGGTGTGGGAACACAAACTCTACCCTACAGTGTTGCGCCGTTACGCCAGTGGGGATCGGACTCCGGTGTTGCTGCCCTGAACGTCTCAGGATGATTTACACCCGCGTCAAATTCATCCTATGGTCCGCAATACGGCTGGGTACGGAATGAAACTGATAATCGGCCGCACAGAACAAGAGCAAGAACAGCACCGCGCATGAAAACCCTGACGACGACGCAAGAGCTGGCCGATTTCTGCAAGGCCGCGGCGGAATATGACTATGTCACCGTAGATACCGAGTTTCTGCGCGAACGGACTTACTATTCAAAACTCTGTTTGGTGCAGCTTGCGGTTCCATCTGATGATGAAGGCAGTGCCGTTCTGGTGGACCCATTGGCCGATGGCCTGTCATTGGATCCGCTTTATGAGCTGTTTCGTGATGAAAGCGTGGTCAAAGTGTTTCACGCCGCGCGGCAGGATCTTGAGATTTTCTGGGTCGAGGCGTCCGTGTTCCCGCAACCTCTGTTCGACACCCAGGTCGCCGCGATGGTCTGCGGCTTTGGTGAGCAGGTGGGCTACGAGACTTTGGTGCGTAAAATCTGCAAGGAAGGCGTCGACAAAACCTCGCGTTTTACCGATTGGTCACGTCGGCCGCTGACAGATGCGCAAAAGACCTATGCCTTGGCAGATGTCACGCATTTGCGGCAGATCTACGAATATCTGGCGTCCCAGTTGAACAAGTCGCAGCGCAGCCATTGGGTATCCGAAGAGTTGCGCACCCTGACGCAGCCCGGAACCTACGACATCCGTCCCGAAGATGCATGGAGGCGGGTAAAAACCCGGACGAATTCGGCCAAGTTCCTGGCCGTCGTGCGCGAATTGGCGCAGTTCCGCGAGGCCTATGCGCAGGAGAACAACGTCCCGCGCAGCCGTGTGTTCAAGGATGACGCCCTGATCGAGCTTGCCTCAACCAAGCCCAAATCTCCATCGGACCTTGGTGGTTCTCGCCTGCTGCTGCGCGAGGCGCGCAAAGGCGCGATTGCCGATGGTATTCTGGCGGCGGTGAAACGCGGGGTAAACTGCCCTGCCGATCAAATGCCGCGCGTCGATAACAGCCGTGACAAGCTAAAGATCAACCCGGCGCTTGCCGATCTGCTGCGCGTGTTGCTCAAGTCCAAAACCGAAAGCTCAGGCGTGGCGGCGAAGCTGATCGCAACAAGTTCCGAACTGGACCAATTGGCTGCGGGCGAGCGCAAGCTGCCTTCAATGTCAGGCTGGCGATTTGAGGTGTTTGGCGAAGATGCCCTGAAACTGTGTGACGGCAAGATCGCTCTGGCCGCCAAGGGGCAATCCGTACAAGTCGTGTCGCTTTAGCGACCGTTAGCGCCGCCGGGATTCCAATGTGTTCTGTTCGCCGCGAACGCGAACCAGACGGATGTTTCGCAGCTCGGCTCGGCCAACCGTAGTGGCATCATTGACCTCACGCGATCTTTCGGAGCCCAGATTGGTTGCGTAGCTTGGGTAGCTGACTTCGAACGTGTATTCCAGAATGCCGTTCTTTTCGTTCTCTTCGCTTTCCACGCGTACAAGGCGCGCATTGTAAGCCCCCTGTCTTGAGGCGGTACCTTTGACATAGATGATTGCCCCAGTTGGTGTGGGGTCGATGCGTAGCTCATCTACCTTGGTTATGGCAAAGCCGATCACTTCCTTCTCAGGTCGCGAAAACAGGCCCGGGCCGTCACGCCCTTCGGGCACCAGAGCATCGGCTTCGTTTACGGATACTTCAGTAGGGGCAGGTGTACTGGACCCGAACCAATTGGTCGGATTCACGCGCGACTCGCTCCAGCCGCTGCAGGCCGCCAGTGCCAGAGTGCTGACCAATAGAAGAGGTGTTGATTTTTTCATGGTCCCAAAGCCCAGAGAAGTATTTTCAGCAATGGGTTATCGTAAATTCCAAAGATTGAAAACCCACACCGGGGCTGGACAGGTGCCCAACAGAGGCATAGGTCACAAATGTGATCGCAACAAAAAGGACCGCTGCGAAATGGCAACGCCCGCCTTTGAGGAAATCGTCGAGGATTTTGAGTTTCTGGATGACTGGGAAGACCGGTATCGCCACGTCATCGATCAGGGCAAGGCGATGGAGCCGCTGGATGATGCGCTCAAAGTGCCGGCCACCAAGGTGCATGGTTGTGCCAGTCAGGTGTGGCTGCACCCCATGATCGACGGCGGTGTTTTCCGGTTCGACGGCGACAGCGACGCGTTGATCGTGCGCGGGCTGATTGCGGTGCTTCGGTCTTTGTATAATGACCTGCCCGTAGGCGAAGTCCCACAGGTCGACGCGGGCGGCGAGTTGGCGCGCCTTGGGCTGAATGATCACCTGTCCGCGCAGCGGTCAAATGGTTTGCGGTCGATGATCGAGCGTATCCGCGAAGTCGCGCAAGAGAACGCCTGACGATCAGGCTGTCGGCTTGCGGGTGGCCCACTCGGTCAGGGTGGTTTCAAGATCGCCATAGCCGGTGAAGCGCCGTTCAAACGTCAAACCCATGCGTTCGGCGCATTCCTGTGCGCGGGCCGTCAGGTCCGGGTCGTCTGTTTGGGCTTGATAGACAAGCTTGGTATAGTTCCCGAAATACATGTCCCGCAACTGGGGGTGACGATCTAGGCCAAGCGGTTTCCACACAAAGGCGTCAAACTGACGGGCCAGAAAATCTGTCAGGTAAAAGGCCGTCGTTTCATCATCGCCATGGTCTTCAAAGGCTTGATTTCCTTCGAAAAAGGAATAGCAGTGCGGGCCTTTGATCATCTCAATGCCCATCTCTTCGCAAGCCTTCTGCAACAACCCTCCGGTGCCACAGTCGGCATAGACGACGAAGATCTGATCAAAGTTACCGCGGTGCTTGGCAACAGCTTCTGCGACAGCCTGCGTAATCCGTTCGGGGTGGACGTGCAGTATGGCGGGCAGGCAAGTCAGGGTCATATGATCCCAGCCATAGCGTTTTTTTAGATGCAGGATTTCGCGCGCCAACGCACCGCATGCCAATAGCAGTATGCCGCCTTGCCGAGTGTCTTCGGTATAGCCTTTTGTCGTCAGGCTTGCGTCATCCGGTGTGGTGTTCTGCTGCATCGTCAATTCCCTGAAGGATTGCAGCATCAAAGAATGAATGCCGGATCAAGGCAAGCCCGCTTCCGACATCCCGTGTCAGGCCACCGACGCACGCGTTTCAAAAGACTGAAGCGATGGGCGGGCAGGGGGACTATAGGCGGTGATCCCGTGACTGGCCAGTTCCGGAAACAGCGACAGGATCTCTTGCCGTGTTTCATGCTCAAAACTGTTCCACGCCTGGATTCCGGGGTGAAAGCTCTCGCTCAGGCACCCTTCGCCCCAGATCAGTTCGTGCTGATCGAACATTAGGTGATAATAGGTCACAAGACCGCCGGGCTTCATCACGATATCGCGGCCATTCACCAAATGCTTGGCAGGCACCAGCGCCTCAGCGTGGCCCGTATGCAGCTCGACCCGCCAGTCGCTGATCAGCATCCTGTGCTGTTGCGAGACCAAGAGATCGCGATCATTGCCAAGCGCACCCGCCCTGATCAGCACAGGCGTGAACACGCCTGCGGCACGCGCGGTCTGAGAGCCAATCCAACGCAGTGTTTGCAACCCATGATCCAGCGTCGGAATTTTGTCACCCACGCGCAAATTCTCGACCTCGACCAAACCACGTTCCGTTTTGATCAGAGTGCCGGTTGCGAAACATCTGGCGATGTCCCAGGATTCACGGTCAGCGTTCAAACCCGTAGTTGTGGCGGTGTTTATACTGTTGAGCGTTAGTGACCTGATGCCCGCAAATTCCAATGCGGCCTGATCGCTGTTGGCTGAGAATTCTGGAACCAGAAAAGTGTTCCCGAGCGTGTCTTGCGCGATGACTGCCGTTATGTCTGCCGTTGTGCCGTCGACATACGTAATTGTCGCATTGTAGGCGACAGCTGCATCGAAAGTGGTCGCAGCGCCATCACAAAAAAATCCACGTCAGAGTTGGCGTTGTTTTCGTAGGTTCCACCAGGGTTTCCTACCGGTGTCCAAACGACAGCGTCGTCAAGTAATGGATCACCCGGACCACCAAAAGTTTGTCCAACCAAAGCGCCCGCGTTTTCAGCGGTGTTGTTACCCTCAGTCGGGTCGATGATTGCAAGATTACCAAGAAAAATAGCATTGAATGTCGTCGGCATTCCGTACCCCAAAAACTCTTTAACCAAACCCGCGTAACAAACTGGGCCTTAACTACAGGCTTAATTTGTCCAAATTTCCATGAGTAGCAAGCCCAAAAACGAAAAAAGCCGCCCTTTAAAGGGCGGCCTTGATCATTTCCCTGTGAGCAGGATCAGCCGGCAAGCTGGTTGTGCTTGCGCGAAACAAAGTCTTTGGCCGTTTCCACCGCCACAGCGGCGTCACGGCAATAGGCGTCTGCGCCGATGGCCTTGCCGAATTCCTCGTTCAGAGGGGCACCGCCAACCAGTACGATGTAATCTTCACGCCGTCCCTGTTCGATCAGCGTGTCGATGACCACTTTCATGTAGGGCATCGTTGTGGTCAGCAGGGCCGACATGCCCAGAATGTCTGGCTGTTCGGAATCCAGTGCTTCCAGATAGTTTTCGACCGGGTTGTTGATGCCAATATCCACGACCTCAAAACCGGCTCCTTCCATCATCATTGACACCAGATTTTTGCCAATATCATGGATGTCGCCTTTGACGGTGCCGATCACCATCTTGCCGACCCGCGGCGCGCCGGTTTCGGCCAGCAGCGGCTTGAGGATCGTCATCCCACCTTTCATCGCGTTGGCCGCCAGCAAAACCTCCGGCACGAACAGGATGCCGTCGCGGAAATCGTGGCCCACGATGGTCATGCCACCGACCAATGCTTTGGTCAGGATGTCATATGGTGTCCATCCGCGTTCAAGCAGGATGTTCACACCTTCTTCGATCTCTTCTTTCAGGCCGTCATAAAGATCGTCGAACATCTGCTCGACAAGTTCGTCGTCGTTGAGTTCGGACAGGACGATGTCTTCTTCATCGGACATGGGGCATTTCCCTGTGCTGGGCGGGCCATCGGCCCGTGGTGGCATTTTTTCCGTTTTGGCCATTTCGTCGCAGTTAGACTGTTACGATTGCGACCTTGGCAGTTCCGGGACCGACCTATACGTCAAATTGTTTGCGATCACGATGGAATTATCTGCAACAACATCCTGCAATCTGTTCACAACCGGGGAAAAACCGGTCGTCCAGGATCGGGGGCGAATAGGGCGGTTCGCGCAGTTTTCCTTGTCGCATGGCGATTCAGGGTCTATTGATTCATGAGCAAGAACATAACGGGAACAAATATGCCTGCACTCAACATAAGGGCCCGCGGCGTGGCCAGCAATGAATCAGGCAGATTCGAACGCTTTGCGACCGAGGCCTGTGACGATGGCTGGGAGATGGAAGAAGAACTTCCCCAGCTCAGAACCGAGGTCCGAGAAGAGGTAGCGCGCAGTGTGGTCACCTACAACCGATCGCCCGATCTGCCGTTTGACCGCTCGATTAACCCGTATCGCGGGTGCGAGCATGGGTGCGTGTACTGTTTTGCCCGCCCGACACATGCCTATCTGGGATTGTCACCGGGATTGGATTTTGAAACCCGGCTGATTGCACGGCCAAACGCGGCAGAGGTCCTTAGGAAAGAACTGTCCTCAGCCCGGTACAAAGTGGCGACCATTGCGATGGGAACAAACACCGACCCGTATCAGCCGATCGAAAAATACCACCAAATCACACGGGCTTGCCTGCAGGTCTTGCAAGAGTTCCAGCACCCGGTCGCAATCGTGACCAAAGGTGCGATGATCGAGCGGGACTTGGATATCCTTACCCCTATGGCGCAACTTGGATTGGTTCGGGTCGGCATTTCGTTGACAACTTTGGACCCAGGCTTGTCTCGACGTATGGAACCACGCGCGCCATCCCCTGTAAGACGGCTGGCGACGATCCGACGGTTGACCGATGCAGGAGTGCCGGTACGCGTCATGACATCGCCTTTGATACCGGGTCTGACGGATCACGAATTGGAATCCATGCTGGAAGCCGGGCGAGACGCGGGCGCTGATTCCGCAACCTGGATCATGCTGCGCCTTCCGCGCGAAGTCTCTGAGCTGTGGCAATCCTGGCTGCATCAGCATGAGCCGGCGCGAGCTGAAAAGGTCATGTCCAAACTGCGCGAAATGCACGGTGGTCGTGACTATGACCCGCGTTGGGGGCACCGCATGCGGGGGGAGGGTGAGTATGCCGGGCTGGTGGCCAAGCGGTTCAGCCTCGCGGTCAAACGTTTGAGGTTGGCCACAAAAACACCGCCGCTACGATGTGATCTGTTTTCCAGGCCCGCGCAGGCCGGGGATCAACTGACATTATTCTAAAACAAAAAAACGCCCCGAACAGGGTTCCGGGGCGTTTCGAAATTGTAACCGGCTATCAGCGGTTTTCGATGTCCACATAATCGCGGGTCGTTTCGCCCAGATACAGCTGACGCGGACGACCAATTTTGTTCTGTGGATCTGCGATCATCTCTTTCCATTGGCTGACCCAGCCAACGGTGCGCGACAGCGCGAAGATCGGCGTGAACATTGAGGTGGGGAAACCCATCGCCTCGAGGATGATGCCCGAGTAGAAGTCCACGTTCGGGAACAGTTTCTTTTCGGCAAAGTACGGATCTTCCAGCGCTTGCTTTTCCAGTGCCTTGGCAACCTGCAGCTTTGGATTGTTCTCGACGCCAAGCAGTTCAAGCACTTCGTCGGCTGATTGCTTCATCACAGTCGCGCGCGGGTCGAAGTTCTTGTAGACGCGGTGGCCAAAGCCCATCAGGCGGAACGGGTCGTTTTTGTCCTTGGCGCGGTCGATGTATTCCGGAATACGATCGACGGAACCGATCTCTTCCAACATCTCCAAACACGCCTGGTTTGCGCCACCATGGGCAGGGCCCCAAAGGCAGGCCACGCCCGCCGCGATACATGCGAACGGGTTGGCGCCCGACGAAGATGCCAGACGCACGGTCGAGGTAGACGCGTTTTGTTCGTGATCCGCGTGCAAAGTCAGGATCCGGTCCATCGCACGGCTGAGGATCGGGTTTACCTCATATTCTTCGGCGGGAACCGCAAAGCACATGCGCAGGAAGTTGGACGCGTAGTCCAGATCGTTGCGCGGATAAACGAAGGGCTGACCGATGTGATACTTATAGGCCCATGCGGCGATTGTCGGCATCTTGGCGATCAGACGATGCGAGGCGACCTCGCGCTGATGCGGGTCAGATACGTCGGTCGAGTCGTGATAGAACGCCGACATTGCGCCAACGACACCCACCATGATCGCCATCGGGTGCGCATCCCGACGGAAGCCGCGATAGAAATACTGCATCTGTTCGTGCAGCATGGTGTGGCGGGTGATGGTGGTTTCGAACTGCTCTAGATCTTTGGCTTGCGGCAGCTCTCCGTACAGCAGCAGATAGCAAACTTCTAGGAAATGCGATTTTCCGGCCAGCTGGTCGATCGGATAGCCACGGTGCAGCAGCTCGCCTTTTTCGCCGTCAATATAGGTAATGGTGCTGTCACAGCTTGCGGTCGACGTAAAACCGGGGTCGTAGGTGAACACTCCGGCATCGCTGTACAGTTTACGGATGTCGATGACGTCAGGTCCAGCGGTCGGAGAATGAACCGGCAACTCGTACGTTTCACCATGGACTGTCAGAGTGGCTGTTTTATTGCTGTCGGTCATAGTGTCCCTTCCTCATTCTTACGCATGTCGAATCGCTGTCCGACCTTGCGGGCAACGGCTGCGCGCGGGCGCGCAGTCCGGGTGTTAGCGGAGCAGCGTTACCCAAATATGAAGATTGGGTTTACGTCGCTGCGTCAGAAAGCCGGGCCAGGGTTTCTTCCTTCCCCAGCACAAGCATCATGTCAAAAACTGAAGGCGTCACTGCCCGACCTGCCAACACCGCCCGCAACGGGCCCGCCAGTTTGCCGAACTTAACCTCTTTCGCTTCTGCAAACGAATTTAGGGTTTGCTCCAGTTCGTTTCGCGTCCAGCTAGCATTTTGCACGTGCGGCGTCAATTCACTCAGTATACCATCGGATACTGAGGCCAGCGCTTTTGCAGCCTTTTCATCGGGGTCAATTGGCCGAGATGTCAACACAAAGTGAGCTTTTTCAAGAAGTTCCGGGAACATCCGCGCGCGATCCTTGAGGCAATACATCGCACGTTCCAGATCACCGGATTGTGTTTCCGTGAGGTTAGGTAAATTTGCCGCTGCCAGATAGGCTTCGATCTCTTGCCGCAATGCAGCATCATCCGCGATGGCGATATGCTGCCCGCACAGATTTTCCAGTTTTTTCAGGTCGAAACGGGCAGGGCTTTTGCCGATTCCGTCAAGATCGAACCACTCTTTGGCCTGCGCGTCCGTAAAGAATTCATCATCGCCGTGGCTCCAACCCAGACGCGCCAAATAGTTGCGCATACCTGCGGCTGGATAGCCCATGGCCTGATATTCCTGCGCGCCCAAAGCACCGTGGCGCTTGGACAGCTTTTTACCATCCGGCCCGTGGATCAGAGGGATATGCGCCCAGACCGGGACGTCCCAGCCCATCGCCTCATAGATCATCATCTGCCGCGCGGCGTTGTTCAGGTGGTCGTCGCCACGGATTACATGGGTCACGCCCATGTCGTGATCGTCGACCACAACTGCAAGCATGTAGACCGGAGTGCCGTCCGACCGCAGCAGGATCATGTCGTCCAACTGATCGTTGCGAATGGTCACGTCACCCTGAACCTGATCGCGGATTACCGTCGTACCGTCCTGAGGCGCCTTGATGCGGATCGCAAACGGAGCGTCCGGATGGGAGGACGCTTCTGCATCGCGCCAAGGGCTGCGGAACAGGGTCGATTTCCCCTCGGCCCGCGCTTGTTCGCGGAAGGCCGAGATCTCTTCCTGCGTTGAAAAGCACTTGTACGCCTTGCCCTCAACCAGCAACTGATGCGCCACTTCGGCGTGACGTTCGGCACCCTCGAATTGACTGATTACATCGCCGTCGTGATCAAGGCCCAGCCACTCCATCCCTTGCAGGATCGCAGCCGTTGCTTCGGGGGTCGAACGTTCACGGTCGGTGTCTTCGATCCGCAACAGGAACTTGCCGCCGCGGCCGCGGGCATAAAGCCAATTGAACAGCGCCGTACGGGCCCCGCCGATATGCAGGAAACCGGTTGGGGACGGGGCGAAACGAGTGACGACCTGATCGGACATTGTGTGGATTAACCTTTTGGTAACCGTGTCGGGCATAGATTGGCGCCTGTCTAACGAGCCGGAAGGACGGGGGCAACCATGCGTGTTCTGGCACGGGTCGAGACCGCATTACTGAACCAAACAGGGTATTTGTTTCAGTGGTCTCCGGTGTGTCTGGCAGTCGGTATTGGTCTGTATTTCAGCCTGCGGTTTGAACCGGGGTGGATGGTCTATGCAGGCCTCGTTGCCGTGATCGCGATTTGCTTAGGCTTGGTGCACTGGCTTCCGTCTGGCTGGGCTGCGTTGACAACAGGGGGGGCGCTGATCGCTGCCGGGTTTATCCTGGCGGGCGGGCGCGCCCACACGGTGGCAGAGCCGGTCCTGTCCTGGCGTTATTACGGCCCGGTCGAGGGGCGGGTTGTAGCCATGGACCGCTCTGCGTCGGATGCGCTGCGGATTACGCTGGATCGGGTGCGTATAGGGGATGTGCCCGGTGACCGGCGGCCGCAGCGCGTCCGGCTTTCCTTGCACGGCGACGCACGCTCACTAGCGCCCGGCCAAAGGATCATGACCACTGCCCATTTGTCGCCTCCACAAGGCCCGGTGGAACCGGGAGGGTTCGATTTTCGGCGACACGCGTGGTTTCAACGGCTGGGGGCCGTGGGATACACCCGAGTTCCGGTGCTGATCGCTGCGCCCCCGCAGCCCGAAGGCATCCGCATTACGGCATGGCGAATGGCGATTTCCCACCATGTCCGCACGATCCTGCCGGGCGAGATTGGCGGGTTTGCGGCCGCCGTCACAACGGGTGATCGCAGCGGTATGGGGCAAGAAACGCTGAAGTCACTACGCGCATCCAACCTGGCGCATCTGTTGGCGATTTCGGGCCTCCACATGGGCCTGCTGACCGGGTTCGTCTACTTGATGTGCAGGCTTTTTTTCTCAACCATTCCTGCGCTGGCTCTCAGATTGCCTGTGCGCAAACTGGCGGCTGTCTGTGCGATGGTCTCGGCCACGATCTACTTGCTGCTGTCTGGGGGAAACGTCGCCACGGAACGCGCTTTTGTCATGGCAAGTGTCATGTTGATGGCCATTCTGATTGACAGACACGCGATTTCCCTACGGGCCGTTGCAGTCGCCGCCCTTATTGTGCTCATTCTGCGCCCCGAAACCTTGCTTAGCCCAGGGTTTCAAATGTCTTTTGCCGCAACGACAGCGCTTGTGGCGGTGTTCGGAGCGTTGCGTAAATTGGGACCGATGCCGGGGCCAAAGTGGCTGAAACCTGTTGCGGGCCTGCTGATGTCCTCGGCTATCGCGGGATTTGCAACCGCGCCAATTGGTGCGGCGCATTTCAACACATTGTCTCACTATGGCCTTCTGGCCAACATGCTTTCGGTGCCGGTCATGGGCATGGTTGTCGTCCCCTCGGCCGTGGTGGCAGCACTGCTGTCGCCATTCGGCCTTGAGATGGTGCCGCTGGCAGTGATGGGGCTGGGTTTAGAGTGGATTCTTGCGGTTTCTCAATGGGTATCGGGATTTGACGGCGCGCAAGGATATGTTGTCAGCCCGCCGCACCCTGTCCTGCCGCTAATTGCGCTTGGCGGCCTGTGGCTTGCGCTGTGGCAAGGACGGGCCAAATGGGTTGGGGTGGCACCAATGGCCGTGGCGTTGATATTATGGGGGCACGGAAATCGCCCTGAAATACTGGTTGCGGATAGTGGTGGTCTTGTTGGCGTGATGACCGAACAAGGACGCGCCTTGAGTAAGAAAAAGGGAAGCGGGTTTGTCGCAACCGTCTGGCTGGAAAATGATGGGGACGGGGCAGATCAGCTGCATGCGGCCAGCCGTTGGCCGCATGATTCCGGCACCATTCAACGGTATAACTGGCAGGGCAAAGAGGTGTTGCACGTTACAGGCAAACGCGCGGCGCGCGGGATCAGTGCCTGCAATGCCGATCAGATCGTGATTTCTGCCGTGGCGCTGCAACTGTCCGGTGGCTGTGAAGTCTTTGATCCGAAACGGCTGCTGGAAACGGGAAGCCTGTCCCTGTCGGGCGGCAAGATCACAACGTCTAAAGAGGTGATGGGCGACAGGCTCTGGTCCCCGAACACATCCGGGAACCGGGATACCAAGCAGTTTTAGTAGCTGCGGATCAGGCCAACCAGACGACCCTGCACCTTAACCTTATCTTCCGGCAGAACGCGGGTTTCATAGGCGGGGTTCGCGGCCTCAAGCGCAATCGCCTGCCCGCGGCGGAAGAACCGCTTCAAGGTGGCTTCCTGATCTTCGACAAGAGCAACAACGATATCGCCGTTGTCGGCAACCGAGGTTTCCCGGATTACCACCACGTCGCCATCGTTGATACCCGCGTCGATCATCGAGTCGCCACGCACTTCCAGCGCGTAGTGCTCTCCTTTTCCGGAAACCATTGTTCCGGGTACCGCGACGCGGTGCGAGACGTGGCTGATCGCTTCGATTGGAACACCGGCGGCGATGCGGCCCATCACTGGCAATTCCATCGCATCGACGGTCACCGGCTCAAAGTTCGCGGGGCGGGGACCGGAAGGCTTGTCGCCTTCGATCACACGCGGCTTGAAGGCCACTGTGGGTTCTCCACCCAGGCTTTCCGGCAGTTTGACGATTTCAATGGCCCGCGCACGATGCGCCAGACGCCGAATGAACCCGCGTTCCTCTAGTGCCGTAATCAATCTGTGGATGCCGGATTTGGACCTGAGGTCCAACGCGGCCTTCATTTCATCGAAACTGGGCGGAACACCGTCCGCCTGAACGCGTTTGTGAATGAATTCCAACAAATCCAACTGCTTCTTGGTCAACATTGCTCACACCTCATCGGTCATGCGTTTTCTTTTGTTCTACGCATGTTCACGTTTTGTGTCAACGGATTTGAGCGGGATTTAGATCGGCAGGTAATGAACCTCATCCCCGGCAGGTCGGGCGGGGTCATGCGGAGTCCGCACCAACAGAGCATTTGCCTGCGCCAAAACGCTGAGCAGTGAACTGTCCTGATCGGAACATGCGCGAATGCCGGTTTCATCCAGCATAGCCCGCATGTAATGCTCACGCGGACCGTTTTCGCCGAGCGGTTCAGCAAGCCTTGCGGTTCGCAATGGGGGCAGAACCTGTTCGACACCCAACATCCGACGCACCATTGGCAACAGGAAGAGATAGCCACAAACCATTGCACTGACAGGATTTCCGGGCAAGCCGACCATTGCCGTTTGTCCCAATCGACCCGCCATCAGGGGTTTGCCGGGGCGCATTCGGATCTTGTAGAAAGATTGCTCCATTCCCAGCCCGGTTGAGACATCTGACACCAGATCGTAGTCTCCAACCGATGCGCCGCCGATGGTCACAACCAGATCTGCTCCTTCGGCCAGTCCGAAGGCTGTTTCAAGCGATGAGAGCGTATCGCGCGCGACCGGAAGGATGCGGACGTGCGCGCCAACGTCCTCTAACAGTGCTTTCAAGCCAAACGTATTGGATGCGATGATCTGATCGGGGCCGGGGGTTTCACCCGGCATTACCAGCTCATCACCGGTGGAGATCAGAGCGACAACAGGCTTTCGAGTCACTGGAGCGGTCGCAACATTCATCGCCGCCATCAGCGCGATGTCTTCTGCGCGCAAACGACGGGGGGCCGAGATCTTTGTTCCTGCTTTGAAATCGACGCCCGCAGGTCTGATATTCGTTTTTGGGCCGGGCAGGTCCGAGATTGTGATCAGGTCGCCGCGACGTTCGGTATCTTCTTGTATGACAACGAAATCAGCACCTTCGGGAACCGGGGCACCAGTGAATATGCGCACCGCCTGTCCGGGCCCGACGCAACCGGTGTAGCGGTTGCCGGCTGCCGACTCGCCGATGACCTTGAACATGGCGTGCAGCTCGACCTCGGTCGATTTCAGCGCGTAGCCGTCCATCGAGGACGCTTCAAATGGCGGCTGGTCGCGGGTGGCCTCGACATCTTGTGCGAGAATACGGCCCGCCGCGTCCGACAAAGCAACGGTCTCGCTTGTCAGTGGCGAGACCAGATCAAACAGCAGTGCGCGAGCCTCTTCGACAGTGATCATTTCGCCTCGTAACGCCCTGATTTCCCGCCGTCTTTCAGCAATACACGGATGTCGCCGATTTCCA
Source organism: Ruegeria sp. YTSC230 (assembly GCF_059609665.1). Lineage (NCBI taxonomy): Bacteria > Pseudomonadati > Pseudomonadota > Alphaproteobacteria > Rhodobacterales > Roseobacteraceae > Ruegeria > Ruegeria sp. YTSC230. The sequence goes on along the minus strand of NZ_JBXWMC010000001.1, from coordinate 820,362 downwards.
TGGCTTTGTCCACAGCCTTGGTCATGTCATAGACCGTCAAGGCAGCCGTAGAAACGGCGGTCAGCGCCTCCATCTCGACCCCAGTCTGGCCTGAGGTTTTGACCGTGGCCTGTACCTGCACACCGGGCAAGTCCGGATCCAGCGTCAGCTCGACAGCGACCTTGGTGACTGGCAGCGGGTGACACAAAGGGATCAGATCAGGCGTTTTCTTTGCGCCCATGATGCCCGCAAGACGTGCCACGCCCAGAACATCACCTTTCTTAGCGCGGCCTTCGGAAATCAGATCAAAGGTGTCCTGCGCCATTTTGATGTGGCCAGCCGCCACGGCGACACGGTCGGTGACTTCCTTATCCGAGACATCGACCATATGGGCCTGTCCCTGAGCATCAAAATGGGTCAAGGGCATCACATGACTCCGGGGATCAGAGGGCTTGCCAGAAGGTGGCGGGTGGCTGCTGCTACGTCGTCCTGACGCATCAGGCTTTCACCGATCAGGAAGCTGCGCGCGCCGTAGCGAGCGATATCGGCCAGATCTTCAGGCGTGCTCAGACCGCTTTCGCAGACGATCATCCGGCCCGCTGGCACCAGCTTCGACAGGTGCCGGGTAGTATCAAGAGATGTCTCGAAGGTCTTGAGATTACGATTATTTATCCCAATCAGTGAGCTTTTTAGCTCGGCTGCACGTTCCAACTCTTCCTGGTCGTGAACTTCGATCAGGACATCCATACCCCAGTCGAATGCCGTCTGCTCCAGTTCGGCGGCTTGCGCGTCGTCGACCGATGCCATGATGATCAGAATGCAATCTGCGCCCAAAGCACGCGCTTCGACCACTTGATAGGGGTCGTACATGAAATCCTTGCGCAGCGCCGGAAGCTCGGTGGCAGCGCGGGCTTCGGTCAGGTACTCTTTTGCACCCTGAAAACTCGGCGTGTCGGTCAGCACCGATAAACACGCAGCGCCGCCTTCCTCATAGGCTTTGGCCAGAGCGGGTGGATCGAAATCCGGGCGGATCAGACCCTTGGACGGGCTGGCTTTCTTGATCTCGGCAATCAGGCCGTAACCCCGACGCGCCGCTGTTCGAAGCGCATAGGCAAAACCGCGAACCTCGGGCGCGTTACGAGCCTCGTTTTCAAGCGTTTCCAGCGACTTCTGCGCTTTGTCTGCCGCAACTTCTTCAAGTTTATAGGCTTTGATCTTGTCCAGAACCGTCTCGGTCATGCGGCCTCCTGCGTAATTCGGGCCAGGGCCGCGATTTTGTCTTTAGCTTTTCCGCTGTCGATGCTTTCCCGCGCCTTGGCAGCACCGTCTTTCAAGTCATCAGCAGAGCCAGCAACCACAAGGGCCGCAGCGGAATTCAACAGAACAGCGTCGCGGTAGGCCGATGGCGCGCCGTCCAACAAGGCGCGGAAGGCCACGGCGTTTTCCTCGGGCGTTCCGCCGATGATATCCTCGAACGGGTGGACCGGCAGCCCTGCGTCTTCAGGATGCAGCTCGACCTCTTTCACAACGCCATCTTCCAGCGCGGCGACCCAGCTTACGCCGGTGATCGTCAACTCATCCGTGCCATCTGATCCGTGCACTAACCAGGCGTGTTCAGCGCCCAGCAGTCCCAACGTTTCCGCCATTGGGCGGATCAGGTCGCGACTGAACGCACCGGTCAGTTGACGCCGAACACCAGCGGGGTTGGTCAACGGGCCAAGAATGTTGAAAATCGTACGCGTCCCAAGCTCTTGCCGGCTGGGCATGACATGCGCAATCGCAGGATGGTGCATGGGTGCCATCATAAAGCCGATGCCGACCTCTTGCAGAGCCTTTTCAACGGTTTGCGGGCCAACCATAACGTTGATGCCCAGCTGTCCCAAGGCGTCCGCGGCACCTGATTTGGAACTCAGGTTTCGATTGCCGTGTTTGGCGACAGTGACACCAGCCCCAGCCACAACAAACGCCGTGGCGGTTGAAATGTTCAGAGTGCCTTTACCGTCGCCGCCCGTCCCAACGATATCCATCGCACCCGCCGGTGCTTTCACCGCGTTGCACTTTGCGCGCATCACGGCGGCAGCAGCTGCATATTCGTCTACCGTTTCACCGCGTGTGCGCATCGCCATCAGCAGGCCGCCAATCTGGCTGGGCGTGGCTTCGCCATCAAACAGGATGCTAAAAGCTTGTTCAGCCTCGGCACGCGTTAAGGGACGATCGGCAGCGGCTCCGATCAGTGGCTTCAGAGCGTCGCTCATGCAGGAACTTTCATCTCGGACAGGAAATTCTTGAGCAGAGCGTGGCCATGCTCAGAGGCGATTGATTCCGGGTGGAACTGTACGCCGTGAATGGGCAATTCTTTGTGTTGCAGGCCCATGATGGTGCCGTCTTCCAGTTCTGCTGTGATCTCAAGGCTATCTGGCAACGTGTCCCGATCCACGATAAGCGAATGATAGCGGGTCGCCTCAAACGGGGTGGGCAGGCCAGCGAACACGCCTTTACCGGTGTGGTGCATCATACCCATCTTGCCGTGGACAATCTCGTGGCAGCGGACAACATTGCCGCCAAACACCTGCCCAATCGTCTGATGACCAAGACAGACCCCCAGAAGCGGTGTCTTTGTTTCGGCTGCTGCTTCTGTCAGCGCAAGGCAAATACCGGCCTGATCAGGATCGCACGGGCCAGGGCTGAGGAGAATTCCTGCAGGGTTCATCGCCATGGCTTCTTGTACATCCAGGGCGTCATTCCGCCGAATGACCATTTCGGCGCCAAGTTCGCCTAAATAGTGTACCAGATTGTAGGTAAACGAGTCGTAGTTGTCGATCAGCAGCAGCATTTGGGCACTTGTCTCGGCTTGGGCATTTCGGACTGGCGATACAGCCCTTGGCCACGGTATAATGTCGGGACATACATGCTCAGGCTTGCGGGGCAGCGTCAAGAGGACATCCTGTTCAGGGCGCAATCGCAGGCCAAAGGCGCGGTAAACGGCGTTGAGGCGATCGAAGCAGGATGAAGGCGAGAGGCAGTTAAGATGGGCGGATTTTTAGGCGGGATGATCGCAGGGGCGGTCGTTGTTGGTCTGCTTGGTGTGATACTATCCCTGAATACCCCTTTGACCCGGAAACCGGTTGTAAACGCCGAGGCCCCCGAGCCGGCACCGGCTGCGACCCCCGAGGTCAGCGCCGAAGCGGCTGAGACGGTGGCAGATGCCGATCTGGTAACCGCGGCGCCGGTGACATCTGATGCGTCCGGGGATCAAACGGACAATCTTGCCGGGCTGGCGGACGTGGAGACTGTGCCAGACTCTGAGCCGACGATCAGTGAGGTCGTCACGCAGGTCGAAGGGGTCGAAATACCTGAAACGGTTGAGGTAACCACATCAAACGAGGCTCCGGTCGTGCCGCAGTCGCCTGCGCAATTGCAGCCATTGCCCAGCACCGAAGGTGAGCCGATCATCTCGGAAACCGCGCCGGAACCGCCGGTTGCACCCAAGCAAGAAGAGACCATTGCCGAGGTTGAGCCGCAGCCCGCGCCCGAAGTCCTGGAAATACTGCCCGAGCCGGAAGTGGAACAGGTGCAGCCCGAGGTGACAGAGACCCAGCCTGAAATCGCAGAGCCGTTGCCGGAAGTCACCGAAACGGAAATCGAACCAGAACCTCAGCCCGAGCCCGAGGTCGCAGCGGTTCAACCGGAACCCGAGCCGCAGCCTGAACCCACGGCAATCGAACCCCTGGAGCCCGAGGTCGATCCGCTTGAGGACAACCCGATCGCTGTAGAAGGGGAAGAAGACCCGCAGCTTAAAAAGCTGCCACGGATCGCAGCGGTCCCACAGATTGGCGGTGAAGAAGCGGATACTGACGGTCTGACCGTTGGTAAACGAGTCGTCCCGCTGACTGAACGCGATGACGCGCCGGTTTCAGCGGACGAGCAACCCGCGATACTTCTGCCCGGTAAGCCAATTGATGCCTATGCCGCCAAATTCGAAAACCCCGAAGCCAAACCGCTTATGTCGATCATTCTGATTGATGATGAAGGGGCCTTTGGGGCAGAGGCGTTGAAGGACTTCCCATACCCATTGAGCTTTGCTGTCAGCCCGTCTGACCCCGATGCGGCCGAAAAAATGGCCCGCCATCGCGCAGCGGGTTTCGAGGTTCTGGCCCTTGCCGACTTGCCCAAGGCGGCCAGCGCACAAGATGCTGAGGTTTCGATGGCTGTGTGGCTGGACACTCTGCCGGAAACCGTTGGTATTCTGGAAGGCGTGGGAACCGGCATTCAGGGCAATCGCAAATTGGCCGATCAGGTGGCCGCAATTGCCGGTGATACCGGGCGCGGGCTTATCACCCAGGATAATGGCCTGAACACTGTCCAGAAACTGGCCGCTCGCAATGGCATCCCTTCCGGAGTCATCTTTCGCGACATCGACGGTGCCCGCCAGGACCCCACGATCATGCGACGTTTCTTGGATCAGGCGGCATTCCGGGCTGGTCAGCAGGGAACTGTCGTCATGTTGGGACGGCTGCGCCCGGACACGATCTCGGCCCTGTTGCTATGGGGGCTGGAAGATCGCGGTGGCCGCGTGGCCATGGCCCCGATTTCAGCGGTCATGACGCAAGAAGCTCAGTAAGGCTGAAGATGAAAAACGGCTGACCATGAGGTCAGCCGCTATTCTTTAAGAGTTGCCAGAGCCGGTGAATCGGGCCGCGTCTGCAGCCGCACGCCGAATGGCGTTCGATTTGTGGACGGTTTCCATGAATTCGGCCTCGGGGTCGCTGTCATAGACCACGCCTCCGCCTGCCTGAATATAAAGATTCTGGTCTTTCACGATGGCCGTACGCAGGGCGATACACATATCCATGTCGCCGCCAGCACTGAAATACCCCACACCACCGCCGTAAACGCCGCGCTTTTCGGGCTCGAGCTCGTCGATGATCTCCATTGCACGAACCTTTGGCGCGCCTGAAACGGTGCCTGCAGGCATTCCGGCAAAGAAGGCATCCAGTGCGTCTTTGTCTTCGGCCAACTCACCAACAACGTTGGAGACGATGTGCATCACGTGGCTGTAGCGTTCGATGATGAACTCTTCGGTAGGGCGCACAGTGCCGATCTTTGCGACACGACCGGTGTCGTTGCGGCCCAGATCCAGCAGCATCAGATGTTCTGCCAACTCTTTCTTGTCGGCCAGCAGATCAACCTCGTTGGCCTTATCCTCTTCGGGGGTCGCGCCGCGCGGGCGAGTGCCGGCGATGGGGCGGATCGTGACCTCATCTCCGAAAACGCGGACCAGAATCTCGGGGCTTGCGCCCACGACCTGAAAGCCGCCGAAGTTGAAATAGAACATGAAGGGCGACGGGTTCGTGCGCCGAAGCGAACGATAGAGCGCGAAAGGAGGTTGCGGAAAGTCCTGAGTCCAGCGCTGTGCCGGAACAACCTGAAAGATGTCGCCCGCGCGGATGTATTCCTTGGCCTTTTCGACCGCTTCCAAATACCCGGATTTGGTGAAATTCGACACCGGTGCCGCGACCTCGGACGCATCGCCAAGATCGCGAGTTTCGGCGGGCATGGCGCGTTCCAGATCGCGTACTGCGTCCATAACACGTTCTGCGGCCTGTGCATAAGCAGCCTTGGCCGATTGCCCTTCGCTGACCCATGCGGGCGACACAACCGTGACCTCGCCCTTGACGCCGTCCAGCACAGCAATGACCGAGGGTCTGAGCATGATGGCATCAGGCAGGCCGAGCGGATCAGGGTTCACATCAGGCAGGTATTCCACCAGCCGCACCATGTCATAGCCGAGATAGCCAAACAGCCCGGCTGCGGCTTGGGGTAGGTCGTCCGGCAGGTCGATCTTACTTTCCGCCAGCAGCGCCCGCAGGTTATCCATCGGGTTGCCCGTTTCGGGCGAGAACGCATCGGGGTCGAACCGGGCCGAACGGTTCAGCGCGGACGTCTCGCCTTGGCAGCGCCAGATCAGGTCCGGCTTCATCCCGATGATCGAATAGCGGCCACGAACCTCACCACCGGTAACCGATTCCAACATGAACGCGTCTTTCTGCGCGCCTGTCAGCTTGAGCATCAAGGAAACCGGCGTGTCCAGATCAGCGGCTAAGCGTGTGTAGACAACCTGATTCTCGCCTGCCTCATAGGCGCGGGCGAAGCGGTCAAAGTCGGGGGTCAGCGCCATATTCAGTCTCTTTTAATAGCTCGCCTGAACAGCATTCAGGGCCTGCTGATCTACGACGGGACGGGCACGGACCTGTGCATCGCGGACAAACGCATCAAAGATGTTCTGTGCCAAAGCCTGATCCAGCTGCGCGGTAAGGGCCGCTTGGACCTGACGCAGCTCATCTGTTTCGGCAGGTGGCAACAGTTCATCCAGACGCACGATAAACGCGGTTCCGGCACCGGGAATGACGCGCAGGTCACCTTGCTCCATTTCAAAGACCTGAGTCATGAAGTCTGCAGGTACATCTTCCAAAAAGGCCGTGCGGGTCAGGGCGTTTTCGACGCGGAACGGCAATCCGGTAGCCGTAAACTCACCATCGGTCTGCACCTGCTCCAGAACAGCATTTGCCTGTTCTTCCAGCGCCTTGTTGGTTTCGGCCTGGGTCCAGGCGGCAACAACGCGGTCACGCGCAGAATCAATCGGTTCCGGCCGGGGTTCGAGAACCTCGTTCAGACGCAGAGCAAAGATCGAGCCGTCCTCGAGGAACGCAACCTCGGGGAAGTCGCCGTCCTGTACGGCTTCGGCCGCGCTGCGGAACCCGTCATAGGCGGCCACGCCTTCACCGGTTTGCGCGCTCCAGTCGATTTGGCCCAACTCCATTTCGGTCTCGGAGGTCAGTTCTTCCAAAGTCGCGCCACCGGCCAGCAGGTCATTGATATCCTCGGCCTGCGCCTCAATCTGGCGGCGGGCGCGATCGGCTGCCAATTCCTCGCGCAGGGCAGGGGCGGCATCTTCAAACGACGTGTTGTTTTCGGCAAGCGAGCCATTGATGCGGAACAGCGCCGGTCCGAAGGTGGAAGGCAGCGGGCCGACAACAGCGTCCAGATCGGCAGCAAAGACACCATCGGCTGCTTCGCCCAGATCCTCGCGGGTGACGTCGCCAAGGTCGATATCGCTGAGCTCAAGTTGGCGATCCCGAACCAGTTGTTCGAAGGTTGCTCCGCCGACCTCTAGCTGAGCCATGGCAGTTTGTGCTGCTTCTTGATCCGGAAAGGTCAGGCGTTCAACTAGGCGACGCTCGGGCTGTTGGAATTCAGTTGCGCGCTGTTCGTACAAACGCTTTACCGAATCCTCGTCGACTTCCACGTCGTCGAGCAGCATTTCGGGTGACAGGATCGCATACGTCAGCTTTTTGGTGCGCGGCAGGGCGAACAGCTCGGTGTTCTCATCATAAAACGTTTGGACCTGCTCGTCGGTCGGGGCGGCAACAGGTGCGGGCAGGGCGTCAGGCGCCAAAGTTGCGACGGTAAAGCTGCGGCGGGCACCAACGTAGTCGGTCAACACCTGCGTGAGGGTTTCGGGCATCTTCACACCGCTAACCACGGCACTCTGCACGATTGTGCGGGATGTTTCCTTGCGCAGGTCCGATTCGAACTCGGTGTCTGACATGCCGACCTGTTCCAGTTGGAACTGATACGCGTCGCGGTCAAATGTGCCGTTGACGCCCTGAAAAGCCGGAATCGCAACAATTTCTTCCTGCAGGTTCTCATCACCGATCGAGATACCCAACAAACCGACCTCATTGTCCAGCGCTGCTAAAGCCGTCAGGCGCGACAAGGCAAGACGATCCAGACCAAATTCAATGGCCTGCGACATTTGCAAAGGCTGGCCTGTCTGTTGTTCAACCGCGCGAATTTCGCGCTGCAGCTCGCGGACATAGTCATCAACCGAGATATCCTCATTCCCGACTTGGGCCACCGAACGCACGGTGCCAGAGAGGCTGGTTGCGCCAAACCCTGCAAGTCCGAGCATCAAAAGGCCCATGAGAATCCAGACAAAGGTCTTTGATAACTTTTTTACGCCTGCGGCCATTGTGCCCTCTTCGTGCTTTTGTCGGCAGGTAACTGCCCTGTCGGTTGCGGCCCTGAATACGACGCGCACCGTCGGGGAGCAAGCTCAGAAGGACAGAGCAGCCAGCCGTTCGAACAATTGCCCCAATCCGGCGCGGTCCAGATTGGCAAATGCGATACGAACCTGACGTTTTCCGGCCGCATCATTTTCGGGCATGAACATTGTGCCGGGCAGCAGCAGGATGCCGGCCTCGGGGACCAGTCGTTGGGCCAGTTCGTCCGATGGGATATCGAACGGGTGTTCGAAATAGGCGAAATAAGCGCCCAGACCCAGCAGCCGCCAACCCTTGTCCGTCAGGCTTGGCAACAGCTCGGCAATTGCGGCGCGGCGGTCGAGGATCTCATCCCGTTCACCTGCCAGCCATTGCGACAGGTTCTGCATTCCCCAAAGGGCTGCGTGCTGGCCAATCTGGCTTGGGCAGATGGCGACTGTGTCCAAAAACTTTTCAATCTCGGATAGCAGGTCAGTGCCGGTCGCAATCGCGCCGACACGGTGGCCGGTCAGCCTGTATGCTTTGGAAAAGGAATAGAGGTGGATCAGGGTTTGATCCCAGTCAGGCTGGGCGAACAGGTCATGCGGTGGGCCGCTGCGGCTGTCGAAGTCCCGATATGTTTCGTCCACGATCAGCCGGATGCCGACCTCTTGCGCAAGATCAAAGAATGCGCGCACCAAAGGGGCAGGGTATTCCACTCCGCCGGGATTGTTCGGGGTCACCAGAACGATAGCGCGGGTTTTGTCAGTGATCAGAGCACGGGCTGCGTCCGGATCGGGCAGCAGAGCGTCATCGGTTGGCAGATCCACGGTTCGGACGCCTGCCATGTCCAGCCACATCTTGTGATTAAAGTACCAGGGCGTTGGAACAATCACCTCGTCATCCTGATCGGTGATCGCTGTGACCGCAGCCGCAAATGCCTGATTGCAGCCCGAGGTGATTGCCACCTGATCGCTGGACACCAGCGTGTCATAATGCGACCCGATCTGAAGGGCGAGTTCAGATCGCAGGGCAGGATTGCCCAGAACCGGCCCGTAAAGATGGGCGCTGTCTTCGGTCACGGCAAAGCTAGCAATCGCTTCGCGCAACGCCAGGGGCGGTGGATCGACCGGGGCCGCCTGGCTGACGTTGATCAGGGGACGGTCATCAGGAAACTCCACCCCCTCCAACCAGCGCCGCGCCTCCATGACCGGAGGGGCAAATGTCGCGGTGGTACGGGACTGGGTCATGACGGGCCTGTCCTTTGTAAGGCTTTGCCTCACTCTTTGTGGGTTGAGAGGGTTCTTTTAGTCGGTCCCGCGGTAGGGCTCGACATATTGCAGGGCCATATCCCAAGGGAAAAAGATCCAGGTGTCCTGGCTGACCTCGGTGATGAACGTGTCCACCATCGGACGACCCTTGGGCTTGGCGTAAACTGTCGCGAAATGCGCCTTGGGGTACATTGCGCGCACCAGCTCCAGCGTTTTGCCGCTGTCGACCAGATCGTCGATGATCAGAATACCTTCGCCGTCGCGCATCAGCTGGGCATCGGGGGCTTTCAACACCTCGGCTTCGCCTTGGTCCTGATGGTGGTACGAGCGCACGCTGACTGTGTCGACGGTGCGAATGTCCAGCTCGCGGCTGACGATCATCGCAGGCGCCATACCGCCACGGGTGATGGCCACAACAGCGCGCCATGCGCCGTCATCCGGGCCTTGCCCGTCCAGACGCCAGGCCAAGGCGCGGGAATCACGGTGGATCTGATCCCAGCTGATGTGAAACCCTTTTTCGTGGGGCAGGCGATCCTTGGCGCTCATGTCATTAACCCTTTTCGACGTCAGGTGCGTCGACGGCTTTCATGCCGACAATGTGATAACCCGAATCCACGTGCAGGTTTTCTCCTGTTACACCGCTGCTGAGGTCCGACAGCAGATACAGTGCCGATTTACCAACATCATCGATGGTCACGTTGCGACGCAGGGGCGAGTTATACTCGTTCCATTTCATAATATAGCGGAAGTCGCCGATGCCGCTGGCGGCCAGCGTCTTGATCGGACCGGCCGAGATCGAGTTCACGCGGATACCGTCCTTGCCCAAATCCTCGGCCAGATATTTGACCGATGCCTCAAGTGCAGCTTTGGCGACACCCATCACATTATAATGCGGCATCACCTGCTCAGCACCGTAATAGGTCAGGGTGACTGCGCTGCCGCCTTCGGACATCATCTTTTCGGCCCGTTGCATCACAGCGGTAAAGGAATAGACCGACACGTCCATGGTCAGTTTGAAGTTCGCGCGCGACGTGTCGACGTAGCGGCCCCGCAGTTCGTTCTTGTCCGAAAAACCGATGGCGTGAACAACAAAGTCCAGCTTGCCCCATTTCTCTTCCAGAGATGTGAACAGCGCATCAATCGATTCTTCGTCACTGACGTCGCAGGGCAGAACAATTTCACTGCCAAGTTGTGCCGCCAGTGGATCAACGCGTTTCTTAAGTGCGTCGCCTTGATAAGAAAAAGCCAGCTCTGCTCCGGATTCGGACAAGGCACGGGCTATTCCCCATGCGATTGATTTATCATTGGCCAGTCCCATGATGAGGCCGCGTTTGCCGGCCATCAACTGATTTGACATGTTTGGTTCTCCGCCTGTCTTCGCGTTATGTTGGGATGGTTTATGCCATTGGGTGCGCTGCATCAAGGCCGCGCGCTCTTGCCCGTGGCGGGTTCTCGCCCTAGGGTGGGCTTTATTAGTTTCCAGGGGATGGGAATGAGCGAACGTAGCGGCATATTTGCCGGCACCGATCCGTTTGAAATAGCGGGGCGGTGGCTGGCTGAGGCCAAAGAGAATGAACCGAACGATCCGGACGCTATTGCTTTGGCGACCGTCGATTCGGACGGTATGCCGAATGTGCGAATGGTTCTTCTGAAAGAGATCGAACCGGCAGCTTTTGTGTTCTACACCAACTACGAAAGTGCCAAGGCGGCCGAGTTGGACGGCGCTGGAAAAGCTGCTTTTGTGATGCATTGGAAATCTCTGCGGCGGCAAATCCGAGTTCGTGGTACAATAACCAGAGAAAGCGGGCCGCAGGCGGATGAGTATTATGCGTCCCGCTCGCTAAAAAGCCGATTGGGGGCCTGGGCGTCCAAGCAGTCTCAGCCTCTCAGCAGTCGCTCGGTTCTGATGGCCGAGGTGGCCAAGGTGACGGCCAAGTTGGGCCCGAACCCGCCACGCCCGCCGTTTTGGGGCGGCTATCGGCTGGTGCCAACCGAAATCGAATTCTGGGCCGATGGGGCCTTTCGGTTGCACGACAGGTTCCGATGGCAGCGGGATCAAGTGGGTTCCGACTGGCAGATACAGAGGTTAAATCCATGACGTTCGCGTATCGTGAAATGCAAGAAGCCGAAAACAAAAGGTTTTTTCAGCTTGAATTTGCGAGCCATTCCCATACACATCGGACCCTTAACGAAATGACAATTTTCGCGATGGGAACGCCGTGCCAGAAGATCTGAACAACATGTACCGCGTCCGTGGACACGTGAAATGGTTTGACCCTGCAAAGGGCTTCGGATTTGTTGTGTCTGATGAGGGCGGTCCGGATATTTTGTTGCACGTCAATGTGTTGCGCAACTTCGGCCAAAGTTCGGTCGCAGATGGTGCGGGCATAGAAATCATGACCCATCGCACGGACCGTGGTGTTCAGGCGGTCGAGGTCATCAGTGTCGATCCGCCCGCGCGGACGGACACGATGATGCTGGCTGATTTTGCCGAGCTTGATCCGGTTGAGATCGCCGCTGCCCCGCTAGAGGCCGCGCGAGTCAAATGGTTCGACAAAGGCAAAGGCTTTGGGTTCGCCAATGTTTTTGGCCGTGGTGAAGATGTGTTCCTGCATATCGAAGTTCTGCGCCGCTCTGGTCTGTCGGATCTGCAGCCGGGCGAGGCCCTCGCGATGCGTGTCATCAGTGGCAAGCGTGGACGTATGGCGGCTCAGGTACTGGCCTGGGAAGCTGCTTTGGACGACTGAGTGTTTCATGCCTAAGTTTTTTTCGGGTCTTTTAGCGGTTTTGTTGCTTTGGTCCGGGATGACCTGGGCTGCGTGTAAGCCTGATCAGATCGACATCAAGAACGACTCGGCGCAGATCCGTTTCAATATCGAATTGGCGATTAGTCCGCAGGATCGGTCGCGTGGATTGATGTTCCGCGAGTCGCTGCCAAACCGTTCGGGCATGCTGTTCGTTTTTGACCCGCCGCAGCCCGTGGTGTTCTGGATGAAGAACACGCTGATTCCCCTGGACATCATTTTCCTCGATCGGGCCGGTACGGTAACGCATGTCCACCAAGGTGCGATTCCCGGTGATCTGACGCCAATCGAGGGTGGCGATTCCGTCTTTGCGGTTCTCGAAATCAACGCCGGACTGGCCGCGCGCTACTCGATTAAGCCCGGAACCGTCATGCGGCACGAAATTTTTTCGCAAGGTCCTGCAATTTGGTCCTGTTAGGGCTTTTCAAATCAGATTGGCATGGTTAGGAAGGCGCACGGTTCGGGGCGTGGCGCAGTCTGGTAGCGCACCTGTTTTGGGTACAGGGGGTCGTAGGTTCGAATCCTGCCGCCCCGACCACTTCTTTCACTTATGTTGGTGATCCACCCAACGCTTGGTAAAGCGCGCCAAGCGCCTTATCCAGCGTTTCGCTTTCCACTGGTACTTTGACCGACGGGCCGCTTTTGCGTGGGACGTTGAAATACAGCTCGGCATCGACACGGTAGCCCGAGTTGTTCTTGATCGTTGTCAGCCGCATCACGCTTTTGGGCAGATCCTGAGGGTAACCGTCATAGTTGAGAATCAGAAAAGCGGTCATGTCCGGAGGTAGAAGTTCGGTGCATTCGAAAACCCGATTCCCGGTACTTTCAAAGCGTTCACCCGGGCCGTCGCAGCTTATCTTGAACGTGTCGAACAGCCTTTTGGGGAAATCATCGAACTGGGCGCTGCGTGCCGGAGGGCGCACATCTTGTGGTGTGCAGGCCACGATCAGGGCCAGAATCGGAAGTAAACGTAACAACGACATCTGTCCGCTCCCCTTTGTGTGATCGCGCCTGGCTGTTTACCCAGCGCCGCGGATCAAAATGACCGCTTCGTGATTCTCATCCAACTTAGACATCTTAGCGTTAGATTATCAAATTCCGATAACTGTGCCGGGAAACACAGTTAATTAACCTGCGGGTTTTTGAAATCGCTGCGTGTACCCGGTGGATGAACCTGTGGAGGAATCAGAACAGGGTGTCCGGATGCAAGTTGTCAGAAATGGGTCAACACAAAAGATATCAAAAATGACTTAAAAATGGCGTTGACGATCTATGGGTCGATACGCCAAGTTGTATGGGCCGGAAGGGTTGCCACAAAATCTGGTATCAAAGCTAGAATAGGGCACAGGGCGAGGGTCGGAAAGCACATCATAGTAACGTGCAACCGTTTGATCGGTTTTGCGCTGCAGAATGCAGCGGCTGGTCTATTGCGCCCAATTTTATACGGCATGGCGATCGGTCCGCGTCTTGAGGACCTGACGCTGAAAGACAAGTTGATTGAATCTAGGGCGTGCGGACATGAAGATTGACAGGAAATTTACGAAACCGGGGCAGGACGCTTATGCGGAACTGGACTTTGTCTCAGCGACGTCTGAGATCCGAAACCCCGATGGCACCATCGTTTTTCGCCTAGACAACATCGAAGTGCCCACGCGTTGGAGCCAGGTTGCCAGCGACGTCATCGCGCAGAAGTATTTCCGTAAGGCGGGCGTGCCGACTAAGCTGAAGAAAGTAAAAGAGAAAGACGTCCCCGAATTTCTGTGGCGCTCGGTCCCGGCCGATGACGCGGAGTTCGATGGTGAGACGTCTTCAAAGCAGGTTTTTGACCGCCTGGCGGGCGCCTGGGCCTATTGGGGCTGGAAGGGAGGTTACTTCTCGACGGAAGAGGATGCGCGCGCCTACTTTGATGAAATGCGCTATATGCTGGCGACCCAGCGCGCCGCGCCGAACAGCCCACAGTGGTTCAACACCGGTCTGCACTGGGCATATGGAATCGACGGTCCCGCGCAAGGTCACCACTACGTCGACTACAAGACCGGCAAGCTGACCAAATCGAAATCCGCGTATGAACATCCGCAGCCGCACGCGTGCTTCATCCAGTCTGTCGACGATGATCTGGTGAACGAAGGCGGCATCATGGATCTGTGGGTGCGCGAGGCGCGCCTGTTCAAATACGGCTCGGGTACCGGGACTAACTTTAGCCATCTGCGCGCAGAAGGCGAGGCGCTGTCGGGTGGCGGCAAGTCTTCAGGCCTTATGGGCTTTCTCAAGATCGGCGACCGCGCCGCTGGCGCGATCAAATCAGGCGGAACAACCCGTCGAGCAGCAAAGATGGTAATCGTCGATGCTGATCACCCTGACATCGAGAAATTCATCGAGTGGAAGGTGATCGAAGAGCAGAAGGTGGCCTCGATCGTAGCCGGATCGAAGATGCACGAGAAGATGCTGAACGGCATTTTCGAGGCCATCCGCACATGGGACGGCGCGCAAGACGACGCGTATGATCCCAAGAAGAATGACGCCCTGAAGGACGCGGTTCGCGAAGCCAAAAAGGTCGCGATCCCAGAAACTTACATCAAGCGCGTTCTGGACTATGCCAAGCAGGGTCACGACAGCATTGAGTTCCCGACTTACGATACGGACTGGGATTCGGAAGCCTATAGCTCAGTCTCGGGTCAGAACTCGAACAACTCGATCCGCGTGACCAATGCATTTCTGACCGCAGTTGAGAAAGATGCCGATTGGGAACTGATCAACCGCACCGATGGCAAAGTTGCCAAGACCGTCAAGGCACGCGACCTTTGGGAAAAAGTCGGCCACGCCGCATGGGCTTGTGCCGATCCCGGCATTCAGTTCCACGACACCGTCAATGAATGGCACACATGCCCCAAAGATGGTGAGATTCGCGGTTCGAACCCGTGCTCGGAATACATGTTCCTTGATGACACGGCTTGTAACCTGGCGTCGATGAACCTGCTGACCTTCCTCAAGGATGGTGAGTTCCAGGCGGAAGACTACATGCACGCTTCGCGCCTGTGGACCCTGACGCTGGAAATCTCGGTCACGATGGCGCAGTTCCCATCCAAGGAAATCGCGCAACTGTCCTATGATTTCCGCACCTTGGGTCTGGGCTATGCCAACATCGGCGGTCTGCTGATGAACATGGGTTACAGCTACGACTCGGATGAGGGTCGGGCGATCTGTGGCGCACTGACCGCGATCATGACCGGTGTGGCCTATGCCACCTCGGCCGAGATTGCCGGAGAGCTTGGACCCTTCAAAGGCTATGAGCGCAACGCAGACAACATGCTGCGCGTCATCCGCAACCACCGCCGTGCCTCGCAAGGTGTGACCGATGGGTATGAGAAACTGGCCGTGAAGCCGGTGCCTCTGGACCATGGCAACTGCCCGGACAAGCGTCTGGTCGATCTGGCGATGTCGGCTTGGGACGAGGCGCTGAGCCTTGGCGAAAAGAACGGCTATCGTAACGCGCAAGCCACGGTGATCGCGCCCACCGGCACCATTGGTCTGGTGATGGATTGCGACACGACCGGGATTGAGCCGGATTTTGCTCTGGTGAAGTTCAAAAAGCTCGCGGGTGGCGGTTACTTCAAGATTATCAACCGCTCGGTGCCGTCGGCGCTGGAAAAGCAGGGCTATTCCTCGTCTCAGATTGAAGAGATCGTGGGTTACGCGGTTGGTCACGGCACCATCGGCAACGCGCCGGGGATCAACCACACCTCGCTGACCGGTCACGGGTTTGGCCCAAATGAGCTGGCCAAGGTGGATGCCGCACTGGAAAGCGCCTTTGATATCCGGTTCGTCTTCAACCAGTGGACACTGGGCGAGGATTTCTGCACCGGCGTTCTGGGCATCCCGGCGACCAAGCTAAATGATCCGACCTTCGATCTGCTGCGCCATCTGGGCTTTACCAAGGCGGATATCGACGCGGCCAACGACCATGTCTGCGGAACCATGACGCTGGAAGGCGCGCCGCACCTGAAGGAAGAGCACTATTCGATCTTCGACTGCGCCAACCCGTGCGGCAAGAAAGGTAAGCGTTTCCTTGGGGTTGATAGCCACATCACCATGATGGCCGCGGCCCAAAGCTTCATCTCGGGTGCTATCAGCAAAACGATCAACATGCCGAATGACGCGACCATCGAGGATTGCCAGAAGGCTTATGAGCTCAGCTGGTCGCTCGGTGTGAAGGCCAATGCACTGTATCGTGACGGTTCGAAACTGTCGCAGCCGCTGGCAGCCGCACTGGTCGAGGATGACGACGAGGCGGCAGAGGTGCTGGAGAGCGGTACTGCCCATGAAAAAGCCGTCGTTCTCGCCGAAAAGGTTATTGAGAAGGTCGTCGTCAAGGAAATCATCCGCAGCCATCGTGAGAAACTGCCGCATCGCCGCAAGGGTTACACCCAGAAAGCGATCGTCGGTGGCCACAAGGTCTATCTGCGAACAGGTGAGTTCGAAGACGGTAAGCTGGGCGAGATCTTCATCGACATGCATAAGGAAGGCGCTGGCTTCCGGGCGATGATGAACAACTTTGCCATCGCAGTGTCGGTTGGCCTGCAATACGGTGTGCCGCTGGAAGAATTCGTCGACGCCTTTACCTTCACCAAGTTTGAACCGGCGGGAATGGTGCAGGGCAACGACTCGATCAAGAACGCGACCTCGATCCTGGATTACATCTTCCGCGAACTGGCCGTGTCTTATCTGGATCGCACCGATCTGGCCCATGTGAAACCCGAAGGCGCAACCTTCGACGATCTGGGCCGCGGCGAAGAAGACGGACTGTCCAACGTATCAGAAATCAGTGACAGCGCCGCGTCCAAGTCCTTGGAGGTGTTGAAACAAATCAGCTCGACCGGATATCTGCGCAAACGTCTGCCGCAGGATCTGGTGGTGTTCAACAGCGGCCAACCGGAAGTGAACGGCATGGCAGAACCGGCCGCGCAATTTGAAGCTCCGGTTGCGGAAACTGCCGTTGCCACGGGGATGGACGCACGGACCAAGGCCAAGATGCAGGGGTACGAGGGCGATCCTTGCGGCGAATGCGGAAATTACACGCTGGTGCGCAATGGCACCTGCATGAAGTGCAACACCTGCGGGGCGACCAGCGGGTGTAGCTAAGGAAAACGCCCCGTCAGGCGGGGTGTAGGGATCAGGGTTTCCCCTCGGACGTCCGATCCCGACGAACACGGAGCAAGGCGTTGAGACTTACCAAATACGCCTTGGTCCACTCGGTCGACATGCCCGTGTCGACCGGGAACAGGGTGGGGCGGAATATTTGCTCTTTCCCACTCTCTCACGGGACGGGTGCGCTCGTCCCATGCGACGTCCAGGCCGCAGGCAAACAAAACACCGGGCGGTCAACGAATGGAGCCTGGATGGCGAAACTGACAGGGGGCTTCGGCCCCCTTTCTTTTTGCCCCCCGAGTCGGTGATTTAGGCAGGGCCTTGCCGGAACGGCACAGGCGCATCGGGCAAGAACCGCCGAAACGTGGATTGTACGTTTCGCCCAGCGGTTGATTGCAGACGCGACTCGGACAAACACGCGGAGAATGGCGCGAAACAGCGCGTGTTGCCGGGTTGGGGTGACGACGTTCATCGGTTTGGTGTCTGTGGTGCCTGTCCGGACGAAAACACACACAAATACCACTTAGGAGGCATCACAATGAAACCGCAAAACCTGGCAATCATTTCCGCATTCGTATTGGGCCTGCCGGCGATGGCTGCCGCGCAGTCCTCGGCGGATACCAATGGCGATGGAGTTCTGACCATAGAAGAAGTTCAGGCCGTTCTGCCCGAGGTTGACGCCGATGGTTTCTCGGCGATGGACGCCAACGGCGACGGGTCGCTGGACGCAGATGAAATTGCCATCGCGCAGGAAGCAGGGTTGCTACCGCCCAGCAACGGTTAATCCCGCGAAGGCATCGGCGGCCCGTACCCCCACGGGCCGCCATATTTCAATGGGTTACGCCGGCAAGTAAATGTTAAACCTGCCGCGCAGTTCGGCATCCAAAAGCGGATCGAATCTGGCGGGAGACGGCGTCGAGAGAATCTCTTCCTTCCGCTTCACCGCCTTTTCGATCAAATCGGGCTTGCCAATTTCGACCCATTCCTTCGGAGACGACCGGTCGCCAAAAGTCGGGTAGACATAGTCCGCCTGCATGCGGCTCAGCGTTGCATCGGTTCCCAGATAGTGACCGGGTCCTCCGATACAGACTTCGGCCATCTGATCCAGTGCCAGCGTTTCGTCCGTCACTTCGATGCCGCGAACACAGCGTTGCGCTTGCCCGATTAAATCATCGCTGAGGATCAGGCTTTCATGGCAGAATCCCAGCAGCGAGGCATGCATGCCTGCGGACTCATACACCATGTTCAAACCCGAAAGCCCGGCCATGACGTTCGAGCACATCTGCTCCCACCCGGCTTGCATGTCGGGTAGTTTCGCATCCGATGCACCGGCGGCCGCGCCGCCCGGCAAGTCGTAGAAGTGGTGCATTTGGGCGCAGCCCGCTGTCAGGAGTGCTTGTTCGCCAGACCCGATGGACATCGCACCTGTACGCAGATCAAGGCCAAAAGGCCAAGTGCCAAAAATCGCGGGAGCGCCCGGACTTACGGCGTTTACATAAACCAACCCGGCCAGGCATTCGGCGGTGGCCTGCGCAATAGCACCGGCGATTGTCGAAGGCGCGGTGGCGCCGGCCATTCCGGCCGATAGCAGCAGAACGGGCATGCCCGCTTTGATGCATTCCTCCATGACTTCGCAGCTTTCGGTTGCGAATTTCATCGGCGGAACAACAAAGCAGTTCGAGTTCGACATAAAGGGCCGTTCACGCCACTTATCCTCGCCACCAGCGATCATGTGCAGCATCTCGATCGCGGGGGCAACATGGCTGGGTTCGGTGAAGGACGTGCCGATATGTTTGAACGTTCCTGACGTGGTGGCGTAGACCGTGTTCAAATCCATCTCGAGGTTGTCGGCGATGTCGCGGCACACCATCGGGCGCTGAACAAAGTGAATGTTTTCAAGTTGTTCACAGATTCGGGACGCGTCGTGCAGGTCTTGAAGTGTCGAATCCCGGTATTCCTGCCCGTGAACATCAACCATGCTGACAGCCGCGCCGGCAGTACCAAAGTGGACGCGGTTGCCCGACAGTTCCAGATCGGAGTTACCATCTCTTGAATGCAAGGTGACCGAGCGATTGGCCTTAGCGATCGTGTCTTCGACCAAGGCGCGGGGGAAGCGGATACGCCCGTCGTCACCCAAGATACAGCCAGCGCCCACAAGATAGTCGATCCCGCTTTGTGGGGCGTCCGCCAGACCAATGGTTTCCAGCGCGGTCAGCGCGGCTTGGTGAATACGCTCGATCTGCGCCGGGGTCAGCACTTTCAGCATGCCGCCCTCCATGCCGGGGCGGATCGGGCGCAGATGTTCGGGCAGCGCTGTGGCACGGGCCGCACGGCGCGCGGCACGACCGCCGCTGCGCGATGAATTTCGGGTTTGTTCGTTCATATTTTAAGGTCCGGTCGAAAAAGTACGTTCAGGGTGAGTGTACTCAGACCACAACCGGTCGCCCCCGTGCGGCACGCCCGCGATCCGCACCAATGGTACGGCTGATCAGGCGAATCTTCCAAACGTCACTTTGCATGCGGGTCCTCAATTGGTGATGCAAACTTTCTCAATACGAAGGCGCACAATCTGTCCTGTTTGCGACCTGAGGGGCCAAAAACGAAGTGTTGTGCCTTGTCGGCATCACGTTCTTGCCGTGGGGTAAAGTTTTTTCCCGAATGTGGGAAAATCTGTTAAGGTTCTATCACTTATTTAAGAGTGGTCCGTGATCTCAATGGATTTTTAACGATTGCAGACCAAGTTTTATGTGATGAAGCCCATCGTTTGGTGGGCGCGCTGCAAGGAATTTTGGAGAGGTTGATGAAAGCCCTGATGGCCCTCATGACCACTTGCCTGACAATCGGCACTGCACCGGTGTATGCAGAGGATTGGACGGGGGCGTATGCGGGCTTCAGCTTTGGTTATGCGGATGTTGATGGCCCAAATAATTCTGGCGGAAACGACACGACTTTTGGCCCGCTTGTCGGTTATGACCATGACTTCGGTAATTTCGTTCTTGGCGGTGAGCTGGAATACAATCGACTTTCTCTGGATCTGGGGCAGGGTGAAGGCAGCGTGGACAGTCTGACCCGCCTTAAGTTGCGCGGGGGTTATGATTTCGGACCGGCCTTGGGTTATGTCGTCGTGGGCGCGGCCCGATTGGATGCGTCACCGGAAAATGACACCGCCGCAGTGTACGGCATCGGAATTGCCTATCCCATCGGCGACAGTTTCGTCATCAGCGGTGAGGCCTTGCGTCAGGATTTTAACGACGTCACACGAAGTCAGGGCGATATTGACGCCAACGTGTTCAACCTGCGTACAACCTTCCGATTTTAAGGCCGTCTATTCTGCCGCGTGACTTTCCGCCAGAACGGCGGCGAAATTGCAAATCGTTCTCAGTGCTGCAGCAAAGCGGTCGTCATCAATTGTCATCGCAACACGCACGTGTCCTGCCGCCGCTGTGCCAAAACTTTCACCGGGCATGACGGCAATTGCGTGTGTATCCAGCAATGCGTTGGCAAATGCCTCACCGCTTAGCCCCGCTGCGCGGACGTCCAGCATCAGGTACATTGCACCCTGTGCCGGCACGAGGCCAATGGTGTTCTGGGTGGCAAGAATCTCGACCGCCAACGCGCGACGACGCCGGAACGGAGCGGCGATTTCCTCTTCAAGATCATGACCCGCGCTCAAAGCAAAACTGGCGGCGTCCTGAATGAACCCGGGCACGCCGTAAGTTGTGTGCGTTGCCAGATTGATGAGATGGGCGATCACCTCCTCGGGGCCGACCACCCAACCGCATCGGGACCCGGTCATCGCATGCGACTTGGACATCGAACCAACGACCAAAGTACGCTCGGCCATTCCGGGCAGGGTACGTGGTGAGATATGCTCACCTTCCCAGACCTGCGTGTCATAAACCTCATCCGAGATCAGCCACAGGTCGCGGGCACGGCAAACATCTGCGATACCGTTCAGCGTCTCGCGGGAATATACGACACCAGTGGGGTTGTTCGGGCTGTTGATCAACAGCGAAACCGCACCATCTGCCGCCGCATCGATCTGCTGCGCGCGCGGCTGAAATGCATCCTCGGCGGTGGTCTGGATGGCGCGGGCTGTCGCACCGGCGCCCCGGATCGTGCCGGGGTAAGTCGCGTAGTAGGGATCGAGATATAGGCCGACATCACCGGGATCGCACACCGCTACGTGGGCTGCGAATAGCGCAGATTGGCCGCCCGGAGTGATCAACACGTTATTTCGGCTTGTCTTCTGACCAGTGCGGGCCTGAATGCGCGCCGCAACGGTATCGCGCAGCAAATCCGATCCGGGCACCACAGCGTAGCCGGTGTTTCCCTGACGCGCCGATAGATCCATGGCATCCAAAATGGTCGGGTGCGTGCGAATGTCATGCTCACCAATGGTGAGTTCAGAAATGACGTGCCCTTCACTGATCATCCGGCGCGCACGGTAAAATACATCCCACCCATCACTGCCACCTCCGGTCAGATGAGTGATACGCTGCGACAGTTTCATGGCACGCTCCGATCTTGTCTTCAGCGCAGAATGGGCCAGAGGCATTGGAAAATGTCAATCAGCTTCGTGGGGGCAGAGTGGACTGTACTTTTTTCGTCAGGGTAGACCGCACCAGATCGTAAGATGTGGCCAGCCGATGACGCATCTCATCCTCGTCACAGTCAAACGGCAGGCGGATCCAGCTGCTATGAAAATAGGGGGCTTTGGTACCGACGCCTGCTTCGATCAGCATCTGAGTTGTCTCGATATCAGGCGTTTTGACGGACACGCCATCGTTGGCAGTGCCGATGCAGGCAAACATCTTACCGCCAACCTTCCAGGCATCATGGCCTCCGCCCCAAGGGTCGGAAAGGTCAGCGCCTGGGAACGTGCGGCAGATGGAATTGACAAATTCTCGGCTCATGGTCGAAAGGGTGCGTCACCTTGAGATTGAACTCAAGTCTTGGCTGAACGCGTTGTCCATGCTAGGGGAAGGACATGAACCGTATGACCTGCATCATTATCTGCTGCATTACCTGCTGATTTATCAAGCGGGCCGGTTTCTTTCGTTTTCATCCCTGAGACAAGTTGCTAAGCCCGCGCCAAGCGCAAGCATTTGCTGTCTTTAGGAGCCGACCGATGACGACGATCAAACTGCACAACACCCGGACACGGACGAAAGAGGATTTCGTTCCGATTAGTGCCGATAACGTGCGGATGTATGTCTGTGGCCCCACGGTCTATGATCGCGCCCATCTGGGCAATGCGCGACCCGTGGTGGTGTTTGACGTGCTCTATCGGTTGCTGCGCCATGTCTACGGCGCGGATCACGTGACCTATGTACGCAATTTCACCGACGTGGATGACAAGATCAACGCGACCGCGCTGGCACGCCAGAAAGCGGGCGCTGAGGGCACGCTGGAGCAGTTGGTGCAGGAGCGGTCAGATGAAACCATCGGCTGGTATCTGCACGACATGGGCGCGTTGGGCGCGCTTGAGCCCGACGAGATGCCGCGTGCGACTCAGTACATCGCGCAAATGGTTGCGATGATTGAGGATTTGATCGCGAAGGGTCACGCCTACGCGGCCGAAGGGCACGTTCTGTTCGCGGTTGACAGCTGGAAGGAGCACTACGGCGCTTTGTCTGGTCGGTCGGTGGATGACATGATCGCCGGTGCCCGGGTTGAGGTTGCGCCTTACAAGCGGAACCCGATGGATTTCGTGCTGTGGAAGCCCTCGACCGATGAGTTGCCGGGGTGGGACTCGCCTTGGGGTCGCGGTCGTCCGGGGTGGCACATCGAATGCTCGGCCATGAGCTATGAGCTGCTGGGCGAGAGCTTTGATATTCACGGTGGCGGAAACGACCTGATGTTCCCGCACCATGAAAACGAGATCGCCCAGAGCAAATGCGCCCATCCGCACGGTGAGTTCGCGCGGTACTGGTTGCACAATGAGATGTTGCAGGTTGAAGGCAAGAAGATGTCCAAGTCCCTGGGCAATTTCTTCACCGTTCATGATCTACTGGAACAGGGTGTTCCAGGAGAGGTGATCCGCTTTGTGCTGCTTAGCACTGACTATCGTAAACCAATGAACTGGACTGAAAAGAAGAGAGCACAGGCGGAGAGGACTTTGCGGAAATGGCGCAAACTCTGTGAAGGTGTTGAGCCACAAGAAGAGATGCCGACGCGCTTCTTCGAGAGCTTGTGCGATGATCTCAACTTCGGAAGCGCCATGTATTTTCTGCGTGTCCTTGCCAAAGACGAAAACGCACCAGCATTATTGCGCGGTGCGCAATTCCTTGGTCTTTTGACACCCGAGCTCGGGGGTTGGGAGGTAACGCCCGATGTCGATCTATCTAGCTTTGCAGATCGCCTGACAACCTTGCGGATGGCCGCTATGGAATCCAAGGATTTCTCGGAAGTCGATCGGTTGAAAGGGTTGCTGGTAGATGCCGGAGTTGAGGTTCGCATGAGCAAGGAGGGGGTGGAGCTGGTGCCCGGTGCGGGCTTTGATGCGGCAAAGTTGGAGAATGTCTGAATTGGCTGATCTTAGTAATACCTGTCGTGTGAAGCAGACGTAACCGATGACTGAGCGCCAGCGGGAGCAAGCTATGACCAAAGAACGCCTCTACCTCTACGACACTACTCTGCGCGATGGGCAGCAGACACAGGGTGTGCAGTTCTCGACCGCTGAGAAGGTGCAGATCGCGCAGGCTCTGGACGAGTTAGGCGTAGACTATATCGAGGGCGGCTGGCCGGGGGCGAACCCGACGGATAGTGCGTTTTTCGATGCAGCTCCCAAAACGTCGGCCTGTTTGACCGCCTTTGGGATGACCAAACGGTCGGGCCGGTCGGCAGAGAATGACGATGTTCTAGCGGCGGTGATGAACGCGGGTACGCGGGCGGTCTGTCTGGTGGGAAAGTCGCACGATTACCACGTGACCCATGCGCTTGGCATCTCGCTTGAGGAGAATGTCGAGAACGTCCGTGCCTCTGTTGCACATATCGTAGCGCAGGGGCGCGAGGCGCTGTTTGATGCCGAGCATTTCTTTGATGGCTACAAGGACAATCCAACCTATGCGCTTGAGGTTTGTCGGGCCGCGATGGATGCCGGTGCGCGCTGGGTTGTTTTGTGTGACACCAATGGGGGGGCTTTGCCTGCGGAAGTGTCTCGGATTGTGTCCGAGATGGTCGCGGCGGGCCTGCCGGGGGACCGGCTGGGTATCCATACCCACAACGATACGGAAAACGCGGTGGCCTGTTCTTTGGCGGCTGTCGATGCGGGCGCGCGGCAGGTTCAGGGAACCTTGAACGGATTGGGAGAGCGTTGCGGAAATGCGAACCTAACCTCATTGATCCCGACGCTGCTGCTGAAGGAACCTTATGCATCAAGCTTTGACATCGGCGTCAGTGTCGAGGCGCTGGCGGGTCTGACCCGCGTCAGCCGCATGCTGGACGAGATCCTGAACCGGGTGCCCAGCAAACAATCCGCCTATGTCGGGGCGTCGGCTTTTGCGCACAAGGCTGGGCTGCATGCCAGCGCGATCCTTAAGGACCCGACGACCTATGAACATGTGGATCCGGCGTCGGTTGGGAACACACGGATCATTCCGATGTCGAACCAGGCGGGGCAGTCGAACCTGCGCCAGCGCTTGATCGAGGCCGGTTTGTCGGTCGAATCCGGTGACCCGGCCTTGGGCCGCATCCTCGAACGGATCAAGCTGCGCGAGGCAGAAGGTTATTCCTACGACACCGCGCAGGCCAGCTTTGAGTTGCTGGCGCGGGACGAACTGGGTCAACTGCCCGAGTTCTTCGAGGTAAAGCGGTACAAGGTCACCGTTGAACGGCGCAAGAACAAGTACAACAAAATGGTCAGCTTGTCCGAGGCCGTTGTTGTGGTGAAGGTCGACGGCGAAAAGAAACTGTCGGTCAGCGAGTCTCTGGATGGGTCCGGCGGCGACCGGGGTCCGGTGAACGCGCTGGCCAAGGCGCTGGCCAAGGATCTTGGTCAATACTCGCGGATATTGGACGACATGCATCTTGTCGACTTCAAGGTGCGTATCACGCAGGGCGGCACCGAGGCTGTAACCCGCGTTATCATCGACAGTGAAGATGGGCAGGGTCGCCGGTGGTCCACCGTTGGCGTCAGCGCGAACATAGTCGATGCCTCGTTCGAGGCGTTGCTGGACGCGATCCAATGGAAACTGGTGCGTGATTGCGGCCCACAGTCGGCAGTCGCCGAGTGAGTGCTCCATTTGACGATGACGTCAAGGCCTGTGCAGCGCTGTTACACAAGGCCGATCCCGACCGGTTCATGGCTGCCATGGCGGCCCCGGTTTCCGCACGGGCGGTGTTGTTTCCGATTTATGCGCTGAACATCGAAGTCGCCCGGGCACCCTGGGTGACGCAAGAGCCGATGATTGCCGAGATGCGCCTGCAATGGTGGCGCGATGCCTTGCAGGAGATTGCCGAGGGTCCGACTGTTCGCCGGCACGAGGTCGTCACACCGCTGTCGCGTGTCTTGTCCCCTCATCTTGCGTCGATGATGGATGAATATGTGGCTGTAAGGCGTTGGGATATTTATCGCGACCCGTTCGAGGACGAAGATCATTTCGACGCGTACATAAACCACAGCGCAGGCACGCTCACGGTAGTAGCGGCACAGGCGCTGGGGTCGGCGGATGAGGATGTCGTGCGGGACTTTGGCTATGCCGTTGGGGTAGCCAACTGGTTGCGCGCCATCCCAGACCTCGAAGCACGCGGGCGAATTCCGCTGCTGGATGGAACGCCTGCGGGTGTTCAGCGTCTGGCTGAAAAAGCGCACGGGCGGTTGAAACGGGCACGTACTCAGCGATACTCGGTTTCGGCAAAAGCTGCTGCCGCTCTGCATGCCGGTTGGCAAACCGAATTGGTTCTAAAGCAGGTCATTGCGCGCCCGGATAAGGTCGCCTCAGGAACCCTTGGGCCGGGTGAAATCCGCCGCCGCCTGTCATTGATGGTGCAGGCGGCAACGGGGCGCTGGTAGTTACTCCCAGCCGCCGGCGCGCATTTCGGCCGAGATTTTCAGTTGCACCAAGTCCGACGTTCCCGGGGCAAACATCCCGACGCCATACTCGCTGCGCAAAAGTTGGCCATCGGCTTCGACGGCAACCCAGTCACCTTTGTAGTAATCGAAGAATCCAGCCAGGGGATGTTCACCCATGAAGGTCAGGTCGATCTCAAGCGTTGCGGGCTTGGTCTGATCCTTGATTGTCAAATCTCCGATCATTTGCAGGGTGCTTGCACCGGTTTGCACCGCCGAGGTCGAGACGAATTTGATGTTTGGGTAAGCCTCGACGTCGAAGAAATCACCGCTTTTGAGGTGATCGTTGAGCGGCCCCCAACCGGTTTCGACACTTGAGGCGTCGATTGTGATATCCGCGCTGGTTGCGGTGACATTTTCGGGATCAAACTCGACGGTGCCGGATACGGCGGTCCATTCGCCGGATTGTTCGGTCAGTCCCGCGTGGTTGTAGTAGAACCGGATTTCCGTGTGACTTTGATCAAAGTGATAGGTTTCGGCAAAGGCTGGCGTGGCCAGTGCCAAAACGAGGGCAGATGCGGTAAACAGCTTCATGACATTTCTCTGATTTGCAGGGTTGATGATTAACATGTAAATGCATCTAAAATGATGAGCAAAGAAAAACCACAATCCTCGCGGAGGCGTGATGAGCGGATTTGAAGAACGAGAGGCGGCTTGGATCGCACTGAACCAGACACGCACCCGGATCTTTTCCCGGGCTGAGCGCGCGCTGGTGGCAGCCGGATATCCACGACTGCACTGGTATGATGTTCTGTGGGAGTTAGAGAGATCGCCGGACGGTCTGCGCCCCAAGCAACTAGAGCAGCAACTTCTGTTTGATCAGTCCAGCTTTTCTCGTCAGGTCGCACGGATGGCGGAAGACGGGTTGCTGACACGCCATGCTGCAGCTGGGGATGGGCGGGGGAAGGTTCTTCGCATTACAGACGAAGGTCGCACCCTGAGGCGGCAGATGTGGGATATCTACCGCAAGCACATTGATGAGGGGATCGCCGAGGCACAGAAATTAGGTGCCTTTGCACCGATACTGAACCTTAACGATTAGGCCGTTCGGGGCCGCATCGTCAGCCACAAAAGCGCGCCGCCCGCCAAAGTCAGAAGGGGGATCATCGCGACGTTCACCGCGGTCCAACCTTCGATTGGAGAGCCGCCAGAACAGTTCATTAGCCCGCCGGAAGCCAGTGAGGCAAACGTGACGCCACCAAACACCAGCAGGTCGTTCAACCCCTGCATGCGTCCGCGCTCGCTGACGTCGTGCGATTCAGCCAACATGGTGGTTGCGCCGATAAAACCAAAGTTCCAGCCAATGCCCAGCAGGATCAGCGCGACAAAGAAGTTACCTAGTTCAACGCCCTGCAAAGCCACCACTCCGGCCGCAGCTAGTATGAGAAGGCCCAGTGCCACAATCCGTTCGACCCCAAAGCGGGCAATCAATTGTCCGGTGAAAAAGCTGGGAATGTACATCGCCAACACGTGGCTGGTGACGACATCCGCCGCGTCATTGGCGCTGAACCCGCAGCCCACGACGGCCAGCGGTGTCGACGTCATCACAAGGTTCATCAGCGCGTAGGACACCATGGCGCAGATGATTGCGACCGCAATACGCGGCGTCTTCAGAAGCTCGATCCGGGACCGGCCTTTGGGGGCATCAGCCGCAGGCTTGGGCGGGGTCGGAATGTCGAGGAAAAAGAACAGGGCCGAGCCAATGACGTTCACCGCGATAACAGCGATATACGTGCCGAGAAAAGGGATGACATACGCGGTCGAGGTCAGTTTGACGATCTGAGGCCCGATGATTGCCGCTGCCAGACCGCCCGCCATGACGTAGGAAATCGCTTTGGGACGGAAATCGTCCGATGCGGTGTCAGCGGCGGCAAAGCGGTAGAAACCGTGCGCGCTCATGTAGATGCCGGTCAGCAGGCTGCCAGCAAGAAACACTGGGAATGACCCCAGAAACAAGCCATATGCACCGACAAGCCCGCCGCAAGCCCCTGCCGTTGCCCCCACCAGAAATCCAGCACGGCGACCCCAGCGTTGCATAATGGCCGAGATCGGCGTCGCCGCCAGCATTGAGCCAAGGACGATCAATGATATGGGCAGAGTCGCCAGGCAGGGATTGGTTGCCAATGATTGGCCGGCCAGCCCACCGACGATAAAGATCATCGGCATCTGTGCGCCAAGCAAGGCCTGCGCGGCCACCAGAACGGCGACATTCCGTTTGGCCTGACTGTTGTCGGAGGGGGTGGCGGTCATCGTCATGAGCACATGCGTAATGTCGAAAACGATTGTGCACAAGCGGGTTGCATCTGCGGCAAAGCAGCCTAACGTGCAGTCGATCATCGAGGCCGGAGAGCACATGTCCGTTGGACGGATCATAGAAACACCCGACTGTGTGGAAGAAGGCGCGACGTGGCTGGCCGAAAGCTGCCCGCGCATGGCCTATGCGATGGAACAGACCGGTCCGTTGCCCTTGCGCCGTCGCCCGGACGGTTTTGCGCAACTGCTTAGCGCCATAGTCAGTCAGCAGGTGAGTGTGGCCTCGGCCAATGCGATCTGGAACCGGTTGAAGGATGCGAAACTGACCGGCCCGCGCAAAATCATGAGGGCCACCGACGATGATCTGCGTGCAGTTGGGTTGAGCCGGCAAAAAATCCGCTACGCCCGCGCTTTGGCTGAGGCGCGCATCGACTACAAAGCCTTGCGGGACGTTTCAAACGATGACGTAGTGGCGATCCTGACCGAGGTGTCGGGTATTGGCGTCTGGACCGCCGAGATCTACGCCATGTTTTCGCTTGGCCGCGCTGACGTGATCGCGCCGGGCGATCTGGCGCTGCAAGAAGCTGCGCGCATCCTCTTTGATTTGCCCGATCGGCCGACCGACAAACAGCTGCGCCAGATGGCCGAAGCCTGGTCGCCTTGGCGGTCGGTTGCGGCGCGGGTTTTGTGGGCCTATTACCGGGTGGCAAAAGAACGAGAAGGGATCAGATGACACGGGTTTTGAATGCGCTCCGAAAAGAGCCGGTTTCGGGCGATACACGCTCGGTCGTGGTGTTCGTGCACGGCTATGGCGCCAACGGGGCCGATTTGCTGGGGTTGGCCGATCCGCTGGGGGAACATCTGCCAGACACGTTGTTTGTGTCACCCGATGCGCCGGAACAGATTCCCGGAATGCCCAACGGATATCAGTGGTTTCCTATCCCATGGATTGACGGGTCGTCCGAAGAAGAAGCACGCCGTGGCATGGAAATGGCCGCCGACGATTTCAACGCCTTCCTCGATGCGCTTATGGTGGATGAGGATGTGCTGCCAGAGCAGGTGGTTCTGTTTGGATTCTCGCAAGGTACGATGATGAGCCTGTACGTCGCTCCGCGCCGCGAAGACCCGGTGGCTGGGATTGTTGCGTTCTCTGGCCGGTTGTTGGAACCGGACCTACTGCCCGACGAAACCGTCAGCCGAATGCCGATCCTTTTGGTGCATGGTGATGCCGACGATGTGGTTCCACCGCAATCTCTGCCCGAAGCTGCCGAAGCACTGCAGGCTGCAGATTTCAAAGAAGTATATGCGCATGTCATGAAAGGCACCGGCCACGGGATTGCCCCCGACGGCCTTAGTGTCGCGCTAGCCTTCATGCGCGACAAGCTGAGCCTGTAGCGATGATCGCGGTTCGTCCCATGATGCCTGAGGACGTGGCAGTTGCCTGCCAAATTCTCAACGAAATCATAGCCATCGGCGGGACGACCGCGTTTGAAACACCGTTTTCTGAGGCGCTGTTTGCCCAAGTCTACCTGAATAGCGCAGACAAAATCTGTTGCCACGTTGCCCTTGATGAACAGGGCGAGGTGGCCGGGTTTCAATGGCTTGGCACGAATGAGAACCTGCCGGAAGATTGCGCGGATATAGCGACTTTCACCCGGCGAGAGCCGGTGTTGAAAGGGGCAGGGCGGGCGTTGTTCTCTGAAACCGCGACCTATGCCGCGGCCCTTGGGTTCAGCGCGCTCAACGCGACGATCCGGGCCGACAACCGGCAGGGGCTTAGCTATTACGACAAGATGGGTTTCCGCGACTACTCGGTCACTTATGCTGTTTCTCTGCAAGACGGAACGCCAGTCGACAGGATTTCGAAACGGTTTGAATTGAAGAAGGAAACGACATGTTGATAATCACCGGAACGGTTGAAGTTTCGCTAGATAGTGTCGACAAAGCCATTGAGGCCGCACAGAAAATGGTCGCCGAGACCGTAAAAGAGTCCGGCTGCCTGATCTATGAATTCAGCCAGATACTCGGGCAATCCAACAAGTTCCGCGTGTATGAAGAATGGCAGGATCAGGCCGCGCTCGAGGCGCATTTCGCAGCCCCGCATATGGCCCAGTTTCAGGCTATTCTGGGCGAAGTGGGCGTTATCTCGAGTGACATCTACCGGATTGTCGGGGGAGAAAAGAAACCGCTGCGCTAAGCGATCAGTTCCACAGGTGACCTTCAGCGAATTCCACCGAGTTTCCGGCGGGGTCCCGAACATACAGCGATCGTGCCCCGCTTGGCCAATCGAACTCGGCGTCTATGGGGATGTTCCACTCCAGCAGATGCTTGCGCATTTCGTCTATCTCTGTCCGCGATAAAGTCATGCAGACGTGACCGGGCCCGCGTGCGCCATGCGGTGGGACCGGCAGGTTCGGATTTTCCGGCGGTTTTGCCGTCTCATCAGCGTTGAACAGCAACAACACCGATCCGCCGACACGGAAAAATGCATGCCGGTTCGCGACGCGCTGAATACACTCTAACGCCAGTATTTCACCATAGAATCGTTCAGCCGCGTCCAGATCACCAACATAAAGCGCGGCCTCAAGGATCCCCTCTGGGGATGGTGTGCTTCGGGTGACTTTCATGCCTTAACCCTATCACAAAAGGACGTTTTTGTCACCTGCGCGGTCGGCGGTCCCGTTTGCGCTTCGGTGCGGAATCCAATGTAGGAGCTGTCAGGCTGTCCCATTGACCGGGCGCCAATCCCTCTAGCGTATAGTCCCCGATCCGAGCGCGGATCAGGCGCAGGGTGGGATGGCCGACCGCTGCCGTCATGCGTCGAACCTGCCGGTTGCGGCCTTCGCGCAAGGTCAGCTCAATCCAGCTGTCCGGTACTGTTTGGCGTACGCGGATAGGTGGGTTTCGTGGCCATAGGTCTTCGGGCTCATCCATCAACCGGGCCTTGGCCGGGCGCGTCGGTCCGTCCTTCAGATCAATCCCGTCGCGTAGAGCCTTGAGGGCGGCAGCATCGGGTGAACCTTCCACCTGAACCCAATAGGTTTTGGGCATCTTGTGCTTGGGGTCCGATATTTTCGCCTGTAGCCGGCCGTTGTCAGTCAGCAGCATCAAGCCCTCGCTGTCGCGATCCAGCCGCCCAGCCGGATACACACCGGGCAGGTCGATGAAATCCGACAAAGTGCTGCGCGGCGTCTCTGCATTTGCCCGGTCGGTAAACTGCGGCAACACATCGAAGGGTTTGTTGAATCGTATGAACCAGCTCATGATCCCGCCATAGCCTGCCAGAGGCAGAGAACGCAACCTGTGGATAACTGTCACGTCTTTGTTACGGAGCAGGCATACTCAATACCCGAGATGTTGTGGAAACTCAGGGCTTGTCAGAGTTTTAACACGATATATAGTTAAGTTAAGGCCGGGGCGGGTGTTCCCCGCTCTGGTGTCAATAACGGGCAGAGCAGAGCGAGGAGCGATTCCGATATGGACGGAGAATTCAGGACCGAATTTGTCAGGGAACCGGGTGCCCTAAAGCACCATCCGGCATTGGTTTTGAACGCCGATTATCGCCCCTTATCCTATTACCCACTGTCCCTGTGGCCCTGGCAAGAAGCGATCAAGGCGGCCTGGCTGGACAGGGTGGATATCGTCGCCGAATACGACGAGGTCGTCCGAAGCCCCAGTACCGAGATCCGAATACCGTCGGTCGTTGTCCTCAAAGACTATGTAAAACCCAGAAAGCGCGTGGCCTTCACGCGCTTTAATTTATTTTTAAGGGACGAGTTCCGCTGCCAGTATTGTGGAAGCCGGGACAACCTGACCTTTGACCATGTTGTTCCGCGGGCTGCCGGGGGTGTGACCAGTTGGCAGAACGTTGTGGCGGCGTGCAGCCCCTGCAACCTGAGGAAGGGATCGAAGTCGCTGCGGCAGGCGGGCATGTCGCTGCGCAAACCGCCGCGTCAGCCAGATGCCGAGGCACTGCGAAACATCGGACGCAAGTTCCCCCCGAACCACCTGCATGACAGTTGGATCGACTTTCTGTATTGGGATGCCGAACTGGACGCGTAGTAACGCTTATTTCGCACGGAACGCGGCCAGCCAGACCAAAACCAGGCCAGCAGATAGCAGAGCGTTCCACCCGGCCATCGACAGGCCGAACATCTCCCACGGGATATCATCACAGCGCACAAGTGGCGCGGACATGATCTGATCCATCAATTCTTCAGCGGACAACCCGCCAATATCACCCGACGTGCAGCTGGTTGGACCTTCCCACCATTTCTGCTCGACACCTGCGTGGTACATGCCAATCCCGGCAGTCACCATCGCAGCAACTGCACCCAAAAGGGGCAGGGGGCGGATGCCCGGAAAGGCAAAGGCCAACACGCCAATCAGAACGGCCGCGCCGTGGGGGTAGCGTTGCCAGATGCACATTTTGCACGGGGCCATGCCGCCCAGGTGTTGAAACGCCCACGCGCCCAGCAAGAGTGCAGCGGAACCGCCTGCCGCAATCAGGATCAACAGTTTTTTGCGTGTCATAAGAACTTCACCGCTAAGAACCCACCGAACAGCAGGATGACAAACAGAGTGAACATAAACCCCAGACGCTTTTCGATGAAGTTGCGAATGGGTTCACCAAAACCCCAAAGCAGTCCGGCAACAACAAAGAACCTGAGCGCGCGGGCCAAAATCGACGTGGCGATGAATGTGCCCAGCGGCATGCCCGTCCAGCCGGACATGATGGTGATGACCTTGTACGGGAAAGGGGTAATACCTGCGCCCAACACGGCCCAGAATCCGAAGTCATTGAACTTGGTGTTGAACTCTTCCATGGCATGCGCTTTGCCCATGGATTCGAGGATGGGTTGGCCGATGCTTTCATAGAAAAACGCGCCGATCGCATATCCCAGCATGCCCCCCAGCACCGAAGCCACCAGGGCAACGGTCGCGATCAGCCAGGCGCGCGACGGGCGCGCAAGAATCATGGGAATCATCAGAACGTCCGGGGGAATCGGAAAGAACGAGCTTTCGACAAATGCCACAATGGCCAGAGCCCAAAGCGCGTGCGGGTGTTCGGCCAGACGAATGGTCCAGTCATAGAGCGATCGCAACATCAGATGCTAAAATCCCGTTCTCTTGTTGCGTCAGCCAAACCATGCGCCTGATGGGTCGTCAACCGTGCCTGAAGAAAACAAACTGAATATCGGTTGTTTTTTGCCTCTGGACCTTCCCGATTATGAGCGCTAATCCAGTGTTCGTGGCCCAAGTGGCGGAATGGTAGACGCAGGGGATTCAAAATCCCCCGTCCTAACGGACGTGCCGGTTCGAGTCCGGCCTTGGGTACCAAGGTAAAAACAGAGGGTAAGGGGAACCTGCTCTCTGTTTTTTCTTTTTTGGCGTTTCAAATGCTCATGTTGCCACTTTTGACCAGGGTATCGAAAACGTTGGGTTTGTGACGGTCCTTGGAAAGCTTGACGAAAATCTGAGTGCCGCGGTGCGCGCGGGCAGTTTCTTAGAGCGAGTTTTCCGGCAAACTCAGGAAAAAGCGAACAGACTTGGGCTGTTCAAGCCGAATCTGTTTCCATTTCCTGCGCTCACTTACTGCGTCGCAGGATCAGCCACGCCAGAAACCCGATATAGGCGAAAACGCTTAGGTTTAGTGCGGTGTCGATCAGTTGGCCACTCATGATCGGTCCTCCTGCGCCAGA
This sequence comes from Ruegeria sp. YTSC230, assembly GCF_059609665.1. Lineage (NCBI taxonomy): Bacteria > Pseudomonadati > Pseudomonadota > Alphaproteobacteria > Rhodobacterales > Roseobacteraceae > Ruegeria > Ruegeria sp. YTSC230. Next base: position 786,093 of record NZ_JBXWMC010000001.1, on the reverse strand, counting down.
CGTTTGAACAGACAGACAACAAGAATTGGCACGATAAACACGAAGGCGATGGCTGACAGCGCTATTATGGACCTTACCAGAGAGATATCGCCCACCAGAATCATCGCCATCCCTAACGCGCCAAGGATAATGCCCCAAATCGTACGAATTCGGGGGGAGGGGTTGTCGTCGCCTCCGGTCCCTATCATCGCAAGGGTGAATCCGGCGCTTACGACGCTGGTAACCACAAACAGGAACGCGGCCAGGATTGTTGCTATTCTAGTGATGCCGTCCAGCGGGAAGCGCTCAAGCAACGCAAATGTTGTTGCGTCGAGGTTCTCTGCGTTGACGGCTGATAGGGCTCCGTCCTGACGCAAAGCATCGAAAAAACCCAAGCCGCCAAAAACGCCGAACCACAGGATAGAGAACAGTGTGGGAGTGACGACGACTCCGATCAGAAACTCTCGGATCGTGCGTCCGCGGGAAATCCGGGCGATGAAAATGCCCACGAAGGGTGACCAAGCCAGCCACCAGATCATATAGTTCAGCGTCCAGCCGTGGAACCAGTCGACCAACAGGTCATCGAAGAATTCTGCGGTCGAGAATCCTGCTGGTAGGACACCGAACAGATAGCGTCCGAATCCGGAAACGATGCCATCCATCAGATAAGAGGTTGGGCCCAGCACCAGAAGATAGACCATCATCCCGACGGCGATCAGCATTGCTGCGTTGGACAACAGGGCCATTCCGTCGCCCAGATCGCGACGCAACGGTATGATGAACGCAATACAAAGCGCGGCAAAAACGGGCAGAGTCAGCACGCCTGGGGTTTCTATACCCAACAGGCCTGCCAATCCGGTTTGGATCTGAAATACCCCCATTGCCATTGAGCCCGCCAACCCGACGGCAATTGCGACGATCGAGAGCAAGTCGAAAACCCACCCCAGCGCTTTTGTCCAACCTGCTTCGCCAAGTGCGTCGGTGACTGGGGCACTCAGTAACAAAGTGCGATTTCGGCGATAGGCAAAATAGGCGATGACCAATCCGACGATTCCGTAAATCGCCCAGGCGTGGAACCCCCAGTTCAAGTAGGTCACGAACATCGCATAACTGGCCGCTTCTGCGTCGCTATTATATTGACGCAGCACTTCGTAGTGGGTCAGCGGCTCGGCTGCGCCATAGAACAGTAGACCGACACCCATTCCTGCGGCGAATAGCATCGCGATCCATGCGGTCGTTGAAAACTCTGGTTCGGCTGTGTCAGGGCCAAGGCGGATATCTCCAAATCGTGACAGGGCCAGAAAGAGGACCACAAACAAAAGCCCGCTGACCTCAAGCATGATGAACCAGCCGCGGCTGTTGAATTGCGTCTCAACCGCCGATGCAGCAATGCGACCCAAGCCTTGCGGGTCAACAATGCCCCAGACTGCGATGGCCGCACTAAGGGCTAGGGCGATCACAAGCATCGGACTGGGTGATTTTCCGTCCACTGTCCAGAACCCTTCCGCGTAAATTCATGAAACATCGGGTCGTTAGGTCAAACCTAGGTTGCGGAATCCAAACTTTCAAAGTGTTTTTGGATATTTAGCTGGCACGGTTGTTCATGATCCGGCCCAGTGGCGCCGGTCTGTGCGAAACCGCCCCGTTAAAGGGGGAAACTTTCGGAAATCTCCTCACATCTGCGGATCGGGGCCTTCATACCCCGCGCAGGGGTTGACAAGCGGAGTGTCTGAATGAAACGTCAAAGGCGTTGGGAGACTTTTAAATTTCAGATGCTTGACCCGTTGCAAGACGGGTTCGCTTGCCGTACCGGCAAGGTCCCTGGATGGGGGCCGCTGAACTGTCTCTCATCCACAATAAGAGTTGGGAGTTCTCAAAAATGAAAAATAGCAGCAAGCTTAGCCTGGGCGCGGTCGTTACCGCTGCTCTTATGGCTCCGGCCGCTTATGCAGAAGAGTTTATCACCATTGGTACCGGCGGCGTGACCGGCGTTTACTATCCGACCGGTGGTGCGATCTGCCGTCTGGTGAACAAAGGCCGCAAAGAGCACGGCGTGCGTTGCTCGGTCGAGTCGACTGGTGGTTCGGTCTACAACATCAACACAATTCGCGAAGGCGAGCTGGAGTTTGGTGTTGCCCAGTCGGACTGGCAGTACCACGCGTATAACGGCAGCTCGAAATTCGAAGAGGCTGGCCCCTTTGAAAACCTGCGCGCCGTCTTCTCGGTACACCCCGAACCGTTCACCGTTGTTGCACGTGCCGATTCCGGCATCACCAACTTCGAGGACCTGAAGGGCAAGCGCGTCAACATCGGTAACCCCGGTTCCGGTCAGCGCGGCACGATGGAAGTCCTGCTGGGCGAAATGGGTTGGACCACCGACGATTTCGAACTGGCGACCGAGCTGAAAGCGGCTGAACAGTCGGCGGCTCTGTGTGACAACCAGATCGACGCGATGGTTTACACCGTTGGTCACCCGTCGGGCTCGATCCAGGAAGCGACTACAGCCTGTGACTCGGTTCTGGTGAACGTCAGCGGCGACGCCGTCAGCAAGCTGGTTGACGACAACTCGTTCTACCGCACTGCGACGATCCCCGGTGGCATGTACCGTGGTTCGGATGGCGACACCTCGACCTTTGGTGTTGGCGCGACCTTCGTGACCTCGGCAGACGTGTCGGATGACGCGGTTTATGCGGTTGTCAGCTCGGTCTTTGAAAACTTCGACGACTTCAAAAAGCTGCACCCTGCGTTTGCCAACCTCAAGCCCGAAGAGATGATTGCAGATGGCCTGTCGGCTCCGCTGCATCCGGGTGCTGAGAAGTACTACAAAGAAAAAGGCTGGGTTCAGTAAGCCAGACCTAAAGCAGGGTGCCCAACGGGCGCCCTGCAACCAAAACCCGAACAAATCGGGTGGTTCAGAAGGCCAAAAATGGCCGCGACGGGGAGACATTTCATGAGTTCCGACACACAATCCAATCGTCCGCTATCCGAAGAAGAGCTACAGGATCTTGTGGCCTCATCCGATGCGGGTGGACGTAATCCGGTCGGTAATGTCGGGATATTCCTGGCCGTGGTGGCCGCGATCTGGTCGATCTTTCAGGTCGTCCTGGCCTCGCCACTTGCGAACTATGTGCTGCCCGGCAGCGTTGTGAACAACGCGCGGCAGTTTCACCTGGCCTTTGCGTTGTTTCTGGCCTTTGCAGCCTATCCGGCGCTGAAATCAAGCCCGCGCAACTATATCCCGGTTCAGGATTGGATAATGGGGCTGCTGGGCGCGTTTGTCGCGCTGTATGGCTATTTCTTTTACAACAAGATCGTCGATGCAGGCGGTCTTGCGGATGACACCGACAAATGGGTCGCCCTGGTTGGTCTGCTGTTGTTGTTCGAGGCCGCGCGTCGTGCGCTTGGCCCCGCAATGGCGATCATTGCGACGATCTTTCTGGTATATGTGTTTTTCGGATCCTCTGATTGGGTTCCCGAGGTTATTCGCTGGAAAGGCGCAAGCCTGAAAAAGGCGATGAGCCATATGTGGATCACGTCCGAGGGCGTGTTTGGCATCGCGCTTGGGGTTTCGACCAAATTCGTTTTCCTGTTCGTTCTGTTCGGGGCCTTGCTGGATAAGGCCGGGGCAGGGAACTACTTTATCAAGATGGCTTTCGGTGCCTTGGGGCACCTGCGTGGTGGTCCTGCCAAGGCGGCCGTCGTGGGTTCGGCCGCGACCGGCCTGATCTCGGGTTCTTCCATCGCCAACGTTGTGACAACGGGTACATTCACCATACCGCTGATGAAGCGTGTTGGGTTCAGCAGCGAACAAGCCGGATCGGTCGAGGTTGCCTCATCCGTGAACGGGCAAATCATGCCCCCGGTGATGGGGGCCGCGGCCTTCCTGATGGTCGAATATGTGGGCATCTCATATGTCGAGGTGATCACCCACGCCTTCCTGCCTGCCGCGATTTCCTACATCGCGCTGGTCTACATCGTGCACCTTGAGGCTGTGAAGCGGAACATGCCCACGCTGGGCGACCGCGACGTAAAGCTGGCGCGCACAGTTGTCGGTATGTTGTCCTTCTTCCTGGTCTTTGCCGGGCTGTGCTACGGTTCTCAATTCCCGGTCGAAGCGGTGACAAACTGGGTGCCGTCATCGGCTGGGCTGGTCCTCAGCCTGATCATCTGTGCCATCTATGTGGCATTGCTGTATCTGGCCGCTCAGGTGCCGGATCTTGAGCCGGACGATCCAAACGCCAAAGAAGTGACCTTGCCGGTCATTGCCGACATCTACAAAGCTGGGCTGCACTACCTGTTGCCGATTATCGTGCTGGTCTACTTCTTGATGATCGAGCAGAAGTCACCGGGTCTGTCGGCTTTCTGGGCCACGACGCTTCTCTTCGTGATCCTGCTGACGCAGAAGCCGCTCAAGGCGATATTCCGCGGGCAAAGCAACGTCTACAACACGTTCATTGATGGTGTCGCTGACCTTTGGCAGGGCATGATCGACGGCGCGCGGAACATGATTGGTATCGCGCTGGCCACGGCAACAGCCGGCGTCATCGTGGGCACTGTGACCCTGACGGGTGTCGGACAAGTGATGGCCGACTTGGTTGAGTTCCTGTCAGGCGGCAACCTGATCCTGATGTTGATTATGGTCGGCCTGCTGAGCCTGATCCTGGGCATGGGCCTGCCGACCACCGCAAACTATATTGTGGTCAGTTCGCTGATGGCTGGCGTGGTTGTTGAGTTGGGTGCGCAAAGCGGACTTATCGTGCCGCTGATCGCAGTGCACCTGTTCGTCTTTTACTTTGGGATCATGGCAGACGTGACCCCGCCGGTTGGGTTGGCGAGCTTTGCGGCCGCTGCAGTATCCGGTGGTGACGCAATCAAAACCGGGTTCATCGCGTTCTTTTACAGCCTGCGCACCGTGGCCTTGCCGTTCGTGTTCATCTTCAACACGGACCTGCTGCTGATTGATGTGACGTGGGTCGAGGGGATAACGGTGGCGATATTTGCGACAATCGCCATTCTCGTCTTCACGGCCGGCACAATGGGCTATTTCCTGACCCGCAGCCGGATCTATGAAAGCATCGCACTGATCTTGGTGGCGTTCGCGCTGTTCAGGCCCGACTTCTTCATGAACCGCATCGCGCCGCCGTTTACCTCGGTCGAGCCTGCTGCTTTTGTGGAAACCATCGGCGAAACGCCTCCGGGTACCGAGGTGCGTATGGTCATCAGCGGGCCGGACTTTGACACGCTTGAGATGACGGACACCACGGTTGTCGTTCCCGTTGGCAGCGAAGAGGGTGGGCAAGCGCGTGTCGACGCGATGGGCCTGCTGCTGCTTGAAGAAGACGGCCTGGTCAAACTGGAAGAGCCGCTGTTCGGAACTCCGGTCGCGGATGATCTGGATATCTTCGATTACTACGGAGATGAGGCCGTGCGCCTGACCTCGGTCAGCTTGCCAGCCAGCCAGCCACCGAAGCAGTTGATCTACATTCCGGCAATGCTCTTGCTGGGACTGATCGCTTTCCTTCAGCGCGGCCGTGCCGCCAGACAAGAGGTGACCGCATGACAAACGCTGTTCTCTGTGCCGTCGATATCAGCAACGGCGATCTTGATACGCATGTCCTGAAGAAAGCTGCGAAGCTGGCCGATCAGGAAGGTGCTCAACTGGATGTGGTGACGGTCCTGCCGGATTTCGGAGAAAGCTGGGTGTCTGGCTTTTTCGAAAGTGATTTTCACGACAAGGCTCTGGAAGAGGCACATACCAAACTGGCCGAGATGTGTGTGTCCACACTGGGGGCGGATCGGAATGAAAAGATCCGCCACGTGGTCGCGACGGGTACTGCCTATCAGGAAATCCTGAAAACTGCGGACAGTGCTGGTAGCGATCTGATCGTGATCGGTGCGCACAAACCCGACTTGAAAGATTATCTGCTGGGCCCGAATGCTGCACGGGTCGTGCGGCATTCAGACGTCTCTGTCTACGTGGTGCGCTAAGAAAATTGGGCGGATCAGTACCCGGTCATCTCAAGATATCCCCGTCCGGAATGGCTACCGCTGATCTGGACGGGACCTTCCCAGTATTCAAACCGGGTGGCCATCCACGCGTTGGGTGTCAGCGCTGATACCTCGACGTCCAAATCCCGGTCAGGCAATGTGACGCGCCATCTGACAGGTACGTCGCGGCCAGCAACGGGCGCGGTCGTCAGCGGCTCGAACGCGACCGAACCATCGGGGATCGCAGTCGTCGTACCATCGGCGGCGATCCACGTTGCCGCGGTGAAATCACCTCGGTCGCCGCGTAACCGAAAAGCCATCATCTTGTCGCCATCGTCAAAGCTGAGCGAGAACCAATCCCAGCCGCTTTGATCTGCGGCCAAAGGTTGTGATGACCATTCGCGGTCCAGCCAGCCTTGCCCGTTGACCGCCACGTCGCCATCTGGCAGCCGCAAAACGCCTTGTACCTCGTAAAACGGCTGGGAATAGTAATAGCTGGCTTGCCCGTCGCCGGATTTCACCGAATATCCGTCCTCGCCGTGAAACACGAACGGCCCGTTGGCTTCGAGTTTTAGGTCATAGCCGAAATCCGCGCCGTTCGCAGAAAGGCTGACCACGTTTGGGTCTGACCCGCGCATGTGCCATTCGTCGATCCACGCCTCGAATGGCGCTGCCGTAACCCCTGCCTGACCGATGCCGCCGCGCGACAGACGCTCCGCAAAATAGTGTTTGTCGGGCGTGGTCACCGCAGCATGGCCCATCCATATCTGCGGACTTTGCCACCCCTCGACCTCATGCGGTTTCAGGGCCGACCGAAACAGCGTCCACTGGATACCATAATCACGCCCGTCTTCACCTTTCAGGTTTGCTGTCAGATACCACCACTCGATCCGGTAGTCCGGGTGGGGGCCATGATCCTGCGGGAATTGAAACGCATACTCCGGCTGGGGCACAGTGAACCCTTCAGCCGAACCGCCCAGGCCTGCGTATCCCTGTGCGCGGGCAATGCCCGGCACGGCCAGCAGCAAGACGATCAGCCAGATCCTAACGTTCATTGGCAAACACCTTCAGTAGATCCGCAGGCGGCAGGCGCAGCAAACGGGCGGCAGGCAGGGCCGCGGCAACGGTTGCCGCAAGCAGGGTCAGACCCAACAGATAGACCCAGTCGACAGGGAACAGGTACATCGGCAGCCTCCAGCCAAACGCTTCGACGTTGATGACCGTCAGCAAGGTCCACGCCAAAGCCAACCCCAGCGGCAGAGCCAGCAAGGCGGTCAAAGCGGCCAGCAGCACGCTGCGCAAAAGCTCAAGCCGGGCCAGTTCTGCACGGGTCAGGCCAAGTGCCCAGATGGGAGCAATCTGGGGCAGGCGCTGGGTCCACAATGTCAGCAGACTGGTCAGAATGGCGAACCCTGCAACCCCCAGCGTCAGGATGTTCAAGGCAGAGGTCACAACGAATGTCTTTTCGAACACCTGCATGGATTGCGCCTTCATTGCGGCTTGCTGGACGACTGCTCGGCGGGGCAGGTCGAACTGGTTGCGCAGGGCCTGGGCCAGATCTGTGGCCCGATCAGGTGCGACACGAATGCCAAACCGGCGCGCCTCAGCGCCGGGCGCGATCTGATCAAGTTGGGCCATGGAAACGATGGCCTGACCGGTTGGGTTGCCATAGTCCGAATAGACACCTGCGATGGTCAATGTGTCAGCGGATGTGATGGCCAGAGTATCTCCGGGCCAAAGGTTTTCCCGGCGGGCAAGTTGTTCGTTGATCAGCACAGCGGTTCCGTCGTGGACCCGGTCCCAAACACGTTTCGAAGAACTGATAAGCGGCCATTTCTCACGATAAGTCTGATCGTCGATGATACCATAGAGAAACAGAGGCCCCGACGATTTCGCCAGTTCAACGCTTCGGATCGGCAGGATGGCATCTACCTGCGGGTTCAGCCATTCTGCAATGTTCCGACCCTGCTGATCGGTGGCAGCCGTAACGTAGAGTTCGGATGTCAGGCGCTGATCCAGCCAGCCGGTAAAGGTCAACCGAAAGCTGGAAACCATCGTGCCCACGCCAATATTCGCGGCAAGCGCCAGCAACAGGGCCATCAGCGCCAGGGACAGGCCGGGCAGTTGGGCGCGCATGTCCGACCAGACCCATTGGGCTATTGGCCCTTTCGCCGAACGCTGAAACAGGATCAGGACGCGCGACAAGGCATAGGGCAATACCAACGCGGACCCGACCAACAACCCGGCCACCATGACGAAGCCGGCGACCAACCCGCCGAACAACAACAGGGCCAGAATGCCCCCGACAATAGCGGCGACACCAGCAAGGGCGACGACCCAGCTACCCGAGGCCGCGCTGCGCCAGGCCTGTAAGCCTGCGCCGCTTAGAATCGGCATTCGCGATAGGCGATACAAGGCGTGTCCGCTGGCCAGAAAAGTGCCACCCAAGGCCATCGCCAACCCGGACAGTGCCCATTGTGGTTGCAATGAGATCTGGCCGCTGACAGGTGCGCCGTAAAGTCCGCGCAAACTTGCAGCCACATCCGGCAACAGCGCGCCTGCGAGGAAAAAGCCAAGCACCAAACCGAGTATTCCGCCGACAATCGCCAGCACGGAAAGCTCAGCCATGATCAGCCAAACCAGCCGTCGCATCGAAACACCCAAAGCGCGCAAGGTTCGGATCATGCCGCGCCGTTGGGCAAAGGCCAGGCCCACGGTTCCGTGCACGATGAACAGACCCACCGCAAAGGACAGCAGGCCAAAGGCGGACAGGTTCAGGTGAAAACTGTCGGTCAGTTGTGCGGTATCCAGTTGTTCCTGTGCCGGGACCCGCTCCAGTTCGGGGGCAATAGTCGACAGCGGTGGAATTGAACCGGGCTGATCCGGCAAAATGATCAGGTGCGAAATCTCTCCCGACTTCTTCAGTAACGTCTCGGCCACACCGATGTCGGTCAGGATCAGATCGGGCGGTAAGGCATCGCTGATCAGGATCGGAGGCAAACCTGTCTGGCCGGCCAATAGCGGCTCCAAAACCGGGGTCGTCAGCAATCGCCCCGGCGCGGTCAACATATCGGCAGGGTCGGGTGGCGTGACGCTTTGTTCCATCTGCGTGACGGCGGGCAGGGCGGGATAGGCCACCATATCAACGCCAAGGACCCGTAATGTCTGACCCTGAACCCGCAATGGGCCTTCCAGTACCGCAGCAACCTGCCAGCCCGCGCGCCTCAGCTCGACGTAACGCGACAGGGGGATTGGACCGGCGGGGTTGTGCAATTCGTCAAACCGACCCAGTGCCAGTTGATCGGCGGCACGATCATAACTGGCGCGGGCCTCGGCATTGATGGCCTGCACCGCCGACCAAAGACCGGTTGCAAGGGCCAGGCCGATCAGCAGGGTCGCCAGTTGCAGCCGGTGTGCCCGCCAATGAGAGGCCAGCGCCTGAATGACGGTCAGCGTCATGCGATAAGCCCGCCAGACAGATGCACACGCCGATCCAAACGGGCCGCAATCTCGTGCGAATGGGTGACCAAAAGCAGCGCGGCCCCGGTATCCGCAACAAGAGCCAACATAAGGTCAAGAACGGTGGCGCTGGCGGTTTCGTCCAGGTTTCCCGTAGGTTCATCCGCCAGTAGCAATTTGGGCCGGGCGGCCATGGCACGACCGATGGCAACGCGCTGTTGTTGTCCGCCCGACAGGTTCTCGGGATATCGATCAAGCAGATCGGAAAGGCCCAGCCGCTGGGCCAGATGGGCGCACCAATCGGGGTCGTGGCATCCGGCCAACCGGGCATGAAACGACAGGTTTTGACCTGCTGTCAAAGATGGGATCAAGTTAAATTGCTGAAACACCAGCGATAAGGACGTGCGGCGCAGGGCGGCCCGGCCCGGATCATCCAGTTGCGACAGGGCTACGCCGTCCAGTGTGATTTCCCCGCTGTCCACAGTGTCCAATGCGGCAGCGAGGTTCAGCAGGGTGCTTTTACCGCTGCCGCTTTCGCCGGTCAGGGCTAGCGTTTGGCCGCGATCCAGCGACAATGACACGTCGCGCAGGACCGGCCGACCACCGGGATAGGATTTTTGAACCTTGTCAAATGTCACAAGCATGTTCGCCCTCATTTTTACAAGGATTTGCAACAGTTTCGCCAACTGTCCAGCGTTGACGCGCCATAGGTTCCTTTCGCCGCACTATGAACATGGGTGATCGGGTTGTCTCAGCCGGAAGTGCAGGTCATTGTGAGGCGATCTGTCGTCGGTACTATTCAGGATGCGAAAACATGACCTTGTCACAGCAGATCCTTTGGGGCAGCACGTTTCTCGGGCTTTGCTTTCTGGTCGAAATCTTTCTTCTGACAATGTGCACGCTGGCCATCAACAGGCTGATCGAGCGTTGGGAAGCCAGAGGTGCAATTTTGGCAACGGCCGGACCAATTGCTACCGCGCTGGCCTTTATCGTCGCGACCCACACCATTCAGGTCTGGATTTGGGCCATCGTCTGGGTGTTCGGCGATGTATTGCCCGACTGGAACACGGCGCTGTATTTCTCGCTGGTTTCCTTCACAACGCTTGGCTACGGCGACATCGTCTTGGGCGAAGACCTGCGGATTTTCGGTACTTTTGCTGCAGTTACAGGCCTGTTGGCCTTTGGGTTGTCCACGGCCTACATGGTCGCCCTTATGACCCGGGTGTTTCAGGAAAGGTTCATGGCCTAAAGGATGGGTGAGAATAATCGCGCCAGCGGAGCGCCGAGGCGTATGTGCACTGGTTGCTGTTCCAGATAGCGCGTCAGCTCATAGCTTTTGGCAAAGTCTTTTTGCAGCATCGCATCGACTGCGGCTGTGGTCTGGGGATCAAAGAACAGGGCCATTGCCTCGAAATTCAACCGAAATGATCGATTGTCCAGATTGGTCGTGCCTACTGCGGCCAGTGAGTCATCCACAACGAAGACCTTTTGATGCATGAACCCGTCCGTATAGCGCAGGACTTGTGCACCACAGGCGCGAACTTCATCAAAATAGGCAAAAGCCGCCAGCCACGGCAAGCGGTGATCAATGACATCTGGAACAAGAATGCGCACATCGACACCGCGCAAAGCCGCGTGTTTCAGGGCGGTCATGATATCGATGTCGGGTACGAAATACGGCGATGCGATCCAGATCCGGTTTCGTGCCTCAGTGATGGCGGCGAAGAACATCATCGACCCGGTTTCGGTTTCATCGCCGGGGCCTGTCGCGACCAGCAGCGCATTGATGTCCTGGTCCGCCTCGGACCCGGCCCAATCCAATTGGTCGATCAGATCTTCTTCATGCGCCCAATGCCAGTCTTCGATAAAGATCAACTGCAATTGCCGGACAATGTGACCGGTCAACCTGACATGGGTATCGCGCCAATGTCCGAAATGCGGGTCCTGGCCCAGATACTCGACCCCGATGTTGTGACCACCGATGAATCCCGTTTCGCCATCGATAACAACGGTTTTGCGGTGGTTGCGGTAGTTCAACTGGAAACGGAATTTTGGTCCGCGTTGTTCATGTGGATCCGAAACGGCGATACCGGCCTCGCGCATCTCTTCGATGTAGTCCTTGGGTAGGGCGTAGCTGCCTACGGCATCCATCATGAACCGGACGCTGACACCGCGTTTGGCTGCTTCGATCAGCTTGTCTTTCAGTTTCTGACCCAACGCATCGGCGCGTACGATGTAGAACTGGATCAGAACGTAAGTCTTGGCCGCGTCGATGGCCTCAAAAATCGCATCAAAGGTGGTCTGCCCATCCACCAGCAACTCTGCCCCGTTGCCGCGCGACACGGGCATATGCGCCAGCGCCTCGAACGGTTTGGGGTTGATAAGCAATTTGTCGGCATCGGGGGTTGAGTAGTCGGCGAAGGTCTTGATCCCCTGAACCACGCGCTGGCTTTCCTTGCGCGCGATACGGTAGCCCCGAAATCTATGGTGTCCCAAAAACAGGTAAAGCGGCACGCCAAACATCGGGGCCGAGATCAGAAAGACCACCCAACCGACCGCGCCCTGAGGTGTCCGCGCGGTTTGGGCCGCGCGCACAGAAAAGAATACTGCTGTTGTGTAAAGCGCAAAGACGAAGGCGGAAACAAGCAGTGTCCACATAGGGTTATCGGGCTCCGTGGTGGTTCAGTTCGCCCCAGTGTAGATGCGCGACCAGTCTTGCGCCATATCTACAATCACCCAACCCATGTCTGGCCCTTTGTCCAGTCCATCGACAAGTTTGCCGATTGGGCTTTCCCGGTCATAGGCCCATTCACGTTCTGCATCGGTATGGTGAATCAAAACACCCAACCGTGGCCCATCGCCTGCGGTGGTCCATTCCAACATGGCAAAGTCGCCATCCGAATTTCCCCCAGCCAGAATCGGGCGTCTACCGATCGTCCGCTCAATGTTGATCGGTTTGCCTTCCTTGTCGTCCACAAAAGCGATGCCATCAGCTTTGGTAATGACCGGTCCACCGTCCGCGCTGTCATAAGTGGTGTCCATGTATGTACCCAGAATCTGTTCGGGCGGAATGCCATAGGCGTCTTCGGCGAAGACGCGCATAAAGTGCACCCCACCGCCTGAGACGATGTAGGTCTTGAACCCTTCGTCTCGCAGATACCGCAGTAACTCGACCATCGGCTGATAGGTCATCTGGTCATAGGGCAGCTCTGTTTCCGGGTGCCGAGCGGTTTCCAGCCAGTCGGCGACGGCGCTTTGGAACTCGTCGACCGTGACGCCGGAATGAGAGGCATTCAACACCTCGATCAAGGCATCATGACCACCTTCCGCGACCGTCTTCAGATCGCCTGTCGCAGCGGCCTGCAAAACGGGCGTAGTCAGGATCGAAGGGTCATCACCGGCCATCTGAGCCAGCCGGTCCATAGCAAAGATCAGTTGAAAATACACAGGCTGTTCGGCCCAAAGCGTGCCGTCATTGTCGAAAACGGCGATCCTTTCTGCCGGCGTCACGTATTCAGGGCGCTGTGGGTCGGTCACGGCGGCGACAAACTCGATAATGCGGTCCCGCGAATCCGATTCCGCCCAAGAGGGCAGCGGGTCCGCTGACGCGGTGAAATTTCCGAAACTGTTCAGAGCGACTGCCACAGCAAGAGCAGAGAGTGTTCGTGTCATGGTTCATTACCTTTGACGCATCTTGCGGCAATAAAAATGCTGCAAACAAATCAAAAAAACCCGCAGTGCCAGATGGGTACTGCGGGTTCTGCTTTTTCGGTTTTACTTCGATCCAACCTGACTGAAGATCTTGTCCTTGGCATCGCCAATCGTAAAGCTACCGGGCTTCTGCCGCGGTGGGAACTCTTCGAAAGTATCAAGGAACTGGCCTACATATTCAGCCGCTGGCAACAGCAGGTAGACTCGGTCAATGTACCAGTCCCAATAGGTGTTCGAGGTGATATTGGCCCGCTCGTAGGGATCGCGGCGCAGGTTGAACAGCAATGGAATGCGCAGTTCGGTCCAGGGTTCGGCCCAGGCGCGCAGAGTCTGCGGATAGCGGTGCTCGAGGAACACGGCCTTCCAATCGTCATAGCGCAGCGCAGTCAAATCACCATCATCCGAGAAGTAGAAAATCTCGTGCCGTGGGCCTTCTTCGGCCTCACCGGTCAGGTATGGCAGGAAATTGTATCCATCGAGATGCACTTTGTAGTCTCGTCCGCCGCCCACTTCGGCAACGGTGATCCCTTCCAGAAGTTGCTCCTTGATGTCCGGATTTCCGGCGACCGCCAGATAAGTTGGCAACCAATCCATGTGATGCATGATTTCATTGCTGACCGAACCGGCCTCAATGTTACCGGGCCAACGTACCATGGATGGCACGCGCCACCCACCTTCGTAGTTGGTGTTCTTTTCACCCCGGAACGGCGTCATGGCCGCATCTGGCCAAGTGTTCATATGAGGGCCATTGTCGGTGGAATAATGAACGATGGTATTGTCTGCGATCCCCAGTTCATCCAGCAGAGCAAGGAATTGACCGATGTGCATGTCATGCTCGATCATACCCGCTTGGTACTCGTCCATATGCTTGCCGGCAATTTCGTCAGCCTTTGTACGCATTTCGTCTTTGACATGCGTACGGAAATGCATCCGAGTGCCCGACCACCAGACAAACCACGGTACGCCTTCTTCGGTTTTGCGCGTGATGAAGTCGAGCGCGGCCGCAACTGTTTCGTCATCCACGGTTTCCATCCGCTTTTTGGTAAGCGGGCCGGTGTCTTCGATCATGCCATCGGAACTGGATTTGATGACCCCACGCGGACCGAACCGCTCGCGGAATTCAGCGTTTTGGGGATAGTCTTCGTTCTCGGGCTCTTCCTCTGCATTCAAGTGATAGAGATTGCCGAAAAACTCATCGAAACCATGATTGGTCGGAAGCATTTCGTCCCGATCGCCCAGGTGGTTTTTACCAAATTGACCTGTTGCATAGCCGTGAGCTTTCAGGAGACCGGCAATGGTCGGGTCCTCGACCTGCATACCTTCTTTTGCACCCGGCAGACCGACCTTTGACAGGCCCGTGCGGAATACCGATTGGCCCATGATATAAGATGATCGACCGGCGGTGCAGGATTGCTCACCATAATAGTCGGTGAATATCATGCCCTCATTCGCGACGCGGTCGATGTTCGGCGTTTGGTATCCCATCAGGCCCATCGTATAGGCCGAGATATTGGATTGTCCGATGTCGTCGCCCCAGATCACAAGAATATTGGGCTTTTGATCCTGGGCCCAGGCGGGCAGGGCCAGCGCAACCGCGACAGTAGCTACGGCGAATTTGCGCAATGTGCCGCGCCAACTATCTGTAATCAATAGGGGTGGTGACATGGTCTACTCCTGAATTGGCCGGATCTTAATGATCCGTTGATCTAAAAGTAATTGATGGCGGCGACTATCTTTTCCGCCAACAACGTATTGATTCCCGGTAGGAAAAATTCACATTACGTCGAGAATCGAATAGCCTTACCTTAGGCTATGACAATGCTCGGAAACCTATCATATGATGAGATTGATGAATACTAATGTTTGAAAATCCGCGTGACCGACAGGTACTGCTTGCCTCAGGGTGGTTCGGGGCGCGAGGCGCAAGCTTTCAATCGGATTTGCTTGCATGTGGGGTCGCAAAATCTTTCGATGAGGGTGAGGCGCTGTATAACTACGGAGATCCCGCCAACGGGGTCTTTGCGGTTCTAGAGGGTTCCGTTCAAATCACTGCACCTGCGGATGACGGGCAGGACTTCGTTGTCCACAGGCAGGGTGGCGGGTTCTGGATCGGTGATCTTGCGTTGTTAGCCGAGTCCAACCGACTGGTAAGTGTTGTTGCGACACAGAAAACGCGAGCATTGTTTTTTCCGTCTCGGCGCCTGGACCGACTTGTTCGTGACAATCCCGAATATGTTCGAGATTTCTATGCTTTATCGCATGAGAACATGCAAACTGCGCTGCGCATCATGGCAAATCTGGCAGTGACCGGAGCGGAAAAACGGTTGGTTCTGCGCCTTTTGCACCTGGATGAAGGGGCCTCAAAATCCGATGGGTGGATCGTCGTGTCACAGGATGAACTGGCCGAAATGGTGGCCGTATCGCTGCCGACATTGCACCGTAAACTGCACAACCTGGCCGAGCTGGGATTGATCGAGCTTGGGTATGGCCGCGTACGGCTTAAGGATAGGCGCAAGTTGATCGCCGCCTGCCAGTGCTGACCTTACGGGTTAAGCGGCGGTAACGGGTTCCGAGCGCGGTGTTTCGCCTGTTTCATACCCTTGAGTTCGGACAATGCCGCAGCCCAATTCTTGGGGCTTGAGCCGGTGCGGGATGAGTATCTTGCGGCCCCGATCATAGCCAGTTGGTTTTCCAGACCAATTGCCTTGTCGGGGGTGTCGCTGCGCAGTTTCCACATCTCTAAGGCAGAATAAGACTTTGATAAATCACGCGTTTGCAAGGCTTTAGTCAACGCATACAGCGCATAGTCAGAGGATCTTTGGTATTTGTCGTGCCGCGCCTGTTTCAAACTTGTGACACGCGGACCAAGGAACCGCGCCAGAGCCCACAGAACCAGCGTCAACGCGGCCGCCAAGGCAAGCAACCTGAAAATCGTATCCGCATCCGGTGGCTGCCACTTCGGTGGAGCAAGCGTTAGATCAACCGCGTCGACATCAATTTTCTCAACCTGATTGGTGTCCAGATTGTACCACCGGATCGTGATAGGCTGCAGTTGGGTCTGGCCACCTTGTTGCGCAAGATAGACGATCTCATCAACGCGCTGGCCAGACAGAACACCCCGGTCCTCGCGTTCGGTAAAACGCGGCTCTTTCGGATAGGCGCTCAGAAGCGCGTCCTGCATGTCGGGGATCAATTCAGGCACCAGAAGGGGCGTCGTGCCGGTAATTTTGGCAGTCAGGCGTCGAGTGATGGCACCCCCGTTTTCCATTTCGGTTGATCCGTCGATCTGCTGGTCGACCGTGAACCCCGTGGCCAGGATCAGCGGGTCCAAATCGCGAGCGCCCTCTGGTACAACGGCGTTCAAGGCCATTTCGGGCAAGGGAACACTGACCGTCGTTGGAGCATTCGTTTCGGGATCGGCAAAGGTCACCACAACCTCTTGCTTGCCGAATTCAATCGGCCCAGCCTGAAGCGGATACAGACGGTAGCTGCGTTGAACACCGGACCAGGTCTCGCCATCCACAGTTTCGCTGATTGGGCCGGAAGCACGCTCAGGCAGGCGAACAAGCAGGTTCTCTTGTTCGAGCGACGGAAACACCGGCGGGGACGGCATGAATGTGGGGACAAGTACCTTTATCCGTACGATTGCCGGTTGCCCGACAGTAACCGGATCGGTAGGTGCCTCGGCTGTGACCTGCGGTTGAACACCTGTCTGCGCCCCCAGTTGTAGCGGGAAAAACAGCATGAGGAATATGAGGTATCTCATTGCTGCTGCTCCTGATTTTCCAACAGGAATCGATTTCGCAGAAAGTCCTGCATATCTGTGTCGATCGTGCTGATCCACTGATCGGCAGACATAGCCTGCGCACCTTCGGTCGGGGCCTGAATGGTCGTGTCCTCGCCGCGCCCGGCTTCATTGTCAAAGACTGTGTCATCGGCCCCGATGCCCGCTTCTTCGCCTGTGTCCGACTGCTCCCGAGTTGTTTCAACGAAGTCGAGGATGGCTTTGGAAACTTCCAGGTTGTGCTGCGCTTCGGACCAGTCTGGTCGACGCTCCAAAGCTGTTTCAAACGCTGCTATGGCCGGCCTGTACTCGCGGTTTCGAATGCGCGCCATTCCCTCGGAAAAGGCGGCCTCGGGTGTGTCCAGTTCGGCAAAGACTGCCGCGGCTTCGGCGTACTGACCTGCTTTCAGCTGCGCATACCCCTTGTGATATGGGTCTCCAAACAGCTCTGCCGCCTGAGCGTAGCGTTTCTGGCTCATCGCAATCTGCCCCTGTTGATCCGGGGTCAGGAACCAATCTCGCCAACCATCGGCTTTTGCGGGTCCTGATGGAGCCCCAAAAATCACAGCCAGCAACAACAAACGGATCACCCAACCGCGCCGGAACCAAAGCAACGACAAAAACGCGGCGGGCCAGGCCAACATCCACCCTCTGTCCTGCCAGTCCAATCGATCATCGTCGTCCAGCGCCGCAGTGTAAGCGGATTGAATTTGACGCTCTAAGCGATTGATATCACGTTCATCGTTAGAGAACGGCACGACCGTCGCGGTCCTCAGGTCGTTTAACTGAGCGATGTTTTGACCGTTCGGCAGCATTGTCAGAAAAAACACCGGTACGGTCGTGTTCTCAAAAGCAGAGAGTTGAGACGGGTCCAGATCGTCCAGAACAAACAAAACTGCGCCGGGTGTATCACTGTCGTTCAGGATCGTTTCGGCAAGGGTCAGTGCATCTGCGGCTGCATCCCCTTGTTTTGGCATGACTGCTGGCGCGAGGCCCTCCAAAAGCGGGCGCAGGATGTTGGCGTCTTCGGTCAGGGGCGCAACGCTGTGTGGGGTTCCGGCGTAGGCAATCAACGCCGTCTGTGCTCCGACACGCGCATTGATAAGATCAGTCACTTTGAACTTGGCCCGATCCAGCCGGGATGGTGGCAGGTCCGGGTCCTCCATACTGTCCGTGACCTTCAGTGCTATTACCAGCGGTGCCGTGTCCGCGACCAAAGGGTTCGGGGCCCGTGACCATGTCGGTCCGGCCGCGGCTAAGGTGACAAAGATTGCTGCGATCATCGCGACGTCTATCGGGTACACACGCTTCTTGTTTTCTGCCCCCAGGGTCAGGGCGGCGGCAAGGTGCGGCGCGATGCCGGTTATGGATTGGGAGTGCGAATTGGGTTTGGGCCGCATCACCCACCAGAGTATCGCAATAGGGATGAGGAACAGCAGCCAAGAGGCTCGCAAGAAATGGAAATCCGCCAACGCGTCGCTCATGCTGCACCTCGGCGCCGCTGGATTACAAGTTGACCGGTCATAGTGACGAGCATTGTCAGCAATGCCAACGCAAGCGGGTAATGTGCAAGGCTTTCACGTGGTCTATAGCTTTGTGTTTCCACGACGCGGGGATTGAGTTCGTCAATGCGTGCGTATGTGTCAGCCAATGCCTCTTCGTCGTCTGCAAAAAAGTATTCGCCGCCCGTACGGTCTGCAATGTCCTTCAAGGCATCCAGATCCACCCGGTCCTCGCCCGAGGCGTCTGGATCACCAACGCCGATCGTGTAGATGACGACGCCTTTCTCGGCCGCGATTGCTGCGGCGTTTACCGGCGTCATGCGGCTGGACGTATCCGCCCCGTCGCTTAAAACGATCATCAGGCGCTGGTCGACCTCGCTGGAGTCAAAGGTGCGTATGCCCAGACCAATTGCATCCCCCAACGCGGTATTGGGACCGGCCATGCCAACTTGAGTTTGATCCAGGAACCCATTCAAACTGTTCAGATCTTCGGTGAAAGGGGCTTGAACAAAGGCCTGAGTACCAAAGATGATCAAAGCCATCCGGTCGCCTTGGCGTTCGGCAATAAATTGACGCAGCACATCCTTAACCGCGGCCAGTCGTTGCTTTGGAGCGCCGTCCGTTGTTGTGAAGTCCCGCTGGTCCATTGATCCTGAAATGTCCAAGGCAAGCACCACGTCGCGCGCCGACTTTTCGATAACCAATGGTTCACCAAGTTTTTCCGGGCGGGCCATGGCAGCCACTAGAAAAAGCCAGATCAATGCGATTGCGGCGGCCTGAAACCGTGCTCGGTGGGGAATGACGGATCCTGACTTGGGTTCAACCCCAGCGGCCAGTGCGACATGGCGAAAGAATGGGATACGGATCGAGCTGCTTTTTTCGCGATACGGTGGGGCAAGTCGATACACTAAAAATGGCAACGGGAGCAGGAGGAAAACCCAAGGCGCGGCAAAGGAGAACATCACGCTGTCCTTTCCCGCTTATGGGACTTGATCCAATTTCGCGCGAGGATTTCCAGATCAGGATCGGCTTTTACATCTCTGTATGGAGCTTCCACAAGTTGGCGGCCAGCGCCATCAGTAAAGGTAACATTATCAGAGGTTTGGTTTAGGAAGTTGGTCCATTCTTCTCCATGCAATGCAGCGACTGTCCGACGTGGATACGCGATCAGAGCCGTGCGGCGGAGTATTTCGGCTATCTTTGCGGCGTTGTTGTCTGACGCGGCCAATTCGATCAACGCTTCACGTCGGTATGCATTAAACTGTCGGTGGCGAAGAAAGGCGTAAACGCCAAGGATGATAATCCCAGCAAGGATTAAGGCCAAAACGCCCCATCCCCAGGTCTGCGGCATCATGGAAATAGGCTCGGGCACCGGGGCAGGTTCCAGCATGTCCAGCAGGTCAACCAGTGATTTGCCTTCGACATCGACGCTCATCTTCGGCCTCCGGGATGACCAAATAGCTTGAGCAACTGGTCGAGCGTCGGCTCCGCCGTGGTCAGCGGTACTACGGGAAATCCATAGCGGCGCGACCACGTCTGTAGCTGGGCAAGTCGATCTTCCAGCGCTGTTCTTATTCGGTGCGACAAATCGGGGTCCGAGCTGTCGAGTTCAATCTGGCGGTCGCCATCGGACACCGTAAGCCGAAGGTTCGGGGTAAGTTCACGCGAACTGGGATCAGAAATATTGAACAATATCAGATCATTCGAGGCAGAAAGTCTGCTAAGTAGTTTCTCTGACACCTCATTCAGCCCATCGAAATCGGAAAAGACGCACACCAAAGTATTGGTATTCGCGATCCGCGCGGCCTGCTTCAGCACATCATTCAACGCCACGGTTGGCTCATCCCGCAACGTTGCGCGTAGGTTTGAATTCAGCGCGCCCACGGATGACAGGAACCGTGTCAGGGCAGCGGGTCGGCGTTGGGGTCGGTGTTCTGCCACATCGGAATCGCCAAAGACGATCCCGCCGACCCGGTCGCCTTGCCCCAGCACCCGGTGTGCAGAGATCGCCGCGGCTTCGGCCGCGATGACCGATTTCATGTAGACTTGCGTGCCGAAAAACATCGAAACGCGCTGGTCCACAAGTAAAAGGGCGGGGCGGTCGCGTTCCTCGGTATAGACCCTAACATGGGGCTCTCCGGTGCGCGCGGTCACTTTCCAGTCGATGGTACGGATGTCATCCCCGGGCAAGTAGTTACGCAGTTCTTCAAAATTCAGACCGCGCCCGCGCAAGCGTGAGGCATGCCGGCCGTTTAGGATCGAATGGGCAGGTTGGCGGGGCAGCAGGCTGATCGCGCGGGACTTTGAACCCAGCTTTAAAAGGTGGTCCGCATCAACGTGTATGCGTGGGTCGTCGGGATATGCGGCGGTCTGGGACACGCGGCGTTCCTTTGATTCAGGGCAGCGCAACAAGCTGCAGGATTTCCGAAATCACATCATCCGCAGATTTGGCGCTGCCTTGTGCCTCGAAGCTCAGGGTGATGCGGTGGCGGAATACATCATGTGCGATGGCGCGAATATCTGCCGGGTCGACATAATCGCGCTGGTTCATCCAGGCATGCGCGCGACCGCATTTGTCCAAGGCAAGCGAGGCGCGCGGGCTGGCACCGATGTCGATCCAGCTGGCCAGTTTTTCACTGAGCGCGCCGGGCGTTCTCGTGGCCTGCACCAGATCGGCCATGTAGCGGTCCATTGCGTCGGATACGTGGATCTGGCCGATTTCGGCCCGTGCCGCAAATACAGCGTCCCGAGGGATTGCCGGCGGTGTTTCCTTGGATGCGCCTTTGCCCGCAGCGATTTCTTCGCCTCGGACCAAACGGATCACCTCAACCTCATCCTCGACCGGCGGGTAGGTGATCTGAACATGCATCAGGAACCGGTCCATTTGCGCTTCGGGCAATGGATAGGTGCCTTCCTGTTCAATCGGGTTCTGGGTCGCCATCACAATAAACAGCGGTTCCATTTTATGTGTGGTTCCTGAGACGGTTACCTGCCGTTCCTCCATCGCTTCAAGCAACGCAGCCTGAACTTTGGCGGGGGCGCGGTTGATCTCGTCCGCGAGAACGATATTGGCGAAGATGGGGCCTGGCTCGAACCGGAATGTGCCACCGTCATCGGTCTGCTGAAACACCTCGGTCCCGGTGACGTCCGATGGCAGCAGATCCGGAGTGAACTGAATCCGGCTGAAACGTGCATCCAGGTTGCGGGCCATTGCCTTGACCGCGCGGGTCTTGGCCAAACCGGGAAGCCCTTCGATCAGCAAGTTTCCGTTGGCCAACATCCCGATCAGAAGGCGGTCGATCACGTCAGTCTGTCCGATAATGGATTGTCCCATTCGGGCTTTGAGATCATTTATCTGATTAAGTGCATTCATTTGGTGGGTCCAATCGACGTCAATTTTCCAAACTGACTTTGTGATTTTGTGCGGAAATTAGAAAATGTGTCGTAACAGCGGTATGTTAGCAGCCTTTATTTCGCCGATCTACTGTGAAATCCGCGCGGTCAGTCGGCGCAAATCTTCCTTCAGTTCTGGTCGGATAGGTCCGTGATTTGGCGCGTCGCGCAGCGTTCGAAGCCAGTGAATCGGAGGATTTCGGCCAGCTGCCCGGTTCCAGGTCAATGCGTCGAGGATGGCTTGCGCGTCCGCCTCCAGCATTTCGGGGATGTCGAAGTCGTTCAAGGTGGCCCAAACACCAGTCCACAAGCGGCCAACTGACCACGGGTTATAACCGCCTCCGCCCAGGACCAGAACGCGGGGCGCAAGACCTTTCAGTGCGGCGACGGCTTTCCAGTGAGAATTGTTGGACAGCGCCAGGCGCGACAGCGGGTCCTCGGCAACCGCATCGGCGCCGCATTGCAGGACAAGGGCTTGCGGTTTGAAGGCCTCAGCCGCGGGCAGGATCAGCTGGTCGAGAATGGCGCCAAATTCATCATCGTTGAGGTTTCTGGACACCGGAAGGTTAAACGCCGCGCCGCCTGCATCATCATCAAGCTTGCCGGTGAACGGCCACCGTCGGCCTTCATGAATGGAAATCATCCGAACCGTTTCCAAACCCTGAAAGGCGGCCTCGACCCCGTCGCAGTGATGGGCGTCGATATCGACGTAGACAATCCGGTCCAGGCCCATTCGCAACAGTGTCAGGATCGCCAAAACCGGGTCGTTCAGATAACAAAACCCATTGGCACGGTCGGGCAGGCCGTGATGTGTTCCGCCCGCAGGGTTGTAAACGATGCCGCCATCGCGGATCAGTTCAGCGCCCAACATTGATCCTCCGGCCGCAGTGGCGGGGCGTCTGTACATCTCTGGGAATACCGGGTTGGACAGCGTGCCCAGCGCATAGGTCGAGCGTACATCATCCGAGACGCTTTGAGCTCTTTCCGCGGCCTGCAGCGCATCTATGTAGTCCGGCGTGTGAAAGCGGTGCAGCGCGCCGGGTTTTGCGCGGGGGCTGACCCTGTAATTTTCCGAATTGATCCAGCCCAGCGCGCGGCACAGGTCCATGACGGTGGAGACGCGCGGGATAGCCAGCGGGTGTTTTGAACCATAGGTCGAATGGCGATAGATCTCGGACCCTATGAAGATCGGGTTTTGCACAGATTATTGGGTCCGTGCGGGTGCGTTGTCATCACCAAGGCGGCCATCAAGAGACATCAGAATAGCCACTGGCCTAAGGGCAGGAATGTGGCTGAAGATGATCAGAATGCAGACAGTCAAAGGAACACTCAGGAATGCACCGATCAGCCCCCAAACGGTTGTCCAGAACGTTAGCGCGAGGATCACCAGAAACGTAGACATGTTCAGCGACCGGCCCAGCAAGGCAGGGTCAACAAAATTGCCGATCAGAAACTGGATGGTGCCGCAACCGAACACGATGATCAGGAAAGGCCCGATCGTTTCATATTGAACGAGGGCAATCATGGCCGGAAAGATTACGGCGATGATCGAACCGATAGACGGGATGAAGTTCAGCGCAAAAGTCAGCACGGCCCATGTTTCGGCGTATTCAAGCCCAAGCGCCTTGAAGACCGAGTAACTGATGCCCGCCGTGACCAGGCTGATGAAGGTTTTTACCCCGACATAGCGCTGCAGGCTGTCGGTGATCGCATCCAGAATTGTGGTGAATTCCGCCCCGGTTTCGGGATTGCCCGCCGCCAGTTGTATCTTTTTGCGAAACGCCAGACGCTCGGCCATCAGGAAGGCCACGTACAGGCTGATCAGGAAAAACTGGTTCAGCAACGATGTTGCACTGCTGAGCAACACGCGCGCGACATAGGACATGTCGATACTGACCAGATTGTCACGGATAAACGTGGTGACGTCATTGCCAACCAGCCCCGTGACCCGGTTCACGGCGCCGTCGAATTGGGTTTCATACGTGCTGATGGATCGGGCGAACTGCGTCGCCTGACTGCCGAGGATGTACATGATCACGAACAAGCCAGCCAAAACAACTGTAACAGCGGCGATGTTGGCCAACCACACGGGCACCCGCGCCATTGAGATTACCCGGTCGCTCAGCGCGATAATCAAAACATTGATTAACAAAGCCATAGTCAGCGGGATCAAGAATGCTGAGCCCGCGTAAAGTCCCAGCACAATCAATGTGGCAACAATTGTCGTGTCCCGGACAACCGATAGCCTCAGTCGCGGGCTGCCCGTGTTCTGATCAGGTTCCAAAGTCATTGCTTAGCCCGCCTGTGATGCCGCGTGGCACGTTACAACGATTGGTGGTCGCTCTGGAAGATGATCCTGCACCGCTGGGCGAGATTCTGCAATGTGCCCAAATATTTGGGCGAGATAATTTACGTTCTGAAGGGATTTGCCATTTCAGAGCAAAGGAGAGGCGGGTTAGGCTGAGCGCATGAGCGCACGTGTGATTCCTTTCGTTGGTAGACCGGTTCAAGCCCTGTGGCTGGCCGTAGTGCGGTTCAACAACAAAAACGGGTTCGTGATGAGCAGCCACGTCGCCATGTCTCTGATGATGGCCTTGTTTCCATTTGTGTTGTTCACAGTGGCTTTGGCGGGGTCGTTGTCCCAGGGCTATGTCACCGATGAACTGATCGAGCTTGTGTTCGGGGCGTGGCCCAAAGACGTCGCGGGGCCAATCGTGGCTGAATTGCGGGCCGTCCTGCAGGAATCCGGCTCGGGCGTTATAACGCTGGGTGGTCTGTTAGCGATCTTCTTTGCCTCAAACGGTGTCCTGGCGGTTCGCGCGGCCATGAACCAAGCATATCACGACAGGGACGTCTGGCCGTTCTGGAAAACCCGATTGCTGTGCCTGGGGCTCGTGATCGTTGGTGGCGTTGCCATTTTGGCCATTGCCGCGGTCGAAGTTGTTTTGCCCGCATACACTCAATTGGTAAGCGAAAAGACTGATGTGAACGTGTCGGACTGGTTGTCGGTGGACAGGTTGCGCTGGACCTTCACGGTTGCGGTTCCGGCTGGCACTGTCCTGTTAGCACATCTGATCCTGCCGACGCGGCGGCACAAGCTGATGCAAATTCTGCCGGGCGTTGTTCTGACGTTGGCCTTGTGGGCGGCCGGCGGGTGGGGGTTCTCGATCTACATCGCGCAATTCGCCAGCTACAGCGCCACGTATGCAGGTTTGGCTGGCGTCATGGCGGCGCTGATCTTTTTGTACCTGTGCGCGGCAATTCTGATCCTTGGCGCCGAGTACAACGGCGCTTTGATGGATCTGGAAGACAATCAGGATCGGGGTTCTCAGTGAAATTTCTGGCGTTGTGTGTCGGGCTGTTTGTTCCTGTGGCCGCCTTTGGCCAGGCTCCAGCCTATGTTGGGTCGGATCAATGTGCCGATTGCCACAAGGACGAGGCGGCGGCATGGTCCAATTCCCACCACGCGCTGGCCTGGACCGAGGTTGAAGACGGGGCTGTAGTTGCCGATTTTGACGGAACGCGGTTCGACCATGACGGAATGACAGTGGAATTCACCGACACCGAAGACGAGCTGAGCGCAAAAGTCACGGAAAAAGACGGGGTGAGCACCGAATACGGCGTACATTCCGTCGTCGGCATTGAGCCGTTGCAGCAATACTTGTTCGAAACAGAACCCGGCCGGTTACAGAGCTTTGATGTTGTTTGGGATACCGAAAACAAGCAGTGGTTTCACCTCTATCCCGATCAGGACTTACCCCCTGACGACGGGTTGCACTGGACCGGACCCTACAAGAACTGGAATGCGCGGTGTGCGGAATGTCATGCGACCGGTTTTGAGAAACAGTACAACGCTGAAACCAGAACATACGACTCGGTACAGGCCGAGATCGGCGTAGGGTGCGAAAGCTGCCATGGCCCGGGTTCTGCGCATATCGAGTGGGTCGGGGGGCAAAGCCTGCCGCAGGGTCTTGGCGACACCGGGTTCCTGATGGATTGGGGTAAAGGCCAGACCGAGGCCGAGATTCAGCAATGCGCCGGGTGTCATTCCCGTCGTGAGGCGCATGGAGATGGCAACCCGCTGCCCGGAACGCCCTATCATGACGCCTACAATCTGGCGGTCCTGCGTCCGGGATTGTACCACCCGGACGGTCAGATTTTGGATGAAGTCTATGTGTACGGCTCGTTCCTGCAATCCAAGATGTATGACCGCGGCGTGGGTTGCATGGATTGTCACGAGCCGCATAGCGCAGGTCTGAGGGCAGATGGAAACGGGGTGTGTACGCAGTGTCACTCGCCTGCCGCGAATCCCAAGTTTCCAACCCTGGCTGCCAAAGAGTACGACGTGCCGGAACATCACAATCACCCAGAGAATAGCGAGGGTGCGCAGTGCAAGTCCTGCCATATGATCGAGCGTGTCTATATGGGTGTCGACGGCAGGCGCGATCACAGTTTCCGTGTACCTCGTCCCGATTTGGGGCTGGGGCAGGATGCCTGTACGGATTGCCATTCGGATCAGGATCAGACATGGGCCGCCCAACAGATCGAAGGCTGGTTTCCTGACAGCGCGCATCGAGAACCGCATTTTGGATCGGCCTTTCAAGCAGCAACGCTTGGTCGTGCGGATGGGCCAGACGAGCTACTGGACATCGCAACCGACCCTAAGCAACCCGGCATCGTGCGCGCCACGGCTGCCTATCTGCTGCAATCTTTTGGGTCCGCAGATGTGGCGGCCAGAACTGCAGAGCTGTTGGTGGACGAAGACGCTTTGGTTCGGGCAAATGCGGCTCCGCTGCAGCGTCAGGCCAGTTTGCCCGATCAAGTTCAACGGCTTGAGCCGCTGCTGTCCGACCCGTTGAGAAACGTCCGCATTTCGGCGGCAAAAGAGTTTCTGAACATTCCGCCTCAGGCCCTGACTGCGGAACAACAGCAATTGTCGGGGCAGGGCATGTCCGAGTGGCAGTCGGCGATTTCCAACCGACTGGATTTTCCTGAAACGCATCTTGTGCTTGGCGGGATGGCCCTAACGTTCCGCAATGCGCTAGCGGCTGAGCGGGCGTTTCAAGAGGTGGTTACCCTTGACCCGCAACGCGCCGAAGCATGGCCAATGCTGGTGCAGCTGGCGCAGATCAATCGTGGGCCTCAGGCCGCACGCGATGTTCTGGAGCAGGGGTTAGAGATCATCCCAGAGGACCCAAACCTTTTGCAGTTGAAGCAGCAACTGGGCCGCTGAAACGGCACGGCTTGGCCCGGTTTCCGTCATTTTCCCGGCAAATTTTACAGTTACCGATCAAGCTGAGGCAAGAATTGCCCCAGCTTATAGGTGACACATGTTTCTCAAACCGGTCCACACGTCCAAGCTCAAAAAGCCACTGGCTTTGTCGCAACGGATCGAGGAATTGCGGGCCCGACCACCGGAATACATCAATCACGGCCAAGCGTTGTTGATACAAGGTATTGCCGCCGCTTCACTGCGCGAACAGGTGCTGACAGAGGATCGGATTTCGCTGGACGACTGATCTAGCCCCGGAACCCGGTTGCGACAACGAACTTCTCGGAACTGTCCGAACGCGACGCGGGTGGTTTCACATTCGCAACTTTGTCGAATTTCTGCTTCAGCAGCTTTTGCAGATCGCCTTCGGCGCCACCGGCCAGAACCTTGGCAACAAACGTGCCGCCTTCTTCCAGTACGTCAAAGGCGAAATAGGCCGCCGTTTCGCACAGAGCCATGATGCGCATGTGGTCGGTTTGTTTGTGCCCAGATGACGACGCGGCCATGTCGGACATCACCACGTCAGCCTTGCCGCCCAGCCACTCTTTGACTTTGTCGTCGGCATCGTCTTCCATGAAGTCCAGCACATGTGCCTCGGCACCTGCGACCGGTTCGACCTCTTGCAGGTCGACACCCAGAACTGTGCCGATCCGCTTGCCGGAACGTTCGCCCAGCGCGTTCACTCGTTTGACCGCGACTTGCAACCATCCACCCGGCGCACAGCCCAGGTCGACGACACGTGCACCCGGCACGAGGAACCGGTACTTTTCGTCCAGCTCCAATATCTTAAACGCTGCGCGCCCACGGTACCCTTCGACCTGCGCACGTTTCACATAGGGGTCGTTCAGCTGCCGCTCGAGCCAACGGGTCGAGCTGAGCTTACGCCCGCGTGCAGTCTTTACCTTGACCTTCAGGTCACGCTGCCCGCGCCCCGAGTTGTTTTTGCCACTTGGTGTCTTCGCCATCAGAACGGTCCGTCTTCCAGTACGCCGTCCGCGCTCATCTGCGCATAAAGCAGGCCTTCGCGCAGCCCCCGGTCCGCCACGGAAAGGCGGTCGGTGGGCCAGCATCTTAACAGCGCCTGCAAAATGGCCGAGCCGGACATGATCAGCGCCTGCCGGTCATCCCCAATCCGGGGATCACGTCGGCGACCCTGAGGGCCGAGTTCTAGATACCCTCGTATGACTTTGTCAATCTGATCGCTTGTCATGCGCAAACCATCGACCTTGGTCCGGTCATAGCGCTTGAGCCCAAGGTGTGAGGCTGCAACGGTTGTAACCGTGCCGCTGGTGCCGACGATCTGGAACCCCAAGCGTGCCTGTTCGTCCTTGTAAGGCGCGAAATCGGCAAGGTTCTCTTCGAAAAACCAGCTCATCAAGGCAAAACGGGCGGAGTCGTCTTCGACGTCGTTGAACTGGTCGCGCAGCGTTGCAACACCCAGAGGAACGCTGATCCAGTCGACGACTTTTGCCGCGGGGAAGGGGCTATCTGTGGTGTGAAACCCGTGATGCAACCGCATGATCGCCGCTGGACGGTCCCGGCGCGGCACCGATGAGATGTCGATCCACACCAGTTCTGTTGATCCGCCACCAATATCCACGACCAGCAATTGGTCGGTCTTGGTGGACACCAGCGGCGCGCAGGAGATCACGGCCAAGCGCGCCTCTTCCTCGGGTTGGATGATCTCAAGCGTCAGTCCGGTTTCGCGTTTTACCTGCCGGATAAATTCGCGTGAGTTTTTGGCACGCCTGCACGCCTCGGTCGCGACCAGACGCATGCGTCTGACCTTGTTGCGTTTCAGCTTTTGCTGACAGATGCGCAGCGCCTGAATGGTGCGCGCCATGGAGGACCGAGACAACCGTCCGGTTCGTTCCAAACCCGCGCCCAACTGCACGGATTTGGAAAAGCTGTCGACCACATGGAAGCCGCTGCCCTTGGGCTGGGCTATCAACATGCGGCAACTATTGGTTCCCAAATCCAGCGCCGCATACAACGCATCTGGATCGGGTCTTGCCGGCGCGGGGCTTTCGACCGCCTTCGGGAACGCGCCCGCACCTTTGGGACGCTTGGGCGCCATATTAAACGCCCTCCGATTTTCGAGTTACCCCGACCATAGGTCGGGCGATTGCGTCGTGCAAGACGCTCATTAAAGTGATGAGAATTTTGATATGCGCGTTTGGTTCAGTCTTCGTTACAACCCCGGTATCCCATCACGGGCAAAAACGTCGCTGGAAATGCGCCGTGTGTCGAAAATCGACCGACTTGCCCCCACATAGACGTTTAGAACCGGTCCATCTGGTTAGGAGGAATCAAACGCAATGCCTGACGTCACCATTGTTTACTGGCGCGATATTCCCGCCCAAGTCATCGTCGGCAAAGGCCGTCGTGGCGCAAAGCGGCAATTGGAGGAACGGTTCGAACAAGCCATCGACCGCGCGGCCATGAAGGTGAACGCCAAGGATAGCGATGCCTATCTGGCCGAGTGGCGCAAGGCGGCCCCCTTTGCAGTCGACGGCGACCCGTCCGAGATTGCCGAGGCCGAAGCCACGCGTTTGGAAACAGAATACGATCAGGACCGCATCAAAGCCCTGATCGCCAATGACGGTTGGGCATGAGCCCGAGACATCTATGGGAGGCCGCAATGGCTTTGCTGAACTTCAAGAAACGTGATGCGGTCGAAAACGGCCCTGTAAACCCGACCGTCGAAGCCTTTTTGCAAGGCTATTCGATCGAGGTGATGCCGCGCACCGCCGAAAAGGTCGAAGATTTCCGCGCGCTGCTGCCAGAAGGCACCCGCGTTTACATTGCTCATATCGAAGGCACGCCCATCGAGGATATGGTCAAAACCGCCAAGCGGATCGCCGACGAAGGCTATCCAGTGATGCCGCACTTCCCGGCGCGGATCATCAAGGATGCGGCGACTTTGGAAAACTGGATCTCGATGTATCAGGGCGAGGCAGGCGTTGATCAGGCGCTGCTGCTAGCCGGTGGTGTCACGACTCCGCATGGTGATTTCGACAGCTCGATGCAGCTGCTGGAAACCGGTCTGTTCGACAAGGCGGGCTTTAAGCGTCTGCACGTCGCGGGCCATCCCGAGGGCAACAAAGACATTGACCCGGATGGCTCGACTAAAAATGTTGACGACGCGCTGCGTTGGAAGCAGAAATTCAACGAAACTACCGATGCCGAAATGGCGCTGGCAACCCAGTTTGCCTTTGACGCCAAGCCGATCATCGCATGGGCCGACAGCCTGAAAGAAGCGGGTATCGACTTGCCGATCCACATCGGTATCGCAGGTCCGGCAAAGCTGCAGACCCTGATCAAATTCGCTATTGCATGCGGCGTTGGCCCATCGCTGAAAGTTCTGCAGAAGCGCGCCATGGATGTCTCCAAGCTGTTGCTGCCTTATGAGCCGACCGATGTTGTGACTGAGCTGGCCAACCACAAGGCGGCCAACCCGGATTTCAACATCACCAACGTACACTTCTTCCCGCTTGGCGGCATCAAGACCAACGCCAACTGGGCCATCAATAACGGCGGCGCTTCGGCAAAGCCTGCAAACTCCTAAGGAACGGACATGACGCGTACAGTCGTAGAATCAAAAACAAAAACTGCTGTTCTGGGCTTTGACGAACCGTTCTGCGTGATCGGTGAGCGGATCAATCCGACGGGCCGTAAGAAACTGGCGGCCGAGCTGGAAGCCGGCGATTTCTCGACTGTCGAGAAAGACGCGCTGGCGCAGGTTGCTGCAGGCGCAACCGTTCTGGATATCAACGCAGGAGTTGTCTACAACTCGAACCCCAACCCGAACGAGACCGAACCACCACTGATGCGCAAGATCGTCGAGCTGGTGCAGGGTCTGGTTGACGTGCCGCTTTGTGTCGACTCGTCCGTTCCCGGCGCTCTGGAAGCTGGTCTTGAAGCTGCTGAGGGCCGTCCGTTGCTGAACTCGGTCACCGGCGAAGAAGATCGTCTGGAACTGGTTCTGCCGCTGGTCAAAAAATACAACGTGCCGGTTGTTGCGATCTCGAACGATGACACCGGTATTTCCGAAGATCCCGATGTGCGCTTCGAAGTGGCCAAGAAGATTGTTGAGCGGGCCGCCGATTTCGGTATCCCGGCGCATGACATCGTCGTTGACCCGCTGGTGATGCCCATCGGTGCAATGGCGACCGCTGGGCAGCAGGTTTTTGCGCTGGTCCGTCGCCTGCGCGAAGAACTGGGCGTAAACACCACTTGCGGTGCTTCGAACGTGTCCTTTGGTCTGCCAAACCGCCACGGGATCAACAATGCGTTCCTGCCGATGGCAATGGGCGCAGGCATGACGTCGGCAATCATGAACCCGGTGGCGCTGCCTGTGGGTCCCAAAAAGCTGGCCGAGAAAAAGGCCGAGGTCGAAGCCAAGGGGATCATTTTGCCTGCGGACATGGATGACGAAACCTTCTGTCAGCTGTTCGGTCTGGGTTCGACCAAACCGCGTGCCGGTAAGGAAATGGAAGCCATCCGTGCCGCCAACCTGCTGACCAATAATGACCCGCATGGTGGTGAGTGGATCCGGTTCAACAAATCCCCGGAAGAGGCCGGCGCAGCGGGCGCTGTTGGTGGCCGTCGTGGTGGCGGGCGTCGTCGTCGCGCATGATCCAATCACTTCTAGAGAAAAAAGGCCGGACCATGTGTCCGGCCTTTTTTCGTATTGGTGCTGATCGCCGCCGGAACCTGACAAGATCGCTAGATTAGTGGCGATATCGCGATAGTCGTCACGTACGAAGATGAGCCAACATCATCGCCCAACACAGGCAGACGCTGACTTAAGCAAGCGTTTGGGAAAAAAGAAAATTTCGAGGAGCTGGTCGATCTGCAAGCGCAACTGGCGTTGAGGCAGAAGATTTTTCTATTTCACGGAGCCAGGTGCGTTGTCCTGTTCGAAGGTTGGGGTGTGTCAGGACGGAACAAGGCGATGCCGCTTTTCCGATGATGGGTTCTTGAAGTCGATAAGCCTCTGGTGATATCGGTGAAAAACGCGGCGGGTATGATGTAATGGTAGCCTGTCAGCTTCCCAAGCTGAACGCGCGGGTTCGATTCCCGCTACCCGCTCCAGAACTCAGTTTGCCATCGGAAAAGCTTAGAAATCAGCGCTTTGGGCGTGGTTACGTCTGTGGTCATTTACTCCGGGCGACGCGCCTGAAATAGGTTGATATCAGCCGGGATGTGCACCGCACCATTTTTGGCAAAGGGGTGAAACGCTTCGGCGACGGCGTGTTGGATCGCAGTCACGTCTTCGGGTTTACCGTCGAAATGGGTAATAACACGGGCGGCGGGGCCAACACGGGTACACAAGGCGGCGCAATCCAGCAAAGAGCCTTGAAAGTCCAACATAAGGTTAACAGAATCGGCACGAATATTGCTTAGACCTGCCTTTTCCAGCAACCCGGTAACACGCTCACGATCATGAAACGCCAAGGGGCCCGGTGCATTCCGGTCGACCTTGGGCGGCGTGCCCAGCCGTTCCGAGGCCGCGATATGGGGCATTCTGAACCATGGGTTTCCGGGCAATGGCCCCCAGGCGGCAAAGGTCATCGTGCCGCCGGGCTTTAGCGCGCGGGTCATGTTGGTAAAGGCGGCAACCGTATCCTCAAAAAACATGACCCCAAATCGCGAGATCATGGTGTCTCGGTCCGCTGCTTCAAAGGCGTAGGTCTGGGCGTCGGCGAACTGGAAGGTGATGTTTTGCGATCCGGCATCGGATGCCCGTGCCGATGCGCGGTCCAGAAATGGCTGCGAGACATCTGCAGCCAGAACGTGGCCTTCTGGCCCCACGGAATGTGCGGCGGCGATCGCGCTTGCACCCGTACCACAGCCGATATCCAGAACACGCATGCCGGGTTTTAATCCGGCACGTTCCAGCACCAGATCAAGGACCGGGGCCATCAGTTGATCCAGCTGGTCCTCATAGGTCAGCCATTTTGCTCCAGACGGGGATTTCCCCCAATATTCCGCCTGTTCCTCGTTTGCGATCTGCATGTCGCCTCCCTTATGTCAGGGGTGACTATGACCGCCTGCGCCGTCTGCGACCAGAGCCTTCTTCTCCACCACCGGCATTGAAGGAGGGCGAGGGCAGAGTGACCACTTGCGACAATTCCGGGAACGGATCCGTCTTGTGCGGGATGGCATTGGCAGCAACGAAATGGTCCTGAAATTTCGGCTCAATGGCCGTTTCGACCTTGGTGATCTCACGCACGACACGCTCAATCTCGGACCGGGCACCAATGTTGCACAAGGCAATCCGCGCACCGGTGCCAGCCGCGTTGCCTGCACTTGAGACTTTGTTCAAGGGCGCATCGGGGATCATACCCAGAACCATCGCGTGCTTGGTCGAAATATGCGCGCCGAACGCCCCGGCCAGCACAACGCGATCCACCGTGTCGACGTTCATTTCATCCATCAACAGGCGTGCACCGGCATAGAGCGCGGATTTGGCCAGCTGGATGGCGCGGATATCGCCCTGCGTGACCGTGATGCGCGGACCGCCTTCGGCGCTGGCGTCGTGGATCAGATAGGCGTGGGTGCGACCTTCGGGTACACAACGAGGCGTGCCGGTCTGGTCTGCAGACCCGATCAAGCCGCTTTCGTCCAGCAATCCGGCGACGCGCATTTCGGCGACCGCTTCGATAATGCCCGAGCCACAGATGCCGGTAATGCCGCTTGTGGCAATCTCTTGATCAAAGCCTTCCTCGTCGGACCATTTTTCGGACCCGATCACGCGAAAGCGCGGTTCCTTGGTGACAGGGTCGATTTCGATGCGCTCAATCGCCCCGGGGGCGGCACGCTGGCCGGAACTGATCTGCGCGCCTTCGAATGCCGGGCCGGTGGGTGAGGAACACGCCAAGACTCGGCTGGTATTGCCCAGCAGGATTTCAGCGTTGGTGCCCACGTCCACGATAAGCACAAGGTCTTCGGACTTTCCCGGTTCCTCCGACAGTGCCACCGCGGCGCAGTCGGCGCCGACGTGGCCCGCAATGCACGGCAAGATGTAGACCTGCGCGCGCGGGTTCATATTTGTCAGGTCCATCTCACGCGCAGGCAGGGACATGCTTTCCGAGGTTGCCAAGGCAAAGGGGGCCTGACCCAACTCAACCGGGTCCAGACCCAGCAGCAGATGGTGCATCACCGGGTTACAGACGAAAACCGTTTCCACGATCAGCTCGGAACTAATCCCGGCTTCCTCAGAAATTGAGGTGGTCAAATCGTTGATCGCCTCTCGTACGGCTTTGGTCATCTCCTGATCACCGCCGGGGTTCATCATCGAGTATGAAACGCGGCTCATAAGGTCTTCGCCAAAGCGGATCTGCGGGTTCATCAGGCCCGAGGACGCTTTGACCTCGCCGGTCTCCAGATCGGTCAGGTGCGCCGCAATTGTGGTCGAGCCGAGGTCGATGGCCAGACCATAAAGCCCATGTTCATGCAATCCGGGCCAGATTTCGACCACGCGCGCCGCTTCATCCTTGTGGCCTTTTTGGAGGGCAACAGTGACCTCCCATTTGCCCTTGCGCAGGACGGGCTGCAGCTTGGACATCAGCGAAAGATCGGCGGTGATGGCGTCAATGTTCCACTGCTCGCGCAGCGCGCGTTCCAGCCGTTCCAGATCGCCTGTTGGCGAGTGCATGTCGGGCTCTTCTACCACTACGAAATACAGCCGGGTTGCCGGGTCCATCGTAATGGCCCGCGCGGTGGCGGCCTTGCGAACAACCTGACGGTGGACCTGGCTTTCGGGTGGGACATCGATCACGATGTCTCCCTGAACTGTCGCCTGACAGCCCAGGCGACGGCCCGATTTCAAACCGCGTTTGTCATCGTAACGCTGTTCGACCGCGTTCCATTCGCTCAGCGCGTTCTCGGATGCTGTTACGCCGTGTTTAGGAAACTCGCCATAGCTGGGTGTGATCTGACATTTCGAACAAATCCCACGGCCGCCGCAGACCGAATCCAGATCCACACCCAACTGCCGTGCAGCAGTCAGAACCGGGGTACCCACGGGGAAATGCCCGCGTTTGCCTGACGGAGTAAAGACAACAAGGGGGTCGGTGGTCATTTTTGGCCTGCCTTTTGTATTCGCACGTATGCCCGGCAAGATATGGGTTTGTGCGCAAAGGGAAAGGCCATTCAGCGGCACGTTTTGAACGTCTTGCGTCGTTTTTTGCCGCAGTATCGGACAGCGAAGGGAAACTAGTTTAGGTCAGGGGCTTTTCCTTAGGTTAAATCCATGTAATAGGGTCACCGCCAAACGGGCTTTTGCATGGGGTTAACAGATGCAGATTCGTGAGGCACTTACCTTTGACGATGTTTTATTGGTTCCGGCGTCCTCGTCGGTGCTGCCGGCGACGGCGGATACGGCCACGCGTGTGACGCGTGAAATTACGATGAACATCCCGCTGCTCAGCTCGGCTATGGACACGGTGACCGAGGCGCGCATGGCCATCGCAATGGCGCAGGCAGGCGGTATCGGCGTTGTTCACAAGAACCTGACTGTCGAAGAGCAAGCCCGAGAAATTCGTCGCGTGAAGCGGTTTGAGTCGGGCATCGTGTACAACCCGGTCACGCTGAGCGTGAACCAGACGCTGGCGGACGCGAAGGCGCTGGTGCAGCGCTATAACTTTACCGGCTTTCCGGTCGTCGATGAAAGCGGTCGTGTCGTGGGTATCCTGACCAATCGCGACATGCGCTTTGCGACCTCGGACGAGACGCCAGTTCACGTGATGATGACTTCGGACAATCTGGCGATGCTGCAGGAACCTGCAGATCTGGAGGAGGCCAAGAGCCTTATGAAAGCCCGCCGGATCGAAAAACTGCTGGTGGTCGATGGTGAGGGCAAGCTGACAGGCCTGCTGACCCTGAAAGATACCGAGCAAGCCGTGCTGAACCCGACCGCCTGTAAGGACCGGCTGGGACGCCTGCGAGTCGCTGCGGCGACTTCTGTTGGTGATTCTGGTTTCGAACGGTCCGAGCAGTTGGTGGATTCGGGCGTTGATATCATCGTGGTCGACACTGCTCATGGGCATTCGCAGGGCGTTCTGGACGCGGTGCGGCGGGTCAAGACACTCTCGAACGAGGTCCAGATCATTGCGGGCAATGTAGCGACGAGCGAGGCCACCAAGGCGCTGATCGATGCCGGAGCGGATGCAATCAAGGTTGGCATCGGGCCGGGCTCCATCTGCACAACCCGAATGGTGGCAGGCGTCGGCGTACCCCAACTGACGGCGATCATGGACTGCGCGACGGCTGCCGGGGATGTTCCCGTAATCGCTGATGGTGGCATCAAATTCTCAGGCGATTTCGCCAAGGCCATTGCGGCAGGCGCGTCCTGTGCAATGGTTGGCTCGATGATCGCGGGAACGGATGAAAGCCCGGGTGAGGTGATCCTGTACCAGGGCCGTTCGTTCAAATCTTATCGCGGAATGGGCAGCCTTGGCGCCATGGCACGCGGGTCGGCGGATCGCTATTTCCAGAAAGACGCAGCCAGCGACAAGCTGGTTCCCGAAGGGATCGAAGGGCAGGTGCCCTACAAGGGATCGGCCAGTGCGGTGGTTCACCAGCTGGTTGGCGGCCTGCGCGCAGCGATGGGCTATACCGGCTGTGCCACGGTCGAAGAAATGCGCAAGAACTGTAACTTCGTCAAAATCACCGGCGCTGGCCTGAAAGAAAGCCATGTGCATGACGTTCAGATCACGCGTGAAAGCCCGAACTACCGGGTAATGTGACGCAACAGAGTTTGCAGCACGGCGCCCCAACGCGGGCGCCGTTTTGCGTTTTTTGGGCTTAGCAAAGAAATCGGAAGTATCCTATGACCCCAGCAGCGCGCGTTCAGGCTTCGATTGAAATCCTTGATGATATCCTCGCAGGGGCTCCGGTTGAAAAGGCTTTGACGGGGTGGGCGCGCCGAAGCCGGTTTGCGGGCTCGAAAGACCGTGCCGCCGTGCGCGATCACGTGTTCGAAGCGTTGCGTTGCAAACGGTCGTTCTCGGCCTTGGGCGGGGCAGAAACCGGGCGCGGGCTGATGATCGGTTCGATCCGGTCAAACGGCGGTGATCCAGAGACGCTGTTTACAGGCGAACGATATACGCCGGAGCCGTTAACCGCCGCCGATGCGCCGCGCGCGTTCGGCTCGGGTGCCGAGCGGTGCGACATCCCCGAATGGCTCTGGCCGCGTTTTCAAACCTCGCTAGGGGATCAAGCAGAGGCGGCGGCACAGGTATTGCAAACCCGTGCACCTGTTCATTTGCGGGCTAACCTTGCCAAAACCGATCGGGCTGGTGCGGATGCTGCTTTGAGTGCTGACGGAATCAGCGCGCAGCACCATCCGGCGTGTGAAACCGCCCTAGAGGTCACTGAAGGGGCCCGAAAAGTTGCCCAAAGCCGCGCCTATTCCGAAGGTCTGGTTGAATTGCAGGACGCAGCCAGCCAAGCCGTCGTTGCAGCGCTCGATCTCCAGCCAGGTCTGCGTGTTCTGGATTATTGCGCAGGCGGTGGCGGCAAGTCGCTGGCTCTGGCGGCCCATTCGGGTGTCGAGGTCTTTGCGCATGATGTGAACGCAGGGCGCATGCGCGATCTGCCGACGCGGGCAAAACGGGCTGGTGTGGGTGTAACCTGCCTGCAGCCGGAAGATGTGGCCCGTCAGGCTCCGTTCGATATTGTCCTGACGGATGCGCCATGCTCGGGCAGCGGTTCGTGGCGGCGTGCCCCGGCAGGCAAGTGGGCGCTGTCCGAAGAGGGGTTGAACGCGCTGAATGTACTTCAGTCCGACATCCTGAATTCCGCCGCTCAACTGGTTGGACCGGGTGGAATTCTGGCCTATGCGACCTGTTCCATGTTGGATGATGAAAACGGCGAAATTGTCGACGGATTTCTGAAACTGAATCCTGATTGGACCGAAACGCTGCGAAAGTCGTGGCTTGTGACACACGGTGCAGACGGGTTCTTTACGTCGCACTTGACGCGATAGCGCGTCATTGAATAACAACCTTAGGTAGAAGTTTCCGCTGTCCTTAAGGGGGCGTTAACCAAATTCGGGCTGAGTGTGACAAAGCCTTTTGACCTGAGTTGTTAATGTCCGACATTGCAGAGATCTTTTCTGAGCCGACCTCGCGAAAAACACCGGCCTTCTCGCGCCTTGTGCCACTCGTTGTTTTGGGCGCATTGCTGAGTTTAACACCGGTGACAGACGTTTTGCCTACCGCTTGGAATACGGGTCTTGTTGTTGCTGGTGTGTCATTGTTGTCCGCAGGTCTTCTGGTTGTTTTTCGGGGGTTTACGGCCGACCGGACGGCGCGTAGTTCGGCAGAAGTGATGGCTGTATTCACTGAACAGGACTTGTGTCCGACAGTGATCGCCAACGCAAATGGCGATATTCTGAGCGCGAACACACGAGCAAGGGCGCAGATAAGTGCTTTTCCGGGTGCGCGATTACAGCATTGCCTGAAATCCAGATTCGCTAATCCCGCAGCGATCCTGCTGCGCCTGCAATCTATCGCGGAAATCCACGAACGCGCCCGCGAAGATATCGTGACCGTTGGTTCGACAATCCCGATCTCGGTGTTCAGCGTGGGGCAGGATGTATTCTGCTGGCGGTTCCATCTGGATGAAGACGGGCAATGGGATGACGCCCCTGTCCCAGTGCTGACAGAGGGTCGCAACGGGGCAATTCTGCGTGTGAACGGAATGGCAGAGGCCATGATCGGTCACAGGCCCGACGTTATGGGTAAGATATTTCCCAATGACATCCCGCAACCGGGTGAAATCTCGCTGGCGGAAACTTCGGACGGGCAAGTGCCTGTGACCGTGTCCGAGCTGTCTCGCTCAGGCACTGTGCGTGATCTGCTTTTGTTGCCGATGAAATCTGCGGGCCCATCCGGTGGCGATGCCCCATTCGCTGAACTGCCCGTGCCGGTGATGTGTTTGTCCCCCGAAGGCGAAATTTTGGATGCGAACCGGATGGCGATTAAGCTGATCGGAGAGATCCAGCCGGGCAAGTCGAACGTGGCCGAAATCATGCACGGGCTGGGCTATCCCATTCTGGATTGGTTGACCCGCATCGCGACCGAAGAGAATGCCGTTCCCCGGTCGGAATTTCTGCGCCTGTCACGACAGGATAAAGAGGTTTTCGTGCAGGTCACGCTGAACCGAGTGACGTGCAAGGGACAGATTTGTCTGATCGCTGTCGTGAATGATGCGACCGAGTTGAAGACACTGGAAGCTCAGTTCGTGCAGGGGCAAAAGATGCAGGCCGTCGGGCAATTGGCGGGCGGCGTGGCGCATGATTTTAACAATCTTCTGACTGCGATTTCTGGGCATTGCGATCTATTGCTGCTGCGGCATGATCAGAATGATCCGAACTATGGTGACCTGGTTCAGATCAACCAGAACGCAAACCGGGCCGCGGCGTTGGTCAGTCAACTTCTCGCATTCTCGCGACAGCAGACCCTGCAGCCCGAGGTTTTGGACCTCCGGGATACGATCTCTGATCTGATCCATCTTTTGAACCGCTTGGTCAGCGAAAAGGTTCGTTTGACGTTAAGCCATGATCCCGTGCTTAAGCCTGTGCGCGCAGACAAAAGGCAGCTCGAACAGGTCTTTATGAACCTGGTCGTGAACGCACGGGACGCGATGCCTGAAGGTGGCGAGGTACGTATCGAGACCGAAGTTGTGTCTCTGACCGAACCGCTCCAGCGGGACCGGGCAACGGTACAACCCGGCGAATACGTCACCGTTAAAGTGATCGACAGTGGCACGGGCATCCCAACAGACAAGCTGCAAAAAGTTTTCGAGCCATTCTATACCACCAAGCGCACCGGTGAGGGGACTGGACTTGGATTGTCGACGGTCTACGGCATCGTCAAGCAGACCGGAGGGTTCATCTTTGTCGATAGCATTCAGGGCAAGGGAACCGAATTTACCGTGTATCTGCCGGTTTCAACCACACCGCAGAAAATCAAGCAGGATATCGCCAGCCTTCCGGAAAACCCGACGTCCCGGCAGGGTGAAGGCGTGGTTCTTCTGGTCGAGGATGAGGCCCCGGTCCGGGCCTTTGCCACGCGTGCATTGCGATTGAAGGGCTACACCGTGCTCGAATCCGGGTCCGCCGAAGAGGCGCTGCACCTGCTGGAGGATGGGTCGGTGCATGTGGATGCTTTCGTGACAGACGTAGTTATGCCCGGCATGGATGGGCCAACCTGGGTGCGCAAAGCGATGGAGACCCGCTCGGATGTGCGGGTGATCTTTATGTCTGGCTATACCGAAGGCGCCTTTGGCGATTCAGGCCCTGAGATTGCGAATTCCACCTTTTTGCCCAAGCCATTCTCTTTGACGCAGTTGACCGAGGCTGTGTTTAACCAACTGAACTGACTAACGCGCCGCGTCGTGGCAGGAAAACTCCTCGGCGTGGTGCTTGCGGAACTTCTTTTCCGTTTCCGGCGACAAGAATAGGTCGCGCTTTGGTGAGACATTCTCGCGCTGCAGGGTGATTTCCATGTTCAACCGGTCCTGAAGAAAGTTCAGTATCTTATCTTGATTTTCGTATTTAAAAACATGCGTCGCACCGAAACCGTTGTTTCGGGTGCGGAAAAACTGGCTCTGACTGCCGACATCTGCGAATTCCGGGCGGGGGTTTTGCATGTAACCCTGAACAAAATCATCAAAGCTCAGGTCGCGGGTTGAATGCGGGTGCCCAATGCGGTCGTCCCGGCTGCGGTATTTGTACCAACTGCCGAGCCAGTCGATAGGTTCGCGCACGACGGCCATGATTTCCATTTCGGTGTCATACATTTTGCGAAAAATGTTTTGAAAAAACCTGTCATAACGGCGAACAGGCGCATGTTTCAATTCGGGCGGGCCGGTGACGACAAAGTCGGCCCGCGCGCTCAGGGCAGTGTGATAGGCTGTGCTGCCTGTTTTTGGAACTGCCAGAAACGCAAGGCGTTCCTTATAGAAAACAAGCATTTATTCGCCCTTCGCCGCCTAATTTAGTAGTCGCAGATTGGCGTAAACGACTCTTTAACACAATTGCTGAACAGTAAGTATTGTAAGTTTTAGTTGAAATGTTCTCTTTTTGGTCCCATAAGGAACAAGAGGCGAACAAAGCAGTGATTGCCGCCCGATCATGGGTGTGACAAAAGAGAAGGCGACAGGACAATGGCGGATCTTCTGACAATGAGCGACAAGAAAAACGCAGACAAGCAAAAGGCGCTTGATAGCGCGCTGGCGCAAATCGAACGGCAGTTCGGCAAAGGCTCGATCATGAAGCTGGGCGAGGATGCCAAGCAGGACATCGATGCAAGCTCGA
This sequence comes from Ruegeria sp. YTSC230, assembly GCF_059609665.1. NCBI lineage: Bacteria > Pseudomonadati > Pseudomonadota > Alphaproteobacteria > Rhodobacterales > Roseobacteraceae > Ruegeria > Ruegeria sp. YTSC230. The sequence goes on along the minus strand of NZ_JBXWMC010000001.1, from coordinate 744,673 downwards.
CCGGGTCTTTGGGCCTGGATATCGCGCTGGGTATTGGTGGTCTGCCGATGGGTCGGATTGTTGAGATTTATGGCCCGGAAAGCTCGGGCAAGACCACGCTGACGCTGCATTGCATTGCAGAACAGCAAAAACGTGGCGGTGTGTGCGCATTCGTGGATGCCGAACACGCGCTGGACCCACAATATGCCCGTAAGCTGGGCGTCGATCTTGATGAACTGTTGATCTCGCAGCCTGACACCGGTGAACAAGCGCTTGAGATCACCGATACGCTGGTGCGTTCGGGCGCTGTGAATATGGTTGTCGTCGACTCAGTTGCGGCTTTGACGCCGAAATCGGAACTCGAAGGCGACATGGGCGACAGCAGTGTTGGCGTGCAGGCCCGATTGATGAGCCAGGCGATGCGTAAACTGACAGGCTCAATCAGCCGCTCGAATTGCATGGTGATCTTTATCAACCAGATCCGCATGAAAATCGGCGTTATGTTCGGCAGCCCCGAAACCACGACTGGTGGTAACGCGCTTAAATTCTACAGCTCGGTTCGTTTGGATATTCGCCGCATCGGCGCGATCAAAGATCGTGATGAGGTTGTCGGCAACCAGACGCGCGTCAAGGTGGTCAAGAACAAGGTGGCGCCGCCCTTCAAGCAAGTGGAATTCGACATCATGTATGGCGAAGGCATCAGCAAGATGGGTGAGTTGCTGGATCTCGGCGTCAAGGCTGGAGTGGTCGAGAAATCGGGCTCGTGGTTCAGCTATGGCGACGAACGGATCGGGCAGGGGCGTGAGAATGCCAAGCAATACCTGCGCGACAACAGCCGCATTGCGCTGGATATCGAAGACAAGATTCGGGCCGCGCACGGCCTGGAGTTCGACATGCCACCCGGTTCTGCCGAGGAAGATGACATCCTCGAGGCGTAACAGCCCAATTGGGGGCCGCAAAAATCCCCCGGTTTTGCAAGAATTGAGAATACTCGAAACTAGGCGGTCCGCGTGGCCGCCTTAACTCGTTCTGCATACGGTGACCTTGTACTATTGGTGTGTACGGATCTTGTTGACGGGTTTTCTAGCCCTTCAAAAATAAGGCCGGTTTATCTTTGTGGACTATCCTTTGGGACGGGGATAAACCATTTTAGAACACTGAGATTGCGCGCCGAGAGAGCCATATGCCCACGCTGAATGATATCCGCTCAACCTTTCTGAATTATTTTGCCAAACAGGGGCATGAAATTGTCGCGTCCAGCCCGCTGGTTCCGCGCAATGACCCGACATTGATGTTCGTGAACTCGGGCATGGTGCAGTTCAAGAACCTGTTTACCGGTGTTGAAACCCGTGATTATCAGCGCGCCACGACGGCACAGAAATGCGTGCGCGCCGGCGGTAAGCACAATGACCTCGATAACGTTGGTTATACCGCGCGGCACCACACCTTCTTTGAAATGCTGGGCAACTTTTCCTTCGGCAATTACTTCAAACACGAGGCGATTCCGTTTGCGTGGGAGTTGATCACCAAGGAATTCGGCATCGACAAGAACCGCCTGTTGGCAACGGTGTATCACACGGATGACGAGGCGTTCGAGATCTGGAAAAAGGTCGGCGTTCCCGAAGACCGGATTATCCGCATCGCCACTAGCGACAATTTCTGGCAGATGGGTCCGACTGGTCCGTGTGGACCGTGTACCGAGATTTTCTACGACCATGGCGATCACATCTGGGGTGGTCCTCCGGGATCGCCCGACGAAGACGGCGACCGGTTCATTGAAATCTGGAACATCGTTTTCATGCAGAACGAGCAATTCGAGGACGGCTCGATGGTCGAACTCGACATGCAGTCGATCGACACCGGCATGGGGCTGGAACGGATTGGCGCGCTGTTGCAGGGCAGCCATGACAACTATGACACCGACCTGTTCAAGACATTGATCGAAGCGTCTGCTCATGCCACCGGGGTTGACCCCTATGGCGACCAGAATGTGCACCACCGGGTAATTGCGGACCACCTGCGCGCGACATCCTTCCTGATCGCTGATGGCGTGATGCCGTCCAATGACGGGCGTGGCTATGTGCTGCGCCGGATCATGCGTCGTGCTATGCGTCATGCGCATCTTCTGGGGGCGAAAGATCCGGTTATGTATCAGCTGGTGCCAAGTCTGGTGCAGCTGATGGGAGCGCAATACACCGAGTTGGGACAGGCGCAGCCGTTGATCGAAGAGACGCTGCTGTTGGAGGAAACGCGGTTTAAGCAAACCCTCGATCGTGGTCTGAAACTCCTGGATGATGAAGTTGCAGGCTTGCCCGAGGGCGCGGCGCTTCCGGGTGATGCGGCATTCAAATTGTACGACACGTATGGATTCCCACTGGACCTGACGCAGGATGCCCTGCGCGAAAAGGGTCGCTCCGTGGACACGGACGGATTCGACGCGGCCATGGCCGAACAAAAAGCCAAGGCCCGTGCGGCATGGGCCGGTTCGGGTGAGGCTGCAGATCAGGCAGTGTGGTTTGATGTGCTGGATACTGCCGGAGCTACGGATTTTCTGGGCTATGACACGGAAAAGGCCGAAGGGCAGATTGCCGCTTTGGTGGTCGATGGTGCATTGGTCGACACAATTGAAAAGGGCGGATCCGGTTGGGTGATTGTCAACCAGACGCCGTTTTATGGCGAAGCTGGCGGTCAGATCGGTGATACTGGCGAAATCCGTCGTCTTGAAGAACGCGATGACATGGCGCGGGTCGAAGACACCAGAAAATTCGCCGATGGCAAAATCTATGCCCACAAAGTGACCGTTGATCAGGGCGCTTTGTCCAAAGGTGACGCGGTCGAGCTTGAGGTCGACCACGCGCGGCGCACGGCAATTCGCGCAAACCACTCGGCCACGCACCTGCTGCACGAGGCGTTGCGTGAAACGCTGGGCGATCATGTTGCACAGCGCGGCTCGCTGAACGCGGCCGACCGGTTGCGCTTTGACTTTAGCCATTCCAAGGCGCTGAGCGGGGATGAGATTCAAAAGGTCGAACGCGATGTGAATGACTTCATCCGTCAGAACTCGACTGTCGAAACGCGGATCATGACCCCCGATGATGCGCGCGAATTGGGCGCACAGGCGCTGTTTGGCGAGAAATACGGCGACGAAGTCCGGGTTGTGTCCATGGGCAAAGCTCCGACCGGCAAGGGTCAGGATGGCGAGACATGGTCGATTGAGCTGTGTGGCGGTACGCATGTTCGCCAGACTGGTGATATTGGGTCGTTTGTCATCTTGGGGGACGCGGCATCCTCTGCGGGGGTAAGACGAATTGAGGCGATTACGGGTGAATCTGCAACGTTATTGCTGCGAGACTACTATTCTAAACTCGCCGAATCTGCATCACTTCTTAAGGCGCAACCTACCGAGGTTCCAACACGATTGTCTTTGCTGTTGGACGAACGCAAATCGCTGCAAAACGAAGTGGCGCAGCTGCGCCGCGATCTGGCCATGGCCGGAGGGGCCGGGCAGGGTGGCAGCGAAGCGCGTAATGTGAACGGGGTCGCCTTCCTTGCGCAGGCGCTGAACGGCGTATCGGGTAAGGACTTGCCGGCGTTGATTGATGAACACAAAAGCCGTCTGGGGTCTGGTGCCGTTCTGCTGATCGCGGATGCGGGCGGTAAGGCTGCTGTGGCCGCCGGTGTGACGGCCGATCTGATCGACAAAGTCTCGGCCGTTGATCTAGTTCGTGCGGCTGTCGCAGAACTGGGCGGTAAAGGCGGCGGTGGACGCCCCGACATGGCACAGGGCGGTGGCAAGGACGCGTCGAACGCAGATGCGGCGATCAAAGCCGCAGAACAGGTTTTGGGAGGATAAGATGGCTGCACTCTGGATTGCCCACGTCACCGTGACGGATGCGGATGCATATGCGAAATACGCGGAGCTCGCAGGGCCTGCGATTGCCAAGCACGGCGGGGCGTTTATTGCCCGCGCTGCACGTTACGTCCAACTGGAAGGGAAGGAGCGTCCGCGCAATGTGGTCGCCAAGTTTCCGTCCGTCGAGGCCGCGGTCGAGTGCTATAATTCACCGGAATACCAGCAGGCCCTGGACCACGCGCGCGGCGCAAGTGAGCGTGAACTGGTGGTTGTAGAAGTTACCGACTGAAAATGAGCCCGGTCTGGTCGGTGGATTTTCCGCCGATCAGATACATTCATGGGCGGAATTCAGCCGAACTGTTCACAAGTGAAGTGAACGGTATTGTGGCAATTTTGGACGCACACGAAATCTATGTGATTCCAGCATCTTACTTTATTTTGACACGAGTTGCCGGGTATCTTCCCGCCTAGATTGTGGCGCGTTGCCCTCAATTCCAGCGCGAAATGGTCTTAATGAGTGACGAATTTCCGCCTTTTTTCCCCTTCACGTTCGCCCCAGATTGTACAAGCGCTACCGTATACCGTTAGTTGGTTCTAATCGCACGCGGTCCCGTTTGTCGACAATCGTCGAGTGAACAGGGATCGAGGTACAGGCATGAAATCGGAAGATATCGGACTCCAAGCTGCTCTCGGGCGGTTAAAAACATATTCAGGTCGGGCAGTGGGGATTGCCGTATTGGTATGCGGGGCGACGCTTGCCGGGTCCCAAGTGGATGCGAGCGAGGGCAGCTTCATCCGAACCCTCGCGGCGTCCCCTCCGCCTTCGGGCGCGCAGCAATTGTGCCGTCAGTATGCTTGGGCATGTGCCAGTAAGGCGTCGGTGCGCATGACGTCACAGCAGGAAATGCAGATCATTGAGCGGATCAACCGTCAGGTCAACGCAACGACGCGCGCGGTTACGGATCAGACGCAATACCGTACTACCGAGCGGTGGGCTTTGCCGACAACGCGCGGCGGGGATTGCGAAGATTTTGCTCTTTTGAAGAAAAGAGATCTGATCAGGGCAGGTGTTGATCCTAACAAATTGCTGATCGCGACGGTGTTGGATACGCGCCGGAACGCACATGCAGTTCTTGTCTATCGCTCCGCTCGGGGGGATCTGGTGCTGGACAATTTGACCAATCGGATAAAACCATGGTCGGCCACGCGGTATTTGTTCCTTCGGATGCAGGATCCGACTAAGCCAAGCAATTGGGTCGGTGTTTACGGAAGAAGCTAAGGCTTTCAACTCATCTATCAGATTATGCATCGCAAAAGGGGCGACACGATAGTCGCCCCTTTGTTTTTCAGACCGAACGTCGAGACGTATTCGGCATTTTTCATGGCATAGCCTAAGTATTCAGGCTGCTTTGCATTTGGTCGCGTCAGAGGGTACCGCCGCTGCCATCGGCGCCGCCGCCACCGGCACCGCCGCCGCTGCCATCGCTGCCACCGCCGCCGTCACCACCGCCGCTGCCATCGTTGCCGCCGCCGCCGTCACCGCCGCCGCTGCCATCACTGCCACCGCCGTCATTGCCGTCGCCATTGCTGCCACCATTGCCGTCGCCATCATTGGAGTTTCCACCGCCATTGCTGCCGCCGTTGCCGTCGCCGCTGTCGGAGTTTCCACCACCATTGCTGCCGCCGTTGCCGTCACCGCTGCTGGAGTTTCCGCCGCCGTTGCTGCCGCCGTTGCCGTCACCGCTGCCGGAGTTACCGCCACCGTTGCTGCCGCCGCCGCCGCTACCGCTACCGGAGTCCGCGCCGCCATTGCTGCCGCCGCTGCCATTGCTGCCGCCGCCGTTGCTGCCGCCGCCGCCATCGTCGGAACCACCGCCGCCGCCGCCATCGTCGGAACCACCGCCGCCGCCACTGCGGCCGTCGCCGCCATTGTCGCCTTCGCCACCATTTGTCGACGAACCTGAACCGCCCGAGCCGCCACTGCCACCGGCGTTACCTGCGGATGCGCCGCTGCGGCTCACCGAGTTGTTGTCATTGTCATCATTTCGATCGGTTCGAACTGTCGCCGTTGGGATGTCGGTCAAAATGGCCGCGAACAAGGGGCACGTCTGAGACGTACGGGCCAGGATATCCTCAAAATCGGCACGACGCTGAATGTAACGCAGCATCCGCTTGTCGACGACCTTGCAACTACAAAGCGTTTCGGTGGATACAGATTGCCGGGCAGTTTTGACATTACAAACTTCAGCCGCATGAGCTGTGCTTACTGCCATCAATGGGAATGCCGCGGATAAAAATACAAACGAATATAAACGGGACCTTACGCGCATAGCGCTACTCCTTTAAACTCATTACCAACACCTTTGAATTAAGTAATTGTGCCACAGATTTGACAAAAATACAGCTGTATCTTGCCTCATTTTTTTGTCGGGTGTCTGCAAAAAAAGCGGGGAAGTATGCAACCTATTGGTGAAACTATATGAAAAACAACAAAAAAGCCCATCGCAGGGACGGACTTTTTTTGGTTTGATTTAGCAATCTAGGAAGCAAAAATGTCACAATTGAGGCATTGTAGCCTGAGAAGAAACAATGCTCTGGGTCGGATCAGGCCGATCTTGCCATCCGTTTTCGCTCGTGCGGGTCAAGGAAACGCTTGCGCAACCGAATGGCGTTTGGAGTGACCTCAACCAGTTCGTCATCATCGATATAGGCAATCGCTTCTTCCAGAGAATACTGGATATGAGGTGTCAGGCGAACGGCGTCATCGGAACCGCTGGCACGTACGTTGGTCAGTTTCTTGCCTTTGAGCGGGTTCACCTCAAGGTCGTTATCGCGTGAGTGTTCGCCGATGACCATGCCCTGATACACGTCGGTTTGCGGGGCAACAAACATCCGGCCGCGCTCTTCCAGGTTCCACAGTGCATAAGCCACGGCCTGTCCGTTTTCCATCGAGATCAAAACCCCCGCACGACGACCCGGGATCGGGCCTTTGTGGGCCGCCCAGCCGTGGAACACACGGTTCAGAACACCGGTGCCGCGCGTGTCGGTCAGGAATTCACCATGGTATCCAATCAACCCGCGCGACGGTACATGCGCGATAATACGGGTCTTGCCCGCGCCGGCCGGACGCATTTCGGCCAGTTCACCTTTACGCGCGCCGGTGATCTTTTCGATCACCGAGCCTGAATATTCATCGTCGACGTCAATAGTGACTTCTTCGATGGGCTCCATGCGCTGGCCGTCTTCCTCGCGGAACAGAACCTGCGGACGTGAGATGCTGAGCTCGAACCCTTCACGGCGCATGTTCTCGATCAGAACGCCCATTTGCAATTCGCCACGGCCAGCAACCTCGAAGGCATCGCCGCCAGGTGTGTCGCTGATGCGGATGGCAACGTTTGACTCGGCCTCTTTCATCAGGCGGTCGCGGATAACACGCGACTGAACTTTCTTGCCGTCGCGACCGGCCAGGGGCGAATCGTTGATGCCGAAGGTCACAGTGATGGTTGGCGGGTCGATGGGTTGTGCGGGCAGGGCTTCGTCAACCTGCGGCGAAACCAACGAGTCGGCCACAGTTGCCTTGCTCATGCCTGCAATGGTGACGATGTCACCGGCTTCGGCCACGTCGATGGGCTGTTGGGCCAGTCCGCGGAACGCGAGGATTTTCGAAGCGCGGAAGTTTTCGATCAGCGTGCCATCGCGGCTCAGCGCCTTGAGGTTGTCGCCCGCTTTCAAAGTGCCGCTTTCCACACGACCGGTCAGGATGCGACCGATGAACGGATCGCTGCCCAGCGTCGTGGCCAGCATGCGGAAGGGTTCTTCTTTGTTTTCGACCTGTTTTGGGGCAGGGACGTGATCGACGATCAGATCGAACAAGGCGGTCAGGTCCTTGCGCGGCCCGTCCAGCTCCATATCTGCCCAGCCGGAACGGCCTGAGGCATACATGGCAGGAAAATCCAGCTGATCGTCGTCAGCACCGAGGTTGGCGAACAAGTCAAAGCATTCATCAAGTGCACGGTCGGGTTCAGCGTCGGGTTTGTCGACCTTGTTCAGCACTACGATGGGACGCAGGCCCAGCGCCAACGCCTTGGACGTCACGAATTTGGTCTGCGGCATCGGGCCTTCGGCGGCGTCCACCAACAGGACAACACCGTCGACCATGCTGAGGATCCGCTCAACCTCGCCACCGAAATCGGCATGGCCGGGGGTGTCAACGATGTTGACCCGGGTGCCTTTCCATTCTACCGAGGTCGCTTTGGCAAGGATGGTGATGCCGCGTTCGCGCTCCAGATCATTGCTATCCATGGCGCGTTCGGCCACCGCCTGGTTTTCCCGGAATGCACCGGATTGTTTGAGCAGCTCATCCACCAGGGTCGTTTTACCGTGGTCCACGTGAGCGATGATTGCGATATTGCGCAGGTCCATGAGAGGTCAGCCTTTGAACGGGAAGTTGCCGCGCGCATAACGCGGATTGACTGAATAGGCCAGCCCTAACCGGTCGTCAGTGGCCCGCTGTGCTGGAAAACAGGTGAATGACCAGGATTCCGGCCAATATCATCGTCAAACCGACCACGGCGGGCCAGTCCAGGCGCTGACCAAAAACAATGAAGCCTATGATGGCGATCAGAACGATCCCTAAGCCGGACCAAATGGCATAGACGATGCCGACCGGCATATATTTTAGGGTGAGGCCCAGCAGGTAAAAGGCAACTCCGTAACCCACGACAACCAAAACAGAGGGCCAAAACCGGCTGAACTGCTGGCTGGCCTGCAGCGCCGTTGTGCCAATTGTTTCGGCGAAAACCGCCAGCAAAAGGATGAGATAGGCTTTGGGCACGGCAGGTCTCGATTCAGTTGCAGTTGGGGAGGTTGACCACAAAATCCCAATTCACGACAAGGGGAATGTGAATGGATATCGGGAAAAGTCCTGTGTCGGAAGAACCGGGACTGCCCACCGAAGAGGTCAGGATAACCATACTATTTCAAAGAGAAAAATTCTGATATGAAATGGGTGGTTTTTAGTTTTCTTTTATGAGTTTTCAATGACGAAATTTGCGATATCCGTGATCGTTGCTTCGGCATTCATAGTGGCGCTTGGGTGGCTTGCGGGCGGGGGGTCCGTCGACATAAACGCAGCCAGTGGTGTTGAGCGGTTTGAAAGTTTTCAGGTTTAAGTGCCTGCCGGAACGATTGGAAAAGGGGCCTTTGCGCCCCTTTTTCTATTGGCTCAACCGACAGTTTTTTCTGAAAAATACGTGCTCAGTTTCGGTCGCAACCATGACCACAGCGCTGGTGCACCGCGATTGATCGGGATTCCCACACGGCGTTCGATCTGGGCAAACGTCACGTTGTAATCGACCCAGGACCCGCCACCTGTTTCAAGGTTCCCGATCGGGGTTTGAAACCGATCGATCGCCTTGGCAAATCGCGCGTCTGGCGACTCGGCGGCTTCGAACTCCTCCCATAGCGTCCGGAAGGCGTGCTGCGGTGCCTCGGGCAACAACCCGAACAACCTGTCGGCTGCTGCCTTTTCCTCGGCTTCTTGTGCGGCGTGGTCGACTTGTCCGTGGATGGGATGATCTCCGGCATCAATTTCGACGATGTCATGCAGTAGAAGCATTTTCAGGACTTGGTCCAGCGATACACCGGGCTGCGCGTATTCCGCCAAAACCCAAGCAAACAGCATGATGTGCCAGGAATGTTCGGCCGAGTTCTCAAACCGATCGTCAGACAACAGGCGCGAGGCGCGGTAAACGGACTTCAGGCGGTCTGCCTCAGTCAGAAAAGCCAGCCGTTCAGAAAACGCAGTTTCGGGCGTTGACTGCGCGTGCAGCATGGCGCTGGCCAGAGCGTGTGCTTGGGGGAATTCCCGTGCCAAATACGCGGCGCGACCACTGCAGAGGTTTTCCCGCGCTACTTCAACATGATCCGGGTTGGGGGTTGGCGAACACAAGACTTGAAACAGCGGTTGGCATCGGTCCAGATACTTGGCGAATTTCGCGTCCGGCGTCGTGTCGGCCTCGAACTCTTCCCACAGGGCTTGAAACGCAGACGTCTGATCGTCCGGCAAGAGACTAAACAACTCGTCCGCCGCCGCGCGCTCGGCGCGTTCCACGGCGTTCCAATCGGTTTCCAGGTGAATGGGGTGATCGCCGACGATGATCTCGACCAGATCGTGCAACAGCAGCATGCGTATGACGCGGTTAATGTTAACGTCGTCACCCGCCAACGGCTCCATCGTCAATGCCCATAAGGCCAGGTGCCAGCTGTGTTCTGCAGAGTTTTCAGGGCGGGACCGATCCAGGAGCGCATTGGCGCGATCGACCGACTTCAGCCTGTCCGCGCGTTTCAGGAATTCAAGTTGCGCGGACAGTCTTTCAGTCATTTCTTTTCAATCGCTTTCACCTGGGATCGATGTTTGGTCAGTGCGTCGATGACAAACTTGCGCGCTTTGCGTTCAGCAATGCGTACACGCATTTCGGTCAAAAAGGCCTCTTCCAAGGTCTGGGAGGAGGCGCCCAAAAGCTCTCCCACCTCGACAAAGAATCGATCATTGCCGGTTTCGTCCATCACCTTCATTGTGTCCTCGGCCAGTTTGGCCGCAAGCGTTGTGATGGTATTCGACATTAGCGCGTGTTCTCGGTCAGGCGACGCTTCACATAGTCACTGACATCGGTGATCAGCGTGTCCATGTGACGGTCCTGGAAGAAGTGATCAGCACCCTCAACCTCGTTATGGGTGATGGTGATGCCTTTTTGTTCGTGCAGTTTGTTGACCAGCGACGTGGTGTCGGCGGGCGGGGCCACACGGTCGGACGAGCCGTTGATGATCAGGCCGGACGAAGGGCAGGGGGCCAAGAACGAGAAGTCATACATGTTGGCTGGTGGCGACACGCTAATAAAGCCCGTAATTTCTGGGCGGCGCATCAGCAGCTGCATTCCGATCCAGGCACCGAACGAGAAGCCGGCAACCCAGCAGTGCTTGGAGTTGTTGTTCATCGACTGCAGATAATCCAGCGCTGACGCTGCATCGCTCAGCTCACCGATGCCCTGATCGTATTCGCCCTGGCTGCGGCCCACGCCGCGGAAGTTAAAGCGCAACACGGTGAAGCCCATGTTGTAAAACGCATAGTGCAGATTGTAGACCACCTTGTTGTTCATGGTCCCGCCGAATTGTGGATGCGGGTGCAGCACGATGGCAATCGGTGCGTCTTTTTCCTTTTGCGGGTGGTAGCGGCCTTCCAGGCGGCCTTCGGGTCCGGGAAAAATCACCTCGGGCATGTGTGCTTTGGTCCTGTCTTTTTCTTCCTGATGCCATGATATACTTGACGGTAATCGTAAGGCACTTTAGAACGGTTCTAATTATGATGCTTTGCGCAAGGCGCTGCCTGTCGGAGATACGCACTGGCGGCGGCGGCGTCAATGTTTTCGCTTATAACCTGCCATGAGGGAAAGACAATGAAGCTTTCGACAAAGGGTCGTTACGCGATGGTTGCACTGGCTGATATTGCTCTACAGCCCTCGGACCGCTTGGTGACGCTTAGCGAAATCTCCGAACGTCAGGATGTCTCGCTTCCTTATCTTGAACAGCTTTTTGTCAAATTGCGCCGGGCCGAACTGGTTTCGTCCGTACGTGGACCGGGCGGCGGGTATCGTCTGGCGCGGCCTGCTTCCGAGATTCGGGTGGTCGAAGTTCTGGCGGCGGTGGATGAAACCGTGGACGCGCTGCAAAAAGGTGCCGGGGCATCCGGGGCATCCTCGGGCAGCCGGGCGCAGTCTTTGACCAACCGTCTTTGGGAAGGTCTCAGTGCGCATGTCTACGTTTTTTTGCACCAGACGCGCCTGTCTGACGTGATCAAGAACGACTTGGCCCCGTGCCCGGCAGTTCCCAGTCTGTTTTCCATCGTTGATGAGTAATCTAATGCTGTTTGCCTCTTGGGCTTCTTCCCCGCTTTGCGACCAGGAAAAGATGTATCCATGAATCGTGTTTATCTGGATCATAACGCAACAACACCGCTGCGCCCCGAGGCCCGCCAGGCCATGGTGGCGGCGATGGAATTGTGCGGGAACCCTTCGTCCGTTCACGCCGAGGGCCGTGCGGCCAAGGCTCTGATCGAGCGGGCAAGGGCGCAGGTTGCAGCCGCATTTGGTGCGGATGGGGCAGACGTTGTGTTCACATCAGGTTCGACCGAAGGGGCAGCGCTGACATTGATCAATCGTGATTTGCACGGGTCCGCGATTGAGCATGACGCGATCAGATCATGGATCACCGAAGACTTGCCCGCGTCGCAATCTGGTCAGGTGGACGTGTCAAACCCCCAGCAGTCGACCCTGCAATTGGCGAATTCCGAGACGGGGATTGTCCAATCGTTGCCAAACGGATTGGCGGTGACAGACGCGACACAGGCCTTTGGCAAATTGCCGGTGGCTTTTAATTGGCTGGGCGTCCAGATGGCGTTGATTTCGGCCCATAAGCTGGGCGGCCCGAAAGGTATTGGCGCGGTGGTGATGAAACGTGGCACTGAACTGCCTGCAATGATCAAAGGCGGTGGGCAAGAGATGGGCCGACGGTCAGGCACCGAAAATGTCATTGGAATCGCGGGGTTCGGGGCGGCAGCTGAAGCTGCGGCGCGGGATCTTTCAAATGGTATCTGGGAACAGGTTCGTGAATTTAGAAATATTCTAGAAAATGCCCTTGAGGCTGGTTCTAAATCTACTATTTTTGTCGGGAAAGGTCAGGACCGCCTTCCGAATACCTCGTGTTTCGCAACCCCCGGCTGGAAGGGCGAAACGCAGGTCATGCAGATGGATCTGGCAGGTTTCGCTATCAGTGCAGGTTCTGCCTGTTCCAGCGGCAAGGTCCGGGCAAGCGCGGTGTTAACCGCGATGGGTTTTGATGAGGTCACAGCAGCAAGCGCGATCCGCGTGTCTCTGGGACCTTTGACCACTGAAGAAGATGTGCTGCGTTTCGCCGAAACGTGGCTTGAAAAAGAAAAGAAGCATCGCGCGCGCGCCGCGTGATCTGACGGAGGTGTCATATGGCCGCTTTGGACCAGACCCAGGTAAAAGAAGGTGTCGATCAGGAAACCGTGGACGCGGTACGCGAGGTCAGTACCTACAAATACGGTTGGGATACCGATATCGAGATGGAATATGCTCCCAAGGGCGTAAACCCGGATATCGTCCGGCTGATCTCGGAAAAGAACGAAGAGCCCGAATGGATGACCGAATGGCGTCTGGCGGCCTTCGAACGATGGACCAAGATGGATGAGCCAAACTGGGCTATGGTCCACTATCCCAAGATCGACTTTCAGGACCAGTATTACTATGCCCGTCCCAAGTCGATGGAGGAGAAGCCCAAATCGCTGGATGAGGTCGATCCAAAGCTGCTGGCTACTTACGAAAAGCTGGGTATCCCGCTGAAAGAACAGATGATTCTGGCCGGCGTTGAAGGCGCCGAGGATATGCCTGCCGAAGGTCGCAAGGTGGCAGTGGATGCGGTGTTCGACTCGGTTTCGGTTGGCACGACCTTTCAGGACGAACTGGCCAAACACGGTGTGATCTTCTGTTCGATCTCAGAGGCGATCAGGGAACACCCTGAACTGGTCAAGAAGTACCTCGGCACAGTGGTTCCCGTCTCGGACAACTTTTACGCCACGCTGAACTCGGCCGTGTTCTCGGATGGCTCGTTTGTCTACATCCCGCCGGGCGTGCGCTGCCCGATGGAGCTGAGCACCTATTTCCGCATCAATGCGGAAAACACGGGTCAGTTCGAACGCACACTGATTATCGCGGACAAGGGTTCTTACGTTTCGTATCTGGAAGGCTGCACCGCGCCGCAGCGCGACACGGCCCAGCTGCACGCGGCCGTTGTTGAGATCATCATCGAAGAAGATGCCGAGGTGAAATACTCGACCGTTCAGAACTGGTTCCCCGGGGATGAAAACGGCAAGGGCGGTATCTACAACTTTGTGACCAAGCGCGCCGATTGCCGGGGTGATCGGTCCAAGGTGATGTGGACCCAAGTGGAAACCGGATCCGCCGTGACCTGGAAGTACCCGTCCTGCATCCTGCGCGGTGATGAAAGCCAGGGTGAGTTTTACTCGATCGCCATTACCAACAACATGCAGCAAGCTGATACCGGCACCAAAATGGTGCATCTGGGCAAGAACACCAAGTCGCGCATCGTGTCCAAGGGGATCAGCGCGGGTAAAGCACAGAACACCTATCGCGGTCTGGTTTCGATGCACCCCAAGGCGAAGGACAGCCGCAACTATACACAGTGCGACAGCTTGCTGATCGGCGATAAATGCGGGGCTCATACGGTACCGTATATCGAGGTTCGCAACAATTCATCGCGCGTGGAACATGAGGCGACAACATCCAAGGTGGATGACGATCAGCTGTTCTACTGCCGTCAGCGCGGCATGGACGAGGAAGAAGCCGTGGCGCTGGTCGTCAACGGGTTCTGCAAGGACGTCCTGCAGGCGTTGCCGATGGAGTTTGCCATGGAAGCGCAACAGCTGGTGGCCATCAGCCTTGAAGGATCAGTGGGTTAACCCCGCATTTCTCTGAATTCAGAACATATCGGGGCCGGATGGCCCCTTGCGGTACGCAAAAGGACAAAAAATGCTGGAAATCAAAAACCTGCACGTGAAACTTGAGGAAGAAGAAAAGCAAATCCTCAAAGGTGTCGACCTGACGGTTGAGGCCGGAAAGGTGCATGCGATCATGGGGCCGAACGGCTCGGGCAAGTCGACGCTCAGCTATGTGCTGTCGGGCCGCGATGGGTACGAAGTGACCGAAGGCTCTGCCACGCTGGAAGGTGAGGACCTTTTGGAGATGGAGCCGGAAGAGCGCGCGGCTGCGGGTGTCTTCCTAGCGTTCCAATACCCTGTTGAGATCCCGGGTGTTGGCAACATGACCTTCCTGCGCACGGCCGTGAACGCTCAGCGCAAGGCGCGCGGCGAAGAAGAGCTGTCGGCAGCGGATTTCCTGAAGGAAGTCCGGGCCAAGGCGAAATCGCTGAAAATCGACGCGGACATGCTTAAGCGTCCGGTAAACGTTGGCTTCTCAGGCGGTGAGAAGAAGCGGAACGAAATCCTGCAGATGGCGATGCTGGAACCCAAGATGTGCATCTTGGACGAAACGGATTCAGGTCTGGACGTAGATGCGATGAAACTGGTGGCCGAGGGCGTGAACGCGCTGCGTGATGAAGGCCGTGGTTTCCTGGTCATCACCCACTATCAACGCCTGTTGGACCACATCAAACCTGACGTTGTTCATATCATGGCGGACGGTCGCATCGTTAAAACCGGTGGTCCCGAACTGGCGTTGGAAGTTGAAAACAACGGTTATGCCGACATCCTGGCCGAGGTGAACTGATGGCTTTGCCCGAAGTAAAACAAACCTCGACCGAGGCACGGCTGGCCACGCTGACCATGCCCGAAGCCGGCTGTACCCGGGCCGCGCGCGAAGACGCGCTGGCGCGAGTGCTGGAAATGGGTCTGCCGGGGCGGCGCGACGAGTATTGGAAGTACACGCGCCCTGACACCCTGATCTCGGCCGAGCAGCCGCATGCAGCATTGTTCCACTCAGACGAGCCGCTGCTGTTTGGCAATCTTGACCGGTTGAAGATCGTTTTCATCGACGGTGTGTTCAGCGCTGAAGACTCGGATGATTTAGAGCTGGAAGGTGTCAACATCGACCGGATCGAGGATATCTGCTGTAAGGATATTCACTGGGCCAAAGAGTTGTACGGCGTTCTGGAATCGCGCGGGCAATCCCCGGTTCAGCGGCCGTTGGCTGCTTTGAATACCGCCTTTGCTGCAGATGGCGTTGCGATCCACGTCACCGGCAAACCGACCAAGCCGATCAGCCTGATCTATCGCCATGCATCCGAGACCTCGGACGCCATGCTGCATCACATCATCCGTGTCGAAAGCGGCGCTGAAGTGACGGTTCTGGAAAATGGTCCTGCGGCATCACGGTTCAACAAATGCATCGAGATCGACATCGCCGATGGCGGTACGCTGCATCACGTGCGCGCGCAGGGCAGGGACCACGAACGTCGCGCTGCGACACACATGTTCACGCGTCTGGGTCAGGAATCTGTCTATAAATCCTTCACGCTGACGGTGAATGGCATTCTGACCCGCAACGAACAGGTAATCGAACTGACCGGTGACGACGCTATAGCTCATGTGGCGGGTGCTTGTGTTGGCGATGGCGATTTTCATCATGACGACACAGTTTTCGTTACCCATGACGCGGTGAACTGCGAAAGCCGTCAGGTCTTTAAGAAAGTTCTGCGCAACGGCGCAACCGGCGTGTTCCAAGGTAAGATCCTGGTCAAGGAAGGCGCACAGAAGACTGATGGATATCAGATCAGCCAGTCCTTGCTGCTGGATGATGACAGCCAGTTCCTCGCCAAGCCCGAGCTTGAGATCTATGCCGACGATGTTGCGTGTTCGCACGGCTCGACCTCGGGTGCGATTGATGAGACGGCGCTGTTTTACCTGCGTTCGCGTGGGGTTTCGGTTAAGGACGCCACCAATATGCTGACGCTGGCATTTTTGGCCGAAGCCGTCGATGAGATCGAGGATGAGGTATTGGCTGAGGCCATCGTAAACCGCCTTGAAGGCTGGCTGTCGCGACACATCTGATGCCTTTGACCTCGGATATCGTGGCCACCTATCGGGGGCCGGGTCGTGTCGTGCGGCGGCTTCTTGATCTAGGCCCGCGCGAGGACCGGGCGCTGATGTTTGTCATGGCGTTTTGCATTGTGGCATTCATCGCGCAATTGCCCAGCCTTGCGCGACGCGCGCATATCGAAGGACTAGAGCTGGATATGCTGATGGGCGGTGCCTTGATGGGCACTGTCATTATTCTGCCTCTGTTTTTCTACCTGCTGTCCTTTGTCTCATACGGCGCGGCCCGGTTGGTTGGCGGTCAGGGGACGTCCTATGGCGCTAGATTGGCTCTGTTCTGGGCGCTATTATCCTCAACACCTCTGGTTTTGTTGAATGGTTTGGTCGGCGGTTTCATAGGATCTGGCCCGGCCCTGACACTCGTCGGGATCGTCTGGTTCGCAGTGTTCCTTTGGTTCTGGCTGGCAGGTCTCAGTCAAGCGCAAAGGCGGCAAGAATGAATCCCACTGGCTTTGTTGATCTTGCGATCTTGACCCTGACACACCCCGCCCAAGCGGCCCGGCGCCTTTTGGACATGCGCCCGGGGCGAGAAATCTTATGGCTTTCTTTCTTTCTGGCCGTGGTGCTCAACGGCCTTGTACAACTGGGTATTGATCATTTGCTTCCAGTCCCCGGTGATGAATCCGTACCCCCACCTACGCCGGTGTTCCTAGGGCTGGTCCGATCTGCCGGCGCCATGCTGCTAAGCGTCGGGGCATTTCTGTTCGTGGGGAGGTTTCTGGGTGGCCGTGCAACATTCGATGACATCCTGACGCTGACCATCTGGCTGCAGTACCTTCAGATCGCTGCGATGGTGATCACGCTGGTCATTACGATCGTGCTGCCGTTTTTGATGCTGATGTTTTTGCTGGCCACGGCGATTATCAGCCTTTACGTCACGCTCCATTTTCTGAATGAAGCGCACCAGTTCGGTTCGCTTGCTAAATCCTTCGGGGTCATCGTGTTATCTGCTTTGATTGCAGTGCCCTTTGTCCTCGCATTAACGCCCGGCGGCCCCGTATAGGGAACAAAAGACCATGTATGACGTGCAGAAAATCCGCTCAGACTTTCCAATCCTGTCTCGGGAAGTGAACGGCAAGCCGTTGACCTATCTGGACAATGGCGCATCGGCGCAGAAACCGCAGGTCGTGATTGATGCGGTGACACGGGCATATTCCGAAGAATACGCGAATGTTCACCGCGGCCTGCATTACTTGTCCAATCTGGCGACCGAGAAATACGAATCCGTTCGCGGAACCATCGCCCGTTTTCTGGGCGCGGCGGACGAGGATGAGATTGTCTTGAACTCGGGCACGACCGAGGGGATTAACCTGGTCGCCTATGGCTGGGCCATGCCGCGCATGGAGGCCGGAGATGAGATCGTGCTGAGCGTGATGGAACACCACGCCAATATTGTCCCCTGGCATTTTCTGCGCGAACGTCAGGGCGTCGTCCTGAAATGGGTCGATGTGGACGCCGATGGAGGGCTTGACCCGCAGGCCGTGATCGACGCGATCGGTCCCAAGACCAAGCTGGTTGCAGTAACGCAGTGTTCGAACGTGTTGGGCACAGTGGTTGACGTCAAAGCGATCACAGAAGGCGCACACGCGAAAGGCGTTCCGGTGCTGGTCGATGGCAGCCAGGGCGCTGTGCACATGCCCGTCAATGTCGCCGATATCGGCTGCGATTTCTATGCAATCACTGGCCACAAGCTTTATGGCCCTTCGGGGTCGGGTGCGATTTACATCAAATCCGAACGCATGGCCGAGATGCGCCCCTTTATCGGTGGCGGCGACATGATCAAAGAGGTCAGCAAGGACCAGGTGATCTACAACGACCCGCCAATGAAGTTCGAGGCCGGAACGCCCGGTATTGTCCAAACCATCGGTCTGGGTGTTGCGCTGGATTACATGATGGATCTGGGGATGGAAAATATCGCCGCTCATGAGGCCGGGTTGCGCGATTATGCTATGCAGAGACTGACTGGTCTGAACTGGTTGCAGGTTCAGGGCACACGCCCGGACAAGGCCGCAATCTTCAGCTTTACGATGGACGGGGCAGGGCACGCGCATGATGTCTCGACCATTCTGGACAAGAAAGGCGTGGCTGTCCGTGCCGGTCATCACTGCGCTGGTCCTCTTATGGATTTCTACGGTGTCACCGCGACTTGCCGCGCAAGCTTTGGTCTGTACAACACCACGGACGAGGTCGACATACTGATCGACGCGCTGGAATTGGCACACGATTTGTTTGCGTGAAACCTGGCCGATCCGGAAAGATTTGCAGTTGCACCCGGATCGGATCAAGGTTAGCTAACGGCCAAGGCACCTGTAGCTCAGCTGGATAGAGCGCTGCCCTCCGAAGGCAGAGGCCAGAGGTTCGAATCCTCTCAGGTGCGCCATTACTTTTAATGTCTTACGGCTAGTTGGGTTATGTTTTTGCCCTCTTAAGCCCGCTTTCGCTTCGGCTTTCAATAGATTAGGCCGGGAAATGCACCGGCTCAGACCTTCTGCTATCGTGAAAGACCAAATGCCTTGCGATACTTTGGGATAAAGAGCTCTTTTCCTTTCATCTTGCGGGTGATCCAATCGCCAACAGTCGCAAAGAGCCAACTATTGCCGACATGAGGACTCAGCGGAACGAGGATCGGTGCCTTCTTCCAAGGCGCATAGGGTTTTTGATCTTCGACCGCTTGTCCCTTCAACACCTGCTTCAATGTCTTGATCAACCATGGGTTTTGCCTAGTGATCGCGACAATCGTCATACCGTCTCCTATGTCGGCGATGTCGCCTGCGATGAAGACATTCGGAAAATTTGACGGGCGCATCCACTTGTCGGTTTTGACCCGGCCGGATGGTACAGCGTTCACCCCAGGCAAAGTCTGGATCAAGGTCGTATTTGGTTTTGATCCGACGACTGGAAACACCAGATCAACGGAGACAACCCGACCATCGGTCAGTTTCACTGATCCCGCGTAGGGCATGTCCATGCGCTGTAAATCTTCGACTCTTTGATCAAGCACGACAGATACACCGGCGCGTTCAAGTTTGCGTTTGATCTGGCTGCCAAACCTAGCAGGGTACATCGGGAAAAGGGTATCGTCCGACGAAATCAAAGTGATGTCCTTGTCCGGTCGTGCCGCAGCAATTTCACCCGCCAGTTCTGTGCCAACAGCACCAGCCCCGACGATTGCCACCGATTTCGCGGCTGCCAATTGCGCGCTGACGTCTGCGCTGGCCTGGCGAAAATCATCAATGCTGTCGCCCGATGGTTTGAACGGTGCTGCATAGGACGAACCTGTGGCCACGACGATAAAATCAGCCGGATAGACATTGCCATCTTCCAGGGTCACTTCGGTTTGAGACACCGATACAGCGCGGCCACGCACGACCCGCCCGGTCTTTAGCAGGCGATCATACGGCAGGACGATCTGATCCAGCAAAGCAGGGTCCAGGAGCGCCCGGATTGTCGCCGGCGGCTGCACAAAAGCTTCGCGTTGCTCGATCAGTGTGACATCGGCATGTGCATCCAATTCTTTGGCAACTTCAAAGCCGACATATCCGCCACCAACAATCACTACCTTCTTCTTGCTCATCCCAATCCTCATTGCATTTGGGTGTTCCGGGCAGTAGTTAGAATTACATGATCAAAACGACAAGTACGGTCATTTAGGATACTGTCATGACAACTCTCGAATCGAAAGAGAATTGCCTTATCGAGCCGTTGATCGAAGCGATTTCGGGTAAGTGGAAACTTTTGATTGTCTATTGGCTGGCCCAGGAAACCTCGCGGTTTAATCAGCTTCAGCGAAACCTTGGCAGCATAACGCACCGGACACTGACCCGCCAGCTAAGTGAGTTGCAAGAAGCGGGCTTTGTTTCACGCAAAGACTTCAAAACCATCCCGCCCCATGTGGAATACAGCCTGACGCCTTTAGGGCAAAGCTTAATACCTCTGCTGCAGGCCATGCATGACTGGGCGGCGAGCAACGCAGATCTGCTGCACGATCCGAGATGATGGCACTGCAGTAAGCTAAACCGCGATAGCAGGCGTGCTGGCGCCATTGCTCGGAATGAAGCCAGGATGCCAGACAGGAGCAATTACACCAGCACTAAGAGCAGATAGGCGGCAAGGGCCACTACAATGGAAAACAGAACCACCGGCGGCGGTCTATCAGTATCCTTGAGTTCTTGCTGAAACGAACCGGCATAATATGCCAGATAAAGCGCGGCAACCAGCAGGAACAAAGCTATTACTTTGGCGACAATCGAAATCATTAATCTTTCCTCTAACGCCGCAATATGACTCCTTTCTCGTAAAAAATCTCTTCATAAAATCGCGATATTTTTCATCATGTTATATGAAAATTCGCGAGGAGTGCGCGCTGGCTCACCTAAGAATGACGTTTTCAAGTCCGTGAGAACACATATTCGGCAGCCAATTCCGGTCCTGTTAGCGCGGCAATCAGCGATCCCGTATCTGGGCAAAACATGTACGCTGGTAGTCCAAAAAACAAAGAGCGCCCAAGGGCGCTCGTCGTTGAGAAACAGTTTGGGTGTCTTTTAGCCGCCCCAGCTGCGAACCTCGCCGCAATCCATATGGACGAAGTTCGAGCGGTGGTACTTGCCAACACCGCCAGCGCGGCAGGACATGGCTGCTTTGGCCATCTGGGACACAGAACGGGACGACAGGCGCAAGTCAGCAGCCTGACCTTTCATGTGCAGCGAGTTCTTGGCCACACGGCGCGAACGAGACCGCAGCATTGCATTGGTTTGGGGGGAGCGGTAGCCGGACAAAAGAGTGTAGGGCTCATTCACGTCCAGAAGATTATGAGAGGCTGCCATGATGTCGATGGTGCGCAGATCCATGGATTTGGCCTGATCAGTACGCCAGTCGCGCATGAAGTGGTTCACTTCTTTGACAGCGTCCTTGATGTATTTTCCGTCAACCCAATATATCATATCAAGCCGTTCGCCCGTGCGGCCCGAATACATACGGATACGGCGAATATCGCCGCCACCGCGCAAAAAACCTGCTGCACTGGAATAAGTCGGTGCTGCTACAACTGCTGTTGCAGCGAATGCGCCCAATAGGGCACGCCGGGTCAAGCCCGATGTACTGCTCGTGGTCATTTCGTTTCGTCCCGTACTGTTCCTGCCTGCACACGATGTTACGCGCGCGATCTTAATTTTTTCCCATCCCAGATGCGGGATTTATGACACAGTACGAAATGCCAGCCAAGAAATCTTTCACATTCATCTTTTCAAGGGGGAATTTTCGGCGATTTTTTGCGCAGGTGATGCAAATCGGTATAGTATTGAGGCAATTAGGCGTTGGCGCAACGCAGCCGATGCAAACGCGCATCAGGCTCGGATGGATGCTTTGGATTGATGTATTTGTGAATGGACAAAACGTCCAGCTGAAAACCATATTCATTCGGAACGCGCCTCAGAACGCGCAAAGTATTGAATAATCAAGGTCATCCCATGCGAGCACTTTACCGGTTGCCTAAAAGTCTTATCTTCGCCGCTTGCATTACGGCGTCTGCCTCTGTGGCAAGTGCCCAGTCTGCACCCGGAACGGCATTTCAAATGGCTGTGGCCGAGTTTGCGCCTGCAGGTTCAGGTCTGGCAGAGTTCTATCGTACCAACGCGTTTGCCCCAATATGGGTGGGCGACACGCCTGAGCATGAAGCGCGCAGAGCGCGGTTGATAAAGGCGTTATCTTCCACAAACCTGCATGGCTTGCCCGAAGGGGGCTATGACGTTCAGTCGATCGTATCAAAAATGCAGGACGCCAGATCGCTGCGGGATTTGGGTGCGGTTGAAATCGAATTAAGCAAGGCGTTTGTCAGCTATGCAAATGATCTGTATTCAGGCGCATTGCGTCCTGCGCAGATTGACGATGGGCTGGTCCGCACAGTGTCGCGTCGGTCGGCCAATGACCATTTGCAGGGCCTGCTTACTGCGGAGGGTGACGCGTATTTCGATCTGCTTGCACCGCAATCCACCCAGTACCGCGCGTTGATGAAACAGAAGATCGCGCTTGAGGCATTGGTCAACCAAGGCGGTTGGGGTGCTGGTGTGCCTGTAGGTAAGTTGGAATATGGCGATACCGGATCTAATGTAATTAAGCTTCGTAACCGTCTGATTGAAATGGGGTATCTAAGCCCGACCGCAACCCCGGAATTCGATGAGGCAATGCTGGCTGCTGTCAAAGACTTCCAACAGGCGCACGGTCTGGCCACCGATGGTGTCGCCGGTGAGGGCACGATCACCGAGCTTAACCGCACGGCGTCCGAGCGTTTGAAGGCCGTTTATGTTGCACTGGAACGAGAACGCTGGTTGCCGCGTGAACGGGGTGAGCGGCACATTCTGGTCAACCAGGCCGACTTTTCGGCCAAGATCGTGGACGATGGCAGGGTTACCTTTGAAACCCGCGCCGTGATTGGCAAGAACGTTCATGACCGTCGCAGCCCAGAATTTTCGGACGAGATGGAGCATATGGTCATCAACCCCAGTTGGTATGTGCCGCGCTCGATCATCACCAAGGAATATCTGCCAAAATTGCAGTCAAATCCAAACGCCGTAGGCCACATCCAGATCACGGATCGCAGTGGTCGTCTGGTTAATCGGGGCGCGGTTGATTTCACCCAGTTCAACACCAGAAACTTCCCGTTTGCCATGCGTCAACCCCCCAGCAAAAGCAACGCGCTGGGGTTGGTAAAGTTCATGTTCCCCAATAAGCACAACATCTATCTGCATGATACGCCTCAGAAATCTCTGTTTGCACGTGAGACGCGAGCGTTCTCGCACGGGTGTATCCGGTTGGCGCAACCCTTCGAGTTTGCCTATGCACTTTTGGCCAAACAGGAAGAGGACCCAAAGGCGTTTTTCCACCGTATATTGGCGTCCGGCAAGGAAACGACTGTCCCGCTGGAACAGCATGTTCCGGTACATCTGATCTATCGCACCGCCTATGTCGGTCCGAAAGGTGAGGTTCAGTACCGCCGCGATGTCTATGACCGGGACCGGAAAATCTGGGACGCTCTGCAGAAAGCAGGGGTAGCCCTGCCGGACGTTCAGGGGTAATCACCGGGGCAGGTCCTTAATTCGGGAAGCCCGTCATGCAGTACACTATTCAGCAAATCGCCGAAGCCTTGGGCGCGGACTGTCAGGGTGAACTTGGCCTTATTATAGAGCGCGCCGCAGAACCGGTCGATGCCCGGCCGTCTGACCTGGCAATGGCGATGTCGCCGAAATACGCGGACGCGCTTAGCACGGGTGCCGCCCGCGCCGCCGTTTTGTGGGAAGGTGCGGATTGGCGGGCTCTGGGGCTGGAGGCCGCGATTTTTGTGCCGCGTCCACGCATGGCGATGGCGGGTATCACGGCAATGCTGGATCGCGGGCAAGGAGTGCAGCCGGGCATTCACCCCTCTGCCGTAATCGACCCAACGGCGGAGATAGGCGAGGGTGCCTCGATCGGCCCATTGGCGGTTGTTGGTGCCGGTGCGTGTATCGGTAAGAATGCGGTCATCGGTCCACATTGCGTGATCGGTCTGGATGCCGTTCTGGGCGACGACGCGTTTCTGCGCGAGATGGTGAGTATCGGAGCAAGGGCTCAGATCGGTGATCGTTTCATTGCGCAACCCGGCGCTAGGATCGGCAGTGACGGTTTCAGCTTTGTGACGCCCGAGGTATCAGGCGTGGAAAACGCCCGCAAATCCATGGGCGATCAGGGTGAAGCCCGGGCGCAGAGCTGGCTCCGCATTCATTCTTTGGGTGCCGTCGAGATTGGCGATGATGTCGAAGTCGGTGCGAATTGTACCATTGACAATGGAACCATCAGGAACACCCGCATCGGCGATGGTTCAAAGCTCGATAACCAGGTTCATATCGGGCACAACACCCGTGTTGGGCAGGATTGCCTGTTATGCGGGCAATCTGGTGTTTCCGGGTCAGTCGACATTGGAAATAACGTTGTTTTGGGCGGACAGACCGGCGTGTCTGACAACATCTTTATCGGCGATGGTGTGATTGCGGGCGGGGGCACAAAAATCCTGTCCAACGTTCCAAAAGGGCGTGTGGTTATGGGTTATCCGGCCATCAAAATGGAAACGCATACAGACATTTACAAAGCACAGCGCCGACTGCCGAGATTGGCACGTGACGTTGAGGCGCTGAAAAAGGCTGTTTCCAAACAGCCTCCGAGCGATTAAATCAACCACAACATGGTAATTAGAGGATCGACATGAGCATCAGCGACCGCGTCATCGCAATCATTGCAGAGCAGGCCGTGCTGGAGCCGTCGGATGTGACACCCGAAAGCACGCTCGAAGATCTGGGTATCGACAGCCTTGGACTGGTCGAGAGCATTTTTGCCATCGAGGAAGAGTTCGATATCTCGATTCCGTTCAACGCAAACGAGCCGAGCGCCAGCGACTTTGACATCTCGAACGTCGCGGCCATTATCACCGGCATCCAAAAGCTGGTGTCGGAAAAGGTCTGACATAATCCTATGAAACGCGTCGTTATCACCGGGGCCGGTACAATCAATTCACTGGGCCATTCGGTGCCTGATACGTTAGAGGCTATGCGCGAAGGGCGCTGCGGTATCTCTGCTCTTGAATTTCGCGATGTTGAAAGACTGGCCATTCAGATTGGTGGTCAGGTCCGCGGGTTCGAGGCCGAGGGGCGGTTTAACCGCCAGCAAATGACCCTGTATGACCGGTTCACACAATTCACTCTGACAGCGGCCAAAGAAGCGATTGATCAATCCGGGATCGAATTCCACGGCGATCTCGCGGCCCGCTCCGGCGTTGTGTTGGGAACCGCTGGCGGCGGCGTTTCGACCTGGGATGACAACTACCGTTCCGTTTATGAGGATGGCAAAAACCGGGTGCATCCGTTTGTCGTTCCCAAGCTGATGAACAATGCGGCGGCCAGTCACGTTTCGATGGAGCATAACCTTAAGGGCCCCAGCTTTACGGTGTCGACGGCCTGTGCCTCGTCCAACCACGCAATGGCGTTGGCGTTCCAGATGGTACGCAGCGGTGCTGCTCCGGCGATGCTGACGGGTGGGTCGGAGTCAATGTTGTGTTTTGGTGGCGTCAAAGCCTGGGAAGGGCTGCGTGTCATGTCCAAGGACGCCTGCCGCCCGTTCAGCGCGAATCGCAATGGCATGGTGCAGGGCGAAGGCGCAGGTGTCTTCGTATTCGAAGAATTCGAGCACGCCCGCGCCCGTGGGGCTGATATCCTGTGTGAGGTCGTGGGTTTTGCGATGTCGTCAGATGCGTCGGACATTGTCATGCCCAGCAAACAGGGCGCTGCGCGTGCCATGTCGGGCGCGCTTGCGGATGCAGGGTTAAGCGCTGACAGTGTTGGATATATCAACGCGCATGGAACCGGCACCGCGGCCAATGATAAGACGGAATGCGCGGCCGTGGCCGGTGTTTTTGGCCCTCATGCCGACGAGCTGATGATTTCTTCGACCAAGTCGATGCACGGCCACCTTATCGGTGGCACCGGCGCGGTCGAACTGCTGGCCTGTATCATGGCACTGCGGGATGGCGTGATCGCTCCGACCATCGGCTATGAAGAGCCGGACCCCGAATGCGCGCTGGATGTCGTGCCAAACGAAGCCCGCGAGGCGAAAGTGGACGTAGCACTGAGTAACGCCTTTGCATTTGGCGGGCTGAATGCGGTAATTGCCTTAAAACGCATATAAATACTGATTTCAAACAAAGACGCCGCCGGTAAAACCCGGCGGCGGTCTTAGCTTAGCGAAACCTCAGTTCTGCAGAACTTTCAAGCCTTCAAAACCTGCTGTAAAGCCTGACAGCGATACTTCAAGTTGCAGCAGTTGGTTTGGTGCGAGAACTGACACAAGCGACAAGGTCGCTTTGGTTCCGACCTTCATTGCTTCCACGTCGCCCTCGGTAAAGCCCATCTGCGCAACACAGCCAACGGGGTTACAGTGGTGGTAGTCATAGCGCTTGCCCGGTGCACCATCGATCGAAAGCGCCAGCTGCGCCTGTAGCATCGTTTCCAGCGGGACAACCACAGTTGCTCCGGCAACCGCGGCCACGCCTTCGGGCAATTTTTCCAGAGTAATTTCCGCGATCGGCTGGCCTTGCTCGCCGGTCAGGATCTGACGCATCGCGCAGGGGTCTTCGTCGGCATCGGTCTTGATGCACAGGATCGCCCAGTCGCCTTTTTCTTCCTTGACGTATTGTTCGCCGTTACGCGGACCGGTTTCACCCAGGTCCAGATCGTTGCCGATCTGAGTTTGCGAGGTCTGGGGTTGCTGTTCGGTTTCCTGCGTCGTTTCCTGAGCGTATGCGACTCCGCACCACAACGAAGCGGTCACCAGGCTGACTGAAAGGGTGTTCTTGATCATGATTGCCTCGGTCTTATGTTGGACTTTTTCACTCGTCTATCACCCTTGTCCCACACTGTCAGGGGCTAAGGTGGGTCATTTCAACATGTGAACGGTTTTTCGCCGGGTTATCGGAAATCTAGCGCTACGGCAAAATGAACAAAGGGAGCCGGTGGAGCGGCTCCCTTCTAAAAATTTTCTCCCCGTCGGACTGGCCGACTTATTTATGCGCAGACGTTACGAAAGGCAGGGGCATCGGTCAACTGAAAACCTGAAATTTTAATGTAACGGCCATGATTTGTGAAAAAAACCGCGCCCGAAGGCGCGGTCAGTCGACAGGGAGGAAAATTGCCGCCCCGTCACCTTAGCGACGTGGGCAGCAATTAGACTTTCGCAGTTAAAGGTTAACTTTGTATGCTGGCCGCAGATCGGTGGAAATAAGGCCTTACATTCATGGACCAAAACATATTCTTGGGCGGCGGTGGCAACGACTACAGCCAGCCGCAGTCGCTGACGCTGAAATATGCCAACCGTCACGGCATGATCGCGGGTGCGACGGGAACAGGTAAAACGGTGACACTGCAAATTCTGGCCGAGGGGTTTTCCCAAGCCGGTGTTCCGGTATTCCTGTCTGACGTCAAAGGGGACCTGTCCGGTCTGGCCAAGGCGGGGAGCGAAGGCCACAAGCTTCACCAGGCGTTTCAGGATCGCGCCCAGCGGATCGGCTTTGCCGACTATGCGTATGGCGCGTGCCCGGTTACGTTTTGGGATCTGTTCGGGCAACAGGGACATCCCGTTCGTACGACAGTAACCGAGATGGGACCTCTGCTGCTGTCGCGCCTGATGGATCTGAGCGAAGCACAAGAGGGCATTCTGAACATCGCGTTCCGGGTGGCAGACGAAGAGGGCTTACCGCTATTAGACCTCAAAGACCTTCAGTCCTTGCTGGTCTGGATTGGGGAAAATAGGGCTCAGTTGTCTTTGCGCTATGGCAATGTCTCAACCGCTTCGATCGGGGCCATTCAACGCCGCCTGCTGGTGCTGGAAAACCAGGGTGGCACCAAACTGTTTGGTGAACCCGCGCTGGAATTGGCCGATCTTATGCGCGTTGATGAAAACGGGCAGGGCGTCGTGAACATCCTTGCTGCCGACAAGCTGATGGGGTCACCGCGTCTGTACGCAACATTCCTGCTGTGGCTGCTAAGCGAGCTGTTCGAAGAACTGCCCGAAGTTGGCGACCCGGACAAACCCAAACTGGTGTTCTTCTTCGACGAGGCGCATTTGCTTTTCGATGATGCGCCCAAGGTTCTGGTGGACAAGGTCGAACAGGTCGCCCGCCTCATTCGCTCCAAAGGTGTGGGCGTCTATTTCATCTCTCAGAACCCGGCGGACGTTCCGGAAGACATTCTGGGACAACTGGGCAACCGGGTGCAGCATGCCTTGCGCGCATTCACGGCGCGGGATCGCAAGAACCTGCGGCTTGCAGCAGAAACCTATCGTGAAAACCCAACCTTCGACACCGAAGAGGCGATCCGTGAAGTTGGTGTCGGTGAGGCCGTGACCTCGATGTTGCAGAAAAAAGGCGTGCCAGGGATCGTAGAACGCACTTTGATCCGCCCGCCTGGAACGCAACTGGGTCCAATCACCAAGGCCGAGCGGAAAGCGCTGATAGATGCGTCAGCGATGAAAGCGAAATACGGGCAGTTGAAGGACCGGAAATCTGCCTTTGAAATCCTTCAGTCCCGCGCAGATGCAGCAGCGCAAGCCGCGGCCGAAGCCGAAGAACAGTTGGAAACACAATCCACGGCCGAGCGTGAATTTGCGACAGCAAGACGCTATTCCGGCAGCCGGGTCGGGCGGTCATCCTCTCGCGTGATGCGTAAGAAAGACACGTTCGCAACCGCGATGAGCGAGGCCGTGATCAAGGAACTGAAAGGAACAACCGGACGCCGCATTGTTCGCGGCATTCTGGGCGGTTTGTTCAAAGCCAGATAAGGTTTGTGCCGGGCAGAAATCTTCTACCCGGCGCGCATTCTGTTACTTCAGACGGCGCTGTCCTTCTTGGCGGCAGTAGGCATCCGCCTCGGGAACCGACATCTTGGTTGCCGGGAAGTTGATCGCCCGATCCCAGGTCACACGGTCCTGACGATACAGCTGGCAGGTGACTTCGCCCTTGGACGTCTGCACCTTGACCGGGGTGGATTCCAGATCTTCGGGTGAGGGAATACAACCGGCCAGCGTTACGAACAGCGGGACGATAAGGGCTATTTTAGTGAAGGAAGTATTCATGTGCACTCTTCTTATACTCGTATGTTTCCCGAATGATCGCGGGCCAAGGGGCAATTTAGCGTAAATAGTGGCCAAAAAGACGGCTGCATCAAGGCGGTACTGGGATTCGTCTAATCCGTATACTCCACAAAATCAAGAAACCGCACCAGTCAGTTGGCGCGGTTTCATGAATTGATGGATTGTGATCTTACTTTTCCGGAATCAGACCCCTTGGACTGAACCTGAGAACAATCAGCAGGACTAGGCCCATGGTGAACAGCCGCATATGCGCGGCGCTGTCGATCAAATGAGATTTGAGCGCGCTGCCATCTGGCATACTCGATGTGATCAGGCTCATGAACCACAACCCCATTGGTTCGACCTGAACCCACAGGAACCAGATCAGGAATGCGCCTAGAACAGCGCCGAAATTGTTGCCTGAACCGCCCACAATGACCATCACCCAGACAAGGAACGTAAACCGCAGCGGATTGTATGTGCCCGGCGTAAGTTGCCCGTCCAGAGTTGTCATCATCGCACCGGCGATGCCACAGATTGCCGAGCCGAGCACGAATATCTGCAGGTGGCGGCGGGTGACATCTTTGCCCATAGCCTCTGCCGCGACCTCATTGTCGCGGATGGCGCGCATCATGCGGCCCCACGGGCTTTTCAACGCCATTTGCGCCATCCACAGCAAAGCAAGCAGAACGATCATGAACAGCAGCGAATAGCCCAGTTTGACCGAAAGCGTCGACGCGATGACGGGGTCCAACCCGAACCAATCGGCGCGCGCGACAAAGCCGGGATCGTTCTGCAGTTCGACCTCGTAGCCTACCACGGGGGCAGGGCGCGGGATGCCGTAGACATTCTTGACGCCCCGGGCCAGCCAGTCTTCGTTCTTCATGATCGCAATGATGATCTCGGCAATGCCAAGCGTTGCAATTGCCAGGTAGTCCGAGCGGAGACCCAGCGCCGTTTTTCCGATCAGCCACGCCGCACCAGCAGCCAACAGACCACCCGCAGGCCAGGCCACAAGGACCGGCAGGTTCAAACCGCCGAGGTTGCCGGCAACTGCCGGATCGATTGCTTCAACACCAGCCACGCTGGGATCGAATACCGCGCGGTAAACAAAGAAGCCTACAATAAGAATGGCGACAATCGTCAAGGTTTGGGTACGGCCCTTCGGCATCCGGGTCGCCACCAGCACCGCCGCCACAACGGTCGCAGCCCCCAAAAGTAAGGAAAGAACGATGCCGTACCCGCCCGAAGACCACGCACCGGGTGTTGGAGCGGTCGATACCAACACAACAGCCAGACCACCCAGCGCCACAAAGCCCATGACGCCGACATTAAAGAGGCCAGCAAATCCCCACTGTAGGTTCACCCCAATCGCCATGATGGCTGAGATCAACCCCATGTTCAGGATCAGGATCGCGGAGTTCCAGCTTTGTGTGAAACCGGTCAGCAGGATCAAGCCGCCAACGACAACAAAAAGCAGCGTGTTTTTGACAGACTCGGTCATACCGCTTTTCCTTTAAACAGGCCGGTAGGCTTGAACAGAAGCACGATCAGCAAGATGGCAAAGCTGACGGCGAATTTGTAATCGGTGGATAGGAATTGCACTAGTCCCGAAGGCGCCAGACTTTCTGGCGCGACGTAAGTCAGCACCTTTTTCCACGCATAAGTTACGGTGACCTCGGAAAAAGCGATAATGAACCCGCCAGCGATGGCGCCCAGCGGGTTGCCAAGACCGCCGACAATGGCTGAGGCGAAGATTGGCAGCAGAAGTTGGAAATAGACAAACGGTTTAAAGCTTTTATCCAACCCATAGAGAACACCAGCGGTGGTCGCTAATGCTGCCACGATAATCCAGGTGATCATCACAACGCGCTCGGGGTTGATACCCGAGAGCAGCGCCAGATCCTCGTTGTCGGAATAGGCTCGCATCGATTTGCCCGTGCGGGTTTTGTTGAGAAACCAAAACAGCAGCGCCACCGCGATAACGGCAACTACCAGAGTGATGCCCTGAGAGGTCTTGATCGCAAGCCCTTCACGCAATCCGGTCATCGCCTTGAAATCACGGGCGGATATGATAAATCGCGCGCCGTCTGAAAACCTTTGGTCATCCGGTCCGATGATAAAGCGAACAAGCCCGTTCATGATGAACATGACACCCATAGAAACGATCACAAGGATCACCGGTTTGGCTTTTTGTTCTCGATAAAATCGATAGACCAGCCGGTCGGTTATCAGAACCAGAACGATGCAGCCCAGGATCGCAAATGGCAGGGCCAACAGTGCGGTGGGTAGCGGTCCGAAACTCACTCCGGCGGCTTGCAGGCCCCAGGTGACCAGCACGGCAATCATCGCGCCGAAGGCCATCGTGTCGCCATGGGCAAAATTCGAAAACCGCAGGATTCCGTAGATGAGCGTTACACCCAGCGCCCCCAGAGCCAACTGGCTGCCGTAAGCAACCGCAGGCACGATCACAAAGTTAGAAAGCGCAACAAGCGCGTTTAGTAAGTCCATCAATTCTTCTCACTGTCCGGGTGCGGCTTTATGGCACGACGCTTATGTCAGACACAACAATTTGCGCTCCCTTTTTTGGGCTGAAAGGGCCGGAATGTGAGAGAGTTATCGCTTTGTCAGCTTACGGGGTCATCGCAAATGCCACGGTCGTTTGCACTGTGCTCTCCCTTGATGGACATGTCATAGTTTAGGTCGTCGAAATCGACGACAAAAGTGACCACGTCTTTGTCCATGATGTGGAGAAACGTCAGCGAGTTAACACCCGGTAGAATCTTGGCTTCACCCCGAATTGTGTCCGTTACGATGAAGCCGGTATCGGTCGCACCCGAACGGGCCAGAGTAACGCTACTACCATCGGTGTCCGAGACGCAGGTCACGACAAAATCAGCGCCGTCTAGCGGTCCGGAACCAGCAGCCAAACCAAATGAGGGGGCGAGAAGGGCGAGTGTGAGTGCAGTCAGATTTTTCATGGTGTCCCTTGGTGGTTTGCTCCGCCTTCCAGGTTGGGGTTTCTGCTGGAATGCGGGTGGTTGAGAATGAAGAGCGAACGGAGATCCGCGACGCCCTCATCTGACCTAGACAAGATCATTCGGAAAAAAAGAGGAGTGAGCATGTGCTCACATCCTCTTGATATTTCTTGAGATATTAACCTCGATAGCCCCGATTTGTTTCGGGGCTCTCTGAGAGAGCACTTAGACTTCTTTACATGTCCCGTGATCGGTACCGGCATGCGGGCCTTTGACTGAAAGATCATAAGACATGTCGTCATAGTGGACGACAAAGGTCATGACGTCCGCGCCTTCGATATAGACAAACGTCATGTTGCCAACGCCTTTAAGCACCATGGCATCGCCGGAAATGTTCGCAGTTTCGATGTTGCCCTTGTCTCCTTCCGGTGCCCTGTTGAGGCGCACTTCGCTGCCGTCGCGGTCTGAGACGCAGACAAAGTGTCGCTCTTCCGCCGTTGCGGCGGTTGCGCACAAGGTGGCGACGGCCACACACATCCATTTTTTCATTTATGGGTCCTGAATAGAGTTTTTCATTCAGAAGGTTCGCTTGATTTCACGGAACTAACTTTGCTTGACCGGGAAAACGTTTCCTTCACAAAGCCCGGCGCTAAACGCACAATGTGACCGGATTGCAGCCGACGCGTGAAAATCTTGGGATGGTAGGGGAATTTCGGGAAACTTCGGGTATTGATTTCAGACAATTTCGGGAACAAGGATGACGTTGGAGAGCGCCATAATGGCATTGAGGAACTCCATTAAAACTCCAGTCCGCATTTTCCGGAGAATGCGCGTCTTGCTTGGCCTGCTTGCGCATAATCGACATAGCGCATTGGCAGGGTAAGAAGTGTCACTGCCACTTCGGTGTCTGAGGTCTTCGTCACATACATGTTTATGTGTTTGTCGTCCTGTGTCCGAGATGCGGTCAGCAAGTCGTTTTTCGCGGTGGCGGTCCACTCTTGTCCATTTGATAAACGGATTTTCGAAGTGATTTCACCTGCCCTTGCTATCTGATCCACAGAAAAGTCACCAAAATTGCTTTGAACAAGCTCTGGTGGAGTACCCAAAAGTTCGAGCGTGAGTTCAGCGCCCTCGCAGTCCTCCACATACGCGCAGGTTTCTTGCAAGGCGCAGGGAGTTGAAAGCGCTGTACTGCCAATTGCGGTAAACACGAGCGTCGCCACGGCCTTCAACTCACCCTCCCAAGAAACTCTTTCGCACCTCAGGATCGGCCAACAGTTCCTTGCCTGTACCGGTATAAGCATTTCGACCTTGAACCAGAACGTAACCCTTGTCGGCAATCTCCAGGGCCTGACGAGCATTCTGCTCCACCATCAGGATTGGCAAACCAGTGCGGGAAACCTCGATGATCCGGTCGAACAGCTCGTCCATCACGATGGGCGATACACCTGCGGTTGGTTCGTCCAGCATCAGCACCTTAGGCTGGGTCATCAGCGCGCGGCCGACGGCAACTTGCTGGCGTTGGCCGCCCGAAAGCTCTCCAGCCGGCTGGTTGCGTTTGTCACGCAGGATGGGGAAGAGGTCATAAACCTGCTCCATCGTCTGGCTGATATCGTCGCGGCGAATGAAGGCACCCATCTCAAGGTTTTCTTCAACCGTCATTGACGTGAAAATGTTCGAGGTCTGTGGAACAAACCCCATACCGCGGATTACGCGGTCCTGCGGGGTGAGGTTGGTGATATCCTCTCCATCCAGCCGCACCGCACCGGAACGGACATCCAGCATACCAAAGACAGCCTTCATAGCCGTCGATTTGCCGGCGCCATTGGGGCCAACGATGACTGCAATCTCACCCTTGTCGACGGCGATGGTGCAATCGTGCAGGATGTCCGGCCCTTTGCCGTAACCGCCGGTCATGGTGTCGCCGATCAGAAAGGGACCGCCTTCAACCTTGGAAACGGGACCGCTTTTCGCATGCGCGGGCGTCATGGTGCCAACGCCGCGGGTATTGGTGATCGAGGCGTCTTTGTTGCCGTGATCGTCCTGATAGGGATTATCGCCTGCACCCGCGGTCATGTTTGGGCCTCCAGCTTGTCTTTGTTCTTGAGGCCGGTCCCCAGATAGGCTTCGATCACGTGCTCATTGGCCTTGATCTCGTCCAGTGTACCCTCAGCCAGAACCTTGCCCTCGGCCATACAGATGACCGGGTCACAGATCTTGCCGATAAAATCCATGTCGTGCTCGATGACGACGAAAGTATAGCCGCGTTCCTTGTTTAGACGCAGGATTGTGTCGGCGATGGTCATCAACAGGGTGCGGTTCACGCCTGCGCCGACCTCGTCCAGAAACACGATCTTGGCGTCGACCATCATGGTGCGACCGAGTTCCAGAAGCTTCTTTTGCCCGCCCGAGACCTGACCCGCCTTGTGGTCGGCCAGATGTTCGATAGTCAGAAACTCAAGCACCTCATCGGCCTTGGCCTTCAGGGCTCGTTCTTCGTCGGCGATGCGCTTGCGACCAAACCAGGTGTTCCACAGGGATTCACCTGATTGCGTGCCGGGCACCATCATAAGATTCTCGCGGCAGGACATCGAAGAGAATTCGTGCGCGATCTGGAAGGTGCGCAGCAGACCCTTGTGAAACAAGTCATGCGGAGGCAGGCCGGTGATCTCTTCGCCGTCCATGAACACTCTGCCGCTTGTCGGAGGCAGAACGCCCGCGATCACGTTGAAAAGGGTGGTCTTTCCCGCCCCGTTCGGCCCGATCAGGCCTGTGATCGAACCTTTTTGGATTTCCAGCGACGCCCCATCCACCGCGTGAAACCCGCCGAAATGCTTGTGCACGTCCTCGACGACGATCATCTTTTCCCCTAGCCACCCTTGTCGGTGTTTCTGCTTCCTCGACCCCAAAAGGTGAGGTGCGGCCTTTTTTCATTGAAACAGCCCGGACACAAGGCCCGGGCTGCTTGATTTTATGACGTTTAAGACCGGTTCAACGGAAGTTGACGGTCTTGTTTTCGCCGTCGGTTACTTCGATCTCGCGATAAGACCCCGCGCTTTCACCGGGGCCGATCAGCTCAACACCCGACGCGCCGACATAGTCGATGTCCTGACCAGCGGCGAGAAGCTCCAGACCTTTGGCCAGTTCACCCGGATAGATCTTCTCACCCGGGGCGTTGGCGACATCCAAGATCTTGGCACCGTATTCAGCCGGGTTAGTGGAACCTGCCGCCTGCATGGCCAGCATGAACAGTGCGGCAGCGTCATAGGATTCAGGCGAATAGGGCGACGAACCGTCAAAGCCTGCGGCCTCGGCCATCGCAAAGTACTTTTCAGCACCTTCACCGCCCGAACCGGCGATCTGACCAAACGAGCCGTTCAGGTCGGGACCGACGTTGGAAGGCAGCGAGTCACCGATCATGCCGCCCGGCAGACCGAATGTTTCGAACGCACCGCTGTCCAGCGAGGACTGGATGATGCCCAGACCGCCCTGGTCCAGATAGCCTGCGACAACCAGAATATCGCCACCAGCCGATGCCAGAGCACCAACTTCAGCCGAGTAGTCAGCCTTGCCGTCTTCGTGCGCGGCAACGATGGTCACTTCACCACCGGCTGCTTCGAACGAGGATTGGATCGCGTCTGCCAGACCCTTGCCGTAGTCGTTGTTGGTGTAGGTCAGGGCGATCGAGTTGATGCCGCGATCCTTCAGGATGTCAGCCATCACTTCGCCTTCACGTGCATCCGACGGGGCGGTGCGGAAGAACAGACCATTGTCTTCCATGGTCGACAGACCCGGTGATGTCGCCGACGGCGAGATCATGACCATGCCGTTCGGGATCGCAACGTTTTGCAGGATCGCACCGGTCACCCCCGAGCAGTCGCCGCCGACAATACCGGCAACGCCGTCCGCGATCATGCGTTCGCCGTTCGATGTCGCCAGACCGTTGTCGATACAGCCGGTGTCAGCGCGCGACGCGGTGACCTTTGAGCCGTCCAGCAGTTTGCCGGATTCGGTGACTTCGGCCATCGCCATTTCGGCACCCGAACCCATCGCTGGTGCCAGCGATTCAATCGGGCCGGTGAACCCAAACAGAACGCCCAAAGTGACGTCTTCGGCCAGTGCCGGACCAGCCAGCAGAGCGGATGCTGCAGTTGCAGTAAGCAGCTTTTTCATATGGTTACTCCCTTATTGGAACGTATTCGTTCTGGGCAAGACCCTAGGCAAGCTGTCTGGAAAAGAAAAGTCCTAACGCAAATGTGTTTTTGCCAATAATAAACCTATTTGTTTTGATGAGCTTGTCACATTTTACCAGAGTTGGAGATTCTCATGTTTAGGGCTGCCGCGATTCTGGTCCTGTCGGTTTTTGCTGGCCCCATCAGCGCCGATACCCTTCAAACCTCTGCCGGGACGGTTCAGGTCACGGCGATGGTTACCGGGCTGGATGCACCTTGGGCCATCGGGTTATTGCCCGGGGGCGGCACATTGGTGACCGAACGGGACGGCGAGCTTTTGTTTGTCTCGCAAGGCGGGGTCAAACGCATTGCCGGGGTGCCCAAGGTGGCTGCGAACGGGCAGGGCGGGTTGCTCGATATCACCGTGGCACGGGATTTTTCACAGTCTCGCGAGGTGTTTCTCACCTTCTCCAAACCTCAAAGCGGCGGGGCGGGAACGGCGGTGGCCGTGGCGCGCCTGTCGGAAAACGGGGGCCGTTTGGACAACGTGCAGATCATTTTCGAAGCGGTTCCTGGAGGTTCGACCGGCCGACACTTTGGTTCGCGTGTGGTCGAGGCACAGGACGGAACGCTGTTTGTAACGATTGGAGATCGCGGAGACCGTCCGTCAGCGCAGGACAGGTCAAACCACATGGGCACCGTCATTCGCATAAATCGCGACGGCACGGTGCCTGCTGACAATCCTTTTGTCGGGCAAGCCGGTATTCGACCTGAGATTTGGTCAATTGGCCATCGCAACCCGCAGGGCGCTGGGTTGGACCGGCAGGGTCGCTTGTGGATTTCAGAGCATGGTGCGCAGGGCGGGGATGAAGTGAACCTGATCCAACCGGGGCGGAATTTCGGCTGGCCGGTGATATCCTATGGCGTTCACTACTCGGGCCAAAAAATCGGAGAGGGGACCTCGAAACCGGGTATGGAACAGCCTGAACATTATTGGGACCCGTCCATCGCACCGTCCGGTTTGCTGGTCTATTCCGGCAAGCTTTGGCCAGAGTGGCGGGGCGATATCTTTGTCGGGTCGCTCAAGTTTGACTACATCTCGCGCCTTGAAGGAACACTGCTGCGCGAGGTCGAACAGATCAAGGGACCGGAAACCGAGCGTGTTCGGGACATCGTCGAAGCCCCGGATGGGGCGATCTGGTTCATTTCGGTGGGACAGGGAGCCATCTATCGCATGAACCCCAAATAGGCGCGGATCAAACCGAAAGCCGCCCGCTTTGAGCACCACGCTCACGGTAAGGCGTGGTGTTGTAATGGGCCCGGTAGCATTTTGAGAAATGGCTGGGTGAGGCAAAGCCGCAAGCAAGAGCCACATTGATCACGCTCATATCTGTCTGCATCAGCAGGTTGCGCGCTTTGTGCAGGCGCAGTTCCATATAGTATCGCTTGGGCGAGCGGCTGAGGTAGCGCCGGAACAGGCGTTCCAGCTGGCGCGTGGACATGCCGACATCCTTGGCCAGTATCGAGGGTGAGATCGGCTCTTCGATGTTCTTTTCCATCATCAGGATGACCTGGCTTAGCTTGGGGTGGCGTACACCAATCCGGGTCGGGGTCGACAGGCGCTGTGTGTCCTGATCGGTACGGATCGAGGAATAGATCATCTGATCCGCTACGGCATTCGCCAGATCCTCACCATAATCATCGGCAATGATCTTGAGCATCAGGTCGATTGAGGACGTGCCGCCCGCGGTCGTCATCCGGTTACCGTCGATCTGAAAAACCGATTTGGTAAGCTCGACCTCGTCGAATTCTTCGATAAAGCTGTCAGAATTCTCCCAGTGGATCGTGGCGCGTTTGCCGTCCAGCAACCCGGCTTTGGCCAACGTATAAGCTGCCGTACACAATCCGCCGATGCGCAAACCGCGCCGGGCCTCGCGCCGGACCCAATTCAGCACTTTCTTTGTTGTCGCCAATTGAACGTCTACGCCACCGCAGATCAGAATCACGTCGTCGCGTTGCAGTTCGACCAAATCGGTTTCAACGTTAAAGGTAGTCCCGGCAGAACAGCTGACCGTATCACCACCTTCACCAGCAAGGGTCCACGTGTAGAGTTCTTTGTCTGCCATGCGGTTGGCAATCCGCAGGCTGTCCAGTGCCGAGGCAAAAGACAGCAGGGAAAACTTGTCCAAAAGGACAAATACGAAATGCCGAGGATTGGCCTCAGCGCCTTCCACTGTGACAACTTGGCGTTGCTCTTGCATGGCTTGGTGTCCTTGATTCGGCGCGTTGTTACGTCGCGTCCGGCGTCATTGTTGCCAGCCACCATGATCAAAGCTTGTTTCCCCCGTCAAGAGGCGCAAAAGGGATATGGTCAGTCTTCAATGCATTTTGTATAGAGACGACCTGACTACTTCAGCGGAGATCAAAGCTATGACCGAATGGCAAAAAACGAACTGGCGCAACAAGCCCCGGGTTCAGATGCCAGACTATATCGATGCGGCCGCGTTGGCCAAAGTCGAGGCTCAGCTTTCGCAGTATCCCCCATTGGTCTTTGCCGGCGAAGCACGGCGTCTCAAGCAACATCTGGGTGCGGCCGGTCGCGGCGAGGCTTTCCTGTTGCAGGGCGGGGATTGTGCTGAAAGCTTTGAACAATTCAGCGCGGATGCAATTCGTGACACCTTTAAGGTGATGCTGCAGATGGCGATGGTACTGACCTATGGTGCCAAAGTGCCCGTGGTCAAAGTGGGCCGCATGGCGGGCCAGTTTGCCAAGCCGCGCAGCGCGCCGACTGAGGTTTTGGGAGGTGTTGAGCTGCCCAGCTATCGCGGTGACATCATCAACGAACTGGCATTCACCCCCGAAGCCCGCATCCCGAATCCTGGAAAAATGCTGCAGGCCTACACGCAGGCTGCCGCTACTCTGAACCTGTTGCGCGCATTTTCGACCGGCGGATTCGCCGATATGAGCATGGTGCATTCGTGGACACTGGGTTTCACGGATGAACAGGACGTTCAGAAATACTCGGAACTCGCCGACCGTATTCAGGACACGATAGATTTTATGAATGCGGCTGGATTCACAGCGGAGACTTCGCATGAGTTTTCGACCGTGGAATTCTACACAAGTCATGAAGGCCTGTTGCTTGAATATGAAGAATCGCTGACCCGTCTCGATTCGACGTCTGGCAACTGGTTGGCAGGGTCCGGCCACATGATCTGGATCGGCGATCGCACGCGTCAGCCAGACGGTGCGCATGTCGAATTCTGCAGCGGTGTATTGAACCCGATTGGTCTGAAATGTGGCCCGACCACGACAGCCGAGGACCTCAAGGTTCTGATGGCCAAGCTGAACCCGCAAAACGAAGAGGGCCGTCTGACCCTGATCGCCCGATTTGGAGCTGGCAACGTAGGTGAGCACCTGCCGCGTCTGGTCAAGGCCGTGAAGGAAGAGGGTGCCAACGTCACCTGGGTTTGCGACCCGATGCATGGCAATACCATCAAGTCGGCAACCGGGTACAAAACCCGTCCGTTCGACTCGGTCCTGCGTGAGGTACGTGACTTCTTTGGCGTTCATCAGGCCGAAGGCACGGTTCCCGGCGGTGTGCATTTCGAGATGACCGGTCTGGACGTCACCGAATGCACTGGTGGCGTGCGCGCGGTGACCGAAGAGGACCTGTCAGATCGTTACCACACAGCGTGCGACCCACGCTTGAACGCGTCGCAGTCCTTGGAACTGGCATTCCTGGTCGCAGAAGAACTGACCAACCTGCGCCGCGACCGCAAGAACCGCGCAGCCGGTTAAGGTTATTGAAAATCAACGGAAAAGGCGGGCTGCAAGGGCCCGCCTTTTTTTGTTTGCGACTTAGTCGTCGCGCGACACAACCAGCCTCAGATGGGCGCCGGGACGATCAAACCTTTGCTGATCTTCAGCGAAGCCCGCCTCAACCGTTTCCGACGGTTGTTGAGGAACCTGCACATCCGACACCGGGCGCAAGTTGGTTTCTGAGATTTTGAACCGACGGGGTGTTGGACCGATTGCGCCGTCGCTGACCATTACACCCAGAATGCGGCTGACATCACCCAGATCACTTTTCAGCGGTAACAGAAGCATGCGGGCCTGCAATTGCACACGCCCCAACCGGCCCGATGAGTCCAGGGTCAGATTCGCGATAGCTGGCTGTGCGAATACTTGTTCCGATACGGTTTTGATCTGGTCCCGCGCGTCGGGCTCAAAGAAAGAGGTCAGCGGCATTCCACGCACTTCCATCCCGGCCAGCTGGTTCAAATGCCTCCCGGCCAGACGGAACCGGGTAAGTCCGGGGGCGATGCGTTCCAGAACGAAAGTGTATTCCAAAATGTTCTCTAGCCCGCGGGGGTCGATTTGCGACCGCATGGGAACCCCGTCACCTGTCAAAAGTGCCGTCCAATACGCCTCGGCCTGCCGGATGGGCGAAAGGCTGCGCCCGCTGTCAAAACGATCCATAGCGACGATCTTTCCAAAACTTGACTCGAAACCGTTCCCGAAAAAGGTTTTCATCATTATCACCCTGGCGCCTATCGACCGTCATTTTCCAAAAATGCGAAATACTGGGGACCTCTATCCGAGACCGGTGTTCGCAGGTGTAAGACTGACGCAGGTTGAATCAATTTTGGAGTAAATCTTTAACGAATGGTTAACGACTGGCCGACAAAGGCAGAGTCAGCAAACTCTTGCCCTGTGCGCGCAGTTCGCATTAGGTGCGCCCAGCAAACTGAAAACTGGTAGCTATGGAAAGGGCAGGCATGATTAAATCCATGACGGGTTTCGCCTCGGGCAAAGGGGCGTTTGGGCCGCATAGCTGGACGTGGGAGTTGCGCAGCGTGAACGGCAAGGGGCTGGACATGCGTCTGCGCGTGCCGGACTGGTTGATCGGGCTTGAGGCCGCATTGCGCGCCGCCATGTCGAAACAACTCAGTCGGGGCAATGTGACATTGTCTTTGCGCCTCAGCCGAGATGAGACGCAGGCGGACCTGGTCCTGAACGAGACTGCCATGGGTGCCGTTCTTGAGGCTGTGGCGCGAACGCAGGAAATGGCCATTGCGCGGGACGTAACCCTTAGGCCCTCGACGGCCGCTGATCTGATCTCGATCAAGGGTATGTTGGATGCGGGCAGTGATGGGGATGACCCGGGCCCGTTGGTTGGCCAACTGACGACAGAGTTCACTGGCCTATTGGGCGAATTCATAGAAATGCGCCAGTCTGAGGGGCGGGCGCTGGCAACTGTTCTGGATGATCAACTAAGCCTGGTTGCTTCATTAACGGTCCAGGCGGCAGAGCTGGCAGAGCGGCGCAAGGACAAGATGGCCGAGGCGCTGCGGGATAATCTGGCGCGGGTGATGGACAACGCGCAGGGGGCTGATCCGGACCGCGTTGCACAGGAACTGGCGCTAATCACCGTCAAGGCGGACATCACCGAAGAGATTGATCGCCTGAAAGCGCATGTCGTGGCAGCCCGCGATCTGCTGGCGCAGGACGCGGCGGTCGGGCGCAAGCTGGATTTCCTGATGCAGGAGTTCAACCGCGAGGCCAATACTCTGTGCTCAAAGGCGCAAAGCGCCGATCTGACAGCAGTAGGGCTTGAGTTGAAGGCCGTAATAGATCAGATGCGCGAGCAAGTGCAGAACGTAGAATAACCACAGGAGCGCCCAAATGGCGGATCGACGCGGCCTATTAATCATTCTGTCCTCGCCTTCGGGGGCTGGTAAATCGACCCTGGCGAAACGGTTGATGCAGTGGGATTCTGAGCTGGAGTTTTCGGTCTCGGCCACCACCCGCGCGCCACGTTCGGGGGAACATGAAGGGCGCGAGTATTACTTCCTGAGTGAGGATGCGTTTCGGCAGCAGGTGTCTGAGGGGCAAATGCTGGAACACGCGCACGTGTTCGGGAATTTCTACGGCTCACCTGCGGGTCCGGTACGAGAGTCCATAAACAGCGGCAAAGACGTTCTTTTTGACGTGGATTGGCAAGGCGAGGTGCAAATCCGCAATTCGGATCTGGGCAAGCACGCTTTGTCGATCTTTATCCTGCCGCCGTCGATCCCCGAGCTGCGCCGCAGGCTGGAAAGCCGCGGTCAGGACAGTGAAGACGTGATCGCAAAACGTATGCTGAAAAGCTGGGATGAGATTAGCCACTGGGGCTATTATGACTATGTTCTGATCAATGACGATCTGGATGCCACCGAAGAGAAGCTGAAAACCATCGTCAGCGCCGAACGCATGCGCCGCATCCAGCAGCCCAGCCTGCAGAACCATGTCCGCACGTTGCAAAACGAATTTGAGGGCTTGGCATGACCATTTACGCTTTGGGTGACCACGCGCCGCAAATCCACGAAGACACCTGGGTTGCGCCGGGCGCCAACCTGATTGGGAAAGTCGTTCTGGAGCAGGGTGCCTCGGTCTGGTTCGGCTGCACCATCCGCGCCGACCACGAAGAGATCCGCGTAGGCGAGGGCAGTAACGTCCAGGAAAACTGCGTCATGCATATCGACGCCGGGTATCCGCTGACCATTGGTAAGAACTGCACAATTGGGCACAAGGTCATGCTGCATGGCTGCACGATCGGAGAAAACACGCTGATCGGGATGGGGGCGATTGTCCTGAATGGGGCGAAGATCGGGAAAAACTGCCTGATCGGTGCCGGCGCCCTGATTACGGAAGGCAAAGAGATACCCGATAACTCTCTGGTCATGGGGTCGCCGGGCAAAGTTGTGCGGGAACTGGATGCGGCGGCAGCGCAAAAAATCACCTTCAGTGCGCTGCATTATCAGCAGAACATGCGCCAGTTTCGCAAAACTTTGAAACCTGTGTCCTAGGTTGATTCCAAACGCATCAAGAGTGACGGAAATGCCAAACGACCTGCTTGCTGAAATTGTGTCAGCCATACCGATGCCCACGCTTATGGTTGATCAGACCGAGCGCATCATAGCGGCCAACACCGAAGCCAAAACCATGCTGGGTCAGAACATCGAAGGCCGTCATTTCGCGACGATCCTTCGGCAGCCACAAGTTATCGACGCGATAGAGCAGAGCCTGCGTAACAAGGACTCGACCAAAACGCGCCATTTGTCCAATGATGGTGCCCAGGACACCACTTTCGAAGTGCAATGCCGTTACATGAACGGTGTGGGCGCGGTGGAGGGCGGTGCCGTGATGGTTGTTTTCCAGGATGTCACGCATCTGGAACAGGCCGGACAAATGAGACGCGACTTCGTGGCGAATGTCAGCCACGAACTGCGTACGCCTCTGACCGCTCTGATGGGCTTTATAGAAACATTGCGCGGTCCAGCGCGAGACGATGCAGCCGCCCGTGAACGGTTTCTGCAGATCATGACCGACGAAGCCAATCGGATGAACCGGCTGGTCGGCGATCTGCTATCCCTGAACCGGGTCGAGAGCGAAGAGCGAGTTCGCCCCAAAGAGCAGCTTGATCTGACAGGCCTGTTGCAATCAACGCTTACAACGCTTCGTCCCCTGGCCGAGGCTGCAAATGTGGACCTGACACTGGATACGTCTTCGGGACCAATCTCGGTGACCGGAGACAGCGACCAACTGCGCCAAGTGTTCACGAACCTCGTTGAGAACGCCATCAAATATGGTGGGAGCGGCGGTAGTGTTGATGTGCGCATTCAGGCCTCGGAGCGCGACACCGCCATGCGCGGTCCTGCGGTTCGGGTACAGATCGCAGACAAAGGCGCAGGCATTGATGCCGTACATCTGCCGCGCCTTACTGAGCGATTCTATCGCGCCGACAGTCACAGGTCCCGCGAATTGGGCGGTACAGGATTGGGCCTGGCGATTGTAAAGCACATCGTCAACCGCCATAGGGGCCGGTTGCGTGTCGAAAGCACCCTAGGCAAAGGTTCTGTATTTACAGTGATTTTGCCACGCTGATCTCGGACTTCCAGCGCGGGTCCATTTCGAACGCGAACGGTGTTCCGTGGGGTCAAGTTAAGAAAACGTAAGAAAATCGTTACGTGTCATAAAACCGTTACGAACTTGTCACAAAAGGCTTACCGGCGCCTCTTAGGGGTTCGCCCCAAGATCATCATGGGGGTGATCAGAATTTACCTTTCTCAAGGAGACTGTAATGTCCTTTGTTAAACTGTCGGCTTCGGCTCTCACCATCGCTGCTGTATCGGCCACCACGGCCGCCGCTCGTGATCAGGTTCAGGTTGCAGGGTCGTCGACCGTTCTGCCTTATGCCTCGATCGTGGCTGAAGCCTTCGGTGAAAACTTTGACTTCCCGACACCGGTTGTTGAATCGGGTGGTTCCTCGGCAGGTCTGAAGCGTTTCTGTGAAG
This sequence comes from Ruegeria sp. YTSC230, assembly GCF_059609665.1. Classification (NCBI taxonomy): domain Bacteria; kingdom Pseudomonadati; phylum Pseudomonadota; class Alphaproteobacteria; order Rhodobacterales; family Roseobacteraceae; genus Ruegeria; species Ruegeria sp. YTSC230. Next base: position 700,004 of record NZ_JBXWMC010000001.1, on the reverse strand, counting down.
GTGTTGGCGAAAACACCATCGACGTTGCAAACGCATCGCGCCAGATCCGTGAAAAAGAAATCAAAGCCTGTGCCGAAAACGGCGTGACCGACATCATCGAAGTTCAGATCGGTTATGACGGCATCGTTTTCGCATCTGACATCAACGGCAACTCGTTCGAGTTCACGCCGGAAGACTGGTACAAAGCGCTGGCCGCGAAAATCGTTGTAGACGGTGAAGTCGTCGACAACCCGAACAAAACCTGGGCCGACGTGAACCCGGATTTCCCGGCGCAACCGATCGCAACCTTCATTCCGGGCACCAAGCACGGCACACGTGAAGTGTTTGAAGACAAGGTGATCCTGGCAGGTTGTGAGCACCTGGGCGATTTCGAAGTGTTCAAGGCAGCCGCCGGCGACGACAAGAAAGCGGCTGAAAAGCAGTGCATCGCCATCCGCACCGACGGCGTTTCGGTCGACATCGACGGTGACTACACCGAAACTCTGGCCCGTATCGACAGCAACAAAGACGGCATCGGCGTCTTTGGTCTGGCGTTCTACGAGAACAACACCGACAAGCTGCAAGTCGCAACCATGTCTGACGTTGTTCCTTCGACCGAGTCGATCGCAACCGGCGAATACCCGGTTTCGCGCCCGCTGTTCTTCTACGTTAAGAAAGCACATATCGGCGTGATCCCCGGCCTGAAAGAATATGCTGAGTTCTTCGTCGCCGACGAGATCGCAGGGCCCGACGGCCCGCTGGCAGAATACGGCCTGGTATCCGACCCTGAGCTGGTCAAGGTACAGGAAGCTGTTGCCAACGAAACCGTTCTGGGCGGCGGTTCCTAATCACACATACGAACGGAACCGGGGCGGTTTTTCGCGCCCCGGTTCTTTTTGACTCCATCTCTGCCATCCCCACGGAGTTCTCATGGCGTTATCCTGGCTGTTGCTTATCCTGCTTGCGCTGGCAGTGATCGGATTTTTTGCGGGTCGGTCCCGCGCTCTGGCAAGTGCGGGTGGTAACGTCCGCGATTTGCATTCTTTACCGTCTTACTACGGTTACAACGTTGCGTTGACGGCTCTGGTTCCCGCAGTAGGGGTGCTGATCGTCTGGCTTCTTGCCCAGCCGATGATCGTAAACAGCACGGTATCCAGCCTCATTCCTGATCAGGCAGTGCCCGAAGGGTCGGAGCGTGGCCTGATCATGAGTGAAGTGCGCCGCGTCGCATACGGCCTGGACGGCGCTGTCGCCAGCGGCGCGATGACCGAAACTCAAGCCCAGAACGGCAATGCGGATATTGAAGCGCTGACAAAAACGCTGAAAGACGCAGGCCAGGTTCTGACTCAGGACATCACACAGCCGATTTTGGTCGCGGCACAAAAGTTCCGCAGCATGACGTCCACAGGGACAGTTGCGATGCAGGTCGTGGTTTTGGCCTTGGCACTGCTTGGGGCAGCCTTTGCCTATGTACGTACGCACAAGGAATTTAGGGCCCGTAACGTGGTAGAGCAGGGGGTTCTGGCCCTGCTATTGCTGGCCGCGTCAATCGCGATCCTGACAACCATCGGCATTGTTCTTTCGATGCTGTTTGAGACGATGAACTTCTTTCAGCTGCATTCGTGGAAGGACTTCTTCTTCGGCAGCACATGGGCACCGAACTTCCGCGGTGGCAGCGAGCTGTCGATCCTGCCGCTGTTGTGGGGCACGCTGTACATTTCAGTGATCGCGCTGCTTGTGGCGGTCCCGATTGGCCTGTTTGCCGCGATCTATCTGTCCGAGTATGCCTCCGGCGTGACGCGGTCCATCGCCAAGCCACTGCTGGAAATCCTCGCCGGTATTCCGACCATCGTTTACGGTCTGTTTGCTCTGCTGACCGTGGGTCCGGCGTTGGTGTCGATGTTCGGCGACGGTGGCATGCTGGGTGTGGGCTGGATGGCCAGCTCGAACGCGGTTCTGACTGCCGGCTTGGTTATGGGGATCATGCTGATCCCGTTTGTCTCGTCACTGTCGGACGACATTATCAACGCGGTGCCACAAACCATGCGCGACGGCTCGCTGGGTCTGGGTGCGACGCATTCGGAAACCGTGCGCAACGTGATCTTACCGGCCGCGCTGCCCGGTATTGTCGGCGCGATCCTTCTGGCCGCAAGCCGCGCCATTGGTGAAACGATGATTGTTGTGATGGCCGCCGGAGCGATCGCCAAATTCTCGGGTAACCCGTTCGAGGCGATGACAACCATCACCACACGGATTGTCAGCCAGCTGACCGGCGATACCGATTTTGCCAGCCCCGAAACGCTAGTGGCCTTTGCGCTGGGTCTGACCCTGTTCATCATCACGCTGGGGCTGAACATCTTCGCCCTCTACATCGTACGCAAATACCGGGAGCAGTACGAATGACCGATATTTCCCAAACGCCTGACGCTGCTCCGACCGCGAAGCCCAAAGGTGGTTCGCTGTTCGAAAAGGATGCACGCACCAAGCGGCGCAATGCGGCTGAAAGCCGGTTCAAAATGTACGGCATCGCCGCCATCGGGATCGGCTTGCTGATGCTAATTGTGCTGGTGACCAATATTGTCACAGCCGGAACTGGTGCCTTTCAGCAAAGCTTTCTTGAATTGAATGTCGAGCTTAAGGCCGACAAGCTGGACAAGAAGGGCAACCGGAACATCGAGGATATCAAGAAGGTTTCGACCTTTGGCTATGCCCCTCTGATCGCGTCTGCGCTGGAAAGCGAAGTCGAAAAGCTGGGCATCCAGACAGACCTGAAACCCAAGGAGATGGGCAAGATTCTGTCCAAGGCGGCGCAAGCCGAGTTGCGAAACTATGTCATTGCCAACCCTGATGAGATCGGCAAGACCGTCAGCTTCCGCTTTTTGGTCAACAGCCGTGGCGATGGCTACATGAAAGGCCGCGTGACCCGCGAGTCGATTGCCAACGACAAAAGTATCTCGGTCGAACAGTTGGATTTCGTGGATCAACTGCGCGATGCGGGTGTACTGTACAAAGCCTTCAACCCGGATTTCATTTTCGGTGCGGATGCCTCTGATCAACGGCCCGAAGCGGCTGGGATCGGTGTCTCCATGCTGGGTTCATTGTTCATGATGTTGGTGGTTCTAGCGTTGGCCTTGCCTATCGGTGTGGCGGCTTCGATTTATCTTGAAGAATTCGCGCCACAGAACCGGCTGACTGACATCATCGAGGTCAACATCTCGAATCTGGCCGCTGTGCCGTCGATCGTGTTCGGTATTCTGGGTCTGGCTGTGTTCATCAACTACATGCACCTCCCAACTTCGGCCCCGCTGGTGGGTGGTCTGGTGCTGACACTGATGACCTTGCCGACGATCATCATCTCGACCCGCGCATCGTTGAAGGCGGTTCCGCCGTCGATCCGTGATGCGGCGCTTGGGGTAGGGGCCTCGAAAATGCAGGCCGTGTTCCATCACGTTCTGCCGTTGGCCGCGCCCGGTATTCTGACCGGCACCATCATTGGCCTGGCACAGGCGTTGGGGGAAACCGCACCGCTGCTGCTGATCGGTATGGTGGGCTTTATCGCCTCAAACCCGCCCGACGGAATTGTTGCGGGTTTCCTGTCGCCCAACTCGGCCATGCCGGCGCAGATCTATGAATGGTCCAAACGCGCCGACCCGGCCTTTTATGAACGCGCATGGGGGGGCATCATCATCCTGTTGATCTTCCTCGTTACAATGAACACCATTGCGGTACTTCTGCGCCGCCGCTTTGAACGCCGCTGGTAAATGGGGGCTATTATGAATGATATGACACGAGTGGAGAGAACCGTGGACTCCAAAGCCATCAAGATTGCCGCCAACAATGTTCAAGTTTTTTACGGCGACACGCACGCCATCAAAGACGTGGATGTCCAGATCGAGGACAAGACCGTGACGGCCTTTATCGGCCCATCGGGCTGCGGCAAGTCCACTTTTCTGCGCTGCCTCAACCGGATGAACGACACCATCGACATCTGCCGGGTCGAAGGCGATATCCTGCTGGACGGCGAAGACATTTACGACAAGCGTGTCGACCCGGTGCAGCTGCGTGCCAAGGTCGGAATGGTGTTTCAAAAACCCAACCCGTTCCCCAAATCGATCTATGACAACGTGGCCTATGGCCCGCGCATCCATGGTCTTGCCAGGAACAAATCAGAACTCGATGATATTGTTGAGAAATCTCTGCGTCGTGCTGCGATCTGGGATGAAGTCAAGGACCGCTTGGACGCCCCCGGAACCGGCCTGTCCGGTGGTCAGCAGCAGCGCCTGTGTATTGCCCGCGCCGTAGCAACGGAACCTGAGGTTTTGCTGATGGATGAGCCTTGCTCGGCGCTGGACCCGATTGCCACTGCGCAAGTCGAGGAACTGATCGACGAACTGCGCTCGCGCTATTCGGTGGTGATCGTGACCCACTCGATGCAACAGGCTGCGCGGGTCAGCCAGAAAACGGCGTTCTTTCATTTGGGTAATCTGGTTGAATTCGGCGAGACCGGTCAGATCTTTACCAACCCCGAAGACCCCCGCACGGAAAGCTACATTACCGGCCGTATCGGCTGAGGACAGGTATTTGAACATGACCGAACAACATATTGCATCCGCATTCGACCGCGACCTTGAAGCGGTTCAGGCCCATATTATGAAGATGGGTGGTCTGGTCGAGGCCGCGATCATGAACGCTGCGCGCTCGCTTGAAACCCGGGATGTCGAATTGGCCCAAGAGGTGCGTCAAGGCGACAAAGCCATTGATGCGCTTGAGGATCTGATCAACGAAGAAACCGCGCGGGTGATTGCGCTGCGGGCACCCACAGCGAGCGACCTGCGTCTGGTTCTGTCTGTTCTGAAGGTCTCGGCCAACCTGGAACGTATCGGCGACTATTCCAAAAACATTGCCAAACGCACCACGGTTCTTGTCGACGCCGGCGAGATCAACGGCAGTGCCGCAGCCCTGCGCCGTATGGCGCGCGAGGTCGAGCGGATGCTGCGCGACGCGTTGGACGCTTATATTCAACGTGACGCAGAATTGGCCGCTGACGTGATCCAGCGGGATGAAGAAGTAGACCAGATGTATAACGGCCTGTTCCGCGAGTTTCTGACCTTCATGGCTGAAGATCCCCGCAACATCTCGTCGTGCATGCACCTGCATTTCATTGCAAAGAACATCGAACGGATGGGCGATCACGTTACAGCCATCGCTGAACAGGTGGTTTATCTGGTGACTGGGGAACGGCCGTCAGAAGCACGTCCCAAAGCCGATACCACCTCGCAAACCGCCTAGGAGGCAACGATTATGTCCGCTGATCAGCCTACGGTACTGGTTGTTGAGGATGAACTGGCCCAGCGTGAAGTGCTGGCTTACAACCTCGAAGCAGAAGGGTTTCGTGTATCCAAGGCAGCCAATGGCGACGAGGCATTGCTGCTAGTTGATGAAGACAGCCCGGACATCATCGTTCTGGACTGGATGATGCCCAACCTCAGCGGGATCGAAGTGTGCCGCCGCCTTAAAACGCGCCCGGATACACGATCGATCCCCATCATCATGCTTTCAGCCCGGTCGGAAGAGGTCGACAAGGTGCGCGGGCTGGAAACCGGGGCGGATGACTATGTGGTCAAGCCGTATTCGGTTGTCGAGCTTATGGCGCGCGTGCGCACACAGTTGCGCCGTGTTCGCCCGGCGACGGTCGGTATCAAGCTTGAATTTGCGGATATCATTCTGGATTCCGAGACACATAAGGTCAGCCGCAACAGCAAGCCGCTGAAACTGGGCCCGACCGAGTTTCGTCTGTTGAGCACGTTCATGGAAAAACCGGGTCGTGTCTGGAGCCGCGAACAGCTGCTGGACCGGGTCTGGGGGCGCGATATCTACGTCGACACTAGAACAGTTGACGTTCACATCGGCCGCTTGCGCAAGGCGCTGACTCAGCATGGCGGTGAAGATCCCGTGCGTACGGTTCGCGGCGCAGGGTATGCGCTGGGGTAAAAACACGGGGCAGGGCGCACTGCCCTGTTCTATGCGGTTTACTCATGGTTCGTTGCGAAACTGTAGCTGTTATTTGCGGTTACGGCAGGGTATTTTGCGACAAAGCCGACTAGCGGAGAACCAAAATGAACGCCCCGAACACCAAACCAACTTTGCGCGCCAAAGATGCACCTGACATGGGGGCGTTCTCGTGGGACGATCCATTTCGTCTGGCGGATCAGCTAACAGAAGATGAGCGCATGATCGCCGCGAGTGCGCAGGCATATTGTCAGGAAAAGCTGCAACCACGGGTTCTGGAAGCTTTCCAGAACGAGGAAACGGACCCGGAAATCTTCCGCGAAATGGGTGAAATGGGCCTTTTGGGCACCACGATCCCCGAAGAATACGGCGGTCTTGGTGGCGGTTATGTGTCCTACGGCCTGGTCGCGCGCGAGGTTGAGCGTGTGGATTCTGGCTATCGCTCGATGATGTCGGTGCAAAGCTCATTGGTGATGTACCCGATCTATGCCTATGGCAGCGAAGAACAGCGCCGGAAGTACCTTCCAAAACTGGCCAGCGGCGAATGGATCGGTTGCTTTGGTCTGACAGAACCTGATGCCGGCTCGGACCCGGCGGGCATGAAAACCCGCGCGGAAAAGATCGACAGTGGTTATCGGCTGACCGGCAGCAAGATGTGGATCTCGAATTCACCCATCGCAGACGTCTTTGTGGTGTGGGCTAAATCCGATGCTCATGACGGCAAGATCCGAGGCTTTGTTTTGGACAAGGGTCTCAAAGGTTTGAGCGCGCCCAAAATTCAGAACAAGATGAGCCTGCGGGCATCGATTACGGGTGAGATCGTTCTGGACGGCGTCGAAGTGGACGAGGGCGCCTTGCTGCCGCATGTTCAGGGCCTGAAGGGTCCGTTTGGCTGTCTGAACCGTGCGCGCTACGGGATCAGCTGGGGCGTCATGGGCGCCGCTGAAAGCTGCTGGCACGGTGCGCGTCAGTATGGTCTGGACCGCAAACAGTTCAACAAGCCGCTGGCGCAGACGCAACTGTTCCAACGCAAACTGGCGGATATGCAAACCGAGATCGCCCTGGGCCTGCAAGCCAGCCTGCGCGTTGGCCGTTTGATGGATCAGGCTGAAGCAGCGCCCGAGATGATCTCGATCGTTAAGCGAAACAACTGCGGCAAGGCTTTGGAGATCGCGCGGAATGCCCGCGACATGCACGGCGGCAATGGCATCTCACTGGAATTCCAGGTTATCCGTCACATGGTCAACTTGGAAACCGTAAACACCTATGAAGGCACACACGACGTTCATGCGTTGATTTTGGGGCGGGCACAGACTGGACTTCAGGCCTTCTACTAGGATATTTTAAATACCGCATAATCGGTATTATGGTAAATAAATAGCATTGGCAGTTTCCGGTTTTCCCAAAATTGCCAATGTCTTACGATGCCTTTCAAATCGTGCAATTCGGAGGCCCTAATGAATTTGAATGGCAAAACTGTGGTGGTCACCGGTGCAGCCAACGGTATCGGTAAAGGTCTGGCAATCCGGTTCGCGCGCGAAGGTGCAACGGTCGTATGCGCAGACATAGACACCGAAGCTGCGCGATCCTTGGCCACAGAAATCAACGGACACGCGGTTACATGCGATGTTTCAGACGAAGCCAGTATCAAAGCGTTGATTGATCACGTCGAAGATGAGATTGGCCCGATTGATCTGTTTTGTGCAAATGCCGGCATCCTGACTCTTGGTGGTCTGGACGTTCCGGATGAAGACTGGAAGCGGATCTGGAAGATCAACGTCATGTCGCATGTCTGGACCGCGCGTCATCTCGTTCCGCATATGATCGCGCGCGGCGGTGGCTACATCATGACAACGGCCTCGGCTGCAGGACTTTTGAACCAGCCTGGCGCTGCACCATACGGCGTTTCCAAACACGCCGCCGTAGGCTTTGCCGAATGGCTGTCGCTGACATACAGCCACAAAGGCCTGCGCGTTTCCGTTCTATGTCCGCAAGCGGTTCGGTCCGAAATGACACGCGGCTTTGAGGATTCGGTAGCGTCAATCGACGGTATGCTAGAGCCTGAAGACGTGGCCCAGGCCTGTGTCGAAGCCATTGAGTCGGAACAGTTTCTGGTGCTACCGCATTCGAAAGTGTTGGACTACATTCGGCACAAATCCAGTGATTACGACAGCTGGCTTAGGGGCATGAACAAGTTAAATCAACAGTTTACGGACGATGATTAAAGTTTCTTCTGCGCTTTGCGCATTAGGCCTTCCTGCGTGACCGAAGCAACCAAAGTGCCGTCTTGTGCATAAATCGACCCTCGGTTGAAGTTGCGCCCTCGCCCACTCCATGGCGAATCCATTGAATACAGATGCCAGTTTTCAAAATGGATCGGCGCGTGGAACCACATGGCGTGATCCAGGCTGGCCCCATTGACCTGACCCGTAAACCAGCTGAGGCCATGCGGTCGCATACCTGATCCCATCAGATACATGTCTGACGCGTAAGTCAGCAGCAATTGCTGTGTAGCAGAATCCGCCCCCGCTGCGCCGGGCATGCGGAACCAGACCTGATTTCGATCGTCCGATTTTTCAGGATGGAACGGATCAAGATGGCTGGCCTCACGGACCTCGATCGGCCGTTCGCGTGTCAGCTCACCACGCATGTGTTTGGGTACCAAATCCACGTATTTCTTGCGCAGTTCAGTGCGCGACGGATAACTTTCCGGGTCCTCCATCTGGGGCATCTCATGGTGATGATCCCAGCCTTCATCCTGAATGTGGAACGAGGCCGATACGTTCAAGATCTGTTTGCCATGCTGGATCGCGACCACGCGCCGTGTGGTAAATGAACCTCCATCCCGGGCTCTATCAACTTGATAAATAACAGGAATAGATGGATCTCCCGGGCGAATAAAATACGCATGCAGCGAATGGCACAGCCGATCATCCACAGTACGGTACGCCGCCGCCAGAGCCTGCGACACCACCTGCCCGCCAAAGATACGCGTCGGAGTCTCGCCGCCTGACCCGGTGCCTCGGAACAGGTCAACTTCGAGCCTCTCGAGGTTCAAAAGGTCAAGAAGGACACGTTCTGCTTCGGTCATTGGCGACTCTCCGGTTGGCTATGAAAAAGGCGTATCAGCGCCATCCGGGTCAATCAACCAACGCGCCCATTACCAGCGCCTTTAGCTCGGATCGGGACGGGTAAGAACTGGACGGCGACAATTGGGTGAAGAATACGGCCGACAGTTCGTTGCTGCGGTCAATCCAGAAGAATGTCGAAGCCATACCGCCCCAACTAAAATCACCTAATGACCCAGGTGTTCGGGTTCTGCCAGGGTTGATGATGACAGACCCGGCCAGACCAAACCCCATGCCTTCCATCGGTTGCTCGGCAAAGCTTTGCGGGCCCATCGAGGCGATATCGCCCGGCAAGTGGTTTTGCAGCATGAAATCGACTGTCTTTGGACCCAGCAAGCGGTGGCCGTTGCCCTGCCCCCGGTTTCGCATCATCTCGGTGAATTTGACGTAGTCGTCGATCGTGCTGACCAGACCGCCACCGCCCGAAAAGGTCGTCGCCTTTTCAAATGGGGATGCGCCTGCCTCGTCTGTCAATCGCAGGGTGTCGTCGCCGGTCTCGGCCGAATTCAGCGCCATCGCGTCCCCGGCCAGCGGCGTATAGAGAGACGCGAACCGATCCCCTGTCCCTTTGGGCACATAAAATCCGGTCTCGGCCATCTCAAGCGGCTCAAAGATCTCTTGCGCGAAGAACTGATCCAAGGTTTTGCCGGACACAACCTCGACCACGCGGCCCAACACATCAGTAGAAACTGAATATTCCCAACGGGTTCCGGGCTGGAATGCCAATGGCAGTTGTGTCAGTGCGCCGATCCTGTCCTTCAAAGGCCCTTGATTGGGGCTAAAAATCAGCTTCTGTTCATCCATCGCTGCCGGGAGAACACCGGGATTGAACGGATAACTGAATCCGCTTGTGTGGGTCAGTAGCTGATGCAGTGTCGGGGATGGTGCATCTTCGGTTTGATCCAGCCTCTCCGCCTCGGGAACAAGAGCCTGAACGGAAGCAAATTCAGGCAGAAATTCAGAAAGCTGCGCGTCGAGGTGGAACAACCCACGCTCGGCCAGCATCATCACCGCGACCGAGGTGATGGGTTTCGTCATAGAATAAATCCGCACAAGCGTATCGCGCTGAAACGGTAGGTCCTTTTCAACATTTCTAAGGCCACAGGCGTGAAAAAACCCCTCGGACCCGTGGTGGGTCAATAGTAATGAACTGCCCGCGTATTTGCGCTCATCGACATATCGCTGCATCCAGTCCCGTATGCGGTTCAGGCGGGCGGGATCAAGGGTGGTCTGGCTGCGCATGGGTTTCTCGAACCTCCTCGGCGGTTTGGTTGATCTTGACCGGTGACGCACTGAATTAATAGAGGAATTCCTGATTTCCCACATCGTGACCAACGGCCAGTGCGCACCAGCCTTCCCGCCTGTACACTAGACGCGTTATAGATTCGTCTGGTGGTTCAGAGTTCATTTCACAGATCGTCGTATCGGAGTTTAGACAATGACGCAGACCATTGATTTCATTTTCGATTTTTGCAGCCCAAACGCATTTTTGGCCCATAAGGTCTTGCCCGAATTGGCGGAACGAAATGGCATGCAGGTAAGCTATGTGCCCGTGTTACTGCCGACGATATTCAAGGCGACGCATAATCAGAACCCGTTCGAGGCATTCTCGGAAAACCGCCAGAAAACGGCCTATCTGACCCATGATCTTCATCGCTTTGCCCGCAGACGCGGATTGAATTTTCATATGAGCCCGCATTTCCCGGTGAACACAAAATTTGCCACGCGCGGCGCTGTATTTGCCTCGGGTAAATCATGGGAATCCAAATACATAAACGCAATATTTGATGCGATTTGGGTGCATGGGCAGAAAGTTGACGAACTGGGTGTGCTGATGGATATCTTGCAGGAAAACAAACTTCCTGCGCGCAAGATCCGCGAGGCTATGACGGGTGCTGAGGTAAAGCAGCGGCTCAAAGAGCAATCCAAAGCCGCCGTAAAGCAAGGTGTATTCGGTGTGCCCACAATGTTTGTGGGCACCGAAATGTTCTTTGGCAAAAACAGCCTTGGCAATATTGAGTTGGAGCTTTCCCGGCCATCAGCCTGACGGAATATCTACGATTTCAGTGCTTCCAGCCCGTGTTTTGCAAACACCGGAACATAAGCCCCAAATACCTGCGCGCGTTTGGGATCAGACGCGTTGCCATCCAATGCGCGCTTGTACACGCCCTGTAGAATTCCGGCCATTCGGAAGAAATTGAACGCCAGGTAGAACCCGAAATTTTCTATTCCGGGTAGGCCGCGACGCTGGCAATATCGCCCGATAAACTCTTGATCCGACGGTATTCCCAGGGCTTGACGGTCGATGCCTGCCAACCCGCGCCCCTCGTTTCCGGGGGGCAATTGCCACTGCATGATGACTGCCGCCAGATCTGCGTATGGGTGCCCAATCGTCGACAGCTCCCAATCCAGAACGCCAATGCAGCGCGAACCGTTTTGCTCGAACATCAGATTATCAATGCGGTAGTCACCGTGAACCAAAGTTCGCTGCCCGTCATCCTCTGGAATGGATCCCTCAAGCGCGGAAATGAGCGCGTCCATTTCGGGGATGGTCGTTGTCTCGGATGCGCGATACTGCTTGGTCCAACGGGCAATTTGGCGCTCAAAGTAGTTGCCCGGCGGGCCATAATCGGACAGGCCTACCGCGTCCACATCGACGTCATGCAGATCGGCCAGCACGCGGTTCATTTCGTCGAACACACCACTGCGAGTTGCGTTGTCGGCCTCATCCACCGTCGGCTCAAGGAATACACGTCCCTGCAAGCGTTCCATGACATAAAACGCCGAACCGATGACGTCGTCATCCTCGCAAAGCAGCATCATCTGAGGGACCGGAACCGCGCTATCGGCCAGTGCGCATTGAACGCGAAACTCGCGTTCCACAGCATGGGCTGATTTCAGCAAAACGCCTGGCGGTTTACGGCGCAGCACATAAGTCTTGGACGGTGTGCGCAGTTCGAAAGTTGGGTTGGATTGTCCAATGGCGAACTTCGTCGCCTCCGGCGGACCCATGTAACCGTCCAAATTTGCGCTGAGATAGGTGTCTAGCGCCGTCAGGTCGAGTTGTGATTTATCACGCATTTCCAATAACTATTCCCCCGGGGCTATAGTGCTTCGGCGAAGAGATTGCCGGCGGTCACCACGTTTAGGCCTCCAGAAACCGGGATGACGGCTCCGGTCACATAGCTGCCTCCACGCCCGCACAGGAACAACATGCACCCGGCGATATCCTCGTCGCGACCTACACGGCCCAGCGGTACTGTCTTGCCAACCTTTTCGCGTGTCCCCTCGTCTGCCGTCGCAAAGGCTGTCATCCGTGATACAAATGGTCCCGGCGCAAGCGCGTTAACAGTGACGTGATAGGGCGACAATTCCTTGGCTAAAATCTTGGTCAGGTGCAGCACCGCAGCTTTGGATGCGGAATAGCTGTATGCACCGTCGCCCATCGGTACCTCACCCATTACTGATCCAACGTTGACGACGCGCGCCGGATCGTCTGGTGTTCCGGATTTCATCAGCATCGGCAACAGGCGCTGCGTCAGTTCGAACAGGCCAGCGACGTTGACGGAATTGACCTTTTCCCACGCGTGATGGGGAAACTGTCCCAGCGGCGAACCCCAAGAGATGCCCGCATTATTCATCAGGATATCAAGCCTATCCGTGCGATTGTTGACCTCATCGACCATGGCCAAAACGCCGTCTTCCGTTCCAACATCTCCGCTGAAACCTTCGGCGCTTCCGGGCGCGTCCAGAGCATTCAGCTCGGCCGCGACGGTTTCACAGGCTTCCCCCTTGCGCGACGCGATCAGCACGCGTGCCCCTGCCCTTACAAGCGATTCCGCAGCCATACGGCCAATCCCGGTGGCACCACCTGTCACCAGTGCGGTTTTTCCCTGCAGCGAAAATAGGGTTTCAGGGGTCATGGTCTGCTCCTCGGTTTTGAATTGTGGCACAGGTGGCGATTTTCGGCGAGATTTGCACCCTGCGGAATTCTTGACAACATTCACCGCTGCGCCAAAGGTCCTCTCAACCGAATAACAAGGACAAGACAGTCATTATGCAAGCGTTACTCAGCGTCGCGCCGGGCGGACCGGATACTTTGGAACTTACGACCCTGCCCGACCCGGTGCCAGGAAAGGGAGAGTTGCTGGTCGGGGTCAAGGCCGCTGGCGTCAATTTCCCCGATACGTTGATGATCCAGGACCTGTATCAGATTAAGCCACCCAGACCATTTGCCCCGGGTGGGGAAATCGCAGGTGAGGTATTGGGCGTTGGCGAAGGCGTAACCGGATTCGAGGTTGGGGACAAGGTTCTGGCGCTGACCGGATATGGCGGTTTTGCGACGCAATTGACGGTCAAAGCAGCCTCGGCGGTCAAATTTCCAACGTCGATGCCGTTCGAAGATGCCGCATGTTTCATTTTCACTTACGGCACGTCCTACCACGCGCTGAAGGATCGAGCCGCGTTGCAGCCCGGTGAAACGCTTTTGGTGCTGGGTGCCGCGGGTGGTGTCGGTAGCGCGGCCATTGAGCTGGGCAAGGCGATGGGGGCGCGTGTCATAGCGGCCGTATCCTCGCAGGAAAAGGCGGATTTTTGCCGTCAAATCGGGGCGGACGACAAAATCGTATATTCCCGCCAGATGGACCGTGATGCCCAAAAGGCATTCTCTGGCGAAATCAAGGCTATAGCGGGCGCAAATGGCGTGGACGTCGTCTATGATGCCGTTGGCGGAGATTATGCCGAACCAGCGCTGCGCAGCATGGCGTGGAATGGCCGGTTCCTAGTTGTCGGGTTTCCGGCCGGTATTCCCAAAATCCCACTCAATCTACCCTTGTTGAAGGGCTGCCAGGTCGTTGGCGTGTTCTGGGGGGCTTCGGTTTATCGTGACCCCAAAGGAAACGCCGAAAATGTCAGGGAATTGTTCGACTTATACGCCAAATCTCAGATAAAACCTCAAATCAGAGTACGGTTTCCTTTAGCGGATGCAAGCGAGGCACTGACTTTACTGAACGACCGCACCGTTCTTGGTAAAGTTGTGATAACGATGCCCGAAACCTGACAGGTATTCGACGCTCAGTTTAAGATTTGATGGTGTCCGATGCGCGACACTCGCCTGATGAGTGCGCAGGTTGGTGGACATCCATGCCTAATCACGTTTATCAACCAGTAAAGGGACGGAGAATGAATGCATAAAGTTCTGATTTTGAACGGTCCGAACCTGAACTTGCTGGGCACACGACAACCCGAGGTTTATGGCCGTACAACGCTGAAAATGGTCGAAGAAACCTGTGTGAGCCACGGCGCGTCAATCGGGTTGGACATATCACACCTGCAATCCAATCACGAAGGTGTGCTGATCGACGCGATCCACGCAGCCAAAGGCAATCAGGACGGGATCGTTCTGAACGCCGGGGCGTATACACACACATCGGTCGCTTTGATGGATGCGATCGCTTCGGTCGAACTGCCGGTTGTTGAGGTTCACCTGTCGAACATACACGCGCGCGAACCCTTCCGAGACAAGTCCTATGTGGCACCGGTTGCGCTGGGACAGATCTGTGGCTTTGGGCTTCAGAGCTATGTGATGGCGTTGGATGCGCTGTCGGCGCATTTGCAAAATGAGGGGTCCGTATGAAGCTGGGTGAGTATCTGAATTTCCTCAGCTACGTCAAAACTCTGGAAGAGCTTTGGGACGCTCATTGCCGCCAGATGGCAATTTTCGGTTTCGACCGTCTGCTATACGGCTATACGCGCTACAGGACCGAAACGTCTTTGGGAGACCCCGAAGACTTCACCATCCTTACAAACCACGGCAAAGAGTACATTGATGGTTTCGTTCGCGATGGGCTGTACTTTCATGCACCCATGCTGAAATGGGCGCTTCACAATGAAGGCGCGGCCAGTTGGAGAATGATTCAGGATATGAATTCCGACGGCACGATGACCGCCCAGGAACGCCAAGTATACGAGTTCAATCGGTCAAAAGGCGTTGTGGCGGGATACACTATCAGTTTCACCTCGGTGTCGATGCGGTCCAAGGGTGCGATCTCTCTTTCGGCTGGCGGGGCCGTTGGTCAGGATGAGGTCGATGCAATCTGGGCTGAACATGGCGATGACATCTTGTTGATGAACAATGTCGCGCATCTGAAGATACTTACCCTGCCCTACAACACCCCCAATCGCGCTCTGACGAAGCGTCAGCGCGAGGCGCTGGAATGGGTTGGTGATGGGAAGACGACGCAGGACATAGCGCTTTTGATGGGCCTGACATCGGCGACCGTTGAAAAGCATTTGAGGCTGGCCCGGGAGTCCCTTTCAGTGGAAACAACGGCGCAAGCCGTGCTTAAAGCATCCCTGCAAAATCAGATGTTCATCATGGAAGCATGATGTGTTTTTTTTGACGCTAAATTGCGTCAATTTACGTAGGGTAAGGAAAACATGACTTCCCGAATCTGAGCCCCAGTTGCAAAGTGATATTGTTCCGTGAGTGGTGGCTTTAGCCTGGGAACGTTTTGATCGGATCTTTGCAATACCAAAGCTCTCCGGTCGCTCTGACATAAAGGCGTCTATTTGTCCGCGTCTCTTAGTCGGAATTTTGGGGGGCCTCGACCATCCCCATCTGCGGGGCCCCTCAATCCTTCCGATAATAGTGTATGATCTGTTGTTCCTAACGCCGGAAGGCGCAAAAAAACCGACTACAGGAAAGTAGCCGGTTTTATTCTGTTCAGTTTGAGGCCCCTTTCAGGGCCTCTGCCAGAATTAGCCCTGTACGGCTTTGGCAACTTCAGCTGCGAAGTCTTCTTTTTCCACCACGATGCCTTCGCCAACTTCCAGACGGACGAAACCAGTGATGGTTGCGCCTGCTTCTTTGGCAGCGGCTTCGACGGTCAGGTCAGGGTTCACAACGAACGACTGGTTCAACAAAGTTGATTCCGCCACGAATTTCTTCATGCGGCCAACGATCATTTTTTCGATCACCTGCTCCGGCTTGCCGGATTCGCGGGCGATGTCCATCTGAACCTGCTTTTCTTTTTCGACAACAGCCGGGTCCATGTCCGCTTCAGACAGGGCCGCCGGGTTCACGGCTGCGATGTGCATCGCAATCTGTTTGCCGATCACTTCGTCACCACCGGACAGAGCAACCAGTACACCGATTTTGCCCATGCCGTTGGTGGCTGCGTTGTGAACGTAGGACACAACAGTGTCGCCTGACAGTTTCGCCATGCGGCGAACTGACATGTTCTCACCAATGGTGGCGATCTTGTCGGTCAGGGTGTCAGCAACGTTCTTGCCGCCCAGATCAGCGGCCAACAGAGCTTCGACATTGTCGACGCCTTCTGCCGCGTAAGCAATCTTGCCAACCATTTCCTGGAATTCGGCGTTCTTTGCGACGAAGTCGGTTTCCGAGTTCACTTCGACAGCAACACCGTTGCCACCGTTGACGTGAACTGCAACCAGACCTTCTGCTGCAGTACGGCCGGATTTCTTGGCCGCTTTGGCAAGACCCTTGGTGCGCAGCCAATCAACGGCTTCGTCCATGTTTCCACCGGTTTCGGTCAGCGCTTTTTTTGCGTCCATCATGCCTGCGCCGGTCGAGTCGCGCAGTTCTTTAACCATTGCTGCTGTGATTGCCATCTTTTGGCTCTCCTCAATTCAAACGGAATTGGGGCAGGTCTACCCTGCCCCATATGTCATTTACGTGACGGGCAGCTTACGCTTCAGCTTTGGCTTCCGGCGTGGCTTCTTCTGCAACGGGTGCTTCTTCAGCAACGACTTCTTCAACCGGTGCTTCTTCGAATGCGCCCAGGTCAACGCCTGCAGCACCCATCTGAGCGGTCATACCGTCCAGAGCGGCACGAGCAACCAGATCGCAATACAGAGAGATCGCGCGCGCTGCGTCGTCGTTGCCGGGGATGATGTAATCCACGCCATCGGGGGAGCAGTTGGTGTCGACAATTGCCACAACCGGGATACCCAGCTTGTTGGCTTCGGCGATGGCCAGTGCTTCTTTTTTGACGTCGATGACGAACAGCAGATCGGGAACGCCGCCCATTTCGCGGATACCGCCCAGCGACGCCTGCAGTTTGCCCTGGTCACGTTCCATGCCCAGACGCTCTTTCTTGGTCAGGCCTTCGGCGCCCGATTCCATGGCTTCGTCAATCTGGTTCAGACGATTGATCGACTGGGAAACGGTTTTCCAGTTGGTCAGCGTGCCGCCCAGCCAGCGGTGGTTCATGTAGTACTGAGCCGACTTTTCAGCGGCTTCTGCGATCGGCTGAGCTGCCTGACGCTTGGTACCGACGAACAGAACGCGGCCACCTTTTGCGACGGTGTCACGAACAGCCTGCAAAGCCTGGTCCAGCATTGGAACAGTCTGGGTCAGGTCCATGATGTGGATGCCATTGCGCGAGCCGTAGATGAACGGGCCCATGCGGGGATTCCAACGCTGTGTCTGGTGACCAAAGTGAACGCCAGCTTCCAGCAGCTGACGCATGGTGAACTCGGGAAGAGCCATGCTATTTTCCTTTTCCGGTTTACGCCTGGGCGGGGGTGAAAGAAGCGGATGCTCCAACCGGCGGGCCAGATAAGGATGTCTCCCTCAAATAGCCCAAACCCCGCCTGCGGGTTTTAATGGCGCGCGTATACGGTAGGATTTCGTCCTGTGCAAGTGCCAAATGGCCTTATTTTTCAAGCCGCGCAATTGCATGCGCGTGACGCACTGCCTCTTCGCAATGTGCCGCCAACGCCTTGCGGTCGGCAAAATCGCTGACTTTGGCTGGAACGTGGTAAATCAATTCCACCGTCCCCTGCCGACGCGCGCCCAAGGTCTTGAGAAGATGCGGGGCAAAATCCATATCGCCCCACCAGCCATAGAATCTGTCAGGCTGCCCTTTTGGCGCGTGAAAGACCACGGAAACAGGCTGAACATACATGAAGTCCCGCAATTCATCCGAGAAGAACGCGGCGAAAAGTGTTGTTTTAAAAGGTAAAACACGAAGACCATCGGTCGAGGTGCCCTCGGGAAAAAACAACAACTTATGCCCGACTTTCAAGCGCTCTTCAAAGATCAGGGTCTGTTCGCGGGCTTTCTTGCGATCTCGTTCGATAAACACCGTGCCCGTGGCGCGGGCTAGCCAGCCGATACCCGGCCATTTGGCCACCTCGGCCTTGGACACGAAGTACACCCGCTTACGGGCGTTCAGCGCAAAGATGTCGAGCCATGATGTGTGGTTTGCGACCACCGCGCCGCGTTCGCGCATCAATTCACCGGAACTGCGAAAGCCGATGCCAAGAAGCCGGAGCGCATTGCGGCAGACAAACTGCGCAATGAACGGTGTGATCGGACGCCGTAAACCGAACAGCGGGCGCTCGATCAGGCGAACGGTCAACAAAACGAGCAGCCCGCCAAAAACCAGCAGTGCCAAGGGAAGGCCGCGCAAGATTACCAATGCCCAGCCAAATACGCCCAATTCAATCGGGTCTGGCGCGTCGTCACTGTCCCAAAGCGGATCGTTCACTGGATCAGGCTCCGCTGTAAATACGCCGCTGGCGCTCGTTCATGCGCGCCGTGTCGAGGATCAGGCATACATCTGTTGTGTTGAAAGCGTGGTCGATAAACGCCCCCTCGCCCACAAAGCCACCCAACCGCAGGTACGCCTTGATTAGCGCGGGAACCTGTACCATCGCCCCACGGCGATCCAGCGCATCCGGCGCGACAAGGTCCATACTTTGAAACACCTCCGGCTGCGCCCTGACCCGCAGGTCCGGTGGGGCCAGATGATTGTGGTGCAACATCGACAAAGGCTGGGCCAATTCCTGTACATTGATGCCGTGGAAGCTGGCGACGCCGAACAGCACCTCAATCTCGCGCTCAGCCACATATCCCGCCAGACCATTCCAAAGATGGTACATCGCCGTTCCGCCCCGATAGTCCGGGTGAAGGCAGGAACGTCCAAGCTCTAACAGTTTGCGGCCGCTCTGTTTCAGTACCGTCAGATCGTATTCATCCTCGGAATAGAACTGTCCCAATTCGACGGCTCGTTCACCCGGTAACAGCCTGTAAACGCCCACAACTTCGCCAGTGGCGTCATCATAGGCCAGCATGTGATCAAAAAAAGGATCGAACTGATCCTGCTCTAACCCTGCCTCGTGGTCCACCATCTTGCCGCCGCCGCCTAATTCGCGGACGAACACATCATATCGCAGCCTCTGGGCTGCGCGCAGTTCGGCCTCGGATTCGGCAAGTTTAACGGTGAAAGAAGGGCCTGCATCCGGCATCAGTTATTCCGCTTTTGTTTGCGCGCTGATACCGCAGTTTTCGGTCAAATGGCAACCAGCACAGCGGTGGCCCATCGTTAACCATTCTTAAACCAGTTTCACGGATCAAAGACGGGCGTCAGGGCGATGCGGGTTCCGTCAATCACCACTTTTCCCTGTTCTTGGAAATTCACGGTGATCTTGCCCCCTATGTTGGACTGCACCTGTCCGACGCCCCAGTCGGGGAAATCGGGGTGGCGGACATACATGCCCGGTGCAAGTATGGCATTGAGGTCTGTCATGATCGGGCTCCGGTCCGGCGGCAGATACAACAGGAGAGGTACGCATGGGCGACACCAACGTCAATCTGGCCGAACTGATTGGGTCGCGAATTTGTCACGATCTGATCAGCCCTATTGGCGCAATAAACAACGGGCTGGAACTGCTTGAGATGGTCGGAACCATGCAGGGCCCCGAGATGGAGCTGATCTCGGGCAGCGTCGGAAGCGCCGGAGCAAAGATCAGGTTCTTTCGCGTCGCTTTTGGGTCGGCCAGCGATCAACCGTTGGGCCGGGCCGAAGTCACTGAGTTGTTGAAAGACGTTGAAAGCGTTGGTCGTGTGCGTGTCAACTGGCACGTGACCGATGCGATGCCACGCAATCAGGTCAAGCTCGCCTTTCTGGCCCTGATGTGTTGCGAAAGCGCGATGCCGATGGGGGGCGATGTCACTGTGGCAAACAACGGCGGCAGTTGGACAGTGGTCGGTGTCGCGGACAAGCTGAATATTGACGCCGATCTTTGGAAGAACCTGCCCAAAGGCCAGTTTGCTAACAAGGTGACACCGGCGCAGGTGCAATTCGCGCTACTTCCGCAAACGGCCGCGTCCATGGGGCGGCGGGTTGCGGCGGAAACCACCTCAACCCGCATCGCTATCCGTTTCTAGGAACGTACAGTCCCGTTGCCGCGGACAAGATATTTGAAGCTCGTCAGCTGAGCGGCCCCGACCGGGCCGCGCGCATGCATTTTGCCAGTTGCAATACCGATCTCGGCTCCCATTCCGAACTCGCCACCATCGGCAAACTGGGTTGAGGCATTGTGCATCAGGATCGCACTGTCGAGCCGCTCAAAGAACCGGGCAGCGGCATCAGCATCCTCGGTCATGATGCAATCGGTGTGGTTCGACCCGTACTGACGGATATGCGCGATCGCTGCATCAATATCCGCCACCGGCTTGGCCGCGATGATGCTGTCGAGGAATTCCTTGCCCCAGTCGTCGCCCGTGGCCGCTATGGTGCCGTCCAGGGCCAACGCGCCTTCGGCATGGATTTCGACGCCCGCCGCAAGCAAGGCGGAGATGATATCCCGGCCGAGTGTTTCAGCCACATCCTGATGGATCAGCAAGCACTCGGCAGCACCACAAATCCCAGTGCGCCGGGTTTTGGCGTTCAGCACGACGTCCAACGTTTTTTGGGGGTCTGCAGCCTTGTCGACATAGATGTGCACGATACCTTCCAAGTGCGCGAAGACGGGCACGCGTGCCTCGCGCTGAACCAACCCAACCAGACCTTTTCCGCCGCGCGGAACGATGACGTCCACACAATCGGTCATGGTAAGCAGCTCTTGCACTGCGGCGCGGTCTCGCGTGGGCACAAGTTGAATGGCGTCTTCTGGCAGGTTTGCCGCCTTTAGCCCTTGGACCAGACAGGCGTGAATAGCGGTTGAGGAATGGAAACTTTCAGAGCCGCCGCGCAGGATCACTGCATTGCCCGACTTCAGGCACAATGCGCCTGCATCCGCCGTCACATTCGGACGGCTTTCGTAAATCACTCCGATAACGCCCAGAGGCGTGCGAACACGCTGGATGTTCAGGCCCGAGGCCATGTCCCATTCGGTCAGAACCTCGCCCACGGGGTCTGCCTGATCCGCGACCGTGCACAGCCCGTCGACCATGCCCTGAATCCGCGCTTCGTCCAGCATCAGCCGGTCCATCATCGCCGGGCTCAGGCCCTTTTCACGCCCAAACTCTAGGTCTTTCTTGTTGGCCTCAATGATATCCGCGCGGTTGGCCCAAACAGCGTCAGCCGCGGCAATCAGGGCGGCATGTTTCCGCTCGGCGCTTGCATAGGCCAGATCGGCCGAGGCTGCTTTAGCGCGTTTACCAAGATCGGCCATAAGGGCGGGAATGTTGTCGAAATCCTTCATCTCAGGTGCCTTTCGGTCGGTCATTTGGTTCTATCATCGCGCCATTACAGCGCCAAATCATCTCGATGGATCAGGACGGCCCGGCCTGGATAGCCCAGTGTGGCTTCGATCTCTGAGGACTTCCGACCCTTGATCGCATCCGCCTCTTGCGCGGTATACCGGCTGAGGCCCTGCGCCAAACGCCTCGATTGGTGGTCCATGATCGCAACCGGATCACCGCGTCCGAAATCGCCGGTTACTTCAACGATACCAGCAGGCAGCAGGCTTTTGCCATTACCCAACGCTTTGGCCGCGCCTGCGTCCACTACGATTTCACCCCGCGGTTTCATGGCCGAAATCCAGCGCTTGCGCGCGGCATGTGGGTCCAGCGTCGCAGTGAACCAAGTGCAATTCGCGCCATCTTCAAGCGATTTCAGTGGGTTCAAAGTCGAACCTTCGGTGATCGCCATATCACAACCGGCAGCAGTTGCCATCTTGGCGGCCAGCAGCTTGGTCTTCATTCCGCCTTTGGATAGGCCGGAACCGGCATCGCCTGCCATTTCCTCGATCTCGGGCGTGATGGTCTCAACAACATCGAAACGCTTGGCGTTTCCGTCTTCACTCGGGTTCCCGGTGTAGAAACCGTCGACATCCGACAACAGGATCAATTGATCGGCCCCAACCGTCACGGCGATCTGCGCCGCCAACCGGTCATTGTCGCCGTAGCGGATCTCATCCGTAGCAACGGTATCGTTTTCGTTGACGATCGGAACCACGCCCAAACTCAGCAAAGTTTCCAGCGTCGCGCGAGAGTTCAGATACCGCCGCCGGTCTTCGCTGTCTTCCAGCGTCACCAAAACCTGCGCCGTTGTGATTTTGTGCGGCGTCAAAGCCTCTTCATAAGCCCGCGCCAGCCGAATTTGGCCAACAGCAGCGGCGGCCTGAGATTGTTCCAACGGCAAATCCGCCACGGGCAGGCCCAAAACACCGCGCCCCAACGCAATCGAGCCGGATGAGACCAAAATGACGTCAGTTCCCTGCCCTTTGAGCCAGGCTACGTCTTGGGCCAGCGAGAGCAACCAATCCGACCTCAGCAACCCGGTATCACGGTCCACCAGCAAGGCAGAGCCGATTTTGACCACCAATCGGCGTGCTGCGGTCAGGGTTGCCAAGACTTGGTCTCCTCAACGGGTTTTTGCCGCAGGCGGTTTTCGTCGATCTGCGCACGCAAAGCGCGCAACACTTCGGTCACGCCCAGATGAGCGACGCCCGACATGGTCATCACAGGGCCTCCAACAGCCTCTTCCAGCTCAGCCCTTTGCAGCGCCTGTTCCTCTTCGTCCAGCGCATCGACCTTGTTCAGAACTGTGATCCTGGGCTTTTCAGCCAGTTCACCGCCGTAAGCTTCGAGTTCATGAATGATGGTGCGGTAATCCTCGGCGACGGTTTCCGAGGTGCCATCGACCAGATGCAACAGAACGGCGCAACGTTCCACGTGGCCAAGGAACCGGTCACCGATCCCGCGCCCCTCATGGGCACCTTCGATCAGGCCGGGAATATCCGCGACGACAAATTCCACATTGTCGACACCGACAACACCAAGATTAGGATGCAGGGTCGTGAACGGATAGTCAGCAATCTTGGGTCGCGCGTTCGATGTGGCCGCCAGAAAAGTCGATTTACCAGCATTGGGCATGCCAAGCAGACCCACATCGGCAATCAGCTTCAGCCGTAGCCAGATCGTGCGGTCGATCCCTGCCTGACCTGGGTTAGCCCGGCGCGGAGCCTGATTCGTTGCCGATTTGAAGTGCAGGTTGCCAAAGCCACCATTGCCACCCTTGGCCAGTAGAACACGCTGGCCGACCTCTGTCAGGTCGCAGATGACGGTCTCTTCGTCCTCGTCCAGAATCTCAGTTCCGACAGGCACCCGCAGGATGATTTCGTCACCATCCTTGCCCGTGCGCTGCTGACCACGACCGGGTTGACCGTTCTTGGCAAAGAAATGCTGCTGATAGCGGAAGTCGATCAGGGTGTTCAGCCCGTCCACAACCTCGGCCCAAACAGACCCGCCCTTACCGCCGTCACCGCCATCGGGACCGCCGTATTCAATGTATTTTTCACGCCGAAAGCTGACGCACCCGCCACCGCCGGCCCCGGACCGGATGTAGACCTTTGCAAGATCGAG
The DNA here is from genome assembly GCF_059609665.1 of Ruegeria sp. YTSC230. Taxonomy (NCBI): domain Bacteria; kingdom Pseudomonadati; phylum Pseudomonadota; class Alphaproteobacteria; order Rhodobacterales; family Roseobacteraceae; genus Ruegeria; species Ruegeria sp. YTSC230. Next base: position 676,265 of record NZ_JBXWMC010000001.1, on the reverse strand, counting down.
AAATTTCATAACTGTCCCCTACTGCAAGGGCCCCATCGGCCACAAGTCAGAGTTTTTTACTATATGTCCAGGTGGGCACATTCGCATCGCGCGCCACCGAGTAACTTTCGGCATCACCCAGATACTGGAACCCACAATGGGTCAGAACCCGGGCCGAGGCAGGATTGTCCTGAAACACGCTGGCAAACAAATTCGAGTTTTCAAGCGGGTTAGCTTTCACCAACATCTCAACGGCCAGTGAGGCTACGCCTGTATTCCAGTAAACAGGCGCCACCCAATAGCCAACTTCGGACTGATTGCGATCCAGCCGTGTAAGCGAAATCAGACCAATCAGTTCCGGCCCACCATCTTTGGTGGCGTCCATCGCCCAGACGTCCTCATCCCGGTCTTCAGCCATCGAACGCGTCACAAACGCCTCGACCGACCCCGGTGGCAGCGGATGCGGGATCGACGTGGTCATACGTGCCACGCGCTCATCGCCTGCATAATGCTCGATGAGACCCATATCCGACCGGCGCAAGGGGCGCAGATCGAACCGCTCGGTTTCGAGGACCGGCTGGTTTATTATTGTCTCGAGTTTCATGAGTGCGTTCCTCCTCCGAACAACACAAAAAATACGGACGCAACAGTGAGACTCGCTAACGTCCACATCAGATATTTTTCCACGGGCCGACCTTCAACCACGTGGGCAATTCTATCTCCGGCAAATGTCCAGATCGGGTGTAAAACCGCCTGGCAAAGCAATAAACAGAGAGCGATCGTGAACGTCGCGTTAAAGCTGGGCGTGCCAACCGCAACGAACCCAGTAAAACCGGCTATGATCATGGCCCATGCCTTTGGGTTAAGGGGATGAACGATCAGCCCCGCCCAAAAACCGGGCACGTCTCCAGTGGTTTCACTGCGCGAAAGACGCAGGTTCGCGATCTTCCAGGCCAGCCAGCAGATATACGCCGCCGAGGCGTATTTCAGGACCGTAAAGACAATCGGTGCCTGATCCGCGAGTTGCAGCAGGCCAAAACCAACGGGCCAGATGATCAGCTGTTTGCCCAGGATCACACCGGCCACAAACGGCAGAGCCGCCCGAAACCCATAGCGTGCACCTGTGCCCAGCAGAACCATATTGGCGGGTCCGGGCGTTCCGACCTGAGAGGCTGCGAAGATCAGGAAACTAGTTGTTGCAACGGCCATTGCATCGCCTCCCAGTCCACACGACGCAGCAAAACGTCCTGAATTATCACATCTTCGTTGGTCGACCGCGCCGTAGCACGATGCTGGCCATTTGGTTTGAACCCAAGTTTTGACAAGACCGCCTTAGACCGTTCGTTGCCGACGTGATAACCCGAGGTGAGTTCCTGCTGATCAGATCGAAAGAACCTCGAAATCATCGCGCGGGAGGCTTCGGTCACATAGCCCTGCCCCCAGAACGCTTTGGCAACCCAATACCCCAGCTGAGATCCGGTCGAGATACAGCCGATGAGGTTCTCTTCCCGAATGATAGCAAAGGCATCATGCTTAGCAGCCATAGCGTCGACAAATTCGGTTGAATGCGCGGCCTCATAGGGATGCGGTACCACCGTCAACCAGCGCACCACGTCCAGATCGTTCAGAAGAGTGACAAGACGCGACGAGTCCTCACGCCGAAACCGACGCAAGACAAGACGCTCTGTTTTTATCACTTCGGTCATGGGACCGCTCCTGAAAACGAGAAAGGGGACCGGCACTTTCTGCCGGTCCCCCATGAAATTTTCTTAAACCTTCTGGGTTTCGGCTTACTCTGCGGCCTCCGCCACTGGCAGGACCGAAATAAAGGTGCGGTTTTTCAGTCCCTTGTGGAACTTCACGGCGCCATCCACGGTTGCAAAGATGGTGTGATCTTTGCCCATGCCTACGCCTTCGCCCGGCCAGAACTTGGTGCCGCGCTGACGCACGATGATGTTGCCTGAAATGGCGGCCTGGCCACCATACAGTTTCACGCCAAGGCGGCGACCAGCTGAGTCGCGACCGTTACGGGAGGAACCGCCAGCTTTTTTATGTGCCATTCTGTCTCTCCTTAGCCTTTAGCCAGATCTTTGGCCTGCTCAACCCATTCGGGTTTCACTTTGACCGTTTCGATAGCAGCAATCTGATCGTCCGACAAGGCGGCCAGAGCGGCAAAGCTCTCGATACCGGCTTCGGCCAGCTTCTTGGCAGCGGCGGGGCCGACACCGGTCAACTGGGTCAGATCGTCAGCGGCAGCAGCAGCGGCAGGTGCCTCTGCTTTGGCTTCAGCTTTCTTGGCAGGCTTTTTTGCCACGGGGGCAGCTTCGCCAGCCGGAGCCGAACCGGTTGCAGCTTTGATGCCCGACTTGTCAGCGCCTGACGCCAAAATGTCGGTGATCTTGACCAGTGTCAGCTTCTGACGGTGGCCAACGGTACGCTTCGAGCTGTGCTTACGACGGCGTTTTACGAAGTTGATGACCTTGTCACCTTTGATCTGTTCGATCACTTCGGCCTGAACGCCTGCGCCTGCGACGAACGGTGCACCGACAACCGGAGCGTCGCCGCCCAGCATCAGAACATCGTTGAATTGAACTGTTTCACCTGCGTCGGCAGCCAATTTTTCAACGCGGAGGATATCGCCCGCTTGAACTTTGTACTGCTTGCCGCCAGTCTTGAGGACCGCAAACATGCGTCTTTCCTTTGTCTAATCGCGTTCTATGGTCCCCGACCGGGCGTTTTTGGCTTTCGCCACCTCGAACAGCGCGCCCTTTTCGGGCTGTGTGACGACCCGTGGGACAAGGTCCTAGGGTCAATAATAACGACACCCGGCGCGGAAAACCGGCCGGGATGCGCGCTTATCCATAGATTGATCGGCAAAGTCAACATCAAATACAGGATCAAAGATCCGATGCGCCAAGCGCCCGTGAAACCGCCTGCCCCAGTTGAAAATAGATCTGGTCATACATCTTATCGAAACCATCGAAAAAGGCCTCGTTAACGGCGCGCCCGGTCTCAGTTCGGGAAAAAGCAATGTTCTCCCGCATCTGAGCCTCATCGAGCGGTTGATAGGCCACCAGAAGGAAGGAATACAACCAGATGCGGTTTTCCTCGGTAAGCCTGTCCTTGTCCGACAAAAGCTGCGCCAGAATATCCTCAGAGCTGGTTCCGGCATCCGCGCTGAGGCCGCGAAAAAAGTTATAATCCGAACTAAGCGAGCTTTGTACGTTCTTTTCGATTAGGTCATTGACTTCGATATACTCGCCGACCAGCCGGTAAAGTTGGGTGCCGCCTGCCCCATTCAGATAATTTTCACGCGCCATGTCCTTGATGGTTTCATCCGCGAAGGCCCTTCTGGCCGAGTTTTCCAGAGCTATAACGGTTTGCCCGACATCACTTTCAAAGAACAGGATGGCGCGATCCATCTGGCTGGCTGTCAGGCTGACCTCAAAAATCCCTGAAATTTGCTCCTGCATCCACTGTGGATCATAAATTTCGTCCACCTGATCATCAAAAAACGGCCCGCCGTCACCACCCAGAAATGTGTCGTTCAGGTCTTTCGCCTGTGCCAAACCTTCGTCGCGCAGGATATCGACGACCTGCTCCAATTGAAGTGCCAGCATGAGGCGTTCAACCCGCTCGGACGCTGCCAGTGGCATGGCTGACAGAAACACGGCGAAACAAGCAACGATCAGGCGCATCAGATATCCTGGGCCGGATGTAGTTCCGCCATACGCGCGGCCAGATCTTCAAACTTCATGGCCATGATTTCGTATTGAATGGCATTCAGCAGTTCATAGACTTCTTGCATCAAAGGTTGCTCCAAAGCCTCAGCATAGGCGACAACCTCAGAATCCGAGAAGTCCTGATAGGTATAGGCTGCCCCGGCAAGCGCGGACAGCTGCAAAGCTTGCCGCATGCCGGTCTCATTGCGCTTCATCATCTGACGCAGCTCATCCGCGCCCAGTTGCAAGTCAATCACCCCCGAGGCGCTGGCAGCGAGCAAAAAGCGCACCTGAATTTCCTGCAGCGCACGTAATGCCGTCCCGCTGGAATCAATTGCATTGTTCATGCGTTTCAGGTTTTCGACCCGCTTGGATCCATCCTTGATCAGGTCCGAGACGATTTTCTGCCCTTCCAGTTGCTTGGCATCGTCATCTTCAACCATGTGCGATGCATTCTCGGACTCGACCAGCCGTTGACCAAGGTCGGATGCATAGAACTCGACCGCATGGGTTAGCGCCTCATCGCTCAGCGTTTGTTCCAGAATAGATACGGCTGTTTCGCGCATGTCCTTAGTGTCAAAGACTTCTTCGGTCAGGCGTGTCCAGTCGGACCCAAACCCGTCGGGATCGATTCCCAACATTTGCGGGGCCGAGGCCGAGGCCAGCGCGATGCTTTCAAGTGCAACGTCGAACCCGGTTGTTGTCAAAAAGGCTTCGATCCGATCCCGTCCGGCAGCAAGTGCTTGCTGGGACCCGTAGATCACGAACAGAACGGCGGCGATTAGCGGCAGGATAGTTAGGCGTAAAGGATAAGTCATACCCATGAGCCTAGGGGAAATACCGCGCCAGGCAACGGAAAATCCCGGCTTTGTCATTTTCAGGAATTTTCTGCTTGCACCCCCGCGCGTTCCTCACTAAATCCCCCCCTCACAGACCCCCGCGGAGAGGTGCCGGAGTGGTCGAACGGGGCGGTCTCGAAAACCGTTGTGGGTGCAAGCCCACCCAGGGTTCGAATCCCTGTCTCTCCGCCATTTTCCCGACTCAGGATTGGCAGCCATCTGAATGCTGTTTCTCTGTGCCCTACGTGGCGCTTTAGTTCGTTTCTCTGTTGCAATATGAACTGTAAAAACAGAGAATTTTAAGATGATACAAAGCAAAGCTACTTCTTAAGTTATTTTGAGTTTGATGTTCCACCGTCTCGAAACCACGCCATATGTGCCTACTTCCGGTCCAAATCCGCCTCGGATTTAGGCAATTAATCAAGCTCACCTTTCATGCTGACCGCATGACGGCGTGTTATTGCCACCTGGTTCCATCAGATCGGCGCAGGCTGGCTCAAACCCCCGAATTGAAATGAATTTCTAGGAATTCCCCTTTGATCACTGATAATTTACCCTCATCTAAGCGACACATATTTCAAGGAGAACCCCATGTCGCGTACTCTCATATTAGCTGTTATCGTCGCCGGACTTGGCGCCGGAGCTTACTATTACCTCAATCAACCCGAACCCACGCCTGCCGAAAGCCTGCAATCGGCGGCCCAGGACGCAGGTGCGGCCGTAAATGATGCCGTGGATGCCGCCACCGAACAGGCGAGCGAAGCCGCATCTTCCATTGCTGACCAAGCCACCGAAGCGGCCGAACAAGCCGATCAGGCCGGAGATCAGGTCGCGTCCCTGGCCAATCAAGGGCAAGACTTGCTGAATTCCTGGATCGAAGAAGGTACGCTTTCCGTCCAGAATTTTGACTATGACGCCATGGTAGCTTCGGTTCAGGATAGCCAGTTGTCACAGGACCTGAAAACAAAAGCCTTGGGTATCCTGGATGAAATCAAGGCATCCCCTCAGTTGATTGCTCAGAAGATCGAAGAGCTGCGCACGCTTCTGACTGGACAACAATAATTTCTGGGGGCCGTTCTATTTTGAGCGGCCCTTATTCTTTACCGGGCGCGCATTCCCGTTACGTCAGGCGCAACTCTGATTGACGTCTCAGCACCCCTTTGATTGGCTGCCCCTAAATCCAACGCAACACCACTTGCAACAGACCTGTTCTGTGCTGTGTCCGCACAGGAGATAGGAGACATAATGACCACCCTGCCCCCAAACATGTTCGCCGTCATTCAAACCCATGACGGCTATTCCGGATCGGCCACCGGTCCATTTATCGAGGATGCCGCCGATTGGCTGGCCGAGGCCGAGCTTCCCGTACCCGAACCTGGTCCCGGTCAGGTGTTGATCAAATTACGGACGGCGTCGGTGAATCCATCCGATCTCCACTTTATCAAGGGAGAATACGGGCAACCGCGTGTCAAAGGCACGCCCGCCGGGTTCGAAGGCTGTGGCGACGTGATAGCCACCGGCACCGGTGCCGAAGCGTTGCAGGGTCAACGGGTTGCCTTTGTGGCGGCTGGTTCCGGGGCGTGGGCGGAGTATGTCGTGACGCAGGCGCTGATGTGTATCCCACTGCGACCCGATATCTCGGACGAAGATGGTTCCGCCCAGGTCATCAATCCCATGACAGCGATGGCCATGGTGGACATCGCGCGGGGTGCGGGCGATGCATTTGTCGTTTCGGCGGCCACCAGCCAGTTGGGCAAACTCATGTGCTCATTGGGTCGCGACTTGGGGCTGAAACCCATCGCAATCGTGCGTCGGGCCGAGGCAGTGGAATCCTTGAAGGAACTTGGCGCTCATGAGGTCTTGGTCACGTCCGACCCGGACATGATGCAGAAATTCGCAGCGCTCAGCATGGAACTAAAACCACGTGTCTTTCTGGATGCCGTGACGGATCAGGTTTCCGAGCAGATTTTCTGTTCGATGCCCAACGGTGCGCGGTGGGTCATCTACGGCAAGCTCAGCCCCGAATTGCCAAAGCTGACACAAACCGGTCAGTTGATCTTTATGGGCAAGCGGATCGAGGGGTTCTGGTTGACCAAGTGGATGACGTCAACGCCTCCGGCGGACCAGATGAGAGTTGTTGGTGAGGTACAGGCCCGGTTTGCTGACGGACGCTGGAAAACGGATGTTTCTGAACGGCTTGGCTTGCGTGATGTGGTGGCAAATCTGGCCAATGCTCTGAAAAAGAGTGACGGGAAGGTGATTATCACGCCATAGTAGAACAAAGCCCCGGACGAAGGAGGATGTCCGGGGCGTAAGGAACGCCGGGCCAACCGGCATGGGAGGACAAACTTGGATAACGCGCAGCTGCTGATCAGCGGGCTGGCGAATGGCTGTGTCTACGGCCTGATCGCGCTTGGCTTTGTGCTGATTTACAAGGCCACCGAGGCAGTGAATTTCGCGCAGGGCGACTTCATGATGTTGGGCGCCTTCGTGACGATCGGGCTTACGAATACGGAGTATATGGGGCTGCCCTTCTGGATGGCCTTGCCGATTTCATTGGGGATCATGGGCGCGTTGGGCTACTTGCTTGATCGCCTGATCATCCGGCGTTTGTTTGGAGAAAGCCAAACGGCAGTTGTTATCCTGACCATCGCTTTGGGTTTCGTAATCCGGTTCGCAGCCGGGTTGATCTGGGGGCACGAGCCACAGACGCTTCAAAACCCGTTGGCCGGCAAGGAAGTCCGCTTTGGCGGGCTGGTGCTGGGGATGGAGGACGTCGCGGTCATTGTCGTGACCATCTTGCTGACCTGGGGGCTGTATGTTTTCTTCAGTCGAACCAAGCTGGGTCTTGCGATGCAGGGCGCGTCGCAGAACCAGTTGGCGGCATATTACATGGGAATACCGGTGAAGCGTGTGCAGGGCTTTATCTGGGCTTTGGCGGGGGTTGTCGCGGGGATTGCAGGCATCTTGTTCGCGGCCAAGGGGTCTGTCGATCCAACCACCGGTTTGCTCGGCATCAAGGCCTTCGCCGCAGCCGTAATCGGTGGCTTTGGAAGCCTGCCGGGGGCATTGGCTGGCGGGCTGATCGTCGGCGTGATTGAACCCTTTGCCAGCCGTTACATTGCAGCAGGGTACAGCCAGATCGCGCCTTATGCGCTGCTGCTGGCGGTGCTGATCTTTCGCCCAAACGGGCTGTACAGTCAGGTTCGGGTCAAGAAGGTCTAAGTCATGCGGATTGTGTTCAAAACCAACTACATGCAGGATATCCGACCTTGGAAGGACGCGTATCAGCTTTGCCTGTACCTGATCTTGCTGATAGTTGTCGCCACCGCTCCGTGGTGGCTGGACGACTTCTACTTGGGTGAGCTGACAAACGTGCTGATCTGGGCCATCGCGGGCCTGGGGTTGATGATCCTGACGGGTCACACAGGGCAAGTCAGCCTAGGTCATGCCGCGTTTTTGGCCTTTGGTTGCTACGCCAACGTCATTCTTCTTGAAGCTGGCGTGCCGTTCCTGATTGCCTTCCCCTTGGCTGGTATTCTGACCGGATTGGCCGGAGTGACGGTTGCCATCCCTGCCCTGCGACTGCACGGGATATATCTTGCGATCTTCACAATGGCCCTGTCCATCCTGATGGATGACGTCATCGTTCTGGCCGAGCCGATCACTGGCGGGGTCGCGGGTAAATACCTAGGCGGCGTTGAGATCTTCGGGTTTCTGGTCGACCGCTGGGGCACTCCGGTTCAGTTCTTCTGGCTGGTTCTTGGTGTGGCGGTGCTGGTGACGCTTGGCTATATCAACCTGTTGCGCGCGCCTTTGGGCCGCAGCTTTATCGCTGTGCGGGATTCCGAAGTGTCGGCGCAGGCCATGGGCGTGGACATTGCACGGACCAAGATGATCTCGTTCGCACTGTCCTGCGCTGTCAGCGGATGGGCGGGCGCGTTGATGGGTATGTTCTCTGGCGCTTTCAACAATGAGACGTTCAGCGTCCTGATCTCAATCCAACTACTGATGATGATCGTGATTGGCGGACTGGGGTCCATCCACGGCGCGTTCCTTGGAGCAATCGTGATCGGGTTCCTGCCCCAGTTCCTGTCGATATCAAAGGAGTACGTGGGCGCAGTGTTTGGTGGCAATACCGTCGCCATCCCGGGGTTGGAGTTCGGTATCTTCGGTATGATCCTGATCGCCTTCATCCTGTTTGAACCGATGGGCCTGTACGGGCGCTGGCTGAAAATTCGCACGTGGTTCGAGCTGTTTCCCTTCTATCGCAAGGACATGTTCAAGCGGCAAAAGTCCTACCTCAAGACGGAGCGCCTGAGATGAGCCTTCTTGAGTTTGAAAACGTCACCCTAAAATTCGGTGGGTTGACTGCCGTCAATGATCTGTCTTTCGAAGTCGAGGAAGGCGAGGTTTTCGCCATCGTTGGCCCAAATGGCGCAGGAAAATCCACGGTCTTCAATCTGATCTCGCGTTTCTACGACCCTTATGCCGGGTCGATCCGGTATAACGGTCACGACTTGCTTGCGGTCAAACCGTCCGGCGTGGCTGCATATGGTGTGGCGCGGACATTTCAGAACATTGAACTGTTCGAACACGCGACCGTCCTGCAGAACCTCCTTGTCGGCCGGCACCGCCACCGCAAAACGAACATGCTGTCCGAGGTGCTGTTTCTGCCCTCAGCCCGAAGGCAGGAATTGGAAAACCGCGAAAAGGTCGAAGAGATTATCGATTTCCTCGACCTGCAGGCGTTCCGCGACAAGATGATTTCTGGCCTGCCCTACGGCGTGCGCAAGGTGGTCGAAGTGGCCCGCGCATTGGCCACCGATCCTAAGCTGCTTTTGTTGGACGAACCGGCCTCGGGTCTGTCGGTCGAAGAAACAACCGACATGCGCTGGTGGATTGACGATATCCGGCGGCAGATGGGGATCACAGTTTTGATGGTCGAGCATGACATGGGACTGGTTTCCGGCGTCTCGGATCGCGTTCTGGCAATGGCGGACGGCGCAAAACTGGCGCTGGGAACACCTGCTGAGGTTCAGTCGCACCCGGCCGTGGTTGAGGCCTATTTGGGGAAAGCCTCATGAACACTCCGATACTGACAATCCGCAACGTCGAGAGCTTCTACGGCCCGATCATGGCGATCCGGGGCGTTTCTCTGGATGTTCATCCGGGCCAAATTGTCTCGATCCTTGGCGCCAATGGCGCGGGCAAGACCACGCTGATGAAAACCGTTTCTGGCGTGATGGATCCGGAAAAGGGCAAGATCACATTTGAAGGCGACGAAATTCAGGGGTCCGAGCCACACAAGGTCGTGCAGAAAGGCATCGTTCATGTGCCCGAAGGGCGAGAGGTGTTTCCACTGCTGACGGTCGACGAAAACCTCAGCCTCGGGGCCTATACCCTGAAGGACAAGGGTCAGATCGATCACGATCGGGATCTGGTGTTCTCATACTTTCCGATCCTCAAGGAACGTCGCAACCAAGAGGCGGGAACATTATCTGGCGGGCAGCAACAGATGCTGGCAATCGGCCGTGGCTTGATGGCCAACCCAAAGATCATGCTGTTAGACGAACCCTCGCTTGGTTTGTCACCGCTGCTGGTTCAGGAAATTTTTGGCATCCTCAAGCGACTGAATGACGAACAGAGCATGACCATGATGCTGGTCGAACAGAACGCCAACGCCGCCCTGGAACTGGCCCACCATGGCTATGTAATGGAGGTCGGACGCATCGTCATGGACGGCGCCGCAGATGTTCTGATGCGGTCAGAGGACATCCAGAATTTCTATCTGGGCGTTCAGGAAGAAGGCGCGCGGGAAAACCGCCGTTGGAAGCGGAAAAAGACGTGGAGGTGAGACAGATGAATATCAGCACCCTGCCCCCTCAGATCACAGTCAACGGCGTTCGCCTGAACGCAACCCCCGGCCAACGCCCGGTTTGTGTCGATGGAAGCACCACGATTTGCGAGCTGTTTCGGAACCGCTGCACTGAGCTTGGTGATCGAACGGCGCACCGCGAAAAGGACCTTGGCATCTGGAGGTCATATTCCTGGACGGACTATTGGCAGCACGCCAAGTGGATTGGGCTGGCCCTGCGTAAATTGGGACTGCAACGGGGTGAGGTTGTCTCGATCCTGTCCGAGGATAGAAAAGAATGGGCCTGGTTCGACATGGGCATTCAGGCCGTCGGAGGCATCGCATCGGGCGTCTACACCACCGATTCTTCCAGCCAATTGAAATATCTCATCAATGACAGTGACAGCCGATTTCTGATCGTCGAAAACGAAGAGCAGTTGGACAAGTTCCTGCAGGTCGAAGATGAGGTTCCCGGCCTTCTGAATGTCATCATTCTTGATGATGAGGGGTTGCACGATCTGGATCACGCGCGCTGCATGATGATCGACGCGCTGTATACGCTGGGCCAACAAGCCGAGGCTGTAGATCCCGACCGTTTCGAGGCCGAAATCGCGCTGGCGTCGCCGCAGGATACCGCGCTGTTGATCTACACCTCGGGCACCACGGGAATGCCGAAAGGCGCGATGCTGAGCCATGAGAACATCCTTGCGGCAATAGAATGTGGGGCACATGCGTTGCCTGCCTTAGAGACGGACGAACAGCTGTGCTTTCTACCGCTGTGCCATATTCTAGAGCGTGACGTATCCATCTACTTCCCACTTGCCGCCAAATGCATCGTAAATTTTGCCGAAAGCCCGGAGACCGTGTTTGCGAACTTGCAAGAGATCTCACCCTCGACCTTTACGGCCGTTCCGCGTGTTTGGGAGAAGATTTATTCCTACGTTCAGATCATGACTCAAGATGCGACGCCCACGGGCCGCGCAGCCTTTGGCATGGCCCTGAAGGCAGGGCTTGCGCGGGCCGAGTACATTCTATCCGGCAAACCCGTCCCAGTCGGCGTCGCCGCGCAATTCTGGCTGTGGGACCGGCTGGTTCTGCGCAACCTGCGCCGCATGCTGGGTATGGACAAAATGCGGCGCGGCGGTTCTGGCGCGGCCCCGATTTCGACCGATCTGCTGAAATGGTACTGGGCCATTGGCGTGCCGTTGGTCGAGGGGTTCGGGATGACCGAGACCTCGGGTCTGGCGACGCTAAACACCATTGAAAGCAATAAGGTCGGAACCATCGGACGCGCTGTGCCCGGAAATGATATCCGGATATCCGAAGACGGTGAGATTCAGCTAAAAGGCCTTAATATCTTTCAAGGATATTGGCGCAACAACGCTAAAACGGCCGAGACGTTCACCGCCGATGGCTGGCTGCGAACCGGCGACCTAGGGCATATCGATGAGGATGGCTACGTGACCATATCAGGCCGCATGAAAGACATCATCATCACTGCCGGTGGCAAGAACATCACCCCTGCCGAGATCGAAAGCCGAATGAAATTCAGCCACTATATCGCGGACGCGGTGATCATCGGCGACAAGCGTAAGTACCTGACAGCGCTAATCATGATTGATCAGGATAACGTTGAGAAATTTGCACAAGACCGGAAGATTCCATTCTCGAATTTTGCGTCCTTATGTGCCGCATCCGAAGTCAAAGATCAGATTCAGGCGGAAATCGATGCCGTGAACAAGGATTTCGCGCGGGTCGAACAGATCAAGGACTTTCGGCTGATTGATGTACTTCTGACCGCAGATGACGATGAACTGACCGCAACAATGAAGCTGAAACGCAGCTTTGTCGAAAAGAAACACGGCCATCTTATTGAAGACATGTACAACTAATAAAAGAGATAACCTAAAGGGAGGAGAAAGATGAAGAATGTGATCATGCGGCTGGCGGCGGCCACCGCCTTGACGGCTTCGGCGACCCTTGCCAATGCACAGACACAGGGTGTCACGGATGATGAGATCATCATCGGGTCGGTCAATGACCTGAGCGGTATCTTCGCAGCCGTCGGTGTTCCGGCCACCAAAGGTGCGAATGTGGTGTTCGATCGCGTGAACGCCAATGGCGGCGTGCACGGACGTACGATCCGCTATGTGGTCGAGGACAACGGATATCAGATGCCGCGCGCGATGCAGGGCTATAATAAGCTGCTGAACCGCGACAAGGTGTTTGCGATGCTACAGTCGCTGGGAACTCCGATGAATGTCGCAGGCTTCAAGTTGTTGGATCCAAAAGGTATTCCCAATGTCGCCCCACTGTCCGCTGCACGGCAAATGCTGCAGGAACCGATGGACAACAAGTTCACGGCCTTTTCGACCTACTTTGACCAAAGCCGTGTTGGCGTGAAGTATCTGGCGGGCGAGTTCGGCGGGCAGTCTGTATGTTCGATGTACTTGCCAACCGATTTTGGTGCCGAAATCGTCGAAGGTACCAAGGCCGGTGCCGAAGAAGCCGGGATCACTTTCGTCGCCGAGACCACGCACAAGCCGGATGAAACGGATTTCGTGGGCTCGCTGAGCAAGCTCAAGGAAGAAGGGTGCGATATCGTCACGATCGCTTTGGGTGTGCGTCAGGCCATTACCGTTGTCGGCACCGCCAAAAAGATGGGCCTGACGGATATGAAGTTTCTCGGTACATCGGCCAGTTTCCTGACTGTTGTTGCGCAGGTGCCGGGCGGAGTGACAGACGGGTTCTACGCCGCCGCGTCGTGGCAGGATCTGTGGTCCCGCGCAGAAGACCCCGCCCCTGCCGCCTTTATCGAAGAATATAAAGCGGCAACCGGTGAAGACCCCGTCGGATTTGCCATGCTGGGATATTCTGCGGCCGAAACGATGGTCAAAGCGCTTGAGGCTGCTGGCCCCGATCTGACGCATGAAAGCTTTATCGCAGCGATGGAAACGCTGGACTATCAGGATGAACTGGTGGGCAACCACATGACTTTCGGACCTGATGACCATCAGGGGGCTGACTCAGTCTATGTGAATGTTGTCGAAAACGGTGCCTGGAAGATGGTGTACGAAGAATAACCCCCAACACGCATCTCAAACGAAAAAGGGCTCGCACATGCGAGCCCTTTTGATTTTGTGTACTCGGTGGCGAATTAACGCTTCGAGAACTGGAACGAACGACGCGCTTTGCGCTTACCGTATTTTTTACGTTCAACAACACGGCTGTCGCGGGTCAGGAAGCCAGCGGCTTTCAGTGCGCCACGCAGCGACGGATCGTACAGCTGCAGCGCTTTCGAGATGCCGTGCTTGACCGCACCGGCCTGACCGGTCAGGCCGCCGCCTTTGACGGTTGCGACAACGTCGAATTCACCTTCAACACCGGCAACCTGGAACGGCTGGCGCAGGATCAGCTGCAGAACGGGACGCGCAAAATACTTGTCCTGATCCTTGCCGTTTACGGTGACCTTGCCGGAACCCGGCTTGATCCAAACGCGGGCAACAGCGTCTTTACGCTTGCCGGTGGCATAAGAGCGACCCAGTTCGTCACGTACGGGTTCGCGCACGATGACTTCTTCGGCCACAACCTCAACGCCTGCAACGGCGCTCAGCTCTTCGAGAGTATTGATCTGATCAGCCATGGTCATTAGCTCCGGGTGTTTTTCTTGTTCATGGATGCAACATCCAGAACTTCGGGCGACTGGGCTTCATGCGGGTGCTCAGCACCGGCATAAACACGCAGGTTGGTCATAACCTGACGCGACAGGCGGTTGCCAGGCAGCATGCGCTTGACCGCTTGGGTCACAACACGCTCGGGGTGCTTGCCTTCAAGGATCTGCTGCTTGGTGCGCGACTTGATGCCGCCCGGGTGGCCAGTGTGCCAGTAGAAGTTTTCTTCGCGCTTCTTGCCGGTCATCTGGATTTTGTCAGCGTTAATCACGATGACATTGTCGCCCATGTCCATGTTCGGGGTGAACGACGCTTTGTGCTTGCCACGCAGACGCATGGCGACGATCGAAGCAAGACGACCCAGAACAACGCCCTCGGCGTCGATCAGGATCCATTTCTTGTCGATGTCTGCAGGTGTTGCAGAAAAGGTTTTCATGGCAGGATAGTCCTGTTTGATGTGAAAGACCGCCCACATACGGAGCGGCCCGAATTCGATGTTGCGTATTTAGATGTACCCTTGTGGCGCGTCAAGAACGTGAAATCAAAAATAATCTAGCAATTACAGCATATTACGAAATAGGTATTATTTTACCCCATGAAATCGCCATCAATTTCCGCAAATATCCCCGACCAGATATACTGTCGTAGACCAGCGATCAAAAAAGGAGTGGCCAGAGAATGGATTGGCAGCAAACCATCGCCGATTACGGGGCGGCCTGGCAACAGGCGGACCAAGGTCAACGCCTTGACCTATTAACCAAGTGTTTCGCAACGGATGGCGTCTATGTAGACCCGACGGCAGAAGTGAACGGACGGTCAAACCTGTGCGATCATATCGGGGAAGTCCTCCAAAGCTCTGGCGGTCGGGTTGAGCTGACCAGCAACTCCAACAATCATCACGATGTCGTCCACTTTACCTGGCATATGGTTGACCCCGACGGCACCGTAATGGTGACCGGCCACGATTTCGTTCGATTGGATAAACAAGGCAAGATTTCACATCTGGCCGGGTTCTTTGGCGACCCTGCCCCATTGAGCTAGGGGCCTAAACGCTGATCTGTTCCGGCGGATTATCTAAAAGCGCCCGCAGGCGCTGCATTGCGGCCTCGAACCGCTCCAATGACACGTGCCCATTCATCGCAATGCGTACGGCATTGGGTGCACGGCCGTCCCGCAGCGCGAACTCGTCGGCAGACCGTAACTGAATGCCTTCGCGTTCAGCAGCACGGCTGAATGCGGCGGCACGCCAACCCGACGGTAAGTTCAGCCAAACAAACGGCACGTCCGGCGCCCAGTTCAGATCAAAACCGCCTAATGCATTGACCGTCACCCGAACATAATCGCCCATCCGGGCGCGGACGTCCCTGGCGATCTGCCGTGTCCTTGGATCAGACAGCAACAGCCGGGTCAGCTCTGCAAGCGGTTGTGCCAAACCGAAATAGCCGTATTCGGCTGAGCGCCGAAGATCGACGCTGCGTTCGCGCGGGGCTATGGCGAACCCGACCCGCAGGGCTGGCGTCAGGATCTTTGAGATCGACGAAACATGCCAACCCCGTTCAGGTGCTAATGCACGATAGCTGGGCTCGCGCGCGTCCCCCATTCGATAGCAATCGTCTTCAATGATCTGCAAATCATGGCGGCGGGCGACTTCCACAACCTCTTTTCGACGTTCCAGCGGCGTATGTGTACCGGTTGGGTTTTGCACCTCGGGCGAGACGCAAACTGCTTGCGCCTGGGTCTGACGCAAAATGTGATCCATAGCCTGAGGGTCAATGCCCCACTTGTCCATCTTCACGCCGACAACCTCGGCTCGCATCAACTCACCTGCCCGACGGAAACCGGCATATGATAGATCTTCAACCAGAACGACCGGTTTGGGGCCGCGCAGGATCGTCTGAAACACCAGGCAAAGACCATTTTGCCCACCATGCGTCAGAACCACATCATCATGGGTCACTGCGCCAAGCGGCAGATCTGAGAGCCATTCAACGACCGCCTGCCGCATGGGTTGGTACGCATCGCGCGTCGGGTAATTCATCAGCAAACGCGGATCGGCTTGGGACACTTTCTTAAGGCATTCTCTGATCAATGCCACCTGCCCCACATCCGGTAATCTGGGGCTGAACAAGCTGACATCGGCGTTGTACTTGTCGTCGCGCAGGTGAAGTTGTCTTGCCCACACATCGTCCAGCAAAGGTGATTTTGGAGGGGCGACAAATGTACCACGTCCGACCTCGGCTTGTAGCAAGCCTTCTTCCGTCAGAATCGTATATGCCCGGGCAACCGTGCCGGGCGTTATTTGTAACCGGTACGCAAGTTCTCGGACTGGAGGCAGTTTGGATCCTACCTCCAGCGCTTTGTTATCAATCGCTTTTCGTATTGTGTCGGCGACCAGTGTGTACTTGGGACCTTTGGATTTTGGTAACGCCTCTGGCCAAATTGTATCCATTACAATTCTTCCTTTGCTTTTGACACAATCTCGAATGTATCACACATATGTACCGAACATTAGTACTTTGTGTCAATACAATTTGAAAGGATACCCAAGATGACACGCCATATGCATAACCCCGCCCTCATGCTGCTGAACGATAGCCCTCGGCTGCCGATGATCGCCGCGCTGGCCGTGCGGTTTGCGGCGACTGTCACACAGTGGGAACGACAGCGCCGCAGCAGAATTAACCTGTCCAAGCTGGATGATCGCATGCTTAAAGATGTCGGCCTGACCCGCCCCGCGGCCGACCGCGAGATCAAACGCTATTTCTGGCAGTATTAATTATCCCCAGTCCCTATCGGGACCTCTTCCTAGGCCGGGTTTCATACCCGGCCCTTTTTTATCCAAATGCCGCAGCTGCAGACCCCGCCGGTGGCAATGAATAGGTCATCGTAGCCCGCGCCACGGGTTTGTCTGAGCCTTCCGAGAACATCAGAACATCGCCTACCGCAAGCGTCTTGCCCAGTTTTAGCAAGCTGCAGCGCGCGATCATATCATTGGCCCCATCGGGTTTGCGCATGAAATCCATCGAACACCCCGTCGTCACCGCCAGCGACTGACGTCCTTTCAATGCAAGGATCATTGCATAGACGCTGACATCGGCCAGACCGAACATCGACGGGCCTGAAACTGTCCCCCCTGGCCGCAGATGCCTGTCCCCGACCTTCAGCCGCATGGTGATTGAGTTTTCATCCAGGCTGTCGATGACAAAGTCCTTCTCGACCTGTGGAAAAACCTCGACCAGATAATCTGACAGTTGTTCGCGGTTCAAAACCAACGACATACTTCCCCTCCTCGAATTGCCGCCCTAGAGTTGGCCTGACATCAGATCGGAGAGCAAGATGGGAATTCTGGAACGTAACGACATGAATGGCGTTGCCCGTTTAAAAATGAACGCGCCAGAGCGCCTGAATGCCCTGAGCGAAGAGATGCTGGCAGCACTTCAGGCTGAATTCGACGCCTTAAGTAACGACTCGAGCATTCGCGCCGTGATCCTGTCCGGCGAAGGCAAGGCGTTTTGCGCAGGTCACGATCTTAAACAAATGACAGCCGGACGTCAGAGCGAGGATGGGGGAAAAGCCTACTTCCAGGACTTGTTCGCGCAGTGCGCCAAAATGATGCTGTCGATTCAATCCCTGCCCCAACCCGTGATCGCGCAAGTCCACGGCATCGCCACGGCAGCCGGCTGCCAAATGGTGGCCACCTGTGATCTGGCGATTGCAGCCGAAGGCACCCGCTTTGGTGTAAACGGGGTCAATATCGGGTTGTTTTGCTCGACCCCTATGGTGGCCCTCAGCCGGAATATCCCCCGGAAACAGGCATTTGAGATGTTGACGACAGGCGCGTTCATCTCCGCAGAACGCGCGGCCGAACTGGGCCTGATCAACCGGGCCGTACCCGAAATGTTGTTGGAACATGAAACGATGGCGCTGGCCGAACAACTGGCAGACAAGCTTGGATCAGCTGTCAAAGTGGGCAAACAGGCCTATTACAAGCAATTGGATATGCCGATCGAAAAGGCCTACGCCTATACCGGAGAGGTAATGGCGCAGAATATGATGCATCGGGATACCGAAGAAGGAATATCTGCATTTATCGAAAAAAGACCGCCAAATTGGGAACAATAACGAGATTATTTAAGGTAATTTTCGCGACTGTTCGCAATTTAGTCCTTTTCAAAAGGGCCACACTGTGGCAAAGCTGAGACATGGCTTAGGCCCAAATACGCTTTTGGGTCGCTGTAGGCGGAAGGTCCCTCCAAGCTGGTTTCTCTCACCGGCGCTGACATTCCCGCTGCGGCGACCCCAAGTACCCTCCTTAAATTACTAGCTAATCAACGCGAAATCTTGCGTGTGTTGCGTTGCGCGATGCTGTGCCCTATGTGGCACCTCATGACACAGAAATTGCATATAGTTGGCGGCGGCATGGCAGGGTCCGAGGCGGCCTGGCAAGCAGCGGAAATGGGCGTGGACGTTGTAATCCACGAAATGCGGCCCAAAGTGGGCACTTTTGCGCACCAGACCGGCAATCTGGCCGAGATGGTGTGTTCGAACTCCTTCCGCTCGGATGACGACGAACAGAATGCCGTCGGTCTGCTGCATTGGGAAATGCGCGAAGCCAACGGCATCATCATGGGCACCGCCGATACGCATCGCCTGCCCGCCGGTGGCGCATTGGCCGTGGATCGTGATCCGTTTGCCGAAGCAGTAACTGCCAAGCTGCAGGCCCATCCGCGAGTTGAGGTGACGGGCGAAGAAGTCACCGCTCTGCCCGACGACGGCCACTGGATCATTGCGACGGGTCCGCTGACATCCTCGTCGCTGGGCGAGTCGATCAGGGCTCAGACAGGTGCTGAGGCTCTGGCGTTCTTCGACGCGATCGCGCCCATTGTCTATGCCGACAGCATCGACATGAGCCAGGCATGGATGCAGTCACGTTATGACAAGGGCGAAACCGAAGAGGAGCGGACGGCCTATCTGAACTGTCCCATGGACCGCGATCAGTACGAGGCCTTCATTGACGCCCTGCTATCCGCTGACAAAACCGAATTTCACGAAGGTGAAACTGCCGGGTATTTTGACGGCTGCCTGCCCATCGAGGTTATGGCGGAACGGGGCCGCGAGACGCTGCGCCACGGCCCGATGAAACCGGTCGGCCTGACAAATCCGCATCAGCCTGACGTCAAACCTCATGCTGTTGTGCAACTGCGCCGAGACAACGCACTGGGTACGTTGTTCAACATCGTCGGCTTTCAGACCAAAATGAAATATGGTGCACAAACTGACGTATTCCGCATGATCCCCGGTCTTGAGAATGCCAGTTTCGCGCGCCTAGGCGGGATTCATCGCAACACGTTCATCAACTCTCCGACATTGCTGGACGCGCAGATGCGGCTGAAATCAAAGCCGAATATTCGGTTTGCCGGCCAGATCACCGGCGTCGAGGGTTATGTGGAAAGCGCTGCAATGGGCTTGTTGGCTGGGCGGCTGGCTGCTGCCGAGATCCTGGGGCGTTCCCTGCCCGAGATCCCGCAGGACAGTGCAATGGGCGCGTTGATACATCACATCACCGGCGGGGCCGAAGCCAAGACCTTTCAACCCATGAACGTCAACTTTGGTCTGTTTCGCCCGGTTGATGGCCTCAAAGGGGGGCGCCGGGGCCGTAAGGACCGGTACAAGGCCTACACCGACCGGGCCAAGACCGAATGGACAGACTGGCTGGCGCATTGCTGACTGGACGCATTGCACCCTACCGGCCTAACATACGGGTATGAGCGACAAATACCTCAAAGACGCCTACGGGCTTGATACGCCCGAGGCGACTCGTACGCATTATCAGAAATGGGCGTCGTCATACGACGCCGAAGTTGGGTCACATGGCTACGCCACGCCTGGCCGCGTGGCCGAGGCACTTTGGTCGCAGATGCCCGAACCGCAGACGCCTGTTCTGGATTACGGTTGTGGCACGGGTCTGTCCGGCAAAGCCCTGCACGATACGGGATTTCAGGTAATCGATGGTGTGGATCCCACGCCAAAGATGCTTGAAGGGGCCGTCGCCAAGGAGGTTTACAGAAACCTCACTACGTTTGAGATCACCGATCCGGAACCGCTGGAGCAAGATGCCTATAAGGCAATCACAGCGATTGGCGTGATCGGAACCGGCGCCGCACCGCCAGAGACATTCGACCTGTTGATGAAGGCGCTACCCAAAGGTGGCTTACTGGCCTTTTCCTTCAACGATCACACACTTGACGACCCGTCCTTCACCACCCGTTTGAACGATTGGCTGGACATGGGCGCTGCGCGGTTGTTGTTTCGGGAATACGGGCCGCATCTTCCCGGGATGGACCTTAAATCTGACGTATATGTTGTTGAGAAGACGTGATATTTATTACCAGATTTGCCCCATCTCCTACGGGGCCGCTTCATCTTGGCCATGCCTATTCTGCACTTCTTGCCAGTGATATGGCCGCCGCTGAAGGCGGTCAATTTTTGTTGCGGATCGAAGATATCGACCGCTCCCGCTGCCGGGCAAATTGGGAAGAGCAGATTTATGACGATCTGACCTGGCTAGGTTTGACCTGGCCAGAACCCGTGATGCGGCAATCGTCTCGTGTGTCGACTTATGAAAAGGCGCTGAAAACGTTGTGGTCCCAAGGTCTATTGTACCCTTGTACCTGCAACCGTCGGGACATTGCCGCCGCCGCCGGGGCACCGCAGGAAGGAGTTCCACTGCATGGGCCGGATGGGATCATTTATCCGGGCACGTGCAGGCATGTTTCAGTGCGATCGGGCCCGATTCCACAAGATTTGCCCCTTCGACTGGACATTGAAATGGCTGCACGTGTAGTTCCAGATTTGTTTAGGACTGCCGCTCAACCATTTGCAAAAAAGTCATTTTTCGAAGAAAAAGGCGCGGGGCCGGAAGGGGAAACGGGCCCCGTCACTTTCACTGCTGATGAGTTACGGGACACAATCGGAGACGTGGTATTGTCCCGGCGCGATATGGGAACGTCCTACCATCTATCCGTCGTTCTGGACGATGCAGAACAAGGCGTTACCCACGTCGTACGCGGTCAGGACCTGTTCGAGGCGACGCGTATCCATGTTCTGTTGCAGGCCCTGCTCGGCTTACCAACGCCTGTCTATCACCATCACAAACTGATCCGAGATGATGCAGGCAAACGCTTGGCCAAACGCGACGACGCGCGCGCCATCGCCAAGTATCGTGGTGATGGAGTTACCGCGGAACAGGTTCGGGTCATGGTTGGGCTGTGATCGCCCTAGTCCATCGGACCCATCAGTTCGACCTCTTCACCATCCCGCACTGCGGTGTAGAAACAGGTGCGTCGGTTAGTGTGGCAGGCAGCGCCGGTCTGTCGCACCAGGACCAGCAGGCAGTCGCGATCACAATCGACGCGGAAATCGATCAGTTCCTGAACATGCCCCGAGGTTTCGCCCTTGATCCAGAACGACTGACGTGAACGCGACCAATACGTCACGCGGCGCGTTTCAAGGGTTTTTTCAACCGCTTCTGCGTTCATCCACGCCATCATCAACACCTCGCCAGAGGCTTCATCCTGTGCGATCGCCGGGATCAGACCGGCGTCGTTAAACTTCAGGCTAGACAGATCGAAAGTGACGGTCTCGGACATTGTAAAAACCTTTTGCATCCCGGTGGATGGCCACTATGTATGGGGAACACGCAACGAGGGAAAGCCATGTCTGGCGAGAACGACCTGATAAAGCTGTATTCCGGGCGCATTCTGGCCCTGGCTGCGGATATTCCGCATCTGGAACGACTGGAAAACCCTGATGCGACCGTCAAGAAACGCTCGCCATTGTGCGGATCGACCGTGACCGTGGACGTCAAGGTTGAGGACGGTCACGTGTCCGACTTTGGTCAGGACGTTAAGGCCTGCGCCCTGGGTCAGGCCTCGGCCTCGGTCGTTGGATCCGCTGTAATAGGAACCACGCGCGCGCAAATCGAAACCGCGCGGGATCAACTGTCGGCTATGCTGAAGAAAGACGGCCCTGCTCCGGACGCACCGTTTAACGGGCTGGAAGTTCTTATGCCTGCGCGTGATTACAAGAACCGGCACGCTTCGATTCTGCTGGCGTTGGATGCTATTGCTGAAGCTATGGAAAAAGCCGAACAGGCCAACTGCGCCTGAAGATGGTAATTCAATTCAAACCCATCTAACCTCCGCCAAAGTTTTGGGGAGAATTTGGTTTGAATAGTTTGCTGGAACATTTTGTTACCCTGTGGGTCGTTATTGATCCGATTGGAACAATTCCCGTATTTATCGCCGTTACAGCCGGGCTTGGGGCGGCGGCGCGTCGTAAAACAGCCCTGTTGGCGGCGTTCATAAGTGCCGGGGTTTTGCTGTTCTTCCTTGTCTTTGGACAACTGCTGATCGAGGCGCTGGATATCGGGTTGAACTCGTTCCAAGTGGCCGGAGGGATCATCCTGTTCCTGTTCGCCCTGACAATGATCTTTGGCGAAAGCAAACAAGAGGTCGAGCAACGCGCGGCAGAAGACGATCAGGAAGACAAATTCCACAAGCCCAACCCCGCGATCTTTCCGTTGGCGGTACCCTCACTGGCGTCGCCGGGTGCAATGCTGGCAGTGGTTATCCTGACTGACAACAACCGGTTCAGCGTGGCGGATCAAGGCATCACTGCACTGGTTATGTTGTCTGTCGTGGCCATCGCCTTTGTTTTGATGCTGCTGGCCGAACCGATCATTCGACTGATTGGCCATTCCGGCGCTGCCATTATCAGCCGCATCATGGGGATGATCCTGGCATCGGTTGCGGTAAATTCCGTGCTGTCGGCCATGCTCGAAATCTTCAAAACCGGACAGTTGTAAAAAAACCGCCGCTCCTTCCGGGCGGAAAGGGCGGCGGTAGGCAATGCGTGTCTCGCGTGGGATCCGTATTTCCGCGCAGGGCCGAGGCATGGCCCTTTCAAGGGAATTGGGACAGGCAGGTCACCCTTGACAGAAATGGGGACGACGGCGCGGAGTTTTCGGCACGAGATCGCAGGCAGAAAGGGTCAGAACGCTCCGGGAAGGTGAAGAGCAACCACCAGCATCACCACCAATGACACCGCACCTGCCGCATCCTGCAATAGCGTGGAATGCGAACGGCTTATGGCGGTCTTGATCTGGGTCAGCATGGTCTCACCTCCGGTCGGGTTTTAATCCTTTGTTGACCTTTTGTTCTCATATTTTACCGAGTCGGTAAAGAACTTTTTGAGAACATTTGTGAACTTTGCAGAACTAATTTACTAACCCACTGAAATTAAACGGATTGCCTGATCCTGTTTCATAAGCCAAAGTAGAACACGCACCGCCTGCCCACGTTCCGTGGCCAGGGTCGGGTCTTTGCTAAGCAAATTGCGTGCGTCCGTCTGTGCAACAGCCATCAATCCGGCCTGGCGTTCCAGGTCCGCAATCCGGAATTTAGGCAACCCGGATTGGGCCGTACCGATCAGGTCACCTGCGCCGCGCATCTGCAGGTCAGTCTCTGATATCCGGAACCCGTCTTCGGTCTCACGCAGAACTTCCAGCCGTTTGCGCCCACCTTCACTGAGCGGGGGTTGATACATCAACAAGCAGGTCGAGTCCGCCTCACCCCGTCCCACGCGGCCGCGCAGCTGGTGTAGTTGAGCCAACCCGAATATCTCAGCCCGTTCGATCACCATGATCGAGGCGTTCGGAACATTCACGCCAACCTCGATTACAGTCGTGGCAACAAGTACTTTTGTTCGGCCCTCTTGAAATGCGGCCATTGCGGCATCCTTGTCGGACGCGGGCATCTGGCCATGGACCAGGCCGACAATACCTTCGCCCAGTATGGCACGCAGCCGTTTGAAGCGCTCTTCCGCTGCCGTCAGGTCCGAGGCTTCGGATTCATCGACCAGCGGACAGACCCAATAGCACTGACGTCCTTCATCGATAGCCCGACGCAAATGCGCCACGACGTCATCCATACGCTCGGTGCTGATAATCGCCGTTTTGATTGGTTTCCGCCCCGGTGGTTTTTCATCCAGAACTGAGACGTCCATGTCCCCATATTGCGCCAGCGCCAAACTGCGCGGGATCGGTGTCGCAGTCATCACCAGAACATCCGCGCCCTGCCCTTTTTCGGACAGCTCCATCCTTTGGCGGACCCCAAACCGGTGCTGTTCGTCCACAATGGCAAGTCGCAGGGCGTGGAACTGCACATCGCTTTGAAACACCGCGTGGGTGCCGACAAGTATGTGAATATCGCCCTGTTTCAGGGCGGCCAGCTTTGCACGCCGTTCGGCGCCCTTGTCCCGCCCAGTCAGGATTTCCAGAACAACTCCGGCCTCTTCGGCAAGCGGGCGCAGGCCTTCCAGATGCTGCCTGGCCAGGATCTCGGTCGGCGCCATCATGACACCCTGTCCACCAGCCTCGACCGCGACCAGAAGTGCCATGAAGGCGACCAGAGTTTTCCCTGCGCCCACATCGCCTTGCAGCAATCGGTTCATCCGTGCGTCCGAGCCCATGTCGGCGGTTATTTCCTTGATCGCCCGCGCCTGGGCCCCGGTGGGTTTGTAAGGCAGATTAGCAAGAACTTTAGCTTGCAGAGCACCAGTGCCGACGCTCACGATGCCCCGGGCCTTTCGCTCGCGTTGTCGCGCCAGAGCCAGCGTCACCTGATGGGCAAAAAGCTCATCATAGGCAAGGCGTTCCCGGGCTGGCGCATGCGCGGCCACATCATCCGCCCCCTGTGGATTGTGCGCCGCGGATACAGCCGTGGCCCAATCCGCCCAGCCCTGTTTTGACACTTGCGCAGGGTCAATCCACTCAGCCAGCTTTGGTGCGCGGGTCAATGCGCTACGTGCCGCCTTGTACGCCGTCTTTTGGGTGATGCTCTGCGTCAGGTGATAAACCGGCTCGAACTCAGGAATGTCATCCGCGCTTTCCACGGGCAGCATGTGATCTGGATGGACCATCTGCGCCATGCCGTCGAACAGTTCGAGCTTGCCAGAGATCACACGACGGCTGCCTTGTGGTAAAACTTTTTTCAAATAGTCGCCACGCGCGTGGAAAAAGACCAACTGAAACTCGGTCTGCGTGTCTTCGACGTGAACGCGGTAGGCCCCGCCCTTGCTTCGCGACGGTCGGTGGGTACCGACCGTGACCTCAACCGTCAATGTCGTTGGCAGATCAGCCCCCTGGATTGTATCGCGCCGCCTCCGGTCCACGACAGCGTAGGGCAAGCCGAACAGCACATCACGCGGCGACTCGATCCCCGCCTGCACCATTGTCTGCGCAGTTTTGGGGCCAACGCCTTCCAGCGTCTCGAGCCCCGCGAAAAGGGGAAACAGGATTTCAGGGCGGCCGCTCATGCGGTGCCGATCAGGTGCAGCCATTCATCTTCGTCCAGCGTCTCGATACCAAGCTCTGCTGCCTTCTTGGCCTTGGAGCCCGCGCCCGGGCCTGCAACCAGCAAATCGGTCTTCTTGCTGACCGAACCAGAGACCTTGGCCCCCAGCGCTTCGGCGCGGGCTTTGGCTTCGGCGCGGGTCATCTTTTCAAGTGACCCTGTAAAGACAACCGTCTTGCCAGCCACCGGACTGCCCGATGTGTCGGGTCGTTTGGTGTCCTGCACGTCCAATTGCGCGACCAAAGCGTCAATGCTGGCGCGTTCTGCGTCCTGAGCAAACGCAGAAACCAACGCGCGCGCCATAACGTCACCTACGCCATCAATACCCAAAAGCTCGTCCCACTCAGGTCCTTCGAAACCAACGGTTGCGGTGACGGCGCGTTCAAATTCTGCCCAGGCGCCATAGTGGTTCGCGATCAGGTTCGATGCGGCCTCTCCGACATGTCGTATGCCCAATGCAAAAAGAAGGCGCCCGAATGGGATCTGACGCTTTTCGTCAATTGAAGCCCAAAGGTTCCCGGCACTTTGCGCGCCCCAACCCTTACGGTTGGCGAGCTTGTTCAGGTTGGCCGCATCTCTGGTCTGCAGTGTGAAGATGTCCACCGGGGTTTTGATTGGCAAGTCCGGGTCATCGTAGAACATTTCAATCTGCTTGGCGCCCAGCCCTTCGATGTCGAACGCTTTCCGCGATACGAAGTGTTTCAGCTTTTCAACGGCCTGCGCCGGGCAGATAATCCCACCGGTGCAGCGTCTGACGGCATCCCCTTCTTCCCGCACCGCATCACTTCCGCATTCCGGACAGGTTGTGGGAAAGTCATAAGGTTGCGCGCCATCAGGGCGTTTCGATATGTCGACATCTGCGACCTTTGGAATGACATCACCGGCGCGATAGACCTGAACCCAATCCCCGACGCGGATATCCTTTCCGTCCCGGATCGTTCCGCCTTTTGCATCGCGGCCTGCAACGTAATCCTCGTTATGCAGCGTGGCATTAGACACGACGACGCCACCAACAGTTACCGGGTGCAGCCGGGCAACCGGGCTGAGCGCACCCGTGCGACCCACTTGAATGTCGATGGCCTCCAGCCTTGTCCATGCCAGTTCGGCGGGAAATTTATGTGCGATAGCCCATCTGGGGGTCGTGGATCTGAACCCTAACCGGGCTTGCAACGCCAAGTCGTTCACCTTGTAGACAACGCCGTCGATGTCATAGCCAAGCGTTGCGCGTTGCGCTTCGATACTACGGTAGTGCTTGATCATCTGATCTGTCGTTTCGCACAACGCTGTCAGTGGGTTGGTTGAGAAACCGAATTCCGCCAACCGTTCAATGGCGCCCAATTGGGTATCGGCCAAGGGGGCTGACAACTCACCCCAGGCATAAGCGAAAAACCGCAGCGGACGGGAGCGTGTGATTTTCGCGTCAAGCTGCCTCAACGACCCTGCAGCAGCGTTTCGTGGATTTGAAAATACCTTTTCGCCCAGCTCTGTCTGTCGCGCGTTCAGCTTGTCGAAGTCTTCATGCGACATGTAAACTTCACCGCGCACCTCCAGAACCTCCGGAGCGTTTTTGACGCTGTGCGGAATGTCCGAGATCGTCCGCGCGTTCGCAGTCACGTTTTCACCAATCTCGCCATCGCCTCGGGTTGCCGCCTGCACGAGCTCACCCTGTTCATATCTTAGCGATAGGGACAGACCGTCAATCTTGGGTTCAGCAGTAAAACCCAGCTCGGCCGTGTCGCTCAATCCCAGATATTTGCGGATTGACCTGTCAAAATCAGCAACGTCCTCATCGTTGAACGCATTGCCCAGAGACATCATTCTGACGGCATGTACGAGTTTTGAAAATCCCTCCGCCGGTCTTGCGCCCACTTGATCTGTGGGGCTGTCGGGCCGTTTCAACTTGGGGAAACGCGCCTCGATGTCCGCGTTTCGCCGCTTTAGCGCATCGTAGTCGGCGTCCGAGATCTCTGGGGCGTCCTCGGCGTGATACAGCGTGTTGGCCCGCGCAATCAATTCCGAAAGCCGCGCCAGCTCGGCACGTGCTTGATCTTCCGTCAGCTCTGTTACCGCAATTGAATCGCTCATGGCCTCGCCCTGTCACATAGTCTTTGAACCCAGTGATAGGGCGAGGCCATGGCTAGGTCCAGATGTGCTGTTCCATGAGTGAGGGGGTCGCCCTGAACCTACAGCGACCAGATTTCATTTTAAGTCAGGCTCCAACAGCGATCCGACGTTCGTCCAAGCTGTTGCTTTGGGGATCGCGCAACACGTAGCCCCTGCCCCAGACGGTTTCGATATAGTTTTCGCCGCCGGTCGCATTGCTGAGCTTTTTGCGCAGTTTGCAGATGAAAACGTCGATAATTTTCAACTCGGGCTCGTCCATACCGCCATAAAGATGGTTCAGGAACATCTCTTTGGTCAGCGTTGTGCCCTTCCGCAGGCTGAGCAGTTCGAGCATCTGGTATTCCTTGCCAGTCAGATGAACAGCCTTGCCTTCAACCTCAACGGTTTTGGCATCCAGATTCACCGCGACCCGACCTGTATGAATGATGGATTGGGAATGCCCCTTGGACCGACGAATGATTGCGTGGATGCGGGCAACCAGCTCCTCTCGGTGGAAGGGTTTGGTCATGTAATCGTCTGCGCCAAAACCAAAGCCCTTGATTTTGCTTTCGGTGTCATCAGCGCCCGATAGGATTAGGATGGGTGTTTCAACCCGCGCAATGCGCAGCTGCCGCAATACTTCGTGACCGTTCATGTCCGGCAGGTTCAGGTCCAGAAGGATCAAGTCATAGTCGTACAGTTTGGCAAGATCGATGCCTTCCTCGCCCAGATCCGTCGCATAGACGTTGAGGTTGGCGTGCGTCAGCATCAGCTCAATGCTTTTCGACGTGGTTGGATCATCCTCGACAAGAAGTATACGCATTTACTGCTCCAATTTGGGTCAATTTAACAATTCAAATTGAGACTGCTCAAAAATGGTTAACCTGACGTTACCGTTGAATCATTTATTCACTTTCATCTTTAGGTTGTCGATATTTTTTTAATGCCGTCACTTTCAGAGCATCCGCGCCGTGTTCAGCGACCGCAGAAACCCAAGAATTGAACTCTTCATCGCTTAGCCCATAACGTTTTTTGGCGTCCGACAACGAAATCAGCCCGTATAGAACGCCGCGCACCACAATGACCTTGCGCGAAGCGACCCATCTGGTCGTCTCTGCAGGTGGCAGATCGTTTCGCGATAAAACCGTTCCATCCGGCAGGGTTACGGACCTTGGCCCTTCGACTTTGTGCAAATACATCTCTTGACCCTTTTTCAGCTGCGACAAAGCTGACAACAGCCTACTTAATGTCGCGTGAAACCGCCCCTTGAGAGTGTGTAGAATTTTCCTATATTCTGCCGGTCTTTCTTAACCCGCACTGGAATCGTCATGGCCCTCGATACCGAGACACCGCTGAACTCGCTTGGCTTTGCCAAACCCCCGTCAGATACGCGGGTGGTTGTTGCCATGTCTGGCGGCGTCGACAGTTCAGTTGTTGCCGCTTATCTGGCCGATCAGGGCTATGACGTGGTTGGCGTGACGCTGCAGTTGTATGACCACGGCGCGGCCTTGGCCAAGAAAGGCGCCTGTTGCGCGGGGATTGATATCCATGACGCACGGCGTGTGGCCGAGGAGCGCGGCTTTCCGCATTACGTTCTGGATTACGAGAACATCTTCAAGGATGCTGTGATCGACGAATTCGCCGACAGCTATCTGGCCGGAGCGACTCCGGTCCCATGTATCCGGTGCAACGAGCGCGTGAAGTTCAAGGACCTCCTGGAAACCGCCAAGGACCTTGAAGCCGACTGCATGGCCACC
Source organism: Ruegeria sp. YTSC230 (assembly GCF_059609665.1). Classification (NCBI taxonomy): domain Bacteria; kingdom Pseudomonadati; phylum Pseudomonadota; class Alphaproteobacteria; order Rhodobacterales; family Roseobacteraceae; genus Ruegeria; species Ruegeria sp. YTSC230. The sequence continues at coordinate 646,923 of NZ_JBXWMC010000001.1, read as the reverse complement.
GGTCACTATATCCAGCGAAAGATGGGCGCGAACGGGCCGGAACTGCACAGCGCCGAGGACGCGAACCGGGATCAATCCTATTTCCTGTTTTCCACTACGCCCGAGCAGTTGGACTTTCTACGTTTTCCTCTGGGCCACCTGCCCTCGAAGGACGCGACCCGAGAAATGGCCGCGCAATATGGCCTGTCAGTGGCGGACAAGCCCGACAGTCAGGACATCTGCTTTGTGCCCGATGGCAACTATGCCAGCGTGATCGAAAAGCTGCGCCCCGGTGCAGCGGAACCAGGTGAGATCGTACATTCCGACGGTCGGGTGCTGGCGCAGCATAATGGTGTCATCCACTACACCATCGGTCAGCGCCGCGGTCTGGGTATCGGCGGGCTGAGTGAGCCTTTGTATGTGGTGAAGCTGGACGTAGACAAAAAGCAGGTTGTGGTTGGCCCGAAAGAGTTGCTGGCGACCCGGACAGTTCCGGTGCGCGAGATCAACTGGCTGGGGGATGAACCTTTTACTTCGCGTGACGAATGGCATCTGTCGGTTAAGGTGCGGTCGACCCGTCCGCCGCGTGAGGCGATTATCCGACCTCTGTCTGAAACGACTGCCGAAGTCGAATTGCTGACACCCGAGGAAGGCATTTCGCCCGGTCAGGCCTGTGTGTTCTACTCCAATGAAAGCAGCCGCATATACGGCGGCGGCTGGATCTGGCGCGGTTACTGAGGCGTCCGGATCACAAGACGTCGGTCGGGCTGTTCACCAGAATATACAGTCCGACTGCCACCATGATGTAAGGCGCAATCCTATCAAGGCGGGCAAAACGCGGCCCTAAAACCTGTGCGCGTGGTGCGCCCCAACTTGCAATTCCGATTAGTGTCGCCAGTGCACATCCGGCCCCGATCAAGGCCGTCAACCGAAATGCTGGCGTCGAATCCGCGAATAGCGGAGTTATAGCCGCAAGCGTGTCAATCGATAGCGTCAAAAACAGCGCGACGACTGAGGTGATAGCCCCAGTATCGGGCAGTTGACGCCCGCCCGAGCCTTTCCGTTGCTGCCAAATGCCATAAAGGCCCAGAGACAACGGGATAATCCCAAGATAACCGACCCAATTCAGAAACCGGCTGTGATCCAACCCGCTGGCAATCACAAGCGACAGGCACAGAATTATCATTTGCGCCGCGGCAAAGCCAAAGACGGCCCGGCGCGTTTCCATCACCATGATCAGTCCAAACAGGATGACCAGATTGTCCAGGTTAGTTGATATGGTCACGATCGCAGCGGAAAATGCGAACAGGATGTGTTCAATCATGGCGATTGGGCAGCCTGTTCAAAACCGCTCGGGCGGCGCGCAGACCCGGCGCTTCACCACCCCGGCCCAGACGATCCATGGTCACGTCCATAGCGCTGCGCTGCGCATCCGGACTGGTGGCCACGTCCGACAATGCCGTGGCAACCTTATTCGGTTCGCAATCATCCAGCAGGCATTCGGGAACCGCGCGTGTTTCAGACACCAGATTGACAAGGGTCGCCGTGTCCAGATTCACCATGCGCTTTGCGATCAGAGTCGTCAGCCAGTTCAGATTGTAGGCTATCACCATTGGCGTGGCCTGTGCCGCCAGTTCCAATGAAACTGTCCCAGACGCCGCCAGCGCAAGGTCGGCCGCAGCAAAAGCCGCCCTTTTCTGCGCCTGAGCCTGGTCCGAGGGCAAGTCCCGCGGATCAACTACGACTGGCGACCCTGGCCAGTCCTGAACATGTTCGGTGACCGCATCAACCATATGGGCCACAGCTGGCACGACCACGCGCGTGTCGGGGCGCTGTTTCAGAAACTTGATTAACGCCTGACCAAAGACCGGAGCCAGACGATCCACCTCACCCCGCCGCGAACCGGGCAAGGCCAGAACGATGGGCGCTTGGCCTAGGCCGTACGCAGCGCGAAAAGCCTGAATGTCTTGTTCGGTCGCCACTGGTTCGCTGACCACCGGGTGCCCGACAAAGTCACATTCCATCCCCGCGCGCTGCATATAGGGCGGCTCGAATGGCAACAGCGCCAGCACATGATCGATGACCTTGGCCATCTTGTCCGCACGCCCGGGACGCCAGGCCCAGACGCTGGGGGCGACATAATGAACTGTGCGAATAGTACTTTGCGCTTTGACCAGCTTGGCAACCCGCAATGAGAAATCGGGACTGTCGATGGTGATCAGAACATCTGGATTGCTATCCAGAACAGCCTGCGCTGTCTCAGAAATCCGACGTTTGAGGTGAAAAAACTTGGGGAGAACCTCGACCAGTCCCATAACCGACAATTCGGACATGGGAAAAAGGCTGTCCAACCCTTGTGCCTGCATCAGCGGGCCGCCAACACCCTGAAATTCAACTCCGGGTACCAGCGCGCGCAGGCCTTCCATCAAAGCCCCGCCAAGCCGGTCCCCCGAAGGTTCACCGGCGACGACGAAAACCCGCATCAGTTCGTCCGCTCGCGGACATACAAAAACAGGCCCAGCCTATCACATTCCGCAATCACGCGGTCTTTCTCAAGCACAAGGACGCCGCCCTTTTCGATCACAATTCCCGACAGCCCCGCCGCAACTGCGCCAGACACAGTATCAGGCCCGATCGCAGGCAGATCTGCACGAACGTCCTGATCTGGTTTCGGGGCTTTGAACAAAATGCCGCCGCCCGCATCGGGGCGCTGAGTCAGAGACTGCAACATCCATGCCGTGCCGAAGATACCTTCAATCGCCAGCGCCTGCCGTTTTGAAACCACACAGGCCTGCCCAACATCCGCAGCACCCATCGCCCGGACGATACCCGATGCACGGTCCGCATCCGTCAGATCGGCCTCAGACGGTTGCGCCTGCGTCAGACACCCGAGTTTTGGAAGAAGGTTCGGCGCGATTTCGTGGGCTGCCTTAACCTCCAGACCTGCATCCTCAAAAATGCCGATGACCGCGCGCAGCGCCGCATCATCGCCGGACATGATGGCTTGTTGCAGGATTGGGACCAAAGGCATTGTTGCAGCATCGATTCTTGCAGGATCAATGGGCGGGCGGCCTACGGCACCTGCCATGCAAATTTGGGTCACACCCCGCGCCTTGATGTCGGCGATAAAGGTTCCGACCTGTTCCAATGGAAACTCGACATCCGGGGTCAGAGTGTCAGGACGGAACCCCTCCATCGCGCAGACCACCGGACGGTCGGACAGTTGCGCGACAACTTCACCCGGCAAAACGCCTGTTCCAGCAATCAGCGCCAGCATTGTTTATTTCCCCGGTGTAAGGAAAGACCGATCCGAATGTCCGGTCACGAAATCGACGATCCGCTGAACGTATTCGCTTTCGTTATCCGCGCCGACCCGATGTGCCCGTTCCATGAACGTACCATCGCCCGTGGACAATTCGCGGAAGGCCGCCCGCAAAGCGGCAATATCCTCACGTGAGACACCGCGCCGTTTGAGGCCGACGAGATTTAGACCATCAAGTTCGCCACGCGGCGCCTGAACCAGGCCATATGGGATCACGTCATTCGGAACCATGGTCAACGCGCCGATGATCGCGCCACGTCCGACGCGGACCCACTGATGCAATCCAGAGATACCACCGACAATCACGTCATCCTCAATGATGCAATGACCCGCTGCGCCGGCATGGTTCACCATGATCACCCGATTGCCAATCTGGACATCGTGGGCCACATGCACGCCCGCCATCAGCAGACAATCATCCCCAATCCGTGTAACGCCGCCGCCGCCGTCGGTCCCGGTATTCACCGTGACATGTTCGCGAATCCGATTGCGTTTGCCGATCTCAAGGCGCGTATTCTCACCACCGAACTTCAAATCCTGTGGGATCTCTCCGATGACCGAAAAGTTGAAGATCACAGTTTCTTCACCAACCGAGGTATCGCCGGTCACCACAACATGCGATTTCAGCTCGACCCGGTCCGCAAGCTTGACCTGAGGACCCACATAGCAAAACGGACCTACGACGCAGCCTTCACCAATCTGCGCGCCGTCTTCGATGATTGCGCTTGGATGGATGCCGCTCATGTGGTCTTTTCCATGTCCCAATCGACATAGGCCGAAAACTCAGCCTCGGCCGCGACCTCTCCTTCGACCGTGGCACGGCCACTGAATTTGAAGATCTTGCCACCCTTTTTACCGCGAACCGTTTCGACATGCATCTCAAGCACGTCACCCGGGATCACTTTGCGACGGAATTTGCATTTGTCGATGTTCATAAAATAGATCAACAGCTCGCTGTCGATCACGTCCATACCCACACCCAGCATAACACCCGCGGTCTGTGCCATCGCCTCGACAATGGTCACGCCCGGCATGATCGGGGTTCCGGGGAAATGCCCTTGGAAATGCGGCTCGTTCATGGTGACATTTTTGATGCCAACCGCCGATTGATAGCCCGAGATTTCAACGACCTTGTCGACCAGCAGAAACGGATAGCGGTGAGGCAATATCCGCTGGATCAGCTGAATGTCTGCGCTTTTGGTTTCCGTAGTCATAGTGCAGTCGTCCCGTTCTGGATTTCTCTTTGTCGCGTGGTTAGCAACACCGCGCCTTAAGGGCAAGCAAACCTATTCTTTGCTTTCTTCTTCAAGTTGGCTGCCATCGCCAATCTGTTCATTGATCCGCGCAATCGCCGTGTCCGTCACATCGGTTCGGTCCGCGCTGAGAAAAACATTGGATCGTTCGATAACGACCGACGCCCCGGACTCGCGCAACAACTCGATCAGGATCGGTTGCACAAGAACCAGAAAAGTCTGCCGCGCTTCTTCGCTTTGGCGCGCAAGGGCGTCCAGTTTCGCGCGCTGACTTTCGCGATGTGTCTGAACCTTGTTGTCGAACGCCTCGGCCAGAGGGCGAAACTCTTCGGTTGGCAATTCTGCGCGCTTTTCGGTCAGGTCTTTTTCTTCCTTGCTAAGCTCAGCGACAATTCGTTCATTCTCATCGGCCAGCAATGCACCTTCGGTTTCGATCTCGCGCAGGACGCGCCGACCGAATTGCGACTCGGAAAACAATCGGTCGCTGGACAGGGTCAGTACATTCGCCTGAGGAACGCCTAATTGCTGCGCCTGAGCGGTCGACATGCAGGCCAGCGCCAGAAAAACGCACAGGGCCCGAATTGGGCCCTGCACTTCATTACATATTCGGTTCAACATCTGGCGATCAGAACCGCGCCTGAACAGTCAGGTCAAAGTTCTGTTCCTTGTCGAAGTCTTCTTTCTTCAAAGCTTTGGAGAAGTTGAACCGCAGAGGCCCAAAAGGCGTTTCCCACAGAACCGACACACCGATCACATGGCGGACAGACCCGTCCGCACCCACGATGTCGGCACCAGCAGTGTTCACGTTGTTGATGTTGTAGACGTTACCAACATCGTAGAACACACCGCCGCGCAGACCCAGTTCTTCGGGCAGGCCAAGCGGGAAGTCTGATTCAAAGCGGGCAACCCAGTAGTAGTTACCACCGATCGCATCGTCCTGGCCGTTCGACAGGTCTCGCGGACCCAGGCCCGCAGGTTCAAAGCCACGGAACGTGTTCGGACCAATCAAGAAGCGGTCGAGCACGCGGCTGAAGTCGTCGCCCTGCCAATGCAGTGCACCTACTTCCATCGATGCCCGCAGAACAACTTCCTCGTTCAGGACACGTGTCTGCGCAATGCCGCGCGCTGTGGTCTTGTAGAACTCGTTGTCGCCGCCAAGACCGGCCGCATCAACGCCCACCTCAAACAAAACGCCCGCATTCGGGTTCAGACCACCGCGTCGGCTATCATAGAGGTAAGATACACCCAGCGTGCTCGATGTCCGTTTACCCTGCTCGATTTCCGAAGCGATAACAGCACCGTTTACTTCGTCATCCTGCTGCGTCATCTCGCTGCGGTTCCAACCATAGCGGAGACGGAGCGAAGACAATTCGCTGATAGCGTAGCTCAGCTGCGGCTCGAAGAAGACGCGCTTTGTATCGTAGCTTGCAAAGCTTGAATTCGTCGATGCCAGGCCAAGACCAAGATCGAACTGCAACCGGCGACCCAGCAAATATGGTTCGGTGAAGTTAATGATGTATTGCTCGGAATCCTGCGCCGTCGAAAGGGTCAAGCCAAGGTTTTGGCCGCGACCCAAGAAGTTGGATTCATTCAGGCCAATTGCAATCCCGAAACCGTCGGAAATCGAGTAACTACCACCGAGGCTCAGCGAGCCGGTGGGCTGTTCTTCGACGTCCACATCCACAATCACCTGGCTGGGCGTGGACCCTTCGCGCGGCTCAACATCTGCCACGGCAAAGAACCCAAGGGCACGGATACGTTCAGCACTCTGGCGGATTTCGCGCGGGTTGAACGGATCACCTTCGACCGTATCGAACTGGCGACGGATCACGCGGTCCAATGTCGTTGTGTTGCCTTCGATGTCGATACGTTCAACAAAGATCCGCGGACCTCTGGTCAGAACAAACTGAACGTCCAGCGTCAGATCACGTGGGTTACGAGTGACCCGCGGTTCGACCCGCAGGAAATCAACACCCTGTTTCAAACCCAACCGTTCCTGACGAGCGATCGAGCTTTCGATCAGAGACGGGGAATAGGTCACGCCTGGACGAATTTTCAACGCCGCTTGATATGCGGCAGGATCAACGCCCGGAATTTCACTGACGGTCGAAATCTTGCCGAACGAGAACTTCTGCCCCTCGGTGATATTCATCACCAGGAAGAACGCGTCACGTTCGCGGGTAAATTCGACATTTGCGCTGTTCACGCGGAAATCCACGTATCCGCGCGACAGATAGAAGTCTCGGATGACTTGTTTATCAAACTCGATCCTGTCAGCGATAAACGTGTCGCCGCGCAGGAACGTGCGCAGAATGTTGGCCTGCTTTGTCTCAAGAATCCGGCGCAAGCGGCGATCCGAGTATGCCCGGTTGCCGACGAAACTGACACGCTCGACCTCGATCGTGGTGCCTTCGGCAATTTCAAAGACAAGATCGACGCGGTTGTCGCTGCGGCGAATGATGCGTGGGATGACGGTCGCGGAAACGCGGCCCTGCGCTGAATAGATTTCAGCGATCTGATCCGCGTCCGCTTCGGCAAGCTGTGGTGTGAAAACCCGGCGGGGCTGAGAATTGATGGCCTCAAGCAGAAGATCGTCTTTTACGCGACGATTGCCTTCGATGCTGATCTGGTTGATCGTCGGATATTCTTCGACCTCAATCACCAGAGTGTTCCCGCGCGGCGTCAGCTCAACTGTCTCAAAAACACCACTGTCAAGCAAACGCTGAAACGCATCATTCAACTGTCCGGCAGTCACAGTCTGGCCTGGTTGAATTCCAGTCCGGGCAATAATTGTCGAACTTTCGATCCGTCTGTTGCCCTCAACATCGAACGAATTGATGGTGTAGCTTTGCGCGCGCGCAACCTCCGGCAAGAAGGTAAAGCTAGCTATAATTACAAAGGAAAAAATACGTAGCGTCTGCCACAAAATCTTGTTTGTTGGCTTCTGCCCCCCGCAGGATGTGCCTGCGCCTCGCCTATCAGTCATTTTTTTCTCTACCCAGAATTTTAGGACTTTATTGTTGAGTAGCGAGATTAAGTTTCCTTGTCAAAAGACGAAAACACAAAGCGGCCCAGTGGGCCGCCGCAAGTTGTATTCAAATTATGGCGAGAATCACATGCTGACTACGACAGCCCAGCCACCAATCGCCAGCGCCGTCGCGCCGAAAAACAACAGAAAGTCCCAGTTCAGCATGAACAGGAAACTAAAACTCTGAAAAGATTTCCGCAGCGTCTTTGTCATTTGAGCCTCTGACACAAAAATTTAGACGCAGTCAAACTAAGCGCGGATTGGGGCGAAATTGCGGCTTTTGTTGGCGCATATCACCACAATCAGCAGAACAGATCGTTGGACACGGAAAAGATCATCAGGCCAAGGATCAGCGATATCCCTACGCCCATCAGAACCTTCAGTACGCCATCGCTTGGTGGTTTACCTGCCACGGCCTCATAGGCGTAGAACACCAGATGCCCGCCATCCAGTGCCGGGATCGGAAACAGGTTCAACAGCCCGACAGCAGTAGACAACACAGCGATAAAGAAGATGAAGCTTTGTGCACCTTGGCTGGCCATCGCCCCTGAGGTTTCGGCAATACCGATCGGGCCAGACATGTTGCAGGTGCTAATGGCCCCCGTAACCATGTGCCAGATACCCGACAGCGACCCGTCTATGATGCGCAGGGTTTGACGCGCACCACCCGAAATGGATTCAAGAACTCCGGCCGCCTCGGTCGCGGGTTCCAGCATCATCCCGCCAACGATACCGATGCGCCAATGTGTAACAAAGCCGCCTTCTGACTGCGGTTCGTCCGTACGGCGCGGGGCAAGTGCGAACTCAAGATCTGCCCCATCGCGCCAGACATTCAGCAACAGAACTTTCCCGTCTGACCCTTCGACATGCTCTTTCAACTGATCAAATGCAAAGATCGGATCCCCATTGACCGACGTGATGACATCACCACGCTTAAGGTCGATATCCATGGCTGCACTACGAGGCGTAACCTGCTGAATCAAGGGCGGAAACAGCCAGGGACCGGTCACATCCATGGTCTGATCATCGCGGATGACCGTATAATCCAGAACCGGTTCCACCGGCAACGCGTCAACAAAGTCAGTCCACGCGCCCGCCTCGTCAAAATCGGGCACCGCGACGCCGCCAATGGCGACGATTTCGTCACCGTCCTGCAATTGCTGAACAGTGCCGGGTAAAGGGTGCAAAGTCCCGACGGTCAGTGGGTCCTTGGTCACCCCCTGGGTCAGGAAAATCAGACCAAACACCAGGATCGACATGATGAAATTGAAAACCGGACCTGCTGCAACTGTGGCCGACCGGGCCCAAAGAGGTGCCCCATGCATAGTGCGGCGCAAATCCTCCGGGCTCTGCTCGGTAATTTCCTCCATCGCGGCTTCGTCTTTGCCCGACGCCGCATTCGCGTCGCCCAGGAATTTGACATACCCACCAAAAGGCAGCGCGGCGATCTGCCACCGCGTGCCGCGCTTGTCGATGCGGCTCCAGAGAACCGGGCCAAACCCGACCGAGAACACCTCGGCATGGATACCGGACCAGCGTCCAACGATGTAATGGCCGTACTCGTGCACCGCGACGATCACCGAAAGTGCGATGACAAAGGCAATGATCGTGTACAGCAAATTGCCAAACTGAGGGATCAGAGAAAGTACGTCCAAAATTTTATCCTGCTCGTTGGATGACGATGTCATCTACCCATGTACGTGCCAAATGGTCCGTTTGCAGCACGTTATCAAGAGTTAAAGGGGCATCAATAAGGCCACCTGCGGCCTCGAATCTGTCCAGAACGGCCTCGACTATGTCGGCCATCTGAAGGAAACCTATTTCGCGCGCGACGAACCGATCCAACGCCCGTTCTTTGGCGGCGTTGAACACAGCACCTGACAGGCCGCCGCGTTCCATCACGGCGCGCGCCAAGCGCAGCGCGGGATACCGCGCCTCATCGGGTTCACTGAACCTCAGCTGCCCAAGTTTGCCAAGGTCCAACCGTTCGACCGGCAAACCCTTCCGGTCGGGCCAGTGGAGAGCGTACCCGATGGCATGGCGCATATCCGGGGCGCCCATATGGGCCATGACAGCGCCGTCCTGGAACCCGACTAAGGCATGAACGATGGATTCCGGGTGCACCAGCACTTCGATCTGATCCGGAGACACGCCGAAGAATTCTTTGGTTTCAATCAGCTCCAGCGCTTTGTTGAACATTGACGCGCTGTCGATTGTGATCCGCTGCCCCATTTCCCAGTTCGGATGGCTCGAGGCTTGCTCGACTGTTGCATGCGCTAGCTTGCTCAGTGGCCAATCGCGGAACGCGCCGCCACTTGCTGTGATGATGATACGCTCGACCGCAGACATATCCTCGCCGACAAGCGCCTGAAATACGGCTGAATGTTCGCTGTCGACCGGCAAAAGTCGCGCATTGTTCGCTTTGGCCGTCTCAAGAACCAACGCACCGGCGCAGACAAGCGTTTCCTTATTGGCCAACGCCAACGTGCCGCCCTGCCTGAGCACTTCAAGGCCCGGTTCCAGACCGGCGGCGCCCACAATGGCCGACATAACCCAATCGGCAGGCCGTGCCGCAGCTTCCGTCAGCGCATTTTGACCAGCGGCCACTTTGACGCCCGAGCCCGCAAGGGCCGTGCGCAGATCATCCAACCGGTCTTCATAGGCCGTAACTGCCACATCGGCGTTCAAACGCCGGGCATCTTCCGCCAGCTTTTCGATATTCGCCCCGCCCGTCAGAGCGACGACGTCATAGGACGCGGGGTCGCGATCAATCAGATCAATCGTATTTTGCCCAATTGATCCGGTCGCGCCGAAGATTGAGATTTTGCGCATCACATCGCTCCGGGGGAATAGAGAATCCCGGCTATCAAAACGAACAGGGCCGCGCCCATCATGCCGTCAAAGCGATCCAGAAACCCGCCATGACCTGGTATCAGGTTCGAGCTGTCTTTGACCGTAAATTTGCGCTTTGTTGCGCTTTCGACAATGTCCCCGGCCTGGCTGGCCATCGACGCAAGCACCGAAATTACCACAAACATGACGCCAAAGCCGGCATGAACGGCAAAGATCGTGCCAACCAAAGCTGCTGCTGCCCACCCGCCTGCGGTGCCCGACCATGTTTTCTTTGGGCTGACCTTAGGCCAGAACTTAGGGCCGCCAAAGGTTTTGCCAACAAAGTATCCTGCAACATCCGTTGCCACGACCACCGAGATAAGCCAGACCATCCAGCCGAACCCCATGTTTTCGCGGATTGAGATGAAGCCCAGACCCGATGCAGCAATCCAGAAAGCGAAAAGCGCGTAGATCCCCTTGGATCGACTGATCTGCCCTGCTCCGACCAAGGCCGGCGCAAGCAGGAATGGCAGCGTATAAAGCGGCGGAAGATGATAGCTAAGAACGACAGCAACACCGGTGAGGATGCCCAACTGGATCGCCACACCATTGCGGTCCGGATCGATCATCCGCACCAGTTCCCAAGTCATCAATCCGCAGGCGATTGCGATAAAGCCTTCGAACCACAGGCCGCCCAGCCACACTTCGACCGAGCCGATGCACACAAGCACCGCAGCAGACAGAACACGGGCGGTTAGGTCAGACCATCGGCCCTCGCTCATGCCGGAACCGCTCCGAACCGCCGGTCACGGCTTCCAAAGTTTCGGCACAGCCGTTCCAGCTCGGCCGAGGTGAAGTCGGGCCAGAGCGTGTCGATGAATTCGTATTCCGAATAGGCCGATTGCCACAAAAGAAAGTTGGATATACGGGCTTCGCCACTGGTCCGGATCACCAAATCCGGATCGGGAAGAACATGTGTATCCAAATACTTGGGCAGGGTTTCCTCGTCCACATCTTCGGGGCGCAAGCGACCTTCGGCGACGTCACGCGCCAACCGTTTGGTCGCCCGGGCAACTTCATCCCGCCCGCCATAATTTAACGCAATGGTCAGATGCACCAGGTCGTTGTGTTGAGTTGCAGCCTCTAAAGTGTCCATCAGTTCGGTCAGCTTGGAATCCAGCCGAACCCGATCACCAATAAAGCGTACGCGCACACCGGCTTTGGTCAAGTTGCGTGCTTCTTTGATGATGTACCGTCGAAACAGGCTCATCAAGCCGGCGACTTCCACCTGGGTCCGTTTCCAATTCTCGGTCGAGAAGGCAAAGACGGTCAGATACTTGATGCCCAATTCCGGACAGGCCTCAACCACTTCTCGTACCCGCCGGGCACCGGCCTGATGCCCAAACAGCCTGGGCCGGTTGCGCGCCTGCGCCCAACGCCCGTTCCCATCCATTATGATGGCTACGTGGCGTGGCCCGATAGCGGGTGAGGGTTGAGTTGTGTCAGGCATAATGCGGGCTCAGACCTGCATGATCTCGGCCTGCTTGGTTTCAAGCGCGGCGTCTACGTTCTTGATCATCTGGTCGGTCAGGTCCTGGACTTCACTTTCCCAGAACTTCTGATCGTCTTCTGACATGCCGTCAGCCTTGGCTTTCTTGATCTGGTCCATGCCATCGCGACGGACGTTACGGATCGAAACACGGGCGTGCTCGGCATATTGCCCGGCAACCTTGCCCAGCTCGCGGCGTCGTTCTTCGTTCAATTCGGGGATCGGCAGCATGATGATGGTGCCGTTCAGCTGGGGGTTGATGCCCAGACCGCTTTCACGGATCGCTTTTTCAACCTTGCCCACCAGGCCTTTGTCCCAAACATTCACCGTCACCATACGCGGTTCGGGGACGTTTACGGTACCGACCTGATTGATTGGGGTCATCGACCCATAGGCATCAACCATAACTGGTTCCAGCATCGACGCCGACGCACGGCCTGTTCGTAGTGAAGCGAATTCGGTTCTAAGGTTACCCATGGCGCCATCCATACGGCGCTTCAGATCGTCGGTGTCTAGTTCAAAATCGTCAGACATGCTGCTCACTCCCCGTCTTCAGGTGATGTTTGCATGGCTCATAGTCCATCGCAATTGGGATGTATAGCAATGATGATCCGGAATTGAGCCAATGACCAGAGGTGTTTCTGGCATTTTCGGGTTCTTTCAATGGCAACTGAACCGGCCAACACCGATGTCAGCCGGTTCGACCAAGTGCATAGGAATCAGGCGTTTACATCGACAACAACACGGCCTTTGACCTGCCCTTTCAGAATATCCGCCCCCAATTGAGGCAGATCGCTCAGCGTCGCGGGATGAACCATTGCCTCAAGCTTGTCCATCGGCAGGTCGGTTGCGACGCGTTGCCATGCGCGAACCCGGTTGTCATAGGGCTGCATCACACTATCGATGCCCAACAGGTTGACACCGCGCAACAGGAACGGAATGACGCTTGCGGGCAGCCCTGCCCCTCCGGCCAGACCAACGGCTGCGACTGAGGCACCATATTTCATCTGACCCAGCACTCGGGCCAACATCTCGCCCCCCACTGCGTCAATACACCCGGCCCAGGACTCGCTTTCCAGTGGGCGTTTCACAGTTTCATTGAGATCCTCGCGTGGGACAATCGTGGTGGCGCCGAGTGATTTCAGATATTCACCCGCCTCTGGCCGGCCTGTCACGGCAGCCACCTCATAGCCCAAATTGGCCAGAATGGCGGTAGCAACCGAACCAACACCACCAGCGGCCCCGGTAACAAGCACTGGACCATGACCCGGCTGCATGCCTTGATCCTCAAGTGCCATAACCGCCAACATCGCTGTGAAACCGGCCGTGCCCACTGCCATGGCCTGACGTGTGTCCAGACCTTCGGGCAAGGGAACTAGCCAATCCGCCAAGGCGTTGGCTTTTTGGGAATATCCGCCCCAATGCGCTTCACCCACGCGCCAACCGGTCAGAACGACTTTGTCGCCGGGTTTGTAGCGATCGTCCGAGGACGCCTCGACCGTGCCGCTGTAATCAACGCCGGGCACGTGCGGATAGCTGCGCACCAGCCCGCCGCCCTTCGGCGACATACAAAGGCCGTCCTTGTAGTTCACGGTTGAATACTCAACAGCGATTGTCACTTCGCCATGGGGCAGATCCCCAACGGAAAGCTGTTTGACCGAAGCGCTTGCCAGTCCGCTGTCTTCGTCCTTATCCATTACCAACGCATTGAACATTTAAACTTTCCTTTCTTTTAAATCAGTCACCAGCCAGTGCTGATCCGAGATATGTCGTTCAAATCCAGAATTTGTCCCGCACGGTCGCACCACGCATCCCATCGGGGGCTTCAACTTCGATCCGTGTGCCGGGTTCCCAATGGCTCAGCTTGACCATACCGATTGACACATTGGTGTCGAAATCCGGGGACCAAGCGGCCGACGTAATCTGGCCAATCCGCTTGCCTGCAGCCACTACCGGCCAAGGGCGGTCGCATGATGGTACAGCTTCGCCGTCGATTGCGATCGGACGGATTTGTTGAACCGGACCCTCCTTGGCCACGCGCAGCAGAGCGTCTCGGCCAATACAACCGATCGCCGTATGGGTGTTACAGAACTTACCCAAACCGCATTCATGCGGCGTGTTGTCGTCGGTCATGTCGTTGCCGTATGACAGTAACCCACCCTCAATCCGTTCGATTAGATTGGGACAGCCCGCGCGGACGTGCAGGTCTTCACCCGCCGCGAAAAGGGCGCTCCACAAGGGCATACCGATGTCCGAACCCTCGACATAGATTTCGAAACCACCTTGTTTGGAATAACCAGACCGTGCGATTGCGAGTTCACGTCCCTCGAACTCGAACTTGTCGAATTTAAAGAAACGAATGTCACGCACCCGGTCGCCAAAAACACGGGCCAGCAGGTCATCCGCCTTCGGCCCCTGTATCGCCAGCGGAGACACATCGGGTTCGTCGACCAGCACATCCAGACGGTATCCGTTGGCAATGCCCTTGACCCAAAGCAGCAAGTCACTGTCGGCAATCGAAATCCACCACCGATCTTCCGAGAGCTTCACCGCCACAGGATCATTCAGCATTCCCCCTGTTTCATCGACAATGGGAACGTAAAAGCACTGACCGGGCAGCATCCTCCGCAGATCCCGTGGCGTCAGCATTTGCATCAGCCGCGCGGCATCCGGCCCACGCAGTTCGACCTGCCGTTCGCAGGAAACATCCCAAACCTGCACATGGGTTTTCAGATGCCGGTAGTCCGCTTCGGCGGATTCAAAAACAGTGGGCAATAACATACGGTTATAAACCGTATATCCTTTAACCCCAGCAGCTTCGACACCATCAGAAAAAGGTGTTCGGCGCAGGCGACGCGAGAGTGAGATCTGAGCCACTTAAGCCTCCTCAGGCAGAAAAACCAGATCGCTCACCGGTGCAGCAGAACCTGTTTCGGTCAGCATTTGATGCAGCTGGCCCCGGTGATGTGTTTGGTGGTTGAAGAAATGGATGACGCATTGTGCATACGGCTTCGTGACATCGGCCTCTTTGGCGGCCGAGAACCATGTGAACGGGCCGCGCAGGTCCTCGTCATTCAAGGACGCGGCCCGTTGGGTAGTCCGCTGGTCAATCTGATCGCGCAGCGGCAACCATTCTGCCAGATCGATGCACAGTGACGGGCTTTCCGGGATGCCGCCGCCGGGACCCTGCCCTTTGTCAAACCGCGACATCCATATCCAGTCCCCCCAAAGCAAATGATTTGCCGTGCCCAGGATCGAACCAAAAAAAGCTCCGCGCTCGCGGGTCAGTTCCTCATTCGAAAGTGCGGTAAGAAACCCTTTCAACTGGCTGTTTTGCCAGTGATTATATCGGGCCATCTCTTGCGCATAAGCGGCGGTGATCATCACTTTGGCCCATGCCAGTCAATTGGGCAGATTTCGGCAGATTTTCCGCCAAAATCCCAGACACGGCCGTAGTCGCGCACCTTGGACTTGGTGCCGCGGGCCACGATGATGTCCGGACCCATCCAATATTTCGAGTTTGACACCATGACCGGATGCTCGGGGTCCTTGCCGCCCAGCATCTCAATTTCACCCTGAATCTTGCGGCCAATCGCGATGCGACGTTTGTTGCCATCGCGTTCAATCTGAACGGGAGCGCGCTCGGCCCCGATAATCTCGCTGACCAGCATGGTAAACAAACCGGTGGTCCCGCCCGCTTGACCGCTGAAGATTTGCAACAGCCCGTTGTAGGCCTTGCCGCTGGCACGCTCATCGACATAAGCGGCCACTTTCCACTGTCCTTCACCCATTCGGCCCGGAATATCGACCAGCAACCCGACGTTCAGACCGGACAGGTCTTCGCCTTCATAGTGGCCCTCATCAACGATAATACCCATCCACGCGTGGCAGTGTCCCTCGGTCGGAGGATGCGCGCCCAACGAAACCACGCAGGGGCAGAACACATCGCACGAGCAGTTCAGGATCAATTCGCCTTTGATTGCCCAATCCGTCGGGCTCATCTCGCGCCGCTTGGGATTAGGCATACGGCTGTCAATGCGCTGACTGATCGGCAGCTTGTCGGCCTCGGGTTTTCTGTTCTTAGCCATAGGCTTATCCTCCGTAGCTTATTGGATAGACGAGCAGAACAAGACCGCCCGCAATCAATGCAATTCCCATCGGTCGGGTCACTGCGTGCCCGATCTGGGGTAGTTTCTCCAAAACCATGAACAGGGTCGCGAGACCCATCCACAACAGGCTCATGACACCGCCAACAAAACCAAGCGCCATGAAGCCCCAGCAGCAGCCCACACAGAATGCGCCCAGTCCCAGCCCCATGCGCAATCCGCCAGTGAACCCGGTTTTCCAGTGCCCCAGGAAATAGGTCATGGGGGCGTGGCAGACGCCGTGGCAGACCTCTTTCGCGCGGGTGAACTGAAATGCGCCGACGGTGATCATTAGGCCGCCCGCGAAATACCCGGATTTACCAATGCCCAGCATGTCAACGACCCCACCAAACAATAGCGCCAACTGAACACCGGTGATCAAAGCTGCAAAGCCAACCCAGACGACCAAATACCCGGACAGAACACCCAACCAACCTGCGCGCGAGCCATTGGCGCTGCGGATCAGATCGTCATAGCTGCGCAACGTCGGCACGAGCGTCGGCAGCATCATCGCCGCCATCATGATAGCCCACATCCAGAACAGCGGGCCAAACTCGGCCATGGGCATATACATGTCCATCCGCGGATCCATCGCGGCCATGGCCTGTCCCATTGGACCAGGACGACCGATCCAATCCAGATCCATGTCGCGGCTCATGGTGAACATGACCCACCACGCGGACAGGATCAGGGCATAAAACCCCAGCCAAAATGCGGTGCGTAGAACTGTGCGACTCACGCGCTCCTCCCGACTCAGTCCTTGCTTTTCAAATGTCAGACTTTTAAATGTCAGACAAATAAAAATTCACCAACGGTCCCCTGAATATGAAAATTGACCCCAAGAAGCCTGCTGATCTGTCTGCGCAGATCGCTCAGGCCATTCGTGACGCGATCATCTCGGGCGAATTGATCGTGGATGAACGTTTGCCCTCCGAGGCGGAATTGTCCGAGCAATTCCAGGTATCTCGCCCAACCGTGCGGGAGGCTTTGAAGCGTCTTGCAGCGCAATCCCTGATCCGCACGCAACGTGGTGCAAGCGGTGGTGCATTTGTGAACCGGTTAAGTTTCGAGGGCGCGTATTCCCAACAGATCACGACCTCGACCCTGCTACTGTCGATGAATGCAGTCAGTTTCGACACCGCCTGCGAAGCGCGCTTCGCGCTCGAACGCGCCTGCGCCGCCTTGTCCGCACAGCGCCGTACAGCGGATCAGTTGGCCACCATGCGAGCCGAAGTTCACCGCCAATCCCAACCCGGCCTGACGGATGAGGCATTCTGCGCCTCGGACGTGGCGTTTCACCGGGCGCTGGTTGATGGTGCCGGCAATCCCGTACTGTCTTATCAACTGGCCGGCGCGGTCGAAGCCATGCAGCCGCTGATGAACATGATCACTTTCACAGCGCGGTCCCGGGAAGCAATTATTGCCTTCCACAATCAGATCGCCGACGCGCTGGAAGATCGCGACTCGACCAAAGTGGACGCGACGCTAGTTGAGCTTGAGAGCTACACAAGACAATTGGCGCAAGACGTGGCGCAGCAAAGACGTAATCCGGCGTAAGGAAATTGAAATGACCACCGCTTTGAACGTGATTGCAGCCCTTATGACCATTGGGTTCGGCCTGTTCGGGTTTCTCGCGCCCAGCTTTACCTTGGGTGCGCTAGATCTAAGCACCACCAACAGCAACATGGGTCTGAGCGAGATGCGTGCTTCGGTCGGCGGGCTTTTCGTCGTCACTGGCGTGGCTGTTTTATTCCTCAACAACCCGATGGCCTACACCATGCTGGGGGTTGTCTACGCGGGCGCGGCATTGGGCCGGTTTGTTTCGGTTTTTCTGGACAACCCACCACTGGTCAAGGCGGCTACTTTTGGTGGAATCGAACTGGTTCTTGCACTTTGGCTGATACTGGCCAACATCAATAGGGCCGCCTAACCCACTGTAATTATTTCCAACGCCCGGCAAGATTCCCGGTTTGCATCCGGCTGCTGGCTCACCTATATAGGGTATGTCCTTCGGGACTATGGACATAAACGCGCTCGTAATAAGCGGATCGGACCCGGGGGCGGTACCCGGCGGCTCCACCAACATCCTTCATTTGGGGATCATGGGGCCGAAATAGGATCGACGAACGTCTAAAGGGGTTAGCTTTGTCTCGGCGGGGTGCCACCGTATCGGCCCGAAAAGTACAATTGCAAATGACAATCGTGCTCCGGTTGCAGTTGCTGCGTAAGCAGTAGCAAGACCGAAACTTAAGCCCTTGCGCCTAGCCGCGTAAGGCGGGGTTCGCAGGTACCTGGCAACAGAAACCTGCACCTTCCACTTAAAGTCTGAGTTTTTCGCTGAGCATGTTCATGTTCAGAGTTTTTTCACTATTTGGTCTCATGCTTACCCCAGCAGAATAAGGAGAGCTGGGATGTCGCACGCAGATCTACTCAGAGAGTGGTATTCCGAGGTTTGGGAAAACGGCAATACCGACGCGATTGACCAATATTTCGCCCCCGAAGCCATGGCTGAAGGGCTTATTCCGGAAATGCAGGTCGGTGCGGATGATTTCCGGGATCTGGTCATGGCCTTTCGCCATGTCCTTGGGGACATTCAGGTCGATATGCCCAAAATCATCGAAAACGGCGATTGGGTATCCGCCATCATTCACCTGCGCACAACGCGCGCCGATAATGGTGCCCCGCTTCAAGCCACGGGCAGCGTCATGGGGCGGATTAAAAACGGGCGCATGGTTGAAGCGTATAACCAGTTCGATTTCATCTCACTCTTCGAACAGCTCGGCCAGTTCCCGCAGGACACATTGCCTGTGTGTATGACCGGTCAAAGGCTGGATTGGGCTTGACGATATAAGCAATCTTGACCCCCTCAGCGCTTACGCGGTAGCAAGTGCCATGGGGTAAGATTGCGAACACCCCGTGAGGCGTCAGCCCAAGTTTCGCATGTATCCGACAAAACCAGGAGACATGCTGTGCCCGCACCAAACTCGATCACCCCAAAGCAATTGTTAAGACTGATCGGCACGCCGCAATCCCCCATACTGATTGACATCTGTATGGATGCGGATTTTGAGGCTGACCCCTATCTTATCCCAGGCTCTATACGCCATCCTGCGAAGGATATCGAAGGGCTGGTCAACCTGATCGGTGACCGACCTGCAGTCGTAATTTGCCAGAAAGGCAAAAAGCTCAGCCAAGCCGTCGTTTCTTTGTTGCGGGGCGAAGGTGTGCAGGCCGAGTATCTGGAGGGCGGCATGTTTGCGTGGCGAGACATACCGGACGCTCCGCGTGTGCCTGCGAAAGCGTTCTCGATGCAGCCCAAAGGTTCCCTTTGGGTGACCCGGCACCGACCAAAGATCGATCGCATCGCCTGCCCTTGGCTGATCCGGCGGTTTGTGGACCCAAAAGCCCGGTTCCTGTTTGTTGCCCCGTCGGAAGTCGACGCCACCGCTGCAATATTTGACGCGACCCCTTTTGACATCGAAGGCGCTCATTGGAGCCACCGGCAAGACAAATGCACCTTTGACACCATGCTGGACGAATTCGCACTGCACACGCCCGCGCTGGATCGGCTTGCAACGATCGTTAGGGCCGCAGACACCAATCGCCATGAACTCGCACCAGAAGCCGCCGGGTTGCTTGCAGTCTCTGTCGGGTTGTCCCGGCAATACCGTGACGATCACGAAAACCTTGATGCAGGAATGTATCTGTACGATGCGTTGTATCGCTGGGCGCGCGACGGGTTTGAAGAACAACACGACTGGCCAATGGATCGCAAATCATGACCCCGACCCTATCGGAGCTGGTCCGTATCTTTGGTCGCATCGGGCTTTTGTCCTTTGGGGGGCCTGCGGCGCAAATCTCACTGATGCATCAGGAATTGGTGGAAAAACGTCCGTGGCTGGACGAACAATCGTATCTGCGGGCGCTGTCTCTTTGCATGCTATTGCCTGGTCCCGAGGCCATGCAACTTGCCACATATGCCGGCTGGCGGCTGCGCGGCGTGACCGGAGGGTTGATCGCTGGCGGCCTGTTCGTCATTCCCGGCGCGTTGATCATCGCCGTTTTAGTCGGGCTTTACGCAGCTTTTGGGGACCTGCCTCTGGTTCAGGCCGCTTTCCTTGGGGTGAAGGCAACGGTCATTATCATTGTTCTTCAGGCGCTTAGAAACCTGTCACGCAAAGCCCTGACCGACGTGGAGCACCGGGCAATCGCCGGATTGGGCTTTGTCGCAATCTTTGCCTTTAACCTGCCTTTTCCCTTGATCATTCTGGCTGCAGCGCTTTGGGGGTATCTGAGCTTCAAGGGTGAGGCCAACACCGCCCAAACGCCCCCTGCCCCAAGTGCGACGCGCCCGCTGCGCACCTGTGCAATCTGGCTGACCCTATGGCTTGGCCCATTGGTGTTGCTGAGCGTTACTGGTCAGAAATTGCTGAGCGATCTCGGGTGGTTTTTCGCCCGCCTGGCAGTTGTTACGTTCGGCGGCGCCTATGCGGTTCTGGCATATATGACCCAAACCGTCGTGGACAAATATCAGTGGATCAGCACGGATCAGATGATTGATGCGCTGGGGCTGGCGGAGACGACACCCGGTCCTCTGATCCTGGTCACACAGTTTGTGGCAATGCTGACAGGGCAGATCTCAGGCGGGATCCCTTTAGCACTTGCCGCTGGTGCGGTGGCCCTATGGGCCACGTTTGTTCCGTGTTTCCTGTGGATCTTCCTTGCCGCACCTTATCTGGACCAACTGGCCGCCCGTCCACGGCTGTCCGCAGCCCTGCACGGGATAACGGCGGCGGTTGTCGGTGTGATTCTCAACCTTTCCGTGTGGTTTGCTCTTAACGTTCTTTTCGGAACAATCCCGGAATTGGCATGGGGACCCCTAACCATCCCATGGCCCGAACTTGCAACACTCAACATAAAAGCGCTGCTTTTAACATTCATGGCCGGGGTGTTGATATTCAAGCTAAAATTCGGCATGGGAATGACCTTGGCCCTGATGGCCATGGCCGGAGTAGGATTTCATTTTCTTTGAACAATCCACCAACTCCCGGTCTTTCGTTTCCGAACGAATCCCCTATGCTTGAGATAACCACTTTTGAGGATGAAACATGTCGCAGGACATTGACTATGGAACCCTGATGCACACCGCCATGCGCGGCCTCATTCAGAAGGTTCTGACCAACGTTTCTGAAAACGGTCTGCCTGGGGCGCATCATTTCTTCATCACCTTCGACACACGGCAGGACGGAGTTGAACTGGCCGACTGGCTGCGCGAACGCTACCCCGAAGAAATGACGGTCGTCATGCAGCACTGGTTCGAAAACCTTGATGTCGGCGACAACGGTTTCGCGATCACGCTGAATTTCGGTGACGCTCCAGAACCGCTTTATATTCCGTATGATGCGATCAAAACCTTCGTGGATCCGTCGGTTGAATTCGGACTGCGTTTCGAAAGTCCGGAAGACGAAGAAGAGGTTGCGACCCATATCGTCGAAGAATCGATTGAGGTTGAGGAAACGCCGGTCCAGCAAGACGCGGATGTCGTTTCACTGGACAGCTTCAGAAAGTAGGCTCAGACTTACAAACCCCGCCTCTCGCGGGGTTTACTGTTTTTCGAGGAACGTATCGACCGAGCGGGATTTAACCCCGCTACGGAACCGCGAAAAAGACAGGTTAAGCCCACCGTCGGCCAGTGTGCGATCGAACTGCTGCAATTCATAGCCACCGTTTTCATCAATGAACAACGAAAACACCGTCAGAGTCTCGCCCTCGATCCGGCCCCAGACGAACGGTTCACCCTGCATCGGGTCCAGGGGCACCTCGTGACCAAACACATTGCGCTTCATCGCCGCTGAATACACGTCTGACCTGTCAGATTGCTTGAAATCGATCGAGAAGGATTGATCTTTGACCCGGCCATCCGGCTTATAGGTCGTGGTCTTCCAACTGACGTTGAACCCTTCTTTCGTTTCATGGATCGAAACGCTCATATCGCGTGGGGTTTCGGTACCATCATCATCAACTAAATTGGCTGAACCGACGTAATCCCCGATAAAGGGCGTGATGTCCCCGGCCTGGGCCTGAAGATTGGCAAAGACAAGCCAGAATACGGCACCCACCGCGAATGCGATAAGCCGCAGCGGATTAACCCGGTTAAATTGCAGCACCTGACCCTCCAGCGTTTTGATCTTGCCATTCTACCCCAGTCACAGGCGCACACAATGGTCCTAGTACCTGTGTATCAAAGAAAAATGCGCCACCCCAACGCCTATACCTTTGGTCGGCTTACGCTTATGGTGCGCGCAACTGGCCGATTGCGCGATGACGCCGTCACGGGTAAACGGCATACGACTGCATACTAGACGGAGTGACCGATGTCCCAGACCCGCACCGAATCCGACAGCTTTGGCCCGTTGGAAGTTCCCGCCGACAAATATTGGGGTGCACAGACTCAACGCTCGATCATGAACTTTCCGATCGGCTGGGAAAAGCAACCTGTCGCTATCGTGCGTGCGCTGGGCGTCATCAAAAAGGCCTGTGCGATGGAGAACAAAGCCATCGGCAAGCTGGATGCCAAGATCGCAGACGCCGTTATCCAGGCCGCGGGTGAAGTGATTGAGGGTAAGTTTGACGACAACTTCCCGCTGGTCGTGTGGCAAACCGGTTCGGGTACTCAGTCGAACATGAACTCGAACGAAGTGATCGCCAATCGCGCGATTGAAATCATGGGCGGTGTGATCGGCTCGAAAGAGCCTGTGCACCCGAACGATCACTGCAATATGGGTCAGTCGTCAAACGACACTTTCCCGACGGCAATGCACATCGCCACCGCCATGAGCGTGCGCGACGTATTGCTGCCCGGGCTTGAGAAATTTGCGTCGGCACTGGAAGCCAAAGCGAAAGAGTTCGCAGGAATCATCAAAATCGGCCGCACACACACTCAGGATGCGACCCCTTTGACCTTGGAACAGGAATTCGGCGGCTATGCGCACCAGATCCGTCAGGGTATCGCCCGGGTCGAAGCCGCGATGCCCGGCATCTATGAACTGGCACAAGGCGGTACAGCTGTTGGCACCGGTCTGAACACGCATGATGGCTGGGATGAGGCCGTCGCAAAGAATATGGCTGACATCACCCGCCTGCCCTTCGTTACCGCGCCCAACAAGTTCGAAGCGCTCGCCGCCCATGATGCCATGGTCTTCCTGTCCGGCGCGCTGGCAACCATAGCTGGCTCTTGCTACAAAATCGCCAACGATATCCGGTTCCTGGGCTCTGGCCCGCGGTCTGGCTTGGGTGAGTTGATCCTGCCGGAGAATGAGCCGGGTTCGTCGATCATGCCCGGCAAGGTGAACCCAACACAGGCCGAGGCGCTGACACAAGTGGCCGCGCATGTAATAGGCAACGATGCGGCGATGAAGTTCGCTGGCTCGCAGGGTCATTTCCAGTTGAACGTCTACAATCCGATGATGTCGTACAACCTGCTGCAATCCATTCAGCTGCTGGGTGATGCCACCGACAGCTTTACCGAGCGTATGCTGCTGGGCATCAAGGCCAATGAACCACGCATCGATAAGCTGATGAAGGAATCCCTAATGCTGGTCACGGCGCTGGCCCCGACCATCGGTTACGACAACGCCACTACTGTCGCCAAAACGGCGCATAAGAACGGCACGACCCTCAAGGAAGAAGCCATTGCGCTGGGCTTTGTTGATGAGGAGACATTCGATGCGGTCGTGCGGCCCGAGCACATGATCGGCCCCAAGTGACCGGGTGGCGTCAGCCTGCCTGCCTGTGCCTGCTTATTGCGGGCACAGCGACCTCAGCTCAGGCTGACCTGTTCGACCTGATCGACTCTCGGCTGGAATGGATGCAGGACGTTGCTGCGTTCAAACACGCCAATGACCGCCCGGTCGAAGACCTTGAGCGTGAAAAAGTCGTGATTGACAAGACTTTGGAACAGGCGGCGCTTTCAGGCGTTGACCCGGACAGCGCGCAGCTGTTCTTCGAAGCACAGATCGAAGCCGCGAAAGAGATTCAATCCTGTTGGATTGAACGGTGGACCGAAGACCAAACCTCTGTTCCCGAAAGCTATGCGGATCTGACGACCGAGGTGCGCCCCGCTTTGTTGGATTTGGGCGGGCAAATCCTTGACACATTGTCGGATCAACCACCGGTCTCAACTTCGTCGCAGGCTGATTTTCTGGACACCGTGAATGTCGAATGCCTTTCAGATCACAGCCGTGCGGAATTGTTCGACAGTCTGACCAAAGTGAGACATGCGCAATGACGGAACCGGTCAATCTGAACAAATTTCGAAAAGAAAAAGCGCGGACCGAAAACAAGGCCCGCGCTGATCAAAATGCCGTTGCCTTTGGCCGCACCAAGGCCGAAAAGGATCTGGCAAAAAAGCAGCAACACAAGCTGAACCAAAGCCACGAAGGCCGTAAGTTGGACAAATGAGCGGACGCCCGGTCAAACGATCCCTGACGCTGAAAGGCCATCGGACATCCGTATCGCTGGAAGATGAATTCTGGCAGGCGTTCCGGACCATTGCCAAGGAAAAAAACCTACCGATCAACGCTCTGGCGGCCGAAATTGATGTCGAGCGTGACCCGAACATCGGACTTGCATCGGCCATAAGGGTTTTCATTCTAAACTGGTATCAATCCAAGTAGATCAGTCTTGCTCTGACATCCTGAAACCGCTTACAATAAATGGAACAAAAGGAGTACGAAGCGGTGGTTGATACAGTTCTAGGTCCAGACGGAAAACCACGCTGCACGTGGTGTCAGGCCGCGCCCGAATTCTTTGACTACCATGATCAGGAATGGGGGTATCCGGTTGGTGACGACCAACGTCTGTTCGAAAAGCTATGCCTCGAAAGCTTTCAATCCGGTCTAAGCTGGCGCACGATTTTGTCCAAGCGCGAGAACTTTCGGAAAGCTTTCAAAGCTTTTGATATCAACGCAGTAGCCGCGTTTGATGATTCAGATACAAAGCGCTTGTTACAAGATGCAGGAATTGTGCGACATCGTGGAAAGATCGAGGCCGTGATTAACAACGCACGCCGCGCGCAAGAGTTAATCGCTGCCGAAGGGTCTCTGGCCGCATATGTGTGGCGGTACGAGGCGGATACACCGCCTGCCCCGCAAACCGCTTCAACGTCGCCGGAATCTGTGGCGTTGTCGAAAGACCTGAAGAAACGGGGCTGGAAGTTTGTCGGGCCGACGACCGTGTTTGCCTTTATGCAGGCAATGGGGATGGTGAATGATCACGCCGAAGGTTGCGTCATGCGTGAAAGAGCGGCGCAGTTGCGCCGCGAATTCACCAAACCCCAATAGTGTTTAGATTGACGCGCGGAAAATCTTGTCGATGTTTCCGCCCAAGGCCGCGTTGAACTCGGCATCCGATTGCTTTTTTGACAATCCTTCGGTCAACGCGCGCGAGAAGGACGCGATCATCTTACCGTTCTGGCCCAGCAGATCGCAGGCCTGTTCCGTCGAATAACCACCCGACAGCGCAACCACGCGCAGAACACGCGGATGATCGGCCAATTCGTCATAGAGGTTAGCTTGGTTAGGGATCGTCAGCTTGAGCATGATGTCCTGCCCGTCAGCCAACTGATCAAGGTTTTTCAGGATTTCAGCCTTCAGGATGTCTTCGGCTTCGGCTTTGGTGGCGGAGTTGATGTTCACCTCGGGCTCAACAATCGGAACCATTCCGGAAGCCACGACTTCACGCGCAACGTCGAACTGCTGTGCAACAACCGCCGCGATGCCTTCGGCGTTTGCCTCATGAATGACCGAGCGCTCCTTGGTTCCGAAAACACCATCGGCTTTGGCCAATGTTGCGGCCAGACCCGGGATGGGTTTCATCATCTGAACGCCATTCGCTTCGTCTTCCAAACCTTTGTCAATCTTGAGGAAAGGTACAATGCCTTTCACTGACCACAAATAGTCGGCGACCTTCTGACCATCAATTTGCTCGCCCAGAGTGCGTTCGAACAAGATCGCGCCGATCACTTTGTCCTTGGTGAAATCATCCGCCAGAATGATCCGCGCACGCATTTTCTGGATTTCACCGAACATCTCTTCGTCCGAGCTGTATTCAGATGCGTCCACGCCATAAAGCGCCAGCGCCTTGGGGGTCGAGCCACCGCTTTGATCCAATGCTGCGATGAATCCTGCGCCGTCGGACATTTGTGTGCGCTGTTCTGCTGATGACATAAGACTTTCCCGTTCAATATGATTCCGCGATTTCAAACCGCATACAGCAAGGCGTGATAGGATGGTAGTTTGTTAGCGCTCAACCAAGCGCAACCAAATTCCGTCTTTCGATCGGACGGTCAAATGCGCGACCGGAACCGGCGTTTGTCCCGCGACCAACTCGAACCGGTAGTGTCGCAACAGCATGGATAACAGAAGCGGCCCCTCGATCATGGCGAACCCGGCACCGGGACATACGCGGGATCCTGTCGAGAATGGAATGTACGCGTTGCGCTGACAGGTCTTTCCATTCTCAGTTCCCCACCGGGTCGGATCAAATTCGTCGGGACGTTCCCAGAGCCTTTCCTGCCGATGCAGATGCCACGGGCTGATCACGATTTGCGACCCTTCGGCGACAGCCCTATTGCGGAAACGTTCGGGGCATTTCGCTTCTCGAACCATCATCGGCACGGGCGGATAAAGCCGCAGCGCTTCGCGGAACACATCCCGGCTAAGCTTTAGCCGCGACATTACAGAAAAATCGGGCGTGTCGAGCGCCACAGATTCCTCGGCCAGCCTGTCCTGCCATACGGGATACATGGCCATCAGGTACAACGTCCACGCCAGTGCGGACGCGCTGGTTTCGTGCCCGGCAAGAAAGAAGATCGCCACCTGATCGACCATTTCCTGCGTGTCAAACCCACGCCCGGTTTCGGGATCACGCGTGGTCATGATCTTGGTTGCCAGATCATTCGGAGCGCCACCACGAGCGATCAGTTCAGCCCGATCCGCCGTAAGTCTCTGGATTAGCGACCTGATATCCTTTGCATTCTTCTTGGTGCGTCTCGAATGCAATCGCGGCAACCATTTTGGTAGAGGGACAAAGGCCGCAATGTTCAGAATGGGTTGTTCGCGCTGATAGCTGCGAAACTTGTCAAAAACCCGAGCGGCAATTTCGTGTTCGATGGGCACCGAATACAAGGTGCGAAAAATGACATCCGCCGCGATATGGCTGGTGACCTCTTCAAACTCAACGACACCACCTGACTGCGGACGCAACCGATCCACCGCTGCTTGACCAGCCGCGTGCATCGCCGGAAAGGTATCTTTCAAACGGCCGCCTTCGAACGCGGGATCAATGATCCTGCGCTGCCTCTTCCAGGTGTCCCCATTGGTCAGGAAGACAGAGTCCCCCAGCAACGGACGCAGCCCTTCACTTATGCGGTTTGATTTGGGAAAATCATCAGGGCGTTTTTTCAGAACTGTGTCGATCAATTCTGGCTGATTTACCAAATATGATCGAAAGAACGGCGTGCGAAATTCGGCCATCCAGGCGCGGTACAGCCTATGGGGTTGGGCTGACAGAATGTCCTTGCGAAACAACCTCAGATACCGCCAAAGCGATACTTTATCAGGGCGCGAAGTTGGCTTGGGCGGCGTCATGCCTTCACCGAGATGTATTTTGAGACCGGCTTATCCATCCGCGATTTCGACGGTGCCCGCCCCTCAAACCTCTGACCTAAGGTTTGAGGCCCGGCAGTGATGCGAAAATAGTCATACCGATCGGGCTTGTCGAAGGCGCAGAGATACTGGAAATGCAGGCGGAAGAATTTCCATCGCAAGTTCTTCCAGCGTTCGGGGGACAGGGTCTGTGTAAAGGCCGCAGACAGAACCAGCGGCCATTTCTTTTCGGCGGTGGCGACACCGCTGACAGAAACCGGATCGCACAGCGCAAAAGAACAACCATCGCCGGGGGCCGAGACGTCGACCCAGGTCAGGCCTTCCTGCGTGGACAAGAATTGCAAATCCGCCCTCAAACCCTGCGCCTCGGGTAGAAATGACACCATGGGCACGACCTGCCCCAATGTCAGGAACGAAAACGCGGGGCTATTGTCGCGCTGCCTGCTTTCTCGGATAACATCGGCCAGAACACTGACACCCAGATGGGCCCCTGAGCTATGGCCGACGACCAGCACCTCGTCTGCGTCTGAATTCAGCGCCTCTTGGATCAACGCACTGAATGCACGCAGGCGATTGCGTAATTCAACTGGCGTCGCCCCTTTGAGTTTCGCGGAATAGGCATAATCATGCATCAGGTAATAGGCAAAAAGTTGGCCGTCTTGCTGGCGAAACCAGCGCATCAGACCGTAGCCGGCACCAACTGCAAGTATTACGCCCAACCAATCGATAAACGGCGTCAAAACCCATGTCATGGCCCCGGCTAGCAGGATCGCCAACAGCATTTGAGCCACCAACATTCCAACCGGGTACAGTGCAGCAATCACCGGTCCTTTGCGCAGCTGCATCAGGCGCCACAGCGTTCCTGAGGACATATAGGTCCATGCGGTCTGCACCAATTGCAGATAGGTCGCCGGGATTGAGTTGGACATGCTGTCACGCACCAGATCCGACCAGACCAAAACACTCACATCGGCCTGAACTTCATCATCATCCTGCCGGGAAGTGACGTGCCATCCATATGGTCCATCGTCTGACTTGGCGGACACCGAAATCTCATAACCGGATATCTCCGCCTGCAGCGAGCCTTCGGTACGATAAAGCTCACGATACCGCCGCGGCGGTATCGGGTCATAGCCGGGAATATAGAATACCCGGCGTTTACACACCCGAGGTTGATTATTCTGACTGCTCATGGCCTTACCTTCTGCAGCGCAGGTTAACGCAGGCTAAGCGTCAAGGTAAGTCAGATCAGCAGATCATCCGAAATTCGCCAGCGCCGGGAATGTCTCTAACAGCCACCAGCTGAATTCAGTGAACAGCCCTGTGATCAGCATGATGCCCACGAAGAGCAACAAGCCCCCCATCACCTTTTCGATCGTGCCCATGTAAGGCTTGATCCGGTTCATCACCGACATAGACCGGTTCAGGAACATTGCAGCAAGCAGAAATGGAATACCCAAGCCCGCAGCATAGACGCCCAACAATAGGGTTCCCCGCGCGACCGAGGCCTCGGACGCGGCCAGCGACAGGATTGCGCCCAGCTGCGGCCCAATGCACGGTGTCCAGCCAAACGCAAAGGCCAGACCAAGGATATAAGCGCCAAACACTGATCCACCAGAATCACCAGTCTCAATCCGGGCCTCACGGTCCAGAAACGGAATACGGAAGACGTTCAGAAAATGCAGGCCAAAGACGATGACCACTGCGCCAGAGATCTTTGCGAACAACACCTGGTTTTGCAGGACAAACACCCCAAAGGCAGAAGCGGTGAAGCCCAGCAACAAAAACACCGTAGACAGGCCCAGAACAAAGAACAGAGCGGCCAAGGTTGCCTTGCGGCGTGCTTTCGCCTCATCCTGCATTTCGTTGATCGTCACGCCGCTCATATACGCCAGGTACGGCGGAACGATGGGCAGAACGCAGGGCGACAGAAAGCTGATCAGCCCGCCCAGCATCGCGATGAACATGGCAGGCAGCAGGCCCGCGTCGATGATATCTATTCCGAACATGTTCAAGCACATATGGTATGAGGCGGCGAACGTCACGGGGCCAATCGGTCACATCCTCGTGGTTGCACGCTGGACACCCCGCCAAAGTGGAAATATCTGAACCTTATGTCAAATCCATCAGAAACACTCGATGCGCTGGGTCTGTTGTGCCCTCTGCCCGTCCTCAAAGCGCGCAAGCGTTTGAAATCCATGCCTGCGGGAGCCGTTTTGCGCGTGCTGGCAGATGATCCTGCCGCCATAATTGATGTCCCGCATTTCTGCTCTGAGAGCGGGCACCAATTGCTGTCGCAGGAAGACGCAGACGGCCATCAGATCTATTTGATCCAGAAATCTCACTAAGATCGGCCAAAAAGAAAAAGGCGGGCACCTGGCCCGCCTTTTCTTGTTACTGACCCAGTGACCACCAACCACGCCGTTTGGGTTTGGCGGGCTGCTCCGGCTCTTCGGCCACGACCTCCAGAACCGGCTCAGGGGCTTCTTCAACCATTACGTCCGCTGGTTCTTGCGGGTCTTCTGCGGCCACTTCAGCCACAGGTTCGGGTTGTTCGGCCTCTGCAGGTTCAACCTTTTCTTCAACGACGCTTTCCGCTTCGGGCGTGGGCAGTTCTGCCACCGCTTCGGCCTGTTCAGCCTTTTCGGCGGTTTCGACAGGAGCTTCAACAGGTTCGTCTGTCGCACCAGTTTCCTCGGCCGGTGCTTCAGGGCTTGCGGCCTGAGCATCCTTGCTCACAACAGCTTCAGCGGCGACTTCTTCCGTAGCTTCAACAGGTTCCGCGTCCTTCTTCTTGCGGCGCGGTGCACGGCGACGCTTGGGCTTGGCCGCTTTTTCCTCTTCGGCAGGCTCAGATGCTTCACCCTCGGGTTTTGCGTCATCTGCCGCCTCGGTTTTGGCTTCATCCGATTCCTCGGCCGCCGCCACGTCACCCTCTTCAGCATTCACCTCAGGAGTTTCGTCAGAACCATTGCTCTTTTTCCGACGGCGGCGACGACGCTTGCGCTTGGGCTTGGCCTCCTCTTCGGCCTGAACGGTGGTTTCCTCTTCGGCCGGCTCATCCTCGCTGGCGTCGACAAGATCCATCAGGGACGCATCCACGGAAACAACGGGCGCGCTGGCTTCGGGAACGATCCGGCTTGCCGTCTTGAATTTCTCCATCGAGAAATCCGGGCTGACCAGATGTACGTCGCCTTCAACACGTACAGACAGGCCATAACGGGCCTCAATCTGTGCGATATGCTCGCGTTTCTGGTTCATCAGGAAGTTTGCGATGCTAACAGGGCAACGAACAAGCACCTCGCGTGAGCGGCGGCGTGTACCCTCTTCCTCGATCTGCCGCAGGATCGACAGCGCCATGTTGTCGTCCGACCGGATCAGACCTGTTCCGTGGCAAGCCGGGCATGGCTGAGTCGTGGCCTCCAACATTCCGGGACGCAGACGCTGGCGGCTCATCTCCATAAGGCCAAAGCCCGATATACGACCGACCTGTATGCGCGCACGGTCTGTTTTCAGCCGTTCTTTCATACGCTTTTCGACAGCGAGGTTGTTCTTGCGCTCGTCCATGTCGATAAAGTCGATGACGATCAGACCGGCCAAGTCGCGCAAACGCAGCTGGCGGGCCACCTCTTCCGCGGCCTCAAGGTTGGTCTTGAGCGCGGTTTCCTCGATCGAGCCCTCCTTGGTCGCCCGACCCGAGTTCACGTCAATCGCGACGAGCGCTTCGGTCACACCGATCACGATGTAACCACCCGATTTCAGCTGAACGGTCGGGTTGAACATCCCCGCCAGATAGCTTTCGACCTGATAGCGTGCAAACAGCGGCAGCGCATCCTCATACCGTTTCACGTTCTTCGCGTGTGACGGCATGATCATCTTCATGAAGTCTTTGGCGATGCGATAACCGCCTTCACCTTCGACCAGAACCTCATCAATTTCGCGATTATAGAGATCGCGAATCGACCGTTTGATTAGATCGCCTTCTTCATAGATTTTCGCCGGCGCAATGGATTTCAGCGTCAGCTCGCGGATCTGCTCCCACATGCGTTGCAGGTATTCATAGTCTCGCTTGATCTCGGATTTCGTCCGCTTAGCTCCGGCTGTCCGGATAATCAGACCCGCACCGGTTGGAACGTCAATTTCCGCAGCAATTTCCTTGAGCTTTTTTCGGTCCGGCGCATTGGTGATTTTGCGGCTGATCCCGCCGCCACGAGCCGTGTTCGGCATCAAAACGCAGTATCGACCTGCCAGAGACAAGTAGGTGGTCAGGGCAGCGCCCTTGTTGCCACGTTCTTCTTTGACGACTTGCACCAGCAAGACCTGACGGACTTTGATAACCTCTTGAATCTTATAGCGACGTGGCCGCGGCTTGCGAACCGGGCGAATGTCTTCGCTGTCATCCTCGTCGGCGACGGATTCAATTGAATCGTCCTTCGCGGTGGCATCGGGCCGCGTTTCTTCTTCAGACTTGCCCTCGTTTTCTTCAGTCGCGTCCTCCGAAGCTTCGGGTGCGTCCTGTGCCCCAGTTTCGCCAACCGCGTCATCGGACTTGTCGGCAGCTTCTTCATCTTTCGCTTCTGTCGCCTCAATTGCAGGCGCATCAGAGCTATCAGCTGCCTCGCTACCGTCTTCGGACAAAGCACCTTCAGCTTCTGCTTCAGGTGTCCCCTCATCATCACCAGGCTCTTCTACCGGTGTTTCAGCAACGCGATCTGCCGGGGATGTCCCCTCAAGGTCCGGGCTATCAGCGCCGTCTTCGCTTTCGTCCAGATCAATGGTTTCCATACCGGTGGGTTCATTCGACACGTCAATCGACTCGACCGCATCGTCGGATTTCACGTCCGCAGCCTTCGTCCGCGACCGCGACCGGCGTTTCTTCGGCTTGGTCTCTTCGGCTTCGTCGCGCGCTTTCATTGCCTCAGCATAAGCGCGCTCTTCTTCCATCAGCGCTTCTCGGTCGGCAACCGGGATCTGATAGTAATCCGGATGGATCTCCGAAAACGCCAGGAAACCATGCCGGTTCCCGCCATAATCAACAAAAGCCGCCTGTAGCGACGGTTCGACCCGGGTTACTTTTGCAAGATAGATGTTGCCAGCAAGCTGGCGTTTGTTTTCGGATTCAAAATCGAATTCCTCGACCTTGTTTCCGTCAACCACCACGACGCGGGTTTCCTCCGCGTGGGTGGCATCGATAAGCATTTTCTTAGCCATGTGTCCTTGGTGCACCGCGCCAAACGCGTTGTCCTTACCCGTCCGGGGGGACAGGCGCTTTTGGGGTGGTGTCTTGTCAGGGCGATTTCGGACGGCGCGCGGCAGGGTCTGGCGCTGTGGCCCCCTGCCCGTATACTCAATCGTTGCGCGCGCGTCATCGCGGTTCTTCTCCGACAGGCGCAGATCTAACCGCCGCCTGCCCATTTATTCCTTTCGCCCGCTGATGCGGGCTCAGGCGTTCATCTGCCCCTATGGGGCATAATCGGTCTGCTTTGCCTTGCGGGATTGATCACCATCAACGGCAGAGCAGCGAAACTCAAAGATTCGGGACTTTTGGGCGCAAATTAGCCCTGCCCGTCCAGATACAATAAAAGCAGTCCTGTGGAAAACACAATGGGCAAACTGCGAGAAGAACAATACAAAGCCCCGGGATCACTTCATCTTGCCAGAAATATCCCGGGGGTAATTTGAGCCGCAGGCTCAAGAGGGGGCTGCCCCCCTCTCTTTCTCACAAATAGTCCGAGCGCTGCAGCCCGTATTTCGCCATTTTCTCATTCAAGGTCCGGCGTGGCAGGCAAAGTTCGTCCATCACAGACGCAATCGATCCCTTGTGCCGCCGCATTGTATTGTCGATCAACATCCGTTCGAACGCCTCAACATACTCCTTAAGCGGTTTGCCTTCGGTCGTCATGACCGGCTGCATTTCTTCGTGATCGGACATCAACAGCGACGCAATCGTCCCCGATCCACGTCGCGATTGAAGAACAGCCCGTTCCGCGATGTTGATCAACTGCCGTACATTTCCCGGCCATGGAGCTTGCAACAACTGAGCCGCCTCTTGAGCGCTCACCTGCGGCGCTTCGCAGCCGTATTCTTCAGAAAACTGCTCGCTCAGTCGGGTGAACAGCGTCAGGATGTCCTCGCCACGCTGACGCAATGGCGGCATCGTGATCCGCAGTGCCGCAAGGCGATAGAACAAGTCCGGGCGCAGAACGTCTTCGCTGGTCTTTCCTGCTTCCTGAAGGTTGGAAATCGCAATGATCCGCGTTTCAGCCGGGGTGCCCTGGTCATTCATCACGCTCAACAGGCGGGCCTGCAGCGTATCGCTCAGTGCTTCCACGTCTTCCAGCACAAGTGTACCGCCCCGCGCCTCTTCGATCGCAGGCAACTGCGCATCTTCCGGCATCATTGGGCCAAACAGGCGTTTCGACAGCGCCTCTTCCTCAAGCGCTGCACAGGACACCAGTACAAACTTCTTGCCAGCGCGGCTGCCAACCGCGTGCAGCGCATGGGCCACAAGTGTCTTGCCAGTGCCGGTCTCACCATCGATCAGTACATGGCCATCGGCCTGGCCCAGATCGAGGATATCTTCGCGCAGACGCTCCATGACCGGGCTGGCCCCGATCAGTTTGTTCATGATCTGGGTTCCACCTGACAGTTCGCGCCGCAGGGCACGGTTGTCCAAGGTCAGTCGGCGCGCGTTGCTGGCGCGTTTGGCCAGTTCCGACATGCGATCAGGGTTAAAAGGCTTTTCAAGGAAATCAAACGCCCCTACGCGCATCGCTTCCACGGCCATTGGCACATCGCCATGGCCAGTGATCATGATGACCGGCAACGTGCTGTCAGCCCCCATCAACTTTTTAAGGAGTTGAATGCCGTCCATGCCCGGCATTTTGATATCCGAGATCACGATACCCGGATATTCCGGTCCCAACACTTTCAGCGCGTCCTCGGCGCTGGCGAAGGTTTCCGTGTCATATCCCGACAGTGCCAGCCATTGGCTGATCGACTGGCGCATGTCCTGTTCGTCATCCACAATGGCGATCTTCATGGCCTGTGCCATAGTCATTCCTCGTTATTCCGCGGCCTCAAGGCCGTCGCTTCCCAGTATCGGCAACTGCATCTCGAACACGGCCCCGCCTTGCGGGCTGTTTCGTGCTGTCAGCCGTCCACCATGGTCGTTTACGATCCCGGATGAGATGGCAAGCCCCAGACCGACCCCGTCGCCAGGCTGTTTCGTAGTATAGAACGGTTCGAACAGGTTTTCGATGTTCTCGATTCCATAGCCGTTGTCGCGCACTGTCAGCACCGCCGTATCGCCCGCTGCCAGTATGATTTCGACATCCGGTTCGGATACTGATTTGGTGGCGTCCAGAGCATTGCGCAAGAGGTTCACCATCACCTGCTCGATCCGCATCCGGTCCCCCATCACAGACACCGGTTCATCGGGCAGTATCTGGGTGATCTTGACGTGACGCTGGCGCAGTTGCGGCTCCATCATGGAGAGAGACGCTGCCAGCGCTTCACTAAGATTTACTGGGGAAAACGTATCTGCACCCTTCCGCGCATAGGATTTGAGCTGACGGGTAATCGCCCCCATCCTCTCGATCAAACCATCGATCCGACCAAAGCTTGCCAGCGCCTCTTCCGGCCGGTTCCGACGCAGCAAAAGACGCGCGCCAGCCAGGTAGGTCTTCATTGCAGCCAGAGGTTGATTTAGCTCATGGCTCACGGCCGCCGACATCTCGCCCAAAGCGGCCAGTTTCGAGCTTTGCGCCAGCGTCTGTTCGGCAACTTCCAGTGTTTTTTCAACCCGTTCCCGCTCAGCAATTTCCCGCTTTAGCCTTGAGTTCAATGCGCGAAGCTCTGCCGACTCGCGCTGGAACAACGCCATGCGGAACGTGGCTCGACGGCTAAGCGCGTAGAAGGCCAAGGCCAGAAGAATCGCAAATCCCATGATCTCAAGTGCGATAACACTGTTCACTTTTTCCCGAATCGACTCGTAGGTGGTGAACGAGGTCATTTTCCAACCGCGAAACGGGATGCGCGTTTCCATCCGCATCACTGCCTCGCCCTGTAGGTAGGCGTCTGGCGGCAAGGCGGTCCAGTCGGTCGTGGCACGAATTGCACGCTGGATAGCACCTTGCGCCGGCTGGCGCAGCAATGCGGCGTTTTCTTCAAGCCCGCGCCATTGCGGTTCAGTCGACAGAATGATCGTCCCGGTGCTGTCCGTCACCATCACAGCGTCGGAAATACCTGCCCAGGCGCGCTCGAATTTCTGCAGGTCAACTTCGACCACGATAACGCCAAGAACCTCGGCGTTCGCCTCCATTCGTCTTGAATAGACAAAGCTGTAGCCGCCCGAATCTTTTTCAATTACCGTGAATATTGTCGAATTCGCCCGCACCGCATCAATGAAATACGGCGAACTCCGGTGTGGCTCTCCCAAACGCGCGCGATCAGTGGCCGCAACAGTACGGCCATCACCGTCCAGCAACATCAGCGAGGCCGCGCCGATCTCTTCAACAAACGAGATCAAACGCTGGGTGGACAGCGAATAATCACTGGACTGCAGCGCGGAAATCAATGTGGGGTCGCGCGCTAAAAGCTGCGGAACAATTGCATTTCGGCGCAGTTCGCTCAGCAAGTTGCCTGAATACAGCGCCAGTCGCACTTCGGCCCGGTTTCGTGTGGATTCGGTAAACCGGTCCGTCAGTAGACGGTTGGTTACATAAACCGTGGTAACCGTTGCGATCAAAAGAAAGATAACCGCCAAGCGCAGCCGCCAACCCAATGGCGCACCACGAAACGGTTTTGTCAGAAAGGACCAGCCAGAGCGAACTTCGGAACTCATCCCGGAAAGTTACGCGGGCTGGATCGTAAGCTCAAGTCACGCCGGAGCAAGAACGCCAGACAATGCGCGGAACAATGCCGTTCCGTCCGTTCCGCCATGGCCGTCGTCTGCCGCACGTTCAGGGTGTGGCATCATTCCCAGCACCCGACGGTTTTCAGACAGGATACCGGCAATATCTCCGACCGAGCCGTTCGGATTCTCGGTATAGGTGAACGCGACCCGATCCTGATCCTGCAGTTTGGCCAGTGTGGCGTCATCCGCAAAATAGTTACCATCATGGTGCGCGATCGGAATACCGATCACATCGCCCGCATTGTAACCTTCGGTGAAGGCACTGTCGCTGGTTTCCACCTTCAGGCCAACCGTGCGGCAGATGTATTTCAGACCGGCATTTCGCAGCAACGCACCCGGCAGGATGCCGGTTTCTGTCAGGATCTGAAACCCATTGCAAACACCAACGGCATAACCGCCACGTTTGGTATGATCGACCACGGCCTTGCAGATCGGCGACTGTGCGGCGATGGCACCGCAGCGCAGGTAGTCGCCGTAGGAAAAGCCACCCGGAACACCGACGATATCCACACCTTCGGGCAGCGCGGCGTCCTTGTGCCAGACCATATCGACCTGAAAACCAGCCTGTTCGAAAGCGACGGCAAGATCCCGATCACAATTGGACCCTGGGAATACGATGACAGCTGCGCGCATGGCGGGGCCTCCGGGGATAAGGTTCAGACCAGTTCGACTTCGTAGCGTTCGATGACCGTGTTGGCCAACAGCTTTTCGCACATCTCGGTGATGTCCGCCTCGGTCGCGCCTTCGGCCAGCTCAAGGTCGATCACCTTGCCCTGCCGCACACCTTCGACCTGATCAAAGCCCATGGCACCCAATGCGTGACGCACCGCCTCACCCTGCGGGTCGAGGACCCCGTTCTTGAGCATTACATGCACACGTGCTTTCATTCGCGCAACTCCAGCTGAGGGCCGATGTTGTCGGCCCGTTCCGTTGCGCGGGGGATAACGCGCTGGAAGGCGTTCGACAACCCTTCTTGAGGTGGGCAGATGACCGCACTTACACCCGCTACCCGCCACCACCGGAATTCAATCCGGGATAGTGCGCGTCGATTGCATTGAACGTGCCTGTCAAAACCATCTCGATTGCGACCGCCACAAGTATGAGAGCCATGACCCGGGTGATGACATTAATCATCGTCATACCCAATAGGCGCGAGATCGGATCGGCGAACAACAAGCCAAGGCCAACGATCAAACAGGCGATCACGATTGCCGTTCCAAGGGTTACTACTTCGGCACCATCGCTAAGCGTATGAGAGTAAACGATTGTTATCGCAATAGTGCCAGGCCCGATAGTCAACGGAATAGCAAGCGGTACAACGGCGATGTTTTCTTTTTTCCTATGCCCATCCTCTACAGCTTGCTGATCCCCTTGTGACCTGTCCGAAGCGTTCAGCATCGACATACCAATTCCGAAGATGATTAGCCCCCCGGCAATACGGAACGAAGGTATGTCGATCCCGAACACAGCCAGGATCTCTTCTCCGATCACAACCGCTATCAGGCCGACTATGATCACTGTCCCCGTCACGATAAACGCTACCCGCCGGCGTTCGGGGGCCGAATATCCTTTCGTCATGCTAAGAAAAATCGGGATTCCGTAGAGCGGGTTGAAAATAGCCAGAAGGGCTGCAAGGAATTTTAGAAAAACTGCCTGATCAAACAATTCGGCCATGTATAGCGCCACCCTCGTTTTCGTATTTGCCCGACAATGCCGGACAACCGGTAACCCTGTCAAACCGCTAGATACAAAGAAAAAAGCACCGCTTTGGGTAAAGCGGTGCTTTTAACAATATGCGGTTCGCCTGTGTGATCAGTTGATCAGCGTAGGCTTAGCGACGTTACTTTTCGGCAAAACGCCCAGCCGGCGTGCGACTTCGGAATAGGCGTCCGTCAGACTGCCCAGATCGCGGCGGAATACGTCTTTGTCCAGTTTTTGACCGGTTTCGATATCCCACAGACGGCAACTGTCGGGGCTGATTTCATCGGCCACGATCAAACGCTGGAAATCCCCATCATAAACACGGCCAATCTCGATCTTGAAATCGACCAGACGAATGCCGACAGCCAGCATCATGCCGCTCATAAAATCATTGACGCGCAGCGCGAGGCTCAGGATATCGTCCATGTCCTGTTGGCTGGCCCAGCCAAAGGCAGCGATGTGTTCCTCAGTAACCAGCGGATCACCCAAAGCGTCGTCTTTATAGCAATATTCGACAATTGGGCGCGGCAGTTGCGTACCTTCGGCAATGCCCAAACGTTTCGACATTGTTCCCGCGGCATAGTTGCGAACTATGATTTCAAGCGGAACAATCTCGCAATTGCGCACCAATTGCTCACGCATGTTCAGGCGACGGATGAAGTGGGTCGGAACACCAATCTGGTTGAGACCGTTCATGAAGAACTCGCTCAGGCGGTTGTTCAGCACGCCCTTACCGTCGATGACATCTTTCTTTTCCGCATTAAACGCGGTGGCATCATCCTTGAAGTACTGCACAATGGTGCCAGGCTCTGGGCCTTCATACAGAATTTTGGCCTTACCTTCGTAGATCTTTTTGCGACGCGCCATGAGCGACCTTTCCAGTCCGGGGCGAGGGAATGAGTCCCTTCGCGTTGGCGCCCTCATAGTCCAAGCCCCCCTTTCCCGCAAGTTCAGCGGACCGAGAGGCTTTGACGCAGCGCAATTCCCTTGCACAGGCGCTCAGCTATAGTCATATCATCAATTAAGAAGATGTAAGCTATGAGGTCCACAAACAATGACCACTTTTGACGAACGCGAAAACGCTTTTGAAGCAAAATTCGCTCATGACGAAGAAATGCAGTTCAAAGCACAGGCGCGCTGCAACAGATTGCTGGGCCTCTGGGCCGCAGAAAAGATGGGCAAGTCCGGCGAGGACGCCGAAGCCTATGCCAAAACCGTAGTAATCGCCGATTTCGAAGAGGCCGGGCACGAAGATGTCGTGCGCAAAGTCGCCGGTGATTTGGGCGCGCTGTCGTCCGATGAGGAAATCCGCGCAAAAATGGCCGAGCTTTTGCCCCAAGCCAAAGCGCAGGTCCTGAGCGAAACCGAATAAAAAAACACTCGGCTCATGATCTTCATGAGTTTTATGAATTTGATTTGATGCCCCGGTCATGAGACACGGGGCGTCTCTATTTTTAACGGCCCCATTCGGCTATTTGGGAATACCCCCATGACAAATGCGCTCAATAAACTTCTGGAAACAAATGATGCTTTGCTGGCCGATGGTGCCACGGGCACGAACTTGTTCAATATGGGCCTGCAATCAGGTGACGCGCCCGAGCTGTGGAATGTCGAAGCACCGGATAAAATCCGCGCTTTGTACCAAGGTTCGGTTGATGCCGGCAGCGACTTGTTTCTGACCAACACCTTCGGCGGCACATCCGCGCGCCTGAAATTGCACGACGCCCAGAACCGGGTTGGTGAGTTGAACAGGATCGGTGCCGAACTGGGCCGTGAAGTGGCGGACAAATCTGGTCGCACCGTTGTTGTCGCAGGCTCTGTTGGTCCGACCGGTGAGATCATGGAACCTATTGGCAGCCTGTCCCATGCCGGCGCTGTTGAGATGTTTCACGAGCAAGCCGAAGCGCTGAAAGAAGGTGGCGCGGACGTTCTATGGGTCGAAACCATCAGCGCACCCGAAGAATTCAGAGCGGCAGCAGAAGCTTTTGCGCTGGCCGACATGCCCTGGTGTGGCACCATGAGTTTTGACACTGCCGGACGTACCATGATGGGCGTAACCTCCGCAGATCTGGCTCAATTGGTCGAAACCCTGCCCAATCCGCCAATCGCATTTGGGGCCAACTGCGGCACGGGCGCGTCGGACATCCTGCGCACGGTTCTTGGATTTGCGGCTCAGGGAACGGAACGTCCGGTGATTTCCAAAGGCAACGCGGGTATCCCGAAATATGTCGATGGCCACATTCACTATGACGGTACGCCTGAATTAATGGGCCGATACGCCCAAATGGCACGGGATTCAGGTGCCACGATCATCGGTGGATGCTGCGGAACCATGCCGGATCACCTGCGCAAAATGCGCGAGGCGCTCGACACCACCAGCCGCGGGACACGTCCGACGCTGGATCAGATCACAGATGCGCTGGGCCCGTTCTCATCGGCCTCGGACGGCACCGAAGCCGATGCAGTGGTTCCTGAACGGCGCAATCGCCGTCGCCGTCGCGCTTAAATCTTTCAGCGCCCCTCGAATTTCGGGGGGCGTTTTTCCATGAAGGCGACAACGCCCTCGGAAAAGTCGCGCGAACGGCCACAGTCGCCCTGCAAATGCGCCTCCATCTCCAGTTGCTGCGGCAGAGTGTTGTCGTAAGTTCCGCGGATTGCCTGTTTGATCGCGCCAAACGCGGTGGTCGGTCCGTTTGCCAGATAGGCAGCTCGCTTGCGCCAATGCGCGTCGAAATCGTCGTCAGCCACCGCTTCCCAGATCATTCCCCATTCGTCCGCCTGTCTGGCACTGACCTTGTCGGCAAACAGCGCAGCGCCCATGGCCTTGGCGAACCCCATCTGGCGTGGCAGGAACCATGTGCCGCCCGCATCCGGCATCAAGCCGATACGGGAAAACGCCTGCAGGAAATACGCGCTTTCAGTCGCAATCACCACATCGGCGCTGAGCGCAATGTTCGCCCCGGCCCCGGCAGCTGGTCCGTTGACGGCTGCGATGGTTGGGACCGGACAGTTGTAGATGGATTCCAGCATGGGATCGTATTCGTCGCGCAGTGTGCGTTCCAGATCAATCCGGCCTGTGCTGGAAGAATCGCCCAGGTCCTGACCCGAGCAGAAGGCGCCCCCTGCCCCTGTCAGCACGATTGCCCGCGCATGCCGGGCCGCATGTGTCATCGCATGGGTGACCTCGGCCCGCATCTGTGCGGTCAGCGCGTTCATCTTGTCGGGCCGGTTCAGGGTTACCTCTGCCAGATTGTCAGTGATATCCAGCAGTATAGCCTCATAGTCCATGTAGTCCTCTCCCCATGCTCACGGCATTAGGGAACCCTGACTCAATTCAAGACGAAGGGAAAGAAATACGGTGGGTCAGTCGTCAAGAATCTGGCGCAGGCGTTCTTTCTCAGCTTCGCTGAGGCCATCCTTGACTTCAGTGCCCACCGCCTGAGATCGGTTGCGTAAAAAACTCCAGCCTATCACGGCGGCGATCAACAGCATGATCGGACCGGCCAGCCAAAGCATCAGGTTCGCCCCCGTAACCGTAGGCTTTAACAGAACGTATTCACCGTAACGATCCACTATAAAATCGACCGCTTCCTCATCGGTATCGCCCGCGACCAGCCGTTCGCGCAGCAACAAACGTAGATCGCGGGCAAGTTCGGCATTGCTTTCGTCGATGCTTTCGTTGCGGCAGACAAGGCAGCGCAGGCCGGTGCTCAGGTCACGCGCGCGTTGCTCCAGGACCGGGTCCTCCAGTACCTCGTCTGGCTGCACCGCAAACAAGGGCGATGCGATCAGGGCGAAAATCAGGATCAGACGCTTCATTCCGCCGGTACTCCACCCGAGGGTGCTTTGCGCGCCCCCGCTGCCACCCGGAACCTGCGGTCAGTCAAGCTCAGAAGCCCGCCCAATGCCATCAGGATACATCCGCCCCAGATCCAGTTGGCCAGAGGTTTGATGTAAGTCCGCATGACCCAACCACCATCGGCTTGCTGGTCCCCTATCACGACATAGAGGTCGCCCCAAAAGCGATAGTCGATCGCCGCCTCGGTAGTAGGCATCCGGGCAACGGGGTAATTGCGTTTCTCGGGATGCAGCGTGCCCATAGACCGACCGCTCTTTTCAACCTGAACATCCGCAGTGGTTGAGAAATAGTTCGGTCCCTTAACTTCGCGGACGTTTCCAAGCGTCAGTGTGAACTGCCCAACTTCAAACGGCTGACCGGGCTGCGCAACGCGGATATCTTCAACCTCCCACGCGGTCAGACCGGCAATGGCAAAGATGGTCACGCCAAGCCCGGTATGAGCCACAGCTTTACCCCAGTCCGCGCCAGGTAAGCGGAACAGACGTTGGATACTGCCCTTGCGACCGGTGCGGCTCCACAAGTCCACAGCCGCACCTAAAGTGATCCAGGCCCCAAGAAACAGTCCGATTGGCCCAAGGGCGCTGCGCCCGGTCTGCATAACCCAGACCAACAGGGCCAACGCGACCGACAAGATGAACACATAGCGCAGGGAATAGGCCGTCTTGCCCAATTTGCCCCGTTTCCATGGCAACATGGACCCTATCGGCAAAGCAATTCCCAAGGCCACCATGAAGGGCGTGAAGGCCGCGTTGAAGAATGGCGCCCCGACCGAGAGCTTACGGTCAAACGCCATCTCGGCCACCATCGGCCACATCGTTCCGAAGAATACCACGAAACAGCTGACTGCCAGCAGGATGTTATTTAGAATCAACGCGCTTTCGCGGCTGACAACGCTGAACACACCCTTTGCCTCCATCGCTTGTGCGCGGGCCGCGAACAGGGTCAGTGCGCCACCGATGAAGAGCACCAGAATGATCAAGATAAAGACGCCGCGTTCCGGGTCATTTGCAAAGGCATGCACAGAAGTCAGCAAGCCCGACCGTACGATGAATGTCCCGATCAGCGAAAAGCCGAATGCGATGATGGCCAAAAGGATGGTCCAACTTTTCAACGCTTCGCGTTTTTCCACGACGATGGCGGAATGCAACAGGGCAGCGGCCAAAAGCCATGGCATGAACGAGGCGTTTTCCACCGGGTCCCAGAACCAGAAACCACCCCAACCCAGCTCGTAATAGGCCCACCATGATCCCAGAGCGATGCCAATGGTCAGGAATATCCACGCGGCCAGGGTCCACGGACGCACCCAGCGGCCCCATGCGGCATCAACACGCCCTTCGATCAGGGCGGCCACAGCAAAACTGAATGCCATGCTAAGCCCCACATAACCCAGATACAGGAACGGCGGATGGAAGGCCAAGCCGGGATCCTGCAACAACGGGTTCAGGTCGCGACCGTCAAACGGGGCGACGATCAGCCGATCAAAGGGGTTCGAGGTGAACAGGATGAACGCAAAAAACGCCACCGCAATCATCGATTGAACCGACAGAACCCGCGCTTTCAATGTCGGTGGCAAGCCACCTCCGAAAAACGCAGCCATCGCTCCGAACAATGACACGATAAGAACCCACAACAGCATCGAGCCCTCGTGGTTTCCCCACGTCCCGCTGATCTTGTACAGCATCGGCTTGGCCGAATGGCTGTTCTCGACGACCACACGCAGGGAAAAGTCCGAAGTCACGAACGCCCAGACCAAGGCTCCGAACGAGAAAGAAACCAGCAAGAACTGGACGATTGCCGCGGGTTCCGCGACCCCCATCCAGCCGACCCAGCGTTTGGCTGCGCCGATCAAGGGGACGATCGACTGCACGATTGCGACGAGGAAGGCGAGGATCAGGGCGAAATGGCCAAGTTCTGTAATCATGCCCCGGATATAATCCTGTTGCGTGACAAGCACCAATCACTTTCGCCCTCTTGCCGCGAACATAGTGTCGCGGGTCAGCCGGCCCTTTTGCGCCGCCATGTCTCTAACG
Source organism: Ruegeria sp. YTSC230 (assembly GCF_059609665.1). Classification (NCBI taxonomy): domain Bacteria; kingdom Pseudomonadati; phylum Pseudomonadota; class Alphaproteobacteria; order Rhodobacterales; family Roseobacteraceae; genus Ruegeria; species Ruegeria sp. YTSC230. Next base: position 602,642 of record NZ_JBXWMC010000001.1, on the reverse strand, counting down.
CAGGGTTTTCGTCGGATTTTATTGTGTCTGCTGTCAGTGCCGCGTCCGGGCCGGGTTTGGCCACACCCACGCTGTCGCTACGCATCGCCGCCAGCGCCTTTAGGTTCCCAACCACTTGCGGAGTGCGCATCATAGTGGCGGAAATTTCGCGTTGCAATTCTTGCACCTTGGCCTGATGCCGCGCGCCGAAATAAAAGGACACAATCACCCCCAGCAACCACCACAACGGCTCGGGTACTAGGGCGATCCCCTGCATACGCGCCGAAAACCAGACCGGATCGACCATGGCTGCCACGAAAAGACCAAGCGTTCCCAGTGCCATCGCGGGCCTGGGCAGGCGGTTAAGCCCGTCGATAAACCGATCAAACGGAGCTTTTCCAGCGCCATGGAATTCTGCCGCGAACTGACTGACGGCCTGCTGTCGAACCTGCAAACCCCTCTCGGCGCCGCTTTCGGCATTTTCCCGAAAGACTTCGACAGTTTCGCGTATGATGTTGCGCTCGTTTCCAAACAGAAAAGCCAAAATACCCGAGATCAATCCCATCGTGAAATCCTCTTTTGAAACTCTGTGTCCGTCAGATGATAGGAGGGCGAAACAAACTCTTCCGCTCGTCGGATCCAGCCCCCTTTACCGCCCGCCCTGCTACGCGCGTATTTGCGGGACGCGGGCCTTCGGTCCGCGAGACGGAAATAATAGTTGCGGCGCGCGACCCCATAGGCATCTGCGAACGTTACCGGGTCGGACTTGGCCGCGCTTTGGCATGCCCGAGCTGTCTGTGGCCCGACAACACCGTCAACGACTACGTCGAATCCCATTTCGCGCAACAATCGCTGCAGAATGCGGACTGCCTGCGCACCTGCATTGACGTACATGTCAAACACCGAGGGTTGGACCATCTTGGGCAACAGCCTCAGGCGTGGAAGCTCAAAATAATGTCGGACGAAAATATCAACGGCCTGCGCTTTGCTGAGTCTTCGCACATCCGTTTGGTCCACCACCCCATCACTAGACAAATCCAGACCCAGACGCCGCATGGTATGAACGGTCACACCATAGTTCGTTGCGCCGCCCGGATCATCCGGGTCATCTACGAACCCGCCCTCTCGCCCCACGATCTCAGTCGCAATTTGCCGAACCGTCTGCATCGCACCCTCCGCCCGTGATTGCGCAAAGGCTCGGGTAAATTCGTTAACACGTGGCAATCAAAAAGGGCGCTGAGTGTCATGTGCACGCAACGCCCTTGTTTTCAAACTAGAATTCGGTCCTGGATCAGCCTCCGTCGACCTCCTTATAGACACCCTGTTCCTTCAAGGCATCTACGACCTCTTTCGGCATGTAGGTTTCATCGTGTTTGGCAAGAATTTCAGTGGCTTCGAAAACGCCATTTACGTAAGATCCGGTGCCGATCATTCCCTGATTTTCTGTGAACAGGTCCGGCAGAACGCCGGTAAAGGCTACGGGAACACTATCGCCGCCATCGGTCACGACGAAGCGTACCGTCTTGCCCTGCCCCCGCACGATCGAGCCTTCTTCGACCAGTCCGCCAATCCGAAATACTTCGGTCGGCTTGGGGGGCTCGGCGATCACCTGGCTGGGTGAACGGAAGAAATTGATGCCGTCCCGCATGGCATACCCAATCAACGCCGTCGACAGCGCCAAAGCGACAGCTGCCAGCACAATAACCTGAATTCGACGACGTTTCTTGAGCGTTTTCATACCGTCCTCACGGGAACAAGGGGGCCATCATCAGGCCCCGGGTTTCATCCTCACCTAACATCAGGTTAGCGTTCTGCAAGGCTTGCCCACTGCTACCTTTTGTCAGGTTATCCAACGCGCCAATCACAATGGCCCGGCGTTCTATCCGATCTGCCACCACACCGATATGGCAGAAGTTCGATCCCCGCACATGGTGGGTCGAGGGTGCCTCGCCAAAGGGCAGCATCTGGATAAAGGGTTCGTCTACGTAAGCCTTTGCCAGCGCCTCATATACGCTGCTCGGATCACCCTTGACATAAGTCGTTGCCAGAATACCCCGGTTGGCCGGGATCAGGTGTGGTGTGAATTGCACGTGAACGGTCCGCCCGGCCAGAGCCGAGAATTCCTGATCAAACTCACCCAGATGTCGATGCGTGCCGCCAACCGCATAGGCGTTGTAGCCTTCGCTAAGCTCTGCATGCAGCAGGTTTTCCTTCAGCGACCGCCCTGCCCCGGACACAGCGCATTTCAGATCCAAAACGATATCGTCCAGATCAATGACGCCGGCCGAAATCAGCGGGCGCAGCACGTACTGACCAGTCGCCGCATTGCAGCCGGTTCCGGCCACAAGGCGCGCATTGCGGATCTCATCCCGGTAGAACTCGGTCAGGCCATAGACCGCCTCTTCCTGCTGCTCCATTGCCACATGCGGGTTTCCGTACCACTTCTCGTACTCTTCGGGGTCGCGCAGCCTGAAATCCGCAGACAGATCGACGATCTTCAGGGTCTTGGGCAAGTCCCGAATGACCTCTTGACTGGTTTTATGCGGCAGCGCGCAAAAACACAGGTCGACTTGCGAAAAGTCGATCTCGGAGATTTTGCACAGATCCGGCAAGTCCATGTGCCGCAGATGCGGAAAGACCTGCGCCATCGACTGACCAGCCTTACGCTCGGCTGCCAGCGCGACGATGTCTATATTCGGGTGCTCAGCGATCAGCCGCACCAGTTCAGCGCCGGTATAACCAGATGCGCCCAATATTGCGATTCTATGGGTCATGTGAGACCTCTTGTTTCAGTGTGTCACAGGATACGATCGCCGGTGTGACGGTCGTTGAACTACGGGATCAAACAGGCTGCGTCCTTGACCTAAGTCAGGCAGCCTCGAAGGTGATTTGTCGTCGGAGGAATTGTGTCGCCCTGTCGCTGACAAACGCGGGCTTGCCGGTGGTTAAAAATCCACCCTCGCCGTTTCCTTGCATTTTCGGGTGCCGTTGCAGGTAGTCCGCAAGGCTTTCGGCAACCAAATCACCCTGACTGTACACCTGAACGTCCGACCCCAGTGCCTTTTGGAAGGTCTCAGCCATCAAAGGATAGTGGGTACAGCCTAGAATCGCGGCTTGCGGTTCCGGCATCTTGCGCCTTAGCGCGTCCACATGGGACCGAACCAGCGCTTCTGCCAGGATCATGTCGCCGTCTTCAATCGCGTCTACGACGCCTCCACAGGCCTGCGCTTCAACATCCACGCCGATGGCCCGAAATGCCAGTTCCCGCTGAAAGGCCCGACTGGACACTGTGGCAGGCGTTGCAAACAGGGCCACGTGCTTCACTGCAACCTCACGCGGAGGACTGTTGTCGCCCCACTGCCGTTCCGTCAGCGCTTCGATCAGCGGAACAAACACGCCAAGCACGCGCTTGCCTTCGGGCACCCCCTCTTCCTGCATCCGGCGTAACGCCGCAGCACTAGCGGTATTGCAGGCCAGAATCACCAGGTCACAGCCCCGGTTCCACAGATCGTTCACCGCCCTGCGTGTCAGGTCGTAAATGTTTTCAGCGTCCCGCACGCCGTAGGGCGCGTGTTCGCTGTCCGCGAAATACAGAAAATCCACGTCCGGCAGACGTTTCTGCGCGGCGTTCAGGACGGTCAAGCCGCCCAACCCGGAATCAAAGATGCCTACTGCCATTTGCCCCTTCAGGCGCGATGCCGTTCCTCAAATTCATAGCCATAGTCATAAGACTTCAGCGGCTTCGGGGACAGCTCATACGTGGCTTTGCGTAAGAAATCCATCATCTTGCGTTTATCCGTTGCCAGCGGGTCCAGAACGTCTCGGGAAATTGGCTCACCGATGACCACTTTTACCGGCGTATCGACGCGCTTTTTGAACTCTTTGATCAGCAAACCCATGCGCAATGTGTTGTGCAGATGGCTGGCGATCTGGAATAGGCACGATGTGTGACCGTCAAAGAAAACCGGCACGACAGTCGCGTTAGATTTGGCCACCATCCTTGCGGTAAACCCGCGCCAGCCCGGATCCATCGGATGAGAGAACGGTTTCAGGCCAGTGCTGACCGTTCCACCCGGGAATATCCCAATGGCACCGCCATCACCAAGATAGTTCAGCGCGGTTTTGCGCGTTTCAATATTCTGCTTCATCGCCTCTTTCGTTTCTTCAAACGATATCGGCAAGACAATGTTGTCCAAGTCTTCGGCTTTCCGAAACACATGGTTTGCCAGAATGCGAAAATCGCCCCGCGTTTCGGACAAAATGTGACCCATCATCATTCCGTCCAAAATGCCATAGGGATGGTTGGCAATCAGGATCAGTGGCCCGGTTCGGGGGATGTTCGACAACGACCCGCCGACCACGTCCAGCGAAAGCCCGTACCTCTCAACCATGACCGCCCAGAAATCACGCCCGTCGGCAACTTCTTTTTCATACCCGTCTGCACGCTTAATCAGGCGCATGCGACCCGTTGTATTCTCCATCAACTTAATGACCATACGCCCGCTTTTGGTTTCAGCGGAATAGGCATAAGAGATGTCACGAGCAACGTGGCGGCGCGAGGGCATTTCGAACTCCGATACTTGGCACCTGCTAGATAGTGCCAAGTAACAATTTTGCCTAGCTATCGTGACAGGCTTGTGACGGATTATTCAGCGGCGGCTTGCATTTCAGGACCGCCATTTCGAATGGTCGCCAACAGTTCTTCGCGCCTTTTTGCGGCCTTAGCCTCGTTTTCAAGTAGAACCGGGCCAAAGCCCTTAATCTCAAGCGGAAGCTTGGCCAAAGCGACAACCGCATCGTGAGTTTGTGGTGTAACCAAGGGCGCTATCTCTTTGAGATCGTGTTCATATTGCCGGATCAAGGCACGCTCCATCCGTCGCTCGGTGCTGTAGCCAAAGATGTCCAATGGAGTACCACGCAGGCCTTTCAACCTGGAAAGCAGCTTCAACGGACCCAACATCCACTCTCCGAATGTCCGCTTGCGTGGCCGACCCTCTGCGTCCTTGCCACCCAAAATCGGTGGCGCAAGGTGCAGGGTCATTTTGAAGTCGCCGTCAAACTCGGCCGCAGCCTGTTCCCGACTACGCAGCAACAGACGCGCAACTTCGTATTCGTCCTTGTAGGACAACAGCTTATGATACCCTCTTGCGACGGCCTCTTTGACGGATTCATCCTCGAAGCTATCGACAAGCTTACGATAACGTTTTGCCAGACGGGCGCCTTGGTAGTCGGTCAGGTGCTGCGCACGGAAATCAATCAGCTGTTCTAAAGTTTTTGGCAGCTCAGTCACCTGAGGGCTCAAAATCGCGGTGACGTCCTGCGGATGCAGAACGGCCCAACGGCCGATATCAAAGGCGCGTTTGTTGCGCTCAACCGCGGTCCCGTTCAACTCGATCGCCTGTAACATCGCTTCATGGCTGATCGGTAGCAGACCACGTTGCCAGGCGGCACCCAGGACCATCATGTTCGAATAGATCGAGTCGCCCATAACCGCGCGCGCCAGATCAGTGGCGTCAAATAGCGACAGGCCCTCTTTCAGCCGTGCTTGCAGCGCAAGCTCTAGTCGATCACCGGGGATCTGAAAGTTTGTGTCGCGGGTAAAGTCGCCCGTGACGGTTTCATGGCTGTTAACCACGGCACCGGTTTGACCCGTGCGGGTCAGACCCAGGGTTTTGGCCCCAGCGGACACAACAAGGTCGCCCCCGATCAGCGCATGCGCCTCGCCGGTAGCCACACGAATGGCGCTGATATCTTCGGGTCGGTTGGCCAGACGGCAGTGGATGTGCACTGCGCCACCTTTTTGGGCCAGACCCGCCATCTCCATCATCCCGGCGCCCTTGCCGTCGATCTGAGCCGCTTGCGCCATCACAGCGCCCAGAGTGACCACTCCGGTCCCGCCAATACCGGTAATGACCACGTTATGTGTACCGTTGATCGTCGGCAGAACGGGCATCGGCAAGTCCGGCAAATCGATCTCGGTCGTGGCTTCTTTGCGGATCTTTGCCCCTTCCAAAGTCACGAAAGACGGGCAAAACCCTTTCAGACAAGAGAAATCCTTGTTGCAGCTAGATTGGTCGATAGCGCGCTTGCGCCCAAGTTCAGTCTCTTTCGGAACGATCGAGACGCAGTTCGACTGAACCCCGCAATCGCCGCATCCTTCGCAAATGTCCGAGTTGATGAACACGCGCTTGTCTGGATCCGGGAACGTACCCCGCTTGCGTCGGCGACGCTTTTCTGCCGCACAGGTCTGAACATAGACAATGACCGAAACGCCTTCGATCTCGCGGAATTTCTTCTGCACGTTCATCAGTTCAGCGCGCTCAAAGGTTTCCACGCCGGACGGCATCGCCTTGAAGTTCACATCTTCTTTTTCGTCGTAAACCACGGCCACATGCTGAACGCCCATCGCCTTGACCTCGGCCACGATCCGCTCTGCGCTCAGATCACCTTCGTTATCCTGCCCGCCCGTCATGGCGACGGCATCATTGAACAGGATTTTGAAGGTAATGTTGGTTCCAGCCGACAGCGCCGCTCGGATCGATTGAACGCCCGAGTGGTTGTATGTTCCGTCGCCCAGGTTCTGAAACACGTGATCGGTCGTCGAGAACGGCGCTTCGCCGATCCAGTTCGCACCCTCTCCGCCCATCTGGGTGAACCCGGTGGTTTCCCGATCCATCCACTGCACCATGTAGTGACAGCCTATCCCCGCATAGGCCCGGCTGCCATCGGGCAGTTTGGTCGAACTGTTATGCGGGCAGCCTGAACAGAAATACGGCAAACGCGTTGCAATCTCTTCTGCATTATCCGCCCGGCGCGCCTCGGAAAGCTTGGCCATCCCGGCGCGCACCCCGTCTGTATCGCGCCCTTCTTCGATCAGGATATCGCCCAGTTTTTCGGCGATCATGATCGGGTCCAGTGCGCCACGTGTCGGGAACAGCTCTTCCCGATGCAAGGTCCCGGCTCCGCCCTTGTACCAACCGTAAACACGGCGTCCGCGGCGGTCGTCAAAGATGGCCTCTTTAACCTGAACCTCGATCAGCTTTCGTTTTTCTTCAACGATTACAATAAGGTCCAAGCCCTCGGCCCAGTCATGGAAGCCTGCCATATCCAGCGGGAATGTCTGACCAATCTTGTAAGTCGTAATGCCCAGGCGCTCGGCCTCGGCCTCGTCGATATTCAGCAGTGACATGGCGTGCGTCAGGTCCAGCCAGTTCTTGCCGGCCGCTACAAACCCGATTTTCGCACCCGGCTTGCCCCAGACACGCTTGTCCATCTTGTTGGCACGCGAGAACGTCTCGGCCGCGAAGCGCTTATAGTCGATGACCCGTGCTTCCTGCAGGTGCGGTGTATCACCCAACCGAATGTTCAAACCGCCTTCAGGCATGTCGAATTCGGGAACCACAACATTCATGCGATCCGGGCTGCCATCCACAACCGAAGTAACCTCGATCGTGTCTTTCATCGTCTTCAGGCCGACCCAGACGCCTGCAAACCGGCTGAGTGCGAACCCGTAGATGCCATAGTCCAAGATTTCCTGCACACCAGCGGGGCTAACCACAGGCATGTACATGTCGACCAAAGACCATTCAGACTGATGCAACACGGTCGAGCTTTCGCCGGTATGGTCATCGCCCATCGCCATCAGAACGCCGCCATGTTTGGCGGTTCCGGCCATGTTCGCGTGACGCATCACGTCGCCGGATCGGTCCACGCCCGGCCCCTTGCCGTACCAAAGACCAAAAACGCCGTCGAACTTGCCGTCGCCGCGCAGGCCGGCCTGCTGACTGCCCCACAATGCCGTGGCCGCCAGATCTTCGTTCAGCCCGAACTGAAAGGTCACATCGCTTTCAGCCAGATGTTTCTGGGCTCGTATCATCTGTTGATCTACAGCCCCAAGGGGCGAGCCGCGGTATCCGGTCACAAGACCTGCGGTATTCAGACCCGCCTCATTGTCCCGTGCCTTCTGCATCAGCATAAGACGCACCAGCGCCTGTGTGCCGTTCAAAAGAACGGGGTTTTTCTCAAGATCGAACCGGTCGTTTAGCGATATTTGTGGCTGACTCATCGGACGCCTCCCCTCGTCAGATCAGTGTGCTTCATTCATACGCATTTTAGGTCAAAAAAGCTGACCTGTATAGGACCTACCAGTCTGTTATTGTAACGTTTCAACAGTTTGAATGTAGAACTTGTTACCTATTTCATATAGGGCTTCGGAAGGATAACGAAAGTTGCGGCGATGGATTGGGACAAGTTAAGGATATTTCACGCGGTTGCGGATGCGGGCAGCCTGACTCATGCGGGAGACAAGCTGAATCTGTCCCAATCCGCGGTCAGCCGGCAGATCCGCGCGCTTGAAGAATCGCTTGATTCGACACTTTTTCACCGCCACGCCCGGGGACTGATTCTAACCGAACAGGGTGAGCTGCTGTTCGACGCGACATCGGCCATGTCGAAACGCCTAGATGCTGCCGCTGCCCGCATTCGCGACAGCGAAGAAGAAGTGTTCGGAGTTCTGCGCGTCACCACCACGTTTGGCTTCGGTACACTGTGGCTGGCGCCACGCCTCCCGAAACTATACGAGCAATACCCCGATCTGAACATTGACCTGATGCTGGAGGAGCGTGTTCTCGACCTGCCGATGCGCGAGGCTGATGTAGCCATCCGCATGAAAGAGCCCAGCCAGGCCGATCTGGTGCGAAAACGCCTGATGACCGTGCAGATGCAGCTTTATGCTACGCCGGAATACCTGGAAGAACGCGGCAGCCCGGAAAGTCCCGAAGACATCTCGAAACACAGGTTGATTTGCCAGACACCCTCGGCTCCGCAGGTCGGCGCAAGCGCAATGATGGTCCGGCACCTGATGACCTACAATCCGACCTCGCTGTTGACGGTGAACAACTATTTTGGCGTTTTACAGGGTGTTTTGCACAACCTCGGCATCGGTGTGTTGCCGGATTACGTGACCCATGACTTTCCGCATCTGCAGTCGATCCTGTCGGATATCGAAACCGCCGATGTCCCGGTTTATCTCGCCTACCCCGAGGAACTGCGCCATTCCAAACGCGTCGCGGCATTCCGCGACTTTGTTCAGGATGAGATCATTGCGCAGCGCAAGCAGTTGAAGCAGATGGGAAAACTGTAGCTATGCACCAGTAGCATAGCGGCAATGATCTGCGATCAGTCTATAAAACCTTGATAGTACACAAACCGCCCCCTAAATGAGCAATCGAAGGCGGTGATGCTGTAACGCTCATCATCTTCACCTCCCTGTTGGACTACGGCCGAGCTTAGTGCTCGGCCTTTTTTTTGCCCGCAACACTAAATTCATATCTGAAATGGGTGAAACATCTGGGAAAATCCTGCACTTAAGCCTATGATCACGAAAAAATCATCAAGACTTATGGTCGAGGACAGATTCGATGTTTCACCTCACTCGCCTGTTAATGGCGTTCTTCTCCATTGCGCTATTATCTGGGCCAGCACTTGCCCAGGTCACTAGTACCTCTAGTGCACCGACTACCGTCACAATCCCCGAGGATCTGACGCCCGAACAAGTCGATGACATGGTCGCACGTATGTCCGACGACCAGGTCCGCGCGATTTTGCTGGAGCGTCTGGACGCGGTTGCGGAAAAAAACGCTGCCGAAGCGGAAGAACGCGAAGACCCAATCACGGAAATCAATGAGATCTGGGCCGAAATGGTGGCGTCGTGGACACAGGTTATCGTCACGGTCCCGAACATCTTCAGTGCGCAAGCCGACGCTTTCAAGAACTTTTCGGCAACCTTTGGTACAACCGGCGCGTTTACCCTGTTGGGCCTGATCCTCAGCGTACTTGTCGTCGGCTTCCTCGCGGAAAAGCTGTTCGAATTCCTTACTCGGCGGTGGCACGAACATGCTGAAGTTGGGGATGAAAATGACCTTTGGGGCGCCGTCAGGTACCTGTTTCGCCGTTTTTGCCGCGAGATCGCAGGATTGGTCGTGTTCTATGTCGTCATCCGCGCGGTCGGGCGCGGGCTTCTGACTCCGGAACAAATCACCTACGCGGCACCGTTCGTTTTCTACCTGATCTGGATTCCGCGCTTGGGCGCAGCGGCCTCGCGGTTCGTACTTGCACCAAGCAAACCACACTACCGGCTGGTAAACATTGATGATCACTGGGCGAAATACCTACACCGCAACCTGATCGGTCTGCTTATTTTGGTCGGTTTCACGCTGTTCCTGCTTCATTTCAACAGGCTGAACGGCATTACCGGCGGCGAAACACGCATTGGTTTCTGGCTGAACGCAGCGATCCATATCTATATCGGCGTCATCGCCTGGACCGCGCGCGAAGGCCTGTCTCAGATGATGTTGGGTACCGACCCTGATCACTCCAAATTTGATGAGGAAGTCGCCCACTACTACCCCTACTTCGCAATCGGCGTGTCGGCGGTAATCTGGCTGCTGGTCGAGTTTATCGTAGCGCAACGCAATCCTTCGTCCTTGGCGTTGCTGGTCAAGGGGGCGCATTTCACCACCATGTCATGGCTGCTACTCGCACCTGCCTTGGATACACTGATACGTGGGCTGGTTCGCCATCTGCAACCACCGATGCTTGGCGAAGGCCCGGTGGCCGAGCGCGCATACAAGTCCACCAAACGCAGCTATATCCGGATTGGCCGGGTCTTGGCCGGCATTCTTGTCATCCTGATGATTGCCCGGGCTTGGGATCTCGACCTCAGTGAAATCGCGGGTGGTGGGGATGAATCCGGTAGCAAGGTCATCCAGTTCTTCATCATCATTGCTGTTGGCTACATCCTGAACGAGGTCGTTTCGCTTTGGATCAACCGTCGGCTTGCGAAAGAGCAAACTGCGGTTGAACAAAGTGCCGATCAAGAAGCGGGCGAAGGCGGCGGTTCCGGTGGATCACGTCTGGCGACGGTTCTGCCCCTGCTACGTGTGACCGCTCAGGTCGCGATTGCGGTGATCTTTGTCCTGCTCGCGCTTGGCGCGCTGGGTCTGGATATCACGCCGCTGCTTGCTGGTGCCGGTATTCTTGGCCTGGCCATCGGCTTTGGTGCGCAAAAGCTTGTTTCGGACATTGTCGGCGGAATCTTCTTCCTGATCGACGATGCGTTCCGGGTTGGTGAATATGTTGATATCGGCGGCACCATGGGAACGGTCGAAAAGATCTCGATCCGCTCCATGCAATTGCGCCACCACCGCGGTCTGGTTCACACCATCCCCTATGGTGAGATTCAGAAGATCACCAACTTCAGCCGTGACTGGGTCATCATGAAGCTGAAATTCACCGTGCCCTTTGATACAGATCCCAACAAGGTGAAGAAAATCTTCAAGAAGATCGGTGCCGAGATGATGGAGGACGAAGTTCACAAGGACGGCTTCCTGCAGCCCTTCAAATCTCAGGGCGTATTCGACTTTGACGATGTCGGCATGATCATCCGCGGCAAGTTCATGGCCAAACCGGGTAAGCAGTTCACTCTGCGCAAAGAGATCTTCAACCGGGTCAAGGCTGCCTTCAAGGAAAACGGCATCGACTTTGCCCGTCGCGAAGTTCGTGTCGCCATCCCGGGACTGGACGAAGCTGAAAACCTGACCGAAGAACAAAAAGCAGCAGTTGGCGCTGCGGCTGCAGATGCGTCCAGAAAGGCGCAGAACCCAGCTTAACGATAATGGATCATCCGCTGACGCGTCAGCGGGTGACACCCGCACGTTACAAACAACAGACGGAACCGGCCCAATTGGCGGTTCCGTTTTTTACTTTCACAATTGGCCTGCGCTGACTTGACCCTTTCCACAAGCGGCACCTTGCCCTAAAAGGCCCGCAATCCCGGCCAACCTGGACAAGGACATACGATGCAAGAGCCCGCCATCACCCCGGATCTGATTGCCGCACACGGGCTTAAGCCCGAAGAATACGATATGATCCTTGAGATCATCGGGCGCGAGCCGACTTTTACCGAACTCGGCATCTTCTCGGCCATGTGGAACGAACATTGTTCCTACAAATCGTCCAAGAAATGGCTGCGCACCCTTCCCACCTCTGGGCCTCAGGTGATCTGCGGGCCAGGTGAAAACGCCGGCGTTGTGGATATCGGCGACGGTCAGGCGGTGGTGTTCAAGATGGAAAGCCACAACCATCCCTCTTATATCGAACCCTATCAAGGTGCGGCCACAGGTGTTGGCGGCATTCTGCGCGACGTCTTCACCATGGGTGCGCGCCCCATCGCATCGATGAACGCGCTGTCATTTGGCGAGCCCGGCCACCACAAGACCCGCCAGCTGGTCAACGGTGTGGTCGAAGGCATTGGCGGTTACGGCAACTGCTTTGGTGTCCCTTGCGTGGGTGGCGAAGTTCGGTTCCATCCCGCCTACAACGGCAACTGCCTTGTGAACGCCTTTGCTGCAGGTCTGGCCGACAGCGACAAGATTTTCTATTCGGCGGCCTCTGGCGTCGGCATGCCCGTCGTGTATCTGGGTGCAAAAACCGGACGTGACGGTGTTGGCGGCGCAACCATGGCCTCGGCCGAGTTTGACGACACAATCGAAGAAAAGCGCCCGACCGTTCAGGTCGGTGACCCGTTCACCGAGAAGCGCCTGATGGAGGCGACGCTGGAGCTGATGCAGACCGGTGCCGTGATTTCGATCCAGGATATGGGTGCAGCGGGTCTGACCTGTTCCGCCGTTGAAATGGGCGACAAGGGTGGTCTGGGTGTGCGTCTGGATCTGGAAAACGTTCCTCAGCGCGAAGAAGATATGACAGCCTATGAGATGATGCTGTCTGAATCACAAGAACGCATGCTGATGGTCCTCAAGCCCGAGCTTGAAGCCGAAGCCCGCGCCGTCTTCGAAAAATGGGACCTGGACTTCGCCATCGTCGGCGAAACCATCGCCGAAGACCGCTTCCTGATCCTTCACAACGGCGAAGTCAAAGCCGATCTGGTCCTGTCCAAGCTGTCCTCGACGGCACCGGAATACGACCGCCCTTGGGAAGCCACGCCAGAAGCCGAAGAACTGGCTGAAGTCCCGCAAATCGACCCGATCGACGGTCTGCGCGCCTTGCTCGCTTCGCCGAACTATGCAGGCAAGCAGTGGGTTTATGAGCAGTACGACACCATGGTCATGGCCGACACCGCCCGCACGCCGGGTCTGGGCGCAGGCATGGTCCGCGTGCACGGCACTAACAAGGCACTTGCCTTCACCAGCGACGTAACCCCACGCTATGTCCGCGCCAACCCTGTTGAGGGCGGCAAGCAGGCTGTGGCCGAGGCCTACCGCAACCTGACCGCCGTTGGAGCCAATCCATTGGCGACCACCGATAACCTGAACTTCGGCAACCCCGAAAAGCCCGAGATCATGGGCCAGTTCGTCGGCGCGATCCAGGGCATCGGCGAAGCCGTAGCCGCGCTGGATATGCCTATCGTATCAGGCAACGTCTCGTTGTATAACGAAACCGATGGACAGGCGATCCTGCCGACCCCGACCATTGGCGCCGTAGGCTTGCTGACTCACACGGACGAGATCATCGGCAATGAGGTCCGAGAGGGCCATGTTGCTCTGGTGATCGGCGAAACCAACGGCCATCTTGGGCAGTCCGCTCTGCTTGCTGAAGTGTTCAACCGCGAAGACGGCGACGCGCCGCATGTCGATCTGGATGCCGAAAAACGCAATGGCGAGTTTATCCGTGCCAACCGTGAGATGATCAAGGCCTGCACCGATCTGGGTGACGGTGGTCTGGCGCTGGCAGCATTTGAGCTGGCGGAATCCGCAGGCGTCGGCGTTCACCTCGATGAAGCCACGACCGAGTTCCTGTTCGGCGAAGACCAGGCCCGCTATCTGGTCGCGTGCAACTTTGATCAGGCCGAGGCATTGATGATCGCTGCTGGTCAGGCAGGCGTCCCTCTGGTGTCCGTAGGACGGTTCACTGGCGACAGCATTCGGGTTGGCAACTCTGAGGCCGCGTTAGAGGATTTGGCTACCACGTTCCGCACCAGCTTTGCTGAGGCCGTCGCATAACACCGAAGCAATCTTTGCAAAATGAAACCTGCGCCTGTCCCGGCGCAGGTTTTGTCGTTTCAGGGCCCCTATCCTCCCCTTGCACGCCCCGTCTGGGAGCTCTACATCTTGAGAAAGACCTTCAGGAGAAACCTACATGCCGATGAGCGCCCACGAAATCGAAGCCCTACTGCGCGAAACCTTTCCGGATGCGGAAATTCAGGTTGGCGGCAATGATGGCGTGCATATGTCCGCAATGGTCGTGGACGAGAGCTTTCGGGGGAAAAACCGGGTGCAGCAGCAACGCGCAGTCTATGCGGCCCTGAAGGGCAAGATGGACGGCGCGGACGGAGAGTTGCATGCGCTGGCGTTGACCACAAAAGTGCCTGAATAGTGAATGAGCCGATTGGATGGATTCTGCTAAGGCTGACCTTTCTGGTCTTTGATATTGCCAACTTCGTAGCGATCTTGTTTTGTGATCTGCCAAAGCTACTGAAATACGGACCCAGATATTGGCGTGTTACCAGGATAATGAGGCGCCGCGACTACAACCTTCGCCAAAGCTGGATGGCAAAAAATGAGTAGTTGGCTGTTCTGGATATCAGTAATCGCAACGTTGATTGTTGCCGCCGCTCTGATCGAAGCCTATGTGAAGCGCAACAGAAAGCGTAAGCTGGCCGACATGCGCCCGGACCCGGACAAGATCAGCAAGGTCGGCGGCATTGAAAGATACGGGCTGGATCCGCTGGCCCTGGCACAGGCCGAGCATCGGCGACTAGAGGAAGAAGGATGGGTCCCGGACCCGTCAAAGGATGAAACGACCGCCCCCGACGCGGGTGAAAAGGACAAGCAAGATGACCGACGTTAAGACTCAGATCGACGAAACCGTCAAAGCCAACGATGTGGTGCTCTACATGAAAGGCACCAAAGAGATGCCCCAATGTGGTTTCTCGTCCCGCGTGGCCGGCGTGCTGAACTACATGGGCGTTGAATATGCCGATGTGAATGTTCTGGCCAACGAAGACGTTCGTCAGGGCATCAAGGATTATTCTGACTGGCCGACCGTGCCACAGCTGTACGTCAAAGGTGAATTCGTCGGCGGTTGCGACATCATCACCGAGATGACCCTGTCGGGCGAATTGGACACGCTGTTTGACGAAAATGGTGTCGAATTCAACAAAGAAGCGGCTGACAAAATTCGCGAAGCAAACGCCTGATCAGCGACTGCTGCAATTCTCCAGAACAACCTGCTCACTGGTGGCCCCACTGGCCGCCAGAAAGCTGACGGTCGCATCCCACCCCTTTGACCGAAGGATATACGACCCGGTCTCTCCTTTGGATTCATAGCGAATACCTGATCCGCTGGGCACTTGCTGCAAGGCAACCAATTGGTTGTCTACCATCATCGCCGCCGCACCGGAGCCGTCGGACGCATTGAAATACGCAACCTGCAACTCAATGCCATTCTGGCAGGTGAAGCTAACCGGCAGGATATCCATGTCCGCCCAGGCCAAGCCCCCTGGTAGACCGAACAATCCGGCCAACGCTACCGTTTTCAACGCATTCATTTTGCCGTTTTCTCCTCAACCACCGAGGCCAGGGCTTCGGCGCGTGCGGCCAGTTCGGCCAGAGTGTCCGTGACCGAAGGCGGGACGACGGCCACTTCAATCCTTTCAGGCTCGGGCTCAGGCCGGTTGCGCAGGCTTTGCAATTCGGCTTCAACTTCGGCCAGCTTGGACTCTGCCCGTTTGAGCTTGTCATCTGTAGCGGCGGTCTTGTCGGCCAGCATCAGCCCGGCCATCAACAGCATGCGCGCCTCAGGCATCCGACCAATCTGATCAGACAAAACCTGCGCCTCGTCATCCAGCATTTTCGCGGCAGATTGCAGGAATGGCTCTTCACCGTCCTGGCAAGAAACATCAAAACCGCGGCCACCGATATGAATGGTCAATTCAGGCATTACTCTACCTCCCCCTCAGCCAGCTTTGCCTTCGACAGCAACGGTTCCAGTCGGGCCAGTACCGCCTGAGCTTCGGCAGCGTCTGTCGCCTGCGCAGCCTTTGTCGCCTCAAGCTCGGCCACGGTCGCGCGGTTCAACAGCTCGGCATCGGCCAAGCCGTCCTTGCTGGCCGCCCGCAACTCATCCACCGAGTTGCGCAGTTGTTCGTTCGCCTTGCGCATACGTTGAAGATCATCATCCAAACGCGACATGGCCGCGCCGTGGCTGGCACGTTCCGCACGCAACATCTCAAGCTCTGCGCTTAACTCCGCAACACGCTCGCTGTCGGCCAATTCGGACCGCAACTTTCTATTCTCATCTTCAAGCGACTGCGTTTTGCTCACAACCGCTTTAAGTTCATCGTTTTCTGTCTTGAGAACAACCAGTTCGTCCTGGTTTTCCAATGCAGCTTTAGCCTCTGCCAACTCGGCCCTGGCCGCTTCGACCGCCGCCAATTTGGCGGTGGCCTCTGACAGCTGCTGACGCAACGCGCCGTTTTCAGGATCTTCGGCTGGCGTTGCTTTTAGCGCATCCATGTCGGCGCGCATCGCGTCGACTTCCTTCTCGTGCCGTTCCTTGAGGGATTTCAGACGCTCTTCCAACTGCGCATTGGCGACGCGCTCGTCTTCCAATGCCGTGTGCAAAGCGGTGTCATCACCGCCACTTGCGGGCACCGTGTCACGCAGGGCGTCGACACCGGTTCCAATCCTCTCCATCGCGGCAACGATACGGCGCTGTAATTCTTCGATCTGGCTCATGCCCCTGCCACCTCTTTACCAAGGTTCACTTTTTCGCGGCCCGTGCGAATCAATACAGGCCGGGTATTGGCCTAGTCTAACCGAATGAAACGGAAAATACCCACTGTTTGCTTTCAATCACTTGGGCAGCATTCTTGAACCACGAACGCGACGCAACCCCCGGTTCCACTTGCACTTTGGGGGGTGGATGGTATTGAGCGCCTCATCTGCCTGTAATCCAAAGGAACAACGCCCGTGGACCTGACTGCGCTGCGCAATGCCAATCCTGAACACTGGAACAAGGCTGCGGCTATCCGCACCCTGACCCTTGACGCCGTCGCTGCCGCCAATTCCGGCCATTCCGGTATGCCGATGGGCATGGCCGACGTTGCGACCGTGCTGTTTGAAAAGCATCTGAAATTCGACGCCTCGGCCCCGAACTGGCCCGATCGTGACCGGTTCATCCTGTCTGCAGGTCACGGTTCGATGCTGGTCTATTCTCTGCTGTATCTCACCGGTCATGCGGACGTGACGCTGGACGAGATCAAGAACTTCCGCCAGCTGGGTGCAAAAACTGCAGGCCACCCGGAAAACTTCCTGGTGGACGGGATTGAAACCACGACCGGCCCGCTGGGACAAGGTATCTCGAACGCCGTGGGTTTTGCCATGGCCGAAGAAATTCAGCGCGCGCATTACGGCAAAAAAGTCGTCGACCACTATACTTACGTGATCGCGGGTGACGGCTGCCTGATGGAAGGCGTCAGCCAGGAGGCCATCACTCTGGCTGGCCGTCATGAGCTCAGCAAACTGATTGTTTTCTGGGACAACAACAACATCACCATCGACGGCACTGTGGATATTGCCGATCGCACCGATCAAGTGCGCCGTTTCAAGGCTTCGGGCTGGAACGTGATTGAAATCGATGGCCATGATCCGATCGCGATTGATGCGGCCATTGTACAAGCCAAATCATCGAACAAACCATCAATGATCGCCTGCGAAAGCCATATCGCGCTGGGTCACGCCGCGCAGGATACCTCCAAAGGTCACGGCGCATTGACCGATCAGGATCAGCTGAAAGCCGCCAAAGACGGCTATGGCTGGCCCCATGACGCCTTTGTGGTCCCTGCTGACGTCAAATCGGCTTGGGAGGCCATCGGGGCCCGTGGCGCGGCTGAACGCGCCGAATGGGAAGAGCGTTTCGCGCAGATTTCCGAACGCAAACAGGCCGAATTCAACCGCGCCTATGCGTTTGATGCACCCAAGAAACTGGCCGGTGCGATCCGTTCGTTCAAAAAGCAGATGTCGGAAGATCAGCCGAAACTCGCCACCCGCGCGTCTTCGGAAAAGGTTCTGAACGTAGTGAACCCGATCATGCCCGAGACCGTTGGCGGTTCCGCCGACCTGACCGGGTCGAACAACACCAAATCTACGGATATGGGCGTGTTCCTGCCGGAAAACCGCAAGGGTCGCTATATCCACTACGGAATCCGCGAACACGGCATGGCCGCAGCGATGAACGGTATGGCGCTGCACGGCGGTATCCGCCCCTATGGCGGCACGTTCATGGCGTTCACCGACTATGCCCGCCCCTCGATGCGTTTGGCCGCCTTGATGAAGGTGCCTACGGTCTTCGTGATGACCCACGACTCGATTGGTCTGGGCGAAGACGGCCCGACCCACCAGCCGGTTGAGCATCTGGCCATCTCGCGCGCGACGCCGAACACTTATGTGTTCCGTCCCGCCGATGTGGTTGAGACGGCTGAGGCATGGGAACTGGCGCTGACGTTCAAGGACAGCCCTTCGGTTCTGTCGCTGACCCGTCAGGGCGTGCCGACGGTGCGTAAAGAACACAAGGCCAAGAACCTGACCGCGCAAGGCGCATATGTTCTGGCCGATGCCGATGGCAAGCGTCAGGCCATTCTGATCGCCACCGGGTCCGAAGTGTCGCTGGCGATGGAAGCCAAAGCGATGCTCGAGGCTGAAGGCATCGGCACCCGCGTCGTCTCCATGCCGTCGATGGAGCTGTTTGCGCAGCAGGATGAAGCCTATCGCAAGCGCGTCCTGCCGGGCGGCCCTGTCCGCGTCGGTATCGAGGCCGCCGTTCGCGCCGGTGGCTGGGACCGCTGGTTGCTGGGTGAACGTGGTCGCGAAGCCAAAGCCGGATTCATCGGCATGTCCAGCTTCGGTGCGTCGGCCCCCGCCGGTGAGCTGTACAAGCATTTCGGCATCACCGCCGAGGCAACCGTGGCCAAGGTCAAGGAACTGCTGGGGCAGTAAACGCTCTGCTCATCAGCCAGATACTAAAAGGGCGGCTTTGGCCGCCCTTTCCTATTTTGGCTGCTTTAGCTCGGCCTTCAACGCCGTATAGGCCCGTTTCGCATAATCCAATCGCAACTCATACCGTTCTGCTGGCACAATCCCATCGGGCACGTTCTGCCCTGCAGCAGACAAAACCTGCCTAACATGCGTTCCATATACCGGAATGAATTGCGCCGACTGGCCGCTGAGCAGGTTAAACAATCGCCCCCCTGCCCACTTGGCGCGTCGGGCCGCAGTCTCCGCCGTGTCGATCCGGAAATGCAGTACCTGGTAAAGCCTGAGCGGTTCAAACGGCATTTGTTCCGCGCCAAGTTTCATGGCCGACAAGGCCGCCGTTTTGCGTTTGGCTGCGCGCCCCTTCAATTGTATGCGGACCCAACTCTGAACCGGTCGATAAGCCGGCAAATGGCTCAGGTCACTCATTTCAGGATTCTCAATTCAATGGGCATCAGTCTTCTTTGAAAACATCCCGATCATCGGCCCGACCACCTTTGTCGCCACCGGGATCAGAACAAACCCCCATGCCAGACCGAACACACCGTCCATCGTCGCCTTGGATACCCATTCAACAACACCGGTCCACTGCTCAGACACGGAATGACCAATGGCATAGGCCCAGTCGTGGATGTGGTGTCCCAGCCACCCAAAGCCCAGAACCTCCATCCCGTGAATGATGATGGAACCGCCGACCCACAACATCGCGGCTGTGCCGACTATGGACAGGATTTTCATGACAACCGGCATGGCTTTGACCAACCCGCGCCCAAGCCCTCGCCCAATCGGTGTCGGTGCGTTTTGCGCGAGGTACAGCCCGACATCGTCCATCTTCACGATCAGGGCAACTGACCCGTAGACCGCCACGGTGACACCGATCCCCACAACCGCCAAGGTCGCGGCCTGCATCCACAGGTTTGGGGCCTCAATCGCGGCCAGCGCAATCGTCATGATTTCAGCCGAAAGGATAAAATCCGTCTTGATCGCGCCTTTGACCTTCTGCTCTTCCAGGTGGCCGTGGTCGCGAATGGCCATGTCTTCGTCGATAACGTGACTGCCATGAGGGAATAAGACATGAAATATCTTCTCGGCCCCTTCGAAACACAAGTAAGAGCCGCCGATCATCAGCAAAGGCGTGATCAACCAAGGAGCAAAATTCGCCAATAGCAAAGCAACCGGCAGCAGCAGGATAATCTTGTTGAATATGGAACCACGCGCGATGCGCCAAATGATGGGCAACTCGCGCGCCGGGGCGAATCCTTGAACGTATTTCGGGGTCACTGCGGCATCGTCAATGATCACACCAGCGGTCTTTGCGCCCGCCTTTCCGGCCGCCGCGACCACATCGTCCACGGACGAGGCCGCAACCTTCGCAATACCTGCTACGTCATCCAACAGGGCCAACAGACCGCTCATGGTGTTTCCTTTCACTTCACCTGCCGCAACCGGAGCCTACCCGATCCGACGGCTAGCGCAAGCGTTAGCGCAACCGGCGCAGGTTTGCGCTAACACGTTAAAAATATGTCACTTTTGGTCTTTTGAGAAAGCGCTTTGACAGCTATATGGCGTCCAACGCAAGCGCATTTGGAGACAGCACATGACCATCAAGGTCGGTATCAATGGTTTTGGCCGCATTGGCCGCTGCACGTTGTCGCATATCGCGGCATCCGCCCGCAACGACATCGAAGTGATCAAGGTCAACGCAACCGGCCCGCTGGAAACCACAGCGCACCTGCTAAAGTATGACAGTGTCCACGGACGTTTCCCCCGCGATGTCGCAATCGATGGCAAAACCATGGATCTGGGCCGCGGCCCGATGGAGATGTTCTCGACCTATGACATGAACGAACTGGACTGGGATGGCTGCGATGTCGTTCTGGAATGCACCGGTAAATTCAATGACGGTCTGAAAGCCAAAACACACCTGGATCGCGGTGCACAAAGGGTCCTGCTGTCTGCCCCGGGCAAAAACGTCGATAAGACCATCGTCTATGGTGTAAACCACAACAGCCTTGTGGCCGACGACAAAATGGTCTCGAACGGCTCGTGCACCACGAACTGCCTTGCTCCGCTTGCCAAGGTACTGGACGAGGGTATCGGCATCGAGAACGGCATCATGACCACGATCCACGCCTATACCGGCGACCAGCCGACCCTTGACCGCCGCCATAGTGATCTTTACCGCGCCCGTGCTGCCGCGATGTCGATGATTCCGACATCGACAGGTGCCGCGAAAGCCTTGGGCGAGGTTCTGCCCAATCTGAAAGGTCGCCTGGATGGTTCGGCCATCCGTGTTCCGACCCCGAATGTTTCTGCGGTTGATCTGACATTCCGCGCTGCTCGTGATGTAACGGTAGAAGAAGTGAACGCTATCGTACGCGAAGCCTCACTGGGTTCGATGCAGCGTGTTCTAGGCTATGAACCCGCACCGCTTGTTTCGACCGATTTCAACAACACCGAGGAAAGCTCGATCTTCGCACCCGACCAAACCCGCGTTGTCGGCGACCGCATGGTTCGCGTTCTGGCTTGGTACGACAACGAATGGGCGTTCTCGGTCCGCATGGCAGACGTCGCAGTTGCCATGGGTCGCCTTAACTAAGGTTGCTTTGAAATCTTGAACCTTTTCGCCCGCTCAGGTTAACTGGGCGGGCGTTTTCGTCCGGGGCAAGCATGACAAATCAAATCGCCATCTGGCTTGCCCTGCTCATTCTGAGCTTGTTCGTTATCAGCTATGCCCTCTTTGGAACCGAACAATTCGTGTTCCTTGGCAAGAAACTCTACACCTTTCTGGACTGGCTCGCCTTCTGGCGGTGACAGAGGTTTTGCTTGACTTTTCCTCTGAACTGGCTTTGTTAGCGCTAACTTCACATTAGCCGCATTTCGGACGGAGCAGGACATGACACTCAAGCTGGCAATCAACGGATTTGGACGGATCGGACGCGGCGTGCTGCGGGCGGTCATGGAATCCGAGCGCACTGACGTTGAAATCGTTGCTATAAACGACTTGGCGAAGCCGGAAATGAACGCGCATCTGTTCGAATTTGACAGCGTCCATGGCCGGTACGGCAAACCGGTCATTTTGACCGAGGCAGGCCTGGACGTTGGAAACGGTCCAATCCGCCTGAGCAGCGAACGCGAGCCGGAAAAACTGGATTGGTCCGATGTGGACGTCGTTCTGGAATGTACTGGCGTATTCCGGACACGCGAGGCCGCATCGCGCCATTTCGCGAACGGATCGAAGAAGGTCTTGATCTCGGCCCCTGCCCGCGGCGATGGCGCGGTAAAAACGATCGTGTTCGGCGTCAACGATCACGAGCTGACGGCTGAAGATAACGTGGTGTCCAATGCGTCATGTACCACCAACTGCCTGTCACCGGTGGCCGCAGCACTGGACGCAGGGCTTGGCATTGTACACGGCAACATGACCACGGTTCACGCCTACACGGCAAGCCAACCCGTCCACGACACCGCCGGCAAAGACCCTTACCTGTCACGCGCGGCAGCATTGTCGATGATCCCGACCACGACAGGCGCGGCCTCTGCCGTTGGCCTCGTCCTGCCGCAACTGGCCGGCAAGCTGACAGGTCAGGCCATTCGTGTCCCAACACCGAACGTGTCCGTGGTTGATCTGGTCGCTGAAGTCTCTCGCCCGACGACCGAGGACGAAGTCAACGCGCTGTTTACCGAAGCCGCAGCCAGAATTCCCGGAGTTTTGGCAGCAGAGAACCGCCCACTGATCTCGGTGGATTTCAACCACGACCCACACAGCTCGACCGTTTCGCTGCCGGAAACCAAGGTGACCGACGGCACACTGGTGCGTGTGCTGGCATGGTATGATAACGAATGGGGTTTCTCGAACCGGATGCTGGATACCGCCGCAGCGATGGGTGCCCTAGCCTAAACGGTCACGTAGCGCGGCATTAACACGGGGCGTGACGAATTTCGACACGTCCCCGTCCAACCGGGCGATTTCCTTAACCAATTTGGAGGCAATGGCCTGATGCCGCGCCTCGGCCATCAGGAAGACCGTCTCGACCGTGTCGTCCAACGCCCGGTTCATTCCGACCATCTGGAATTCATATTCAAAATCCGCAACAGCCCGCAGCCCGCGGACAATGATCTGCGCCCCAACATCACGGGCGCAGTCGATCAGCAGGTTTTCAAAGGGATGCGCAACGATTTCGGTTCCCGTTTGCTCGGTCAGATGAGCACATTCCGCCTCGATCATCGCAACGCGTTCCTCGAGCGAGAACAAAGGCCCCTTATCGCGGTTGATCGCGACGCCAATGACGAGCTTGTCCACCAAAGCAGCCGCACGGCGAATGATATCGATATGACCCAAGGTGATTGGATCGAATGTTCCGGGATATAATCCAACCCTCATCGCGGCCTCCTGCGCAATAAAATTTCTGCGCAAGCAAACATAACTTCGCCGCAGGTGCAAGAGGCAGCTTTGGGGTTCAAGGGCCTCAATGCCCCATGATCATGCCTTGCAGCGCGTCTTTTTCCATAGCCAGTTCTGCCAGCTGCGCCTTTACCACGTCGCCCAGTGTGACGATCCCCACCAGCTTGCCATCTTCGACAACGGGCATGTGGCGAAAGCGCCCTTCGGTCATGCGGGTCATGATATCCTGAACCGTGTCCTGCTGAGTGGCTGTCACAAGGTTACGGGTCATATAGGCGCTGACTGGCTGCGCCAGGCAACCACTGCCGCTTGCGGCCAGCTCCCTTACGATGTCCCGCTCGGAAAGGATGCCTGATGCCGTTTCGCCGCCATCTTCTGATACAACAACCGTCCCGATCCGTTTTTCGGCCAGGATTTTCGAGGCGTCAGCCACAGTGATTGTCGGGCTGACTGTCTCGACCCCTCCGGTGGCCTTGGATTTCAGAATGGCCTGAACGAGCATAAGCGTAACCTCCGAAATAATGTCCTGTTTTCCAAAGCGTTGCCGGAATGCTTAAACCTGTCAAGGTGACACTTGAGCCTCAAGCCGCTCAACCTCTTCCCGAATACCCTGCGTCAAGGCCTGCGCAAACCGGTTCAATCTTTCATTCCGCTGATCGCCCTGATGTCGCACCAGGTGAAAACTCCGGGTCAAACTCACCTGATCCGTCAGGATTTTCTGCAGGTTGGGATGAAACGGCAAGGTGAAGTCATGCGCCACACAAACCCCCGTTCCAAGCGTGGCCTGCCGCAGCTGAACCGACACCGAATTCGATGCAAGCGCGACACGGTCAACACCGATATCCACTAGATAATCCAGCTCGCGGTCAAAGATCATATCCGGAATGTAGCCAATCATGCGATGGCCACTCAGGTCCTGGATCGAACGGATTGCCGGGTAAGAGGCCAGATAGTCGCGCGTCGCAACAAGGTGCAGTTTGTAATCGGTGATTTTCTGGACCAGAAGGCTCCCCGCCGTTGGTGCACTGACGGTCACCGCCATATCAGCCTCGCGCCGGGACAGGTTGATCACGCGCGGTAGGGCCAGGATCTGAATATCCAGATCGGGGTTTGCATCGCTGATTTTCGCGCAGACCTGCGGCAAAAGATAGTTGGCCGACCCGTCCGGCGCGCCAATCCGTATTTGTCCGCTGAGCGTTTTCGACGTTCCCGCCATCGCGCCAGCCGCCGCGCGCATCGCCTCTTCGGCTTTCAGCCCGTGTTCCATCAGGCGTTCGCCCGCAGCGGTCAAAAGGTAGCCTTGTTGCGACTTGGTAAACAGGGGGGCTTCCAATGAGGCTTCCAGCCGAGCAATCCGCCGCCCGACGGTGGCTGGGTCTATCTTGAGCTGACGCCCGGCAGCCGAAAGGCTTTCTTCGCGCGCGACGGCCAGAAAGACCCGCATATCATCCCAGTTTGGTGTCACGCCCTGCCCTTTGCATTTTTGCAAAACATCTTTGGAACATTTCCTCTGTTCAAGCAATTTATGCAAGCCTATTGTGCGCACAAACGCATCGGAGGAGATCTGCAATGACCGAGCTGTCCCATTTCATCAACGGCGAGAATGTCGCCGGAACCTCAGGACGATTTGACGACGTCTTTAACCCCGCCACTGGCGAGGTTCAGTACAAGTGCCCGATGGCAAGTGCTGCCGAAACCACGGCGGCAATCGAAAGCGCAGCCGCCGCGCAAATTGCCTGGGGTGCAACCAATCCACAGAAACGCGCACGTGTCATGATGGCCATGGTTCACCTGATGAACCGCGACATGGACAAACTGGCCGAGGCGCTCAGCCGCGAGCATGGCAAAACCATCCCAGACGCCAAGGGCGACTTGCAGCGCGGTCTGGAAGTGATCGAATACTGCATCGCCGCACCGCAGATGCTGAAGGGTGAGTTCACAGACAGCGCAGGCCCTGGCATCGACATGTATTCCATGCGGCAGCCGCTGGGTGTTGTTGCATCCATTATGCCGTTCAACTTCCCAGCCATGATGCCGCTTTGGCACGTAGGCCCTGCCCTGGCCTGCGGCAACGCAGTGGTTCTGAAACCGTCCGAGCGTGATCCCTCCGTTCCCCTGATGCTAGCAGAGCTGTTTGTCGAAGCCGGCCTGCCCAAGGGCGTCTTCCAGGTCGTCAATGGCGACAAAGAGGCCGTGGACACTCTGCTGGACAGCGATACCATTCAGGGCGTGTCCTTTGTTGGCTCGACCCCGATCGCGCAATACATCTATTCCCGCGCGACTGCGAACGGTAAGCGCGCGCAGTGTTTCGGCGGCGCCAAGAACCACATGATCGTCATGCCTGACGCGGATCTGGATCAGGCTGCCGACGCTTTGGTCGGTGCCGGGTTTGGCGCGGCGGGCGAACGCTGCATGGCCATCTCGGTTGCTGTGCCCGTTGGCGAAGAAACAGCCGACGCACTGATCGAAAAGCTGATTCCACGCGTTGAAAAGCTGAAGGTCGGCCCCTACACCGCCGGCGATGACGTCGACATGGGCCCAGTTGTAACCGGTGCTGCCAAAGAGCGTATTCTTGGTCTGATCAACTCGGGCGTAGAACAAGGCGCGAAGCTGGTTGTTGATAACCGCGACTTCAGCTTGCAGGGCTATGAGGACGGCTTCTTTGTCGGCCCACACCTGTTCGATAACGTGACGCCTGAGATGGACATCTACAAGCAAGAGATCTTTGGCCCGGTTCTGTCGACCGTGCGCGCAGGCTCTTATGAAGAAGCGCTGAAACTGGCGATGGATCACGAGTACGGCAACGGCACTGCAATCTTCACGCGCGATGGTGACACCGCCCGCGACTTTGCCAGCCGTGTGAATATCGGCATGGTCGGGATCAACGTTCCGATCCCTGTTCCGCTGGCCTACCACACCTTTGGCGGCTGGAAGAAATCCATGTTCGGTGACCTGAACCAGCACGGTCCGGACAGCTTCAAATTCTACACACGCACCAAAACTGTCACGGCGCGCTGGCCGTCGGGAATCAAAGAAGGTGGCGAGTTCAACTTCAAAGCGATGGACTGATTTCCCGCCCAAACAAATTCAAAAGGCCGCCCCGTTGGGCGGCCTTTTTCGTTGGGCGGCGAGGGGTCAGTTCTGTAGAAATTCGCGCAATGTGACTCTGCCATCAAAATCCGCGTCAAACTCGGCCATGACCATCCGCAGTTCGTGCGCGGGGATACATGCTTTGGCGATGCCTTCGATCTTGTCGCTTTCAACCATGGTCAAGCATTCGGCCGACAGCGGCTCATCCATTTCCGGATCGGGGAACTCGATGAGATCCCGCACTTCCATGGCCACAAATTCATCCGGGGACACCACGCCATTTTCGTCGGCATCATATTCGAGAAACTCCACCGCCCGCTCTGCTAGATAGAAGATTTCGAATTCAGAATATTCGACGTGACCGTCTGCGTTGGAATCCGCCCGATTGATCTCCTCTGCTGCAATTGCCTCTGGTGTGCAGGATTCTTCTGTCACATCACAATCATCCCCGACGATGAGGCCCTCTTCTTCCGTCAGGAATTGGTACAATTCCGGTTCAGTAATCACCCCGTCCCCGTCGCGATCCAACTCGGCAAAGAAGATCCGCGCCATCGGCGTTGCTTGTGCAGGTGTTTGGGCAGACCCCCAATAAAGACCAGCCAGTAACAAGACCGGCAGCAGATAGAGCGTCTTAGGGGCAAAACGGCTGAGCGTTCGAATGGGCATTTCATCTTCTCCAACTGTGTCTGGTGAAGGCCCTGCCAGCTCGCGGTCGATCACACCACGCACGAGTTCGCTCATCGACGATCCGCGCTGTTCGCTTAGATCTGCCAACTTGCTTTTCAACTCATAAGATACGCGAATTTCCAAGGTTTCCGATTTCTTGGTCATATCGTGCGGTCTCCGAACATCTGTGGGCCTGGCCCCTGGAATTGGAGCAGACATGCCCGAAAAAATACCCCAAGCCGTGTCCCGCAAACAGCAAAAACCTGTCCGGACACCGAGTATTCCCCCGTCCGGACAGGCAATAAACTGCGTCAAATGTGTAAATCTCACGGAAAATTTAAGCCAAGCATCTGGCCCTGAGGGAAAGCAGTTACTAAATTGCCGGAAACCATAGAGCATTCCTTCAGGAGGCATCCGTGTCCAGTTCCCGTATTAATCGTCGTACCGCCTTGCTGGGTGCTGCGTCCGTCTTAGCGACGCCGACGCTTCTGCGCGCCCAAAGCTCAGATGCTTTCCCAACAACAGAAGAGGCGATCAGCACGCAATTGCCGGTGCGCCGCAATGTCTCGTCCTTCTCGCAACAGAATTGGCAGGACCATTTTGACCAGCTGGGCGCAGGGGCTTTGCTGGCCGATATCACAAGCCGCGCGGTGCACTATTGGGGGCCCGATGGCACCTACAAACTGTACCCCAGTTCGGTACCGATGAGCGAAGAGCTGACGAAGCGCGGTTATACCAAGGTTGTGCGCAAAGCCGAGAACCCAAGCTGGACACCGACCGCATCAATGCGCGAGCGTGATCCGCTTTTGCCAGTGCGTATGGAAGGTGGTGAACCAGGCAACCCGTTGGGCACGCGTGCAATGTATCTGGGCTGGCCAGCCTATCTTGTGCACGGCACCCACGATACGCGAAAAATCGGGCGCCAAAGCTCGTCCGGGTGCATCGGCCTGTACAATCAACATGTCGAGGAATTGTTTCCTCTTGTCCAGGTCGGAACCCAGGTCAGACTGGTCTGACGACAAAGCCCCGGCCATAAGGACCGGGGCTTTTTCATGAAATCAAAGTATCTTATTCCGGCAGGATCACAGCGTCGACAACGTGGATCACGCCATTGCTGGTCTCAATATCAGCCTGAATGACTTCGGCACCGTTCACTTTCACGCCGTTCTTTGCATTTACACTCAGGCGATCGCCTTGCACGGTCAGAACCTTTGCGCGCTTGCCAGCGATGTCACCGGACATCACCTTGGCGGGAACCACGTGATAGGTCAGAATTTCGACCAGTTGGTCTTTGTTCTCCGGCAACAGCAGTGTTTCCACCGTACCTTCGGGCAGTGCCGCAAAAGCGTCATCAGTCGGTGCGAACACTGTGAACGGTCCGTCACTTTTCAACGTGTCGACAAGCCCCGCAGCCTGAACGGCGGCGACCAATGTGTTGAAGGACCCGGCCGATACTGCGGTATCCACGATATCTGCAGCCTGTGCTTTTACAGGCAGTGTCAGTGCAATTGCGGCGGCGGCGCCCATAAACGTACGACGAAACATGGCTGTCATCTCCTCTCCAGCTAGTTATGGAAAGGGGTACGGGCGCTTAGTCGCGCCGGATCACTAACAGATCAATTTTCTTTGACCTGAACCCATATGCTTTGGGCGCGACCGTCTTTCAAAAATGGCAAGGATTCGACCGCATCGGGGCGATCCTGTTGAAGGTAGTATCCGGGCCAAAGCATTGAATATGCACCAGATTGCAGGAGTGCATGCAGCATGTACTGCTCACCCCAGCCCGGGCAATCATAGAAGAACCGTTTGGGATATTCATAAGGCAGAAAAACATCGTGCACATGAATGATCACACCGGGTTTGAGCGCCGGAATGATACGGCAGAACAGGTGCGCGACGTCATTGCTCATGCGAACAACGTGACTGGAATCGATGAACAATACGTCACCGGATTCGAGTTTCTCGAACAGTGCCGGATCGACTTCTTCCAGACGTTTTTGTTCGAACTCATCCACCACATGCGCGATATCTGCCCGTGGATACGGATCGATTGCGGTGACGTTGGTCTGCAACCCGCCGTCGATAATCGCCTGCCGAGTCACACGGGTCGAGTTGCCGCAACCCACCTCGATCACCCGTTTGGGTTTGAACCTGCGTATCATCAGATACAGCGCATCCGCGTCCGGGCTGTCGTAGTACCCATTGTTGATACGATAACCGGTCTTGTTGCGCGCCGGGTCTTTCAGAGCTTCCAGAGAAACAGAGTGTTCTTGGTATTCCGACACCAATTGAGTGATGTCGAACCCATCCATCCCCGGAGACATAGCATAGGCAGGTCGGGTCAGACCCCCTGCCCGTTCAAACGCCTCAAGGCGCGCGCGCTCGTCCCGTTCGGTCACTTTGTCGATCAGTTTCACACCAAACCGGTCAAGCACGGCGTTCAGCCGGGGGAATTTCCTTGGTTTCACGGGGGGGCTCCGGGTTTGGTGACAGTCTAGACGCCTCCTTACCTGTGCGCATGGGGGCTTCGCAAGAACCCAGCTGGCAAACACTTGGCAAAAAGACAATTTCCGTATTCACTGGTTGGAACATAGTTGCGAGGGCCGGAATGCAGCAGGAATTTACGCTGGGCATCGAAGAAGAGTATCTGCTGGTTGATCGAGACAGTCTGGAACTCGCCGAAGCGCCTGCCGCGTTAATGGAAGCCTGCCAGGCCGATTTTGAAGGACAGGTCAGCCCCGAATTCCTGCAATGCCAGATCGAGGTCGGTACGCGACCGCATGTGACCATCAGCTCTGCGCGCGAGGATCTGAAACGCTTGCGGTCCTGTGTTTCGAAACGCGCCGCCGAGCACAACCTTGCCCCAATCGCTGTTTCCTGCCACCCCTTTGCTGACTGGAAAAAACAGCAACACACGCGCAAAGACCGATATGACGCGCTACAACACGCGTTGGGCGGAGTGGCGCGGCGTATGCTGATCTGTGGCATGCATGTCCATATCGGGGTAGCCGATTCAGCCTTGCGCGCCGACCTGATTCCGCAGCTGTCCTACTTTCTGCCGCATCTCTTGGCCTTGTCGACGTCATCGCCCTATTGGAACGGTGAGGACACAGGCCTGTCTTCGTACAGGTTAACGGTGTTCGACAACTTGCCACGGACCGGACTCCCGCCGATCTTTTCCGGCTGGTCCGAATATGAGCGTACTACGGGCGTTCTGGTCGAACTGGGCGTGATCGAAGACACCACGAAAATCTGGTGGGATTTGCGACCGTCGCACCAATATCCAACGCTGGAAACCCGGATCATGGACGTGCAGCCCCGCATGGAGCATGCACTTTCACTGGCCGCAATGGTGCAGGCGTTAACGCGCATGCTATGTCGCTTGAAAGACCGAAATCTCAGGTGGCGACAATACGATCGCTTTCTCATTGGCGAAAACCGCTGGCGTGCGCAGCGCTATGGCGTTGGCGAAGGGATGATTGACTTCGGAGATCGCTCAATCAAACCCATGCCGGAACTTATGGGCGAATTGATGGGTCTGCTGGCCGAAGACGCCGAAGCTCTGGGCACCATGACTGAGTTGGCAAAGCTGCAGCAGATTGCCCAGAACGGCACCTCGGCCACCCGCCAGCGCCGGGTACATGCCGAGGCAGCGGCAAAAGGTGATGACCCCGGCAAGGCTGTGGTTCAACACTTGATTGACGAATTCCATCAAGACCTCTGAACGTTGGCACGTTTTCCCGCACAAGAATGTGCCCGTGATTGATGGCCGTGCAAAATTTCTGTAAGGATTGGGAAATAAACACTCGTTCAATTCAACGGGCAGCGTGGGAGGCAATCCATGGATTTCGCAACAACCGAAGAGCAGAACGCAATCTTCGACATGGCCCATGATTTCGGGCAGGAAAACATCGCCCCATTTGCCCGCCAGTGGGAAGCCGAAGGCACCATCCCCAAAGACCTTTGGCCGCGCATTGGTGAGCTGGGTTTCGGCGGCCTTTATGTTTCTGAGGACAGCGGCGGTTCTGGCCTGTCTCGTTTGGACGCCACGCTTGTGTTCGAAGCTTTGTCGATGGCCTGCCCCTCTGTCGCGGCCTTTCTGTCGATCCACAACATGTGTGCCAAGATGCTGGACAGCTTTGGGAGTGACGAGCTGAAATCCCGCATCATGCCCAATGTTCTAAGCTTGAACACCGTGCTCAGCTATTGCCTGACCGAGCCCGGCTCAGGTTCTGACGCAGCCGCTTTGAAAACCCGTGCTGAACGCACGAACGAAGGCTATACCCTGAACGGCACCAAGGCTTTCATCTCGGGTGGCGGGTATTCGGATGCCTATGTCTGCATGGTGCGCACCGGTCAGGATGGGCCCAAGGGCATTTCGACAGTTTATGTCGAAGATGGCACCTCCGGCCTTAGCTTTGGCGCGCTTGAACAAAAGATGGGGTGGAAAAGCCAGCCTACGGCGCAGGTGCAGTTCGACGATTGCAAGATCCCTTCCGACAACCTTGTAGGTGTCGAGGGCGACGGTTTCAAATACGCGATGAAGGGGTTGGATGGCGGGCGTCTGAACATCGCGTCCTGTTCTCTAGGTGCCGCACAAACCGGGTTGAACATGACACTGCAATACATGTCCGAGCGGAAGGCTTTCGGGCAATCCATCGACCAGTTTCAGGCCCTTCAGTTCCGTCTGGCAGATATGGAGATCGAATTGCAGGCCGCCCGGACATTCCTGCGTCAGGCGGCGTGGAAACTGGATCAAGGCGCGCCGGATGCAACAAAGTTCTGCGCTATGGCCAAGAAATTCGTGACCGAAACGGGATCGAAAGTGGTGGATCAATGCCTGCAATTGCACGGCGGCTATGGTTATCTGGCCGACTATGGCATCGAAAAACTTGTGCGCGATCTGCGCGTGCATCAGATATTGGAAGGCACGAACGAGATCATGAGGGTCATCGTTGCCCGCCAGATGCTCTCTCAGCGCTGAGGACTTTATGTCAGACATCTATATTCGCACAGCAGGCCGTGCCGGTCGTATCACCCTGACCCGGACCAAGGCGCTAAATGCGCTCAGCTATGATATGTGCCTGGCCATCGACACCGCTTTGCGCGACTGGCGTGAGGATGACGCGGTCGATCTGGTCATTCTGGATGCCGAGGGCGACAAGGCCTTTTGCGCGGGCGGTGACATTGCCGAGCTTTATGAGACCGGCACCATGGGCGATTTTGAATACGGCCGAAAGTTCTGGCGCGATGAGTACCGCTTGAATGCTCTGATCTTCGAATACCCAAAACCGGTAGTCAGCTTCCTACAGGGTTTCACGATGGGTGGAGGCGTCGGCATCGGGTGCCATGGCAGCCATCGCATCGTTGGTGAAACGTCGCAAATCGCTCTGCCCGAATGCTCGATCGGTTTGGTTCCGGATGTCGGCAGCACGCTGATGCTGGCACTCGCACCCGGACGGTTAGGTGAATACCTCGGCACAACCGGGCATCGCATGGGGCCAGCCGATGCCATTCTGGCCGGTTTCGCAGATCGTCACATTCCGATCCAGCAATGGTCTGATCTGATCGACATGCTTGAAGCATCCGGCGACGCCAGCATTCTTGAAAGCCATTCCGACACGCCGCCCGAAGGTTCGTTGGTCGCAATGCAAGATGCAATTGAGACGGATTTCGGGGGCGAAACTCTTGGAGATATACAGAACAGCCTGCGCAACTCAAACAATGACGCCGCCGCTGACGCGCTGAAGTTGATCGGGCGTAATTCACCACTCTCCATGGCCTGCACGATCGAGATACTGCACCGTCTACGCACTCCAAACCTGACCATACGCAAGGCGTTGGAGCTGGAGTATCGCTTCACCTATCGCGCGATGGAACACGGGGATTTTCTGGAAGGTATTCGGGCGCAGATCATCGACAAGGATCGCAACCCGAGCTGGCGCCATCAGAACCAAGACGTACCGGCTGTCGCTGTTTCAAAGATGCTACAACCTTTGGGCGCGGACACGCTGACTTTTGAGGAGGATTAAGGAATGAAAATCGGGTTTATCGGTCTGGGCAACATGGGCAATCCGATGGCGGCCAACCTTGCCAAAGCAGGGCATGATGTCAGCGGCTTTGATATGGCGGATGTCACCGTGCCGGGTGTCACTATGGCCAGCTCCGGCCCTGAAGCCGCGACCGATGCCGACATCGTCGTGACCATGCTGCCGAACGGACAGATCCTGCGGGCGGTGGCAAATGAGATCATTCCCGCCATGGCGCCCGGAGCGGTCTGGATCGACTGTTCGACTGTCGATGTAGACAGCGCCCGCGCCGTCGCCGAGCAAGCCAAGGAAGCGGACGTTCTCGCAGTCGACGCCCCGGTGTCGGGCGGCATCGGCGGTGCGGCAGCGGGTACGCTGACTTTCATGGCCGGCGGTAGCGACGCGGCGTTTGAAAAGGCATCGCCGCTGTTCGACATTATGGGTCAGAAAGCCGTGCATTGCGGCGAATCCGGTGCTGGTCAAGCGGCCAAGATTTGCAACAACATGATCCTGGGCATAACCATGATCGCCACCTGCGAAGCCTTTGCGCTGGCCGACAAGCTTGGGTTGGACCGGCAAAAGATGTTCGATGTGGTCAGCACGTCTTCGGGCTATAGCTGGACGATGAACGCCTATTGCCCTGCCCCAGGTGTCGGCCCTGCAAGCCCCGCGGACAACGACTATCAGCCCGGTTTCGCGGCTGAACTGATGCTGAAAGATCTTCGCCTCAGCCAGCAAGCTGCTGAAAGTTCGGACGCAGACACGCCCATGGGACAGGTTGCAACGGCGCTTTATGAGAAATTCGTCGAATCCGAAGACGGGCTGGGCAAGGATTTTTCCGCCATGCTGCCACGTTTTGAAAACCGTACCAGGGGCTAGTCGCCACAGGGTGGCGACTTCCTGCCCATCGGGTTGACCGGCAGACAAACAGCGGCCATCTGTTTCCTAACCGCGCTTTAACGCGAAAGGAAACATGATGTCGCGAATTCTGTCTGTTACTTTGACCATTGTCGCGCTTTCATTGAGTCCGGCTACAGCAATTGCAGGGAACGGAAAGAGTAAGGCGGGTCATTGCCCGCCAGGCTTGGCAAAAAAAGCAGTGCCCTGTGTTCCGCCGGGTCAGGTAAAAAACCAGTACAAAAAGGGCGACTATATCACGCGCGACTACCGCTGGATCAATGATCCCTACCGTTATGGTCTGAATCGCGGCGGATCCTACATTCGCGCGGGCGATTA
This sequence comes from Ruegeria sp. YTSC230, assembly GCF_059609665.1. Lineage (NCBI taxonomy): Bacteria > Pseudomonadati > Pseudomonadota > Alphaproteobacteria > Rhodobacterales > Roseobacteraceae > Ruegeria > Ruegeria sp. YTSC230. The sequence continues at coordinate 568,188 of NZ_JBXWMC010000001.1, read as the reverse complement.
CGTTTATCGTGTCGACCCCGAAACGCAAAAGGTGCTGAACCTGATCGGCGCAGTGGCTGATATTCTTTACTAAAGAACTGCACTATTCCGCAGCAACGCGCGCACCGTCCAACATCGGTTTGAGGTACCTGCCGGTATGGCTGCGGTCGACCTCGGCCACATTCTCGGGCGTCCCGGTTGCCACGATTTCGCCACCGCCATCGCCGCCTTCCGGGCCGATATCAATGATGTGGTCGGCGGTTTTGACGACATCCAGATTGTGTTCAATCACAACGACAGTATTGCCCTGATCGACCAGTTCATGCAGCACTTCCAACAACTTGCGCACGTCTTCGAAATGTAGGCCAGTGGTTGGTTCATCCAGAATATACAGAGTCCGCCCGGTCGAGCGTTTGGACAATTCTTTTGAAAGCTTCACGCGCTGCGCCTCGCCACCCGAAAGTGTGGTCGCCTGCTGCCCAACCTTAATATAACCAAGCCCGACCCGCGCCAGTGCGTCCATTTTATCGCGGATCGACGGCACGGCCTTAAAGAACTCCTGCGCGTCTTCGACGGTCATATCAAGGACATCGGCGATAGACTTGCCTTTGAACTTGATCTCCAGCGTTTCACGGTTGTACCGCGCGCCCTTGCAGGTTTCGCAGGTGACGTAGACATCAGGCAGGAAGTGCATCTCAATCTTGATGACGCCGTCACCCTGACATGCCTCGCAACGACCACCTTTGACGTTAAAGCTGAAACGTCCGGGCTTATAGCCGCGCGCCTTTGCCTCGGGCAGACCGGCAAACCAATCGCGGATCGGCGTGAAGGCCCCGGTGTAAGTCGCTGGGTTCGAACGCGGAGTTCGCCCGATGGGGCGCTGGTCAATGTCGATGACCTTGTCCAGATGCTCCAACCCTTTGATGGTTTCGCAGGGCGCCGGCGTTTGCCGTGCGCCGTTCAAACGCATGGAGGCAGTTTTAAATAGCGTCTCAATCGTAAGCGTCGATTTTCCGCCTCCGGAAACGCCGGTGACGCAGACAAACTTGCCGAGCGGAAACTCCGCCGTCACGTTCTTCAGATTGTTCCCGGTCGCTTTGACAACCGTCACCTTCTTTTTGTTCCCTTTGCGTCGCTCAGCCGGGACCGAGATCTCGCGGGTTCCCGACAAGTATTGCCCGGTCATCGAGGCCGCATCAGCCGCGATTTGATCAGGTGTGCCCTTGCTGACAACCTGACCACCATGCACTCCAGCCCCCGGCCCGATGTCAAAAACATAATCCGCCTCGCGGATTGCTTCCTCGTCATGCTCGACGACAATCACTGTGTTACCCTGGTCACGCAGGTTCTTTAGCGTCCCAAGCAAGCGATCATTGTCCCGCTGGTGCAGACCAATGGACGGTTCATCCAGAACGTACAAAACTCCTGTCAAACCAGATCCGATCTGGCTGGCCAGACGAATGCGCTGGCTTTCACCACCAGACAAGGTACCACTTGAGCGGGACAGCGTAAGGTATTCCAAACCAACGTTATTCAGAAATCCCAGCCGCTCGCGGATTTCCTTGAGAATGGCGCGTGCGATTTCGTTCTTCTGGACACTTAGATGGTTCGGTGCATCTTCGATCCAGGCCAGGGCCTCGCGGATCGACATCTGCACAACCTGCCCAACATGCGCGCCTGCGATCTTAACCGCCAGCGCCTCAGGCCGTAGGCGATAGCCTTCACAGGCACCACAGGGTCGGTTGTTCTGATACCGCTCAAACTCTTCACGGATCCATGCGCTGTCGGTCTCGCGATAGCGGCGCTGCATATTCGGGATCACGCCCTCAAAGCTGCGGGTGACCTGATAGACCCGCCCGCCTTCATCATAGCGGAATTGGATTTCTTCGTCGCCGGAACCGCGCAGAAACACTTGCTGCACCTTTGGCGGCAGGTCCTTCCACGGCGTGTTCTTGTCGAACTCATAGTGTCGGGCAATCGCTTCAATGGTCTGCAGGAAGTACGGCGACTTTCCCTTGCGCCAGGGCGCCAACGCCCCGTCGTACAGTTTCAGGGTCTGGTCCGGCACCACAAGGCGTTCGTCAAAGAACAGCTCGACACCAAGACCATCACAATCCGGACACGCCCCGAACGGAGCGTTGAACGAAAACAAACGGGGTTCGATTTCAGAAATGGTGAAGCCGCTGACCGGGCAAGCAAAGTTCTCGCTAAACGTGATCCGTTCCGGATCGCCCTCACGCGGCGCGGTTTCGAGAACGGCGATACCGTCGGCCAAGTCCAAAGCAGTACGCAAACTGTCGGCCAGCCGGGTCTCCATCCCTTCGCGCACGACAAGGCGGTCGACAACGACATCAATGTCGTGGCGATATTTCTTGTCCAGCGTGGGCGGTTCATCCAGTTCGTAGAATTCTCCGTCGACCTTAACGCGCTGAAAACCCTGCTTGCGCAGCTCAAGGAATTCTTTTTTGTATTCGCCTTTGCGGTCGCGCACGATGGGGGCGAGCAGGTATCCTCGCGTCCCCTCCTCCATCGTCATGATGCGGTCGACCATGTCCTGAACCTGCTGCGCCTCAATCGGCTGCCCAGTGGCCGGGCTGTACGGCGTTCCGGACCGGGCGAATAACAAGCGCATATAGTCATAGATCTCGGTGACCGTTCCGACGGTCGAACGCGGGTTTTTGGATGTAGTCTTCTGTTCAATCGAGATGGCCGGTGAAAGGCCGCTGATGTGGTCCACATCCGGCTTTTCCATCATGTCCAGAAACTGGCGCGCATAGGCTGACAGGCTTTCAACGTAACGCCGCTGGCCCTCGGCATAGATCGTGTCGAAAGCCAAAGACGACTTACCGGACCCCGACAGCCCGGTGATCACCACAAGCTGATCACGTGGGATGTCCACGTCGATACCTTTGAGGTTATGTTCGCGCGCTCCGCGCACTTCGATATTCTTCAGCTCAGCCATTTTTGGCCCCCAACACACAAGTGTCTTAGAAATAGGTGAACGACGCTGGAACTCCAACAGAAAAATTAGAACAAAGCAAGAACTGTCATCTATTCGCCGATCCGACAAAGCAGCATCGCATTTGACACGCAGAAGCGTGGCACAAATTACGAATTTACCGCTGACTTTAGGGAAAATGGCGCGGTTGACGGGGCTCGAACCCGCGACCCCCGGCGTGACAGGCCGGTACTCTAACCAACTGAGCTACAACCGCGCATCTATTTTCGTGATCCCTTAACCCGGATCCAGGCTGACAGCAGTGGCGCGGTTGACGGGGCTCGAACCCGCGACCCCCGGCGTGACAGGCCGGTACTCTAACCATCTGAGCTACAACCGCCCGCTGTCTGTTCATCGCTGAACGTTTGGGTGTATTATGGCTACGCCCCGACATCGTCAAGCGGCGTTTTGAAGTTTTTTCGAAGAACCTGATTTTTTCCGATTGAGCCACCCACCCCCGAGGCCGGAAAACCAGCATTTCATGAGCTGGATCGAATTCACCACCGGCCATCTTGCCAACCAATCCGAGTCGCTGTAACAGCAGCGCCTACGGGTGATTAGCTCAGTGGTAGAGCGCTTCGTTCACATCGAAGATGTCAGGAGTTCAAATCTCTTATCACCCACCATTCCACTTCCTCAGAATCAACGCCTTCTAAGGCCTTGAAATTACAATGCTTGCCAGCTTGCATTTCAACTGCGTATCGTTCTTGCATCTGCCGTGTGATCAACCGGCGCTGAAGCACGGGGTTTCGCATGGCCAAATTGAAACGGGACATTGGCCTTGTCGGCCTGACCTTCATTTCGGTCGGTGGAATTATCGGTTCCGGCTGGTTGTTCGGCCCCCTCCTCGCAGTTCAACACGCAGGTCCTGCCGCTATCCTTTCGTGGATCATTGGCGCGGTGGCCATGTTCGTTCTTGCGATAACCTTCGCCGAGATCTCGGCCATGCTGCCCATTCCCGGAGGGATCGCCCGCGTCCCCCAGTTTTCGCACGGGAATATCGTTTCGATGGCAATGGGGTGGACCGCCTGGATTGGGTACAACACCACCGCCCCGATTGAGGTCGAGGCGATGCTTAAATACCTCGGGCCTTATGCTCCCTGGCTGCACACAGCCGATACGGGCGATTTGACCGGCGCGGGTATCGCCGTGGCGTTGTTTTTCATGTTGTTGTTCGTTGTCATTAATGCGTTGGGGGTAAAATTCTTCACGCAAGTCAACGCGACGCTGACATGGGCCAAAATTGCCATTCCTATCGTTCTGTCGATTCTGCTGATCGCAAGTCGATTTGACACCGGGAACTTCACCCAACCGGGTGGTTTTGCGCCGTACGGCTTGCAGGGCATCATGGCGGCTGTTTCAACCGGAGGCGTCATCTTTTCCTTCATCGGTTTCCGCCATGTGGTCGATATGGCTGGTGAGGTTCGAAACCCCAAAGTGGCGATTCCTGCGGCGTTGGTGCTGTCCATCATTCTGTGTGCGGCCATCTATGTCGGATTACAGATCGCGTTTATCGGCGCACTTGACCCGGAGATGCTGAAGAACGGCTGGGCAAGCCTGAATTTTAGCGGTCAGGGGCCATTGGACGGGGTCATCCTATCGGTTGGGATCGTCTGGTTCCTGAGCGTTTTGAATATCGGCTCGGTCATTGGACCCTTTGGCAACGGTTTGGTGTCCACCGGCTCGAACGCGCGTATCGCGATGGCCTTGTCACAGAACGGGTTCCTGCCAAAGCGTTTGCAAATACTGTCCTCATTTGGGGTGCCCTTGTGGGCCTTGGCGCTGAACTTTCTGATTGGAATTCTGTTCCTTCTTACGGTCCCGTTCACCACCGTTATTGCCCTGAATGGCGCGGCCATAGTCGTATCTTTTGCGGTTGGGCCAATCGCCGTTGTGTGCTTGCGACGCCTGATGCCGGACCACCCGCGGTCCATTCGCATTCCCTTTGTCAAAGTGGTGGCCATCACAGCCTTCGCTGTCGCCACGCTCATCGTCTATTGGAGCGGATGGGACACCGTTTGGCGGCTTGGCATCGCGTTGATCGTCGGGTTTGTTCTTCTTCTGGCACGGTTTCATAGTCGGCTGGACGAAATGGACGTGACCGAGGCCCTGTGGCTGGTTCCCTATTTCGGAGGGATCGGCCTGATCTCGTTCCTGGGACAGTTCGGGGAAGGTGCGCTTAAGCAAATCCCCTTTGGTTGGGATATTTTGCTGTGTGTTCTGTTTTCAATCGTCATTTTTGGCCTGGCGGTCCGATCCTCCCTGTCCGCCAAAAAGTTTCAGACTTACATCGCCGAGGAAGAGGTTCTGGACCCGAAGAAACCCGTTATCGGCTTCTGAAAAGGAAAAAGGCGGGGGAAACCCCGCCTTTTCTTTGTCTACTGCCTATCGCTTAGTGCGTCGTGGCAGACGGGCTTGCGCTTTCAGTGGCCTTCGCAGCGGCTGCGGCAGCCTCTTCGGCGGCCTCATCCCACTCAATCGCTTCCGGCTCACGTACCAGTGCCAGCTTGAGAACTTCGGACACGTGCTCTACCGGAATGATCTTCAGACCTTCTTTCACGTTGTCCGGGATCTCGGCCAGGTCCTTTTCGTTCTCTTCCGGGATCAGAACAGTCTTGATGCCACCGCGCAGGGCCGCCAGCAGTTTCTCTTTCAAACCACCAATCGGCATCGCGTTGCCACGCAACGAAACCTCACCCGTCATCGCGATGTCCTTACGAACCGGAATACCGGTCAGCACGGATACGATCGAGGTCACCATGGCCAGACCAGCCGAAGGCCCGTCTTTCGGAGTCGCACCATCCGGCACGTGCACGTGGATGTCTATCTTGTCGAACTTGGGTGGCTTCACCCCAATCTGAGGCGAAATTGACCGCACATAGGACGACGCCGCATCGATGGATTCCTTCATCACATCGCCCAGCTTGCCGGTGGTCTTCATCCGACCCTTGCCCGGCAGTTTCAGCGCCTCGATATGCAACAGATCACCACCGACCGATGTCCACGCCAGACCGGTGACAACACCAACCTGATCGTCCTGTTCGGCCAGGCCATAGCGGAACTTGGGCACGCCCAGGAACTCATCCAGATTGTCTGGCGTCACCGTTACAGATTCAGCCTCTTTCTTGATGATCTTGGTCAGCGACTTCCGCGCCACCTTGGCGATTTCACGTTCTAAGTTCCGAACGCCAGCTTCCCGCGTGTAAGTGCGGATGATCGAATGCAGCGCGTCATCGGTCAGTTCGAACTCCTTGGCCTTCAGGCCGTGGTTCTTCACCTGCTTGCTGATCAGATGCTGTTTGGCGATCTCACTTTTTTCGTCCTCGGTGTAACCGGCCAGCGGAATGATCTCCATCCGGTCCAGCAAAGGCCCAGGCATGTTGTAGCTGTTGGATGTGGTCAGGAACATCACGTTGGACAGGTCGTATTCGACCTCAAGGTAGTGGTCCATGAATGTGCTGTTCTGCTCCGGGTCCAACACCTCGAGCATCGCCGAAGCCGGGTCACCACGGAAGTCCTGCCCCATCTTGTCGATCTCGTCGAGCAGGATGAGCGGGTTTGTGGTCTTCGCCTTTTTCAGCGCCTGGATGATCTTACCAGGCATCGAACCGATATAGGTTCGACGGTGTCCCCTGATCTCGGATTCGTCGCGCACACCACCCAGCGAGATGCGGATGAACTCACGCCCCGTCGCACGTGCAACCGACTTACCAAGCGAGGTTTTACCCACACCCGGAGGGCCAACAAGGCACATGATCGGGCCCTTCAGCTTTTTCGACCGCTGCTGAACAGCCAGATATTCGACGATCCGTTCCTTGACCTTCTCAAGGCCATAGTGGTCGGCATCCAGAATGTCCTGCGCGCGGCCCAGATCCTTTTTGACGCGGGATTTCGTGCCCCACGGCAAGGCCAGAATCCAGTCCAGATAGTTGCGTACGACGGTGGCCTCAGCCGACATCGGGCTCATGTTACGCAGCTTCTTCAGCTCGCCTTCGGCCTTTTCACGGGCCTCTTTCGACAGCTTGGTCTCTTCGATCTTGGCTTCCAGTTCAGCAACTTCATTGCTGCCGTCTTCGCCATCGCCAAGTTCCTTCTGAATGGCCTTCATCTGCTCATTCAGATAGTACTCGCGCTGCGTCTTCTCCATCTGGGTTTTGACGCGAGTCTTGATCTTTTTCTCGACCTGTAGAACCGACATTTCGCCCTGCATCAGGCCATAGACCTTCTCAAGCCGCTCGCTGACGCTTAGGGTTTCCAGCAGGTCTTGCTTTTGTTCGACTTCAATCCCCAAATGACCCGACACAAGGTCAGCCAGCTTTGCCGGTTCGGTGGATTCTCCAACTGCGGTCAACGCTTCTTCGGGGATGTTTTTGCGCACTTTTGCGTAACGCTCGAATTCATCCGCAACAGTGCGCTGCAGTGCTTCGGTTGTCGTAACGTCGCCAGGAATCTCGGTCAGATACTCGGCGCGCGCCTCAAAAAATTCTTCGTTTTCAAGGAATTCCGTGATCATCACACGGGCTTGGCCCTCGACCAGCACCTTCACGGTGCCGTCCGGCAATTTCAGCAATTGCAGTACATTGGCCAGCACACCGGACCGGTAGATGCCGTCCTCGGTTGGGTCATCGTCGCTCGGGTCGATCTGGCTGGACAACAGAATCTGCTTGTCGTCCTGCATCACTTCTTCCAGCGCTCGGACGGATTTTTCCCGACCGACGAACAGCGGCACGATCATATGCGGGAAAACCACGATATCGCGCAGCGGCAGCACTGGGTATGAGGAGTTCAGGGGCTCTTGCATGCTCTATCCTTATCATTGGCAAGACGGCTCTGGTCCCTCATCGAGGCAACGCCCGGCCGTCTCCTGTCTTGGACGATAAAGGTGGGGCAGTTACCGCCCTATTTCAACCTTACCGCCATCTCTCATGGTGAGAATGACCTGAGGTGTTCGGGACTGCAAGGCACCTGATGGACTATTCGGTGATTTTGATCACCAAAACGCCAAGCGCCTATCAAACAGGCTCAATATCGCCTTGCGCGCGCTGCGCATGGAACTCGACCTGCCACGCATCGAATGTTCCGGCAGCGATGGCGTCACGCATCCCCTGCATGATCTCTTGGAAATAATGCAGGTTGTGCCAGGTCAGCAGCATGCCAGAAATCATTTCATTCGAACGGAACACGTGGTGCAGATAAGCGCGGGAGTAGTTTGTACAGGCAGGACACGTGCAGTGTTCATCCAACGGGCGCGGGTCATCTGAATGGCGGGCATTCTTGATGTTCACCACGCCATAGCGCGTAAATACCTGCCCTGTGCGCCCCGAGCGGGACGGCAGCACACAATCCATCATGTCAATGCCACGCGCAACGGCGCCGACGATATCATCCGGTTTTCCAACGCCCATCAGATAACGTGGTTTATCGACCGGCAGCATATCCGGCGCAAAGTCCAGCACGTCGAACATCGCCTCTTGGCCTTCACCCACGGCAAGTCCACCGACGGCGTAGCCCTCAAAACCGATCTCTTTCAGCGCCTCGGCCGATTCCTCGCGGAAATCCTGCTCTAGTCCGCCCTGCTGAATGCCGAACAAGGCATGACCCGGGCGATCCCCGAAAGCGTCACGCGACCGCTCAGCCCACCGCATCGACAGGCGCATCGATTCGGCAATGCGATCCCGGTCAGCGGGCAACGCTGGGCATTCGTCGAAACACATAACGATGTCGGACCCCAACAGGCGCTGAATCTCCATCGACCGTTCAGGCGTCAATTCGTGGCGCGAGCCATCGATATGCGATTTGAAGGTCACGCCTTTTTCGGTCAGCTTGCGCAACCCGGCCAGCGACATGACTTGGAACCCACCGGAATCCGTTAGGATCGGCCGTTCCCAATTCATGAACTTGTGCAACCCGCCCAGACGGTCGATCCGTTCAGCGGTCGGGCGCAGCATCAGGTGATAGGTGTTGCCCAGCAGGATGTCCGCCCCTGTGGCGCGTACGCTTTCCGGCATCATCGCTTTGACCGTCGCCGCGGTGCCAACCGGCATAAAGGCCGGCGTGCGCACCTCACCGCGTGGAGTATGGATTACCCCGGTGCGTGCTTTGCCATCCGTGGCTTTCAGGTCAAATGAGAAACGGTCTGTCATGTGAATGCCTCAGGGTCGCTGAACCGGGCAGCAATTGCCCGATCTCCGCTGGTATTGCAAGCCGTCAGGGCAATGACGCAACGCGGTCAGTGAACAGGCTGACAACCCCTGCCCCATCCACATCCCGGCATACGCGCACCATTGGTCTGTTGGCATCCGGTCGGGTTGCCCCGATTTGCGGACCATCTACCTCAACCTGAAGCCCGGTTTCGACTATCTCGAACATGGGTTCGTGGGTGCAGGCAATCACAGCCGTCGAGTCGTGCAGGCCGCACCCCTCCAATCCGCCGATATCCTTGTAGAATTTCAGATAAAATTTCGAGATGTCGCGCAGGAAACCGCCCATGTCAGCGGAACGCGCCGCCAATGCATCAAAATCCGCAGTCTCGTACAGAGTTTTTAGCGTGACATCCAAGCCGACCAGAACGGTATCTGGCGGAGACGCGAACACTGCATCCGCGGCCTGCGCATCGTGATAGATGTTGGCCTCAGCATGCTCTGTGATGTTCCCGGGGCAAAACACGGCACCGCCCATGATCACCAGTCGCTTGATGTTGCCTGCAAACTCTGGGTCCAACCGCATGGCATCGGCGACATTGGTCAACGGACCAATGGCGCAGACGACCAGCTCACCCTTGTGTTCCCGCGCCTGCTCGACAAGGAATTCGGCCGCCGTCAGGGGGTGATTTTCCCCAATCTGCGGGATGTCAGTCAAATCACCGAATCCTTCGGGGCCGTGCACGTGCTCGGACGGGTCGTATGTGGTCGCACCAACTGGAAGCGGCGCCCCCTCAGCCACTGGCGCGTCCAGTCCCAGTTTATGGAGCAAGAACCGCGCGTTGCGGCTGGATTGGTGCACATGCGTGTTGCCGAAAACCGTGGTCAGGCCGATCAGGTCTATTTCTGGTGCAGCGGCGGCATAGGCAATGGCCATCGCATCGTCGATGCCCGGATCTGTGTCAATTATCAGTTTCATCCCCGCCCGATAGCGCAATCACAACCGGATGCAAAGCAGCCACATTCAAAATATTCCACGCTACATTGTGGTTTTCAGAGATTTGCATCTATCCCCATTCCCGCCATACCAGAGTTGAAAATGGGCGAGTCAATCCCCAAGTGTATACCATAGTACACAATAATACAGAGGACAGATATGACCGAAGAACAGATCATTGGGTTGCTAACATCGAACATCATTTACCTGCTTGCGGCAGTTCTGATTGTCGTCGTTATTTTCAAAGGCATCAAAATTGTGCCTCAGTCCGAAAAATACGTGGTTGAACGCTTTGGCCGCCTGCACTCGGTGCTTGGCCCCGGAATCAACTTTATCGTTCCTTTTCTTGATGTTGCGCGTCACAAGATATCCATTCTTGAACGCCAGCTACCGAATGCGACGCAGGACGCGATCACCAAGGACAACGTTCTGGTTCAGATCGATACCTCGGTGTTCTACCGCATTCTTGAACCGGAAAAGACCGTGTACCGTATCCGTGACGTCGACGGAGCGATTGCAACAACCGTTGCAGGTATCGTCCGTGCCGAAATCGGTAAAATGGATCTGGATGAGGTGCAGTCCAATCGCGCGCAACTGATTGAACGCATTCAGGAAAGCGTCGAAACTGCCGTTGACGACTGGGGGATCGAAGTCACCCGCGCCGAGATTCTGGACGTAAACCTGGATCAGGCCACACGCGATGCGATGTTGCAGCAGTTGAACGCCGAACGCGCCCGCCGCGCGCAGGTGACCGAGGCTGAAGGTCAGAAACGTTCGGTCGAATTGAATGCCGACGCGGAACTTTATGCGGCCGAGCAGACCGCAAAAGCCCGCCGTATTCAGGCCGAGGCCGAAGCTTATGCAACCGGCGTGGTCGCCAAGGCCATTCAGGACAATGGTATCGAGGCTGCCCAGTATCAGGTCGCGTTGAAGCAGGTCGAATCCCTGAACGCGCTGGGTAACGGCACCGGGTCGCAGACCATCGTGGTTCCCGCCAATGCGCTTGAGGCCTTTGGCGATGCCTTCAAGATGTTGAAAGGAGGAAAGTAATGGCTGATCCCTTCTGGCTGACATGGTGGCTCTGGCTGGCCGGAGCGCTAGCTCTGGGCATACTTGAGATCGTCTTGCCGGGGTTCATCTTTCTTGGCTTTGCGATTGGAGCGGCGGTCACAGGGCTTTTGCTTGTGATCCCCGGTTTTGCCCCGAGCCTGGCGGTCTTGCTTTTGATCTTTGCGGGTCTTTCGCTTGTGGCCTGGCTGATCCTGCGGCGCATGTTCGCCCTGCCCCATGGCCAGGTGAAAACCTTCCGCCACGATATCAACGATTGATCCAAATCGACGCAGCGTCCCGGGGGCCACACGGCACCACTGGACGCTGCCCCAGCCTTTCCCTATATAATTTCTCAGGTAACAGCCCCGAGGCACGAATGACCCATCCAAGTGAACAGTTCGAAGGTACGCCGCTGATCGCGCCTTCGACCATCGATCATCCACTCTACGATTCCGTGGTCGAGGCTTGCAGATCCGTCTTCGATCCCGAGATTCCGGTGAATATCTACGATCTGGGTCTGATCTATACGATCGATATTACCAAGGAAAACGCGGTGAAGGTCATCATGACACTGACCGCGCCCGGATGCCCGGTCGCCGGTGAAATGCCAGGCTGGATTGTCGAGGCAATCGAACCGGTCGCTGGCGTCAAAGAGGTTGACGTCGAGCTGACATGGGAGCCCCCCTGGGGCATGGAGATGATGTCAGACGAAGCACGTCTTGAACTGGGATTCATGTAGAATTTCGCTTAGCTTTACCGAGTAAAGCATTGAAAGATAACAAAAAGGGCTGTCCATGAACCGGGGCAGCCCTTTTTGCATCAAAGGGCCCGAGCAGCCTATTCCACGCCGCAGGTCGATTTTATCTCGGCCGCGCGTTGATCCAGCTCTTTGACGTAATCGCCATTCAACATGCTGAGCCTTTTTTGCTCGGTTCCCGTGACCAGTCCCAGCAATGCACCGGCAGGAGTGATCGCAATGATACTTTCTGCCTGCTGGTCTTCTGCGTGCTTCTTTTCTGCGGCGATGGCCCGAAGATCCCCCTCGGCGGTAGCGCAATTTACCGGATGCCGTGCGCCATCCGTTGCTGCATGCCCTAGACCTACGGTCAAAATGACTGCGGCTACAGCTTGCATCGTAATGATTTTTTTGCGGAAATGCCCGATCTTCACCATCTTCATTCGCCCTTCGCTCAAATATCCTGTTACAACCGTCAGGCTAAGGCGAAGACCGTGAGGGACGCAAGTTTGCTGTGGCAATTGGTCGTTTGGCAACGTCACCGTCGGTAAAACTTAGGTCAGCAGGTCTGCTATGTCTTGAGCCTGACGCCTCTCGGCCCTAGATTAGGGATGACGTAGCGCAACGGAGACCACCATGTTTGGCATTCCCGGCAAACAAGCCGTGACAATGACGACCAAAGCGGCTGAGCAGATCGCACGCCTGATGGCGTCCGGCGGTCATGCCGGGTTGCGCATTGGCGTCAAGAAAGGCGGCTGCGCTGGCATGGAATACACCATGGACTACGTGGATGAAGCCGATACCAACGACGAAGTGGTCGAACAGGACGGTGCCCGCATCATGATCGCGCCAATGGCGCAGATGTTCTTGTTCGGAACTGAAATCGACTATGAGGTCTCGCTTCTGGAAGCCGGGTTCAAGTTCCGCAACCCGAATGTTGTGGACGCTTGCGGTTGCGGCGAATCCATCAAATTTGACGAGACGCTTTCCACACAAAACTAAGTCGCCTGCAGGTGCAGATAGGTTTCGTTGTAGCGCCGTGTAAGATGGTCACCTGCGCTGATCGTTTTGCCTGAGCTTGGCGGAGCAACGTTGGTGTCGTAGGACGGGTTAAAGAACAGTGGGACCGAAATGCGTTCCTGCGTCCCGCCTATGACGCGGTGTTCGGTGGCTTTGACTTTTCCCGCGGTCCAGAATTCCAGCATCTCTCCAAAGTTGATGATGAATGTACCAGGCTCCGCAGAGACAGGTTGCCAGCTGTTATCCGGCATGCGGACCTCAAGCCCTGAGACCCCGTCCGTGGCCAGCAATGTCAGACACCCATAGTCAGTATGCGCCCCGATGCCAAAATCCAGATCACCTGCCCACACCGGGCGTTCTGGATAGTAGTTCCCGCGCAATAGAGCCATTGGCGTGTCAAAGGCGCGATCAAAACTGAGTGTATCCCGGCCCAAAGCAACCGCAATGGCCCGAAGAACACGCATCGCCACATTGCAAGCGTCAATGTAGTAAGCTCTGATAATACCTCGAAATTCTAAAGGATAATTCGGCCACAGGTTCGGAGCATACACACTGAGCCCTTTTCCGGCATAAGAATTTCCCGCAGGCAATTCGAAACCACAGTCGAACACTTCCTTGAAATCCGGATTGGCCTTGGGGTCGACCTGTTCTGATCGCGGCGCGCCCCACCCTCGGTTTGAACCCGTCATCGCCATATCAACGGTTTTTTTCTGGACGTCCGGCAAATGGAAGAAGTCGCGATACGCCTCGATCACGTTTCGGACTTGATCGGCGTTCAACCCGGTGTTCGACACCGTTAAAAACCCAACTTCTCCAATAGCATGCAGCAGCTTTGCCATCTCTGAAGCCTCGCGTTCATCCAGTTTTCTCAGATCCAGATCGTCGATCATGCCGTCCTCCACAATGACGCGGAACCTGCCGTTGTGGTCGGACCTTTGCAACCGGAATTGTCAGGCTCGGCTGGTGGTGCTATCCGATGAGCAAACAACGACTTATTTGGGGGTACGCGTTATGCGGCGCAAGCTGGCAGCTGGAAACTGGAAAATGAACGGAACTGCGGCTGCATTGCCCGAGCTTCAGTCGCTAGCCGGGTCGTTTCCTGACGCATCAGTGGATGTTCTGATTTGCCTCCCCGCGACCTTGCTGCACCGGGCGGCAGAAACGGTAAAAGACACCGGAATTTCGGTCGGTGGACAGGACTGCCACGCGGCCGAATCCGGCGCGCATACAGGCGATGTCAGCGCCCAGATGATGATTGATGCAGGGGCAAGCGCGGTCATTCTTGGCCATTCCGAACGGCGCGAGGATCATGGTGAGCAAAACGACGATGTTCGCGCCAAAGCCCGCGCTGCGATGGACACGGGCCTGAAAGCCATCATTTGCGTCGGCGAAAGCCTGGAGCAACGTGAGGCCGCGAACACGCTGGACATAATCGGCGGACAGTTGTCCGGTTCGATCCCAGACCAGTCAACCGGCGAAAACCTGATCGTCGCTTATGAGCCAATCTGGGCTATTGGCACCGGCAAGGTTCCCACCCTGGACGAGATCGGAGAAGTGCACGACTTCATCCGCGCCCGGCTGGAACGTCGATTTGGCGAAGGTGTCGGCCGCTCGGTCCGGTTGCTTTATGGCGGTTCGGTCAAGCCGGGCAACGCAGCCGAAATCTTTGCCGTCTCCAACGTGGACGGGGCACTGGTGGGCGGCGCAAGCCTGAAAGCCGAGGACTTTTCAGGCATTATCGACGCCCTGCAAAAGGCCTGAGGTCAAGCCAATTTCATCGTCACCAGCCCGGCCACAATCAGGGCCGCCGCGATCAGGCGGGGCGCGGTCAGCGCCTCACCCAGAAACATTGCGCCGACCATAAAGGCCCCGCCAGCACCGATGCCGGTCCAGATCGTATAGGCCGTGCCCAAAGGCAAATCCCGCATCGCTAGGGCAAGCAACCCGAACGATCCGATCATCGACACGCCCATCAAAGCCGTGGGCCATAAACGCGTGAAACCGGCGGATTGCTTCATGGCGACGGCCCAGACAATTTCCAGCAGGCCAGCGAATAGCAATAATATCCAAGGCATTTGGACACCTCATATCTCTTCGGGTCGTCCCGAATGATCAGCCAAATCGGCGAGGTCGTCCTCGGTTGAAAGATATACCCACTGAACCGGGGTTCAAGAGGTTGGATTCTTTATTGAGCAACTAGGGACACCCGGGCGGGCAAACGATCGTCGCCTGATTGACGAGATGAAACTCTAAATGCGGCAATTCAACCGGTGATACGAAACTGATGGGTTCGCGTTTAGGGTGGTATCCAATGGGTTACCGATTATCTGGATCGATTCCGCACGCAAAAAAGGCCGGGTCTGACGAAAGACCCGGCCCCCTGTTCTGTCAAAGAAACCGCTAGTTCGTAATGATCTCTGGCCCCATGAAGGTATTGGGCAGGAAGGTCGAAATCCACGGTATGTACGTCACCATGATCAGGAAGACGAACAATACGGCCAGGAACGGCAGCGCCGCCTTCACAACGCTCATCATCGGCATACCGGCCACGCCCGAGGTCACGAACAGGTTCAAACCAACCGGGGGCGTAATCATCCCAATCTCCATGTTCACCACCATGATGATGCCCAAATGGATCGGGTCGATGCCCAACTCGATGGCGATTGGAAACACCAGAGGTGCCACGATGACCAACAATCCCGAAGGTTCCATGAACTGACCACCAATCAGCAGGATCACGTTGACCACAATCAGGAAGGTGACTGGTCCCAATCCCGCCGATAGCATTGCACTTGCGATGTGCTGAGGCACCTGTTCATCTGTCAGCACGTGCTTGAGGATCAGCGCGTTGGCGATGACGAACAGCAACGTCACCGTCAACTTACCGGCCTCAAACAGCGTGTGCTTGGTGTCGGGGTGAAAGAACGCCGTGACCAAAGCATAGGGCTTTTTCAACAGCGGAATGTTCTGCCCATCCCCATTGGTGCTAAGCGGACCCATGTCCTTGTAGACAAAGCTGGCAATAAAGAAGGCATAGACGGCAGCGACAGCAGCGGCTTCGGTCGGTGTGAAGATACCGCCATAAATACCACCCAGAATGATGACAATCAGGAACAGACCCCAACCGGCTTCGCGGGCCGAGATAAATATCTCGCCCCAACCTTTCCATTCACCTTTGGGCAGGTTTTTGACTTTGGCCATCACGTAGATCGTGACCATCAGCATCAGACCCGCCATCAGGCCCGGAATGACGCCCGCAAGGAACATCCGCCCGACCGAGACCTCAACGGCGGCGGCATAGACCACCATGACAATGGATGGCGGGATCAGAATGCCCAGGGTACCCGCGTTACAGATCACTCCCGCAGCGAATTCCTTGGAATAGCCAACCTGCCGCATACCGGCGATGACGATAGAACCGATGGCTACAACAGTCGCCGGAGACGACCCCGACAGCGCGGCAAACAGCATACAGGCAAAGACACCCGCAATCGCCAGACCGCCCGGCAAGTGCCCGACACAGGCGATGGAAAAGCGGATGATCCGCCGCGCCACTCCACCGGTCGTCATGAAGGACGATGCAAGAATGAAGAACGGGATCGCCAACAGAGTGAAGTGGCCTTCAAAGGCTTCGAACAGGGTTCCCGCGACCGAAGCCAACGAACTGTCGGAATAAATCAGCAGAAACAGGGTCGAGCTAAGACCCAGGGCCACCGCAATCGGCACACCGATCAGCAACAGGCCGATGACCATAGAGAATAGAAGTACGACGTCCATTAGTCATGCTCTCCTTGCTGAGCCCGGACTTCTTCGATCTCGTCCTCGACTTCGTGACTGGCAACAAGACGGTCGGTCTCTCCACGCCAGATTTGTACTGCGACCTGAGCGAAGCGGATCACTAGAAGCAGCATCGACACCGGCAACACCAGATACGGCACCACCTTGGGCAATTTTTCATACCCCTCGCCGTAGTTGATCAGATCCTCGAGGAAGCGCAGTGGCGCGACCATCGGTATATCGTCCACTTCATAGAAACTCTGGCTGCGTGCGTCGAAATTGAACCCGGTCGGGAACCAGCGGCCCGATGTTGGCGGCAGGTCCGCAAACACGGCCCAGTAGTCATACGACCCTTTCAGAAGCAGAAGCGAGAACACCAGACAGCACGCCACCGATATCAGCGCCAGAATGCGGCGCGGCGCCGGGGCCAGCATGTTCAGGATTGCATCAACACCCAGATGCGCGTGTTTCTTGACCGCATAAGAAGCCCCCAGCAAAACCAGCCAGCCAAAGGTGAAAACCGTCAGCTCAAGCGCCCATAAGATATTGGAATTGAACACAAAGCGTGCGATCACGTTGGCGAAGGTTACGACCGTCATCACGCCCAACAGAGCGGCAATCATGGTCTCTTCGATATGGTCGACCAGCCCGCCTTGGCCGGGTTTCGAACCAGACATTTTTCTGTCCCCACATTATTGGTGATGAGAGTTAGGTGTGGCGGGCCAAATTACAGCCCGCCCAGCCTGCGTGTCCGCCACTCCCGAGTCTTTGGACACGCGGCCTCAACCGGGATCAGAACCCGGCGTTGATGGCCTGAGCGGCGTCGATCTTATCCTGACCTACGTCGTCGGAAAACTGGTCCCAAACGGGCTTCATCGCATCGACCCAGGCCTGGCGCTGTTCGGGGTTCAGTTCGCGGATGATTCCGCCGGCATCAGTGATCGAGGCCTTGGCTGCTTCGTTCACCGAGAAGGCTTCCTTGTTCCGTGTCTCGGTCACTTCGCCCAGAATGGTCAGGAACTGATCGCGCACCTCGGGATCAAGGCTGTCCAACCAGTCAACCGATGTCACGACCAGATAGTCGATGATGCCATGGTTGGTCTCGGTGATACCGTCCTGCACTTCGAAGAACTTCTTGCCATAGATGTTCGACCAGGTGTTTTCTTGGCCGTCCACAACGCCCTGCTGCAGCGCACCGTAAACTTCCGAGAACGCCATCTTCTGCGGGCTGCCGCCAATGGCTTCCATTTGGGCAACTAGAACGTCCGAGGATTGAACACGGAATTTCAGGCCCTCGGCATCCGACGGAGCCTCAAGCGGTTTATTAGCCGACATCTGTTTCATGCCATTGTGCCAGAACGCCAGCCCTTGCAGGCCGCGGCGCTGCATGCTGTCTTTCATCGCCTGACCATCCGCCGAGGCCTGGAACGCATCCACGGCGTCAATGTTCTTGAACATGAACGGCAGGTCGAACAGACGGAACTGTTTGGTGAACTTCTCAAACTTCGACAGCGACGGCGCGGCCAGCTGGACGTCGCCTTGAAGCATTGCTTCAAGCACCTTGTCATCATTATAGAGCGTCGAGTTCGGATAGACCTCAACGCACATCACGCCATTCATCTCGTCATTGACGCGCTGCTCCAACAGCGATGCCGCGATGCCCTTGGGGTGTTTGTCCGTGTTCGTCACATGCGCGAACTTGACGACAATCTCGCCGTCATCACACGCGGCCATACCGGCGGTTGCTGTAACACTCAACGCCAGCGCGGTCGCGGCAGTTGTCAGGAATTTCATCTGTCTTTTCCTCCCAGACTTCCATGAAACCTTCAGTCAACGCCAGATCGGCGTCTCATGTGGCGCAGTGAAGCGAATCAAGGGGCACCGCTCAACTTTTTGTTCGAAATTCGGAAAGTTCAAATATTTTTATTTTACTTCATAGTTTTAGAAGGAACTTCCCCGCCATCAAAAGGCAGTGACACTACCCGTTGTGCGAAAATCCGCACATTTATTTCCCCAGCTGTGCGGATTTCCGCACGCACTTCGAATCAGATCGAACGACTCACCCCCTGATTCTCTGGTGACCACCCGCAGCCTGCGAATGCAGGCTGCCCGGCCCAACGCCTTTAAATACATGATAATGCAGTCAAAGGCGGCGGGTGCCCCCGTTAGCGCCGATAGTCTTCTGGGCGAATCTGATAGCGCGCCAGTTTGTCGTAAAAAGTCTTGCGCGGCAGTTTCAACGCACTTGCCGCATCCGAGGCTTTGCCATTGTGCCGACCCAGCGCCGCAATCAACAACGACCGCTCTACGCGCGCCATTTGCTCGTTCAGCCCCAGATCAGCGGCACGTGCAACCTCTTCCGGCATCCCTAACACGAACCGCATCGCCGCCGACATCAGCGATCTTGCGTTACCCGGCCAATCGCTGGCCATCAAGGAAGCAAGTTGCTCCGAGGTAATCTCGGGTTCGGCAATGCCCGCCTGTTCTGCCGCTTGCGCGACATAATGGCGAAAGATCACTGGAATATCTTCGGGTCGTTCCGCCAGCGACGGGATGCGCACACGCATGACATCCAGGCGATAAAACAGGTCGGCATTGAATTGGCCCTGCTCTGACAGCACCGCCAGATCTGCGGTTGTTCCCGCGACAATCCGTGAACCGGTGCCCTGCTCTATCATTTCAAGCGCGGCGTATTGCGTGGCGTCTGGCATGGCCGAAACCTCATCCAAGAACAACGACCCACCGGCCGCATCCTCGCACACGCGTACCAACCCCTCGGGCGTCAGCCCTGAGGCCGGGCGCTTGACGAACGGCCCCTGCCCGACCGGCGACATCAGATGAACGACTTCGGCCACCTTCGATATCCCGCTGCCCGGTGGCCCGGTTACCAGAACTTCTGCCCCGGTGGGGGCGACGGATCGGACTCGTTCACGCAGGGCCTCGGCCTGTGCGGACAGGCCGAACAAAAGCCGCGCTGCTGGATCGCCGCGCTCAAGCTCTGATTTGAGGGCACGCTGTTCGATCACCTGCGCGCGCGCGTCAAAGGCACGTTCCAACACGGGCAGCAGGTCCGTCGCCGCACATGGCTTTTCCAGAAAATCAAAAGCTCCCTGTCCCATGGCCTGCACCGCCATCGGGATGTCGCCCTCACCGGTCAACAGGACAACGGGCAAGTCTGGATCAACCTCACGCGCGTAGTTCAGCAGATGAAAACCATCCCGGCCCGGCATACGGATGTCCGAAACGATCACGCCCAGAAAGTCGGCGCGAATATGGTCTTTTGCTGCCACAAAGGATCCCGCAGTAACCGGATCATAATCTGCCAACTCAAGTGTTTGCGCCAAAGCTTCGCGGACGGCAGCGTCGTCATCAACCAGTAGAATTTTCCGCGTCATGCGACCTCGTGCTCCGTGAAAGGTTCAAGCTCGACGGTAAACAGCGCCCCGGTGTCCAGATTTGCACCCCGGATGTTACCCCCAAAGCTTTGCACCAGACCATACGAGATCGAAAGCCCAAGCCCCATCCCCTCAGAGGTTCCGACAGCCTTGGTCGTATAGAACGGTTCGAACAGTTTTTCCGAGTTTTCGATGCCCGGGCCGATATCGCGGACAGTCACGGCCAGCTTGTCGCCGCGGTCGATCGCAATGCGGATGAGGCGGTCGTCTTGCCCACTCATCGCGTCGGCGGCATTGTTAATCAAGTTGACGAACACCTGAACCAACCGCACCTCGCCGCCCCATGCGTAAACCGGGTTATTGGGCGGGGCCCAATCCATACGGACATCCTCGGTCCGCAACCGCGCCTCGGTCAACTCTACCGCCGTATCGATCACCTGAACCAGGTTAACCTTGCCCATCGGTTCACTTTCGTTGCGCGAAAAGGCGCGCAGGTTCTTGATGATACGCGCCATGCGCGCCGCCATAGCAGAGATACGCGTCAGGTTCTCCGACGCTTTCTCATCCCGGCCCTGGGATAGAAAAGCCGCGCCATTATCTGCGAATTGCTGAATCGCCATCAGCGGTTGGTTCAGTTCGTGACTGATACCCGCCGACATCTGGCCCAACGCGCTGAGTTTACCGGCCTGGATCAGCTCTTCCTGAGCGTGTTTCAGCGCCGCTTCTGCGTCTTCACGTTCACGCACTTCGTGGCGCAGTGCCGTGTTTGCAGCTGTCAACGCATGCGTCCGTTGCGCGACCCGGCTTTCCAGAATCGTGTTGGCCTCGGCCAATGTGCGCCTGCGTTCGGTCGCCAGATACAACAGCGCGCCGAAGGCCAGACAGATTGCAGCAACGGTCGCCCCCTGCAACCCCGCCAAACGCTGCGCGGGGGCCACATCGACCAGAACTTCAGCCGTCATGTCGATCACCGGCAAGTCCAGCATCAGGTGTAAAGCACGACTAGGCAGATACCGCCCCCAATTCAGTTCCCAGACCTCGTGCGGACCGACCAGAACCGAGGCAAAATCGACCACCCCGCCGTCTGGAGGTGTCAGGCCCAATTGACCCTCATCCCGGTGCCAAAACAACAAATCCGATCGGTTTGAGATAAACACGACACCGTCCCCGTCGGTGAAGAACACCGCCTCGGTACTGCCGCGCCAGGTCTGTTCCACATCCTGCACATCGGCCACAACGATTAATACACCCTCGACCTGACCAGCATCGCCAAAGGCCGGGGCGGCGTAGGAATAGGTGCGATCTCCGCTGCTTTCCACAACCCCATGCGCGCTGCCCATTGCGCCCTGCAATGCGCGCCGAAACGCGGGGTGGTCCGCCATGTTTGGCCACACAACCGGCTGCGCCGAGGCCAGCACCTGCCCGCTTCGGTCAAGATACATCATGTTGACGGCCGAGGTTTTGTCGGCGACGTCCAGCAATATCGCGCGCGCTGCCCGTTGTTGCACCGGCGTCTCTAGGGCGCGCAGGACCGGATGCGTGGCCATCAGCACGGCCAGTTCCTGATAGACCTGCATCTGAGTGCTGAGCCGGTCGGCAGCCAGTTCAAGGTCAGCCTCGGCCTTTTCGCTGAGCTGCGACAGCGCTTGACGGTAGCCATAGGACCAGACCCCTGCGGTCAACAGGCCGACAGCAAACAAAAATCCCAGAATGACCCAAACGCGTTGCATGATATAGGGTCTTGCATTCGCCGCGCCGCATGGCAAGTCTGCGCCGCATGAAGACGGTATTTCAATCTCCGGTCGATCCGGAATTCGTGCAGAACCCCTACCCGTTCTATGATCAGGCCCGCGCGTGCGGTGATCTGGTCTATTGGGAGGACTATGGGAAAATTGCGGCTGTATCACACCGGGCGGTCTCGGCGCTTTTGAAAGACCGCCGCTTTGGTCGGGAAGTACCCGAAGAAATGCGAACCCCAGGTCCGGCGCATCTTGCCCCTTGGCTGGCGGTCGAGGCGCATTCGTTGCTGGAAGCCGAACCGCCAAGACACACACGTTTGCGCGCATTGGTGATGCGGGCATTCACGTCACGTGCCATTGCAGCACTGGAACCTTCGATCCACGACCTAACCCATTCTTTGATTGACGCATTTTCCGACCAACCGTTCGATTTGCTCTCTACCTTTTGCACCCAAGTTCCGGTCATCACGATCTGTCGCCTCTTGGGCGTGCCCGAGGATATGTCACCCAGCCTACTCCGCTGGTCACACGATATGGTGGCAATGTATCAAGCCAGCCGAACGCCCGAGACTGAGACCGCTGCCGCAGCCACATCCCACGCATTCACCGACTTTCTGATCGACTACATCGAGCAGCGCCGCTGCGATCCGAAGGACGATCTGATCACACGGTTGATCGTGGCCGAAGAAGATGGCGAAAAGCTCTCACGCGAGGAGCTGGTCGCCACCTGCATCCTGCTTTTGAATGCCGGGCACGAAGCGACCGTGCATTCACTTGGAAACGGCGTGAAGACCGTTTTGCAAAATAGCATCGGACCGCAACACTTTGCGCCGGACAGCATCGATCGCACGGTAGAAGAGATTCTGCGCTTTGACCCGCCGCTGCACATGTTCACCCGCTATGCCTATGAAGACATCGACGCATTTGGGCACAGTTTCAAACGTGGTGATGAGGTCGCGCTACTACTGGGCGCTGCGAACCGGGATCCTGCCGTCTGGAGCGACCCGGACAGGTTTGATCCCACCCGCGCCATCGTCACGAACACCAGTTTCGGTGGCGGCCTGCACTTTTGCGTTGGCGCCCCTCTGGCACGGATGGAAATGCGCATCGCACTGTCCGCGCTGTTCGACAGTTATCCGAACCTGCGCCTGAGCACCGAGCCCGAGTTTTCGAACACGTACCATTTCCACGGGCTGACCAAACTGATGGTGCAGACCTAGCTTTCGATCAGCGCTTTCAGAGGCAACATGGTGGTGGACTTGATCTCTTCCATCGACAGCAAGGCGGTCACGTTGTGCACGCGCACTTCTGAAATCAGCGCCTGATAGAATTCATCATAGGCACGCGCGTTCTTGACCCGCACCTTCAGGATATAGTCGATGTCCCCGGCCAGCCGATGCGCCTCTTGCACTTCTGGCCTGTCGCGCAGGGCCTTGAGGAATTTGTGCTGCCAGTCAGCCTCGTGCTCTGAGGTGCGGATCAGAACAAAAAACGTAGCTTCAAATCCCAGCGCTTCGGCGTCCAATAATACGGTCTGCTGCCCGATCACACCGGCCCCTTTTAGCTTGCGTATCCGATTCCAGACCGGGGTCTTGGAACTGCCGACACGAGCGGCTATTTCGTCCAGCGATTGACTGGCGTCCCGCTGCAGCTCGACCAAAATTTTCCGATCCGTATCATCAATCCGCACCGACATTCTAAATTTCCCTTCGTTTCGAAACCAATGTCCCGTTTTGCCGTTGGCGTGGAACATTTGTCCTTATTTGTTCGCCTATATGGCGTATTGGCGGGAATATTTCCTATATTGCAACACAAGTCAAACCACACTCGGGACACGAAATGCAGCTTACGCAATCATATGATGGCACAGGACATGTCGACTTTGTCGGCGCGGGTCCGGGCGATCCGGAATTGCTGACGCTCAAGGCACTGAACGCCTTCGAGCGCGCGGACGTTGTTCTGCATGACCGTCTGATCAGTGATGAGGTCCTGGCCTTGGCCGGAAAGACCGGTGTTCTGGTCGATGTCGGCAAGGCTGGTTTCGGCCCGTCTTGGAAACAAGAAGACATTGACGCCCTGCTAGTTGAACACGCCCTGAAAGGTCAGCGCGTCGTGCGCCTGAAGTCCGGCGACCCGACCGTATTTGGTCGTCTGGATGAAGAGATCGAGGCTGTCGAGGCTGCTGGCATCTCGTGGCGGATCGTACCAGGCATCACTGCCGCGTCGGCGGCGGTTGCGGGGATTGGTCAAAGCCTTACACGGCGTGGCCGCAATTCTTCGGTCCGATTTCTGACCGGCCACGACATGAAAGGGTTTGCGGATCACGACTGGACTGTCTTGGCACGCGCCGGTTCGGTTGCCGCGATTTACATGGGCAAAAAGTCCGCTCGTTTCATTCAGGGTCGCCTGATTATGCACGGTGCAGATCGCCAGACGCCGGTGACGTTGATCGAAAACGCTACACGCCCCGATCAGCGCATTCTGGAAACAACGCTGGACCAGTTGCCCACCGATTTGAACGCCGCCGAAATGGATGGCCCTACCCTGACCTTTTTTGGCCTCGCCCCGCGCCAAGCGACCGCGGCCCTGACCGAATTTAAGAAGGAGCACGCCTGATGGCCCGCGCTTTTACCCCCAAAGTAGTGACCGCCAACGACCTGTTGGAAGGTGACGTTATTTATCTGACTGAAGACGACCAGTGGTCTCGGGAGTTGTCCGAGGCCGAGCTGATCACCGATGAAGCGCACGCGCAGGTGCGCTTGCTGGATGCCTCTAGTCAGGCCAGCAAAATCGTTGGTGCTTATCTTGCCGATGCCGTCGCCGGCGATAACGGCCCCGAGCCCACCCATTTCCGGGAAGACTTCCGCCGCACTGGTCCGTCCAACTATGCCCACGGCAAACAGGAATCCTCCCCGCAGCCCCGGGCCTGACCTCTGGCCCTTCTCTCTCCCCTTCTCAAGGCCCCAAGGTTCGGGGCTGCAACTAAGGACAGCTAATCATGTATCGCTACTCCGAGTTCGACACAGCATTTTTGGCAGAACGTAACGCGCAGTTCCGCGCGCAGGTCGAGCGCCGTATTGACGGCTCGTTGACCGAAGATGAATTCAAACCGCTGCGCCTGATGAACGGCCTGTATCTGCAGCTGCACGCCTATATGCTGCGGGTCGCCATCCCATATGGCACGCTGTCCAGCGCGCAGATGCGTCAACTGGCCCTGCTGGCTGAAAAGTGGGACAAAGGCTACGGCCATTTCACCACCCGTCAGAATATCCAGTACAACTGGCCGAAACTGAATGATGTGCCGGATATGCTGGACGCGCTGGCTGAGGTTGGCATGCACGCCATTCAGACCTCGGGCAATACCATCCGCAACGTGACCGCCGACCATTTCGCTGGTGCCGCCGCGGATGAGGTCGCCGACCCGCGCCCCTATGCCGAACTGTTGCGCCAGTGGTCGACCGACCACCCGGAATTCCAGTTCATGCCGCGTAAGTTCAAGATCGCCATCACCGGTTCGGAAAACGACCGCGCCGTGATCAAGGCGCATGACATTGGCTTGCAACTGGTTGAGCGTGACGGCGTTCTGGGTGCCCGCGTTATCGTGGGTGGTGGCCTGGGCCGTACGCCGATGATTGGTAAAGAACTGTCCGAATTCGTCGCTTTTGACGACCTGCTAGCCTATCTTGAAGCCACCGTTTCGGTCTGGAACCAGATCGGGCGCCGTGACAACAAGTACAAAGCCCGCATCAAGATCACCATGCATGAGCATGGCATCGACGCCATCCGCGCCAAGGTCAACGAGCGTTTCCTGCAGGTCCGCCCGCAGTTCAAAGGCGCGGACATGAACCTGCTGGAAGAGATCAAGGGCCACTTTGCCCCGCCAACCTTCCGCGAAGCCTCGGTCGCGTCGTTCGAAAGCGCCTACACCAACGATCCGGTCTTCCGGTCGTGGGTCGACACCAACATCGCGCCGCACAAGAACGCGGACCATGCAATCGTCACGATCTCGATCAAAAAGCACGGCCAGACACCGGGTGATGCGACTGCTGAGCAGATGCGCGTGATGGCCGATCTGGCCGAAGAGTTCGCTTATGACGAGCTACGTATCAGCCACGAGCAGAACGTGATCCTGCCGCATGTCCACAAGTCGGACCTGCCCGCGATCCACGCTCGTCTGAAAGAGCATGAGTTGGCCACCGCCAATATCGGCCTGATCAGCGACATCATCGCCTGCCCCGGCATGGATTACTGCGCGCTGGCAACGGCGCGTTCGATCCCGGTCGCACAGGAAATCGCGACCCGTTTCGATGATCTGAAGCTGGAGCATGATATTGGCCACCTGAAGATCAAGATCTCGGGCTGCATCAACGCATGTGGTCACCACCACGTGGGTCACATCGGCATCCTGGGTCTGGATCGCGCAGGCGTCGAGAACTACCAGATCACTCTGGGTGGCGACGCGACCGAAACTGCGGCCGTTGGCGACCGCACCGGACCGGGCTTTGCCTATGATGAGATCGTGCCAGCCGTTGAGCGCATCGTAGACACTTATCTGGAACAGCGTGACAGCGCCGAAGAAACGTTCCTGGAAACCTATCGCCGCGTCGGCATGGCACCGTTTAAAGCGGCGCTTTACCCCGAGGCGCAGGCCAATGCCGCTTGACCTGATCCAGACGGAACTGGGGGCCGACCGCGCTGAGCTGACCGAAAAGGTCGAAGAGCTGAACACCCAGTTCCGCCACCACAGTGCCCATGACGTCATGCATGGCGCGTTGGAGGCAATCGAAGAGCTTGCTTTGGTCTCCAGCTTTGGGGCGGAATCGGTGGTGTTGTTGCACATGGCAGCCGTGGTCGACAAAGCCACGCCGGTCCTGTTTGTGGACACGCAGATGTTGTTCACCGAAACGCTGGAATATCAGCAGGACGTTTCAGATCGGCTTGGCCTGAAGAACGTCCACATCATCCGCGCAGATGATGAGGATGTTCAGCGCGAAGACCCATACGGCGCCTTGCGCCTGAGCGACACGGATGCCTGCTGCAACCTGCGCAAAACCTTCCCGCTGCAGCGTGCTTTGGCGGGCTACGACGGCTGGATCTCGGGTCGGAAGCGGTTCCAGTCTGGCACACGCGCCGCGCTTGACTTCTTTGAGGTCGAGGACGGCACCGGCCGGATCAAGGTAAACCCGCTGGCCCATTGGGCGCCCGAAGACGTGCGCGCCTATATGGATGAAAACAACCTGCCCCGGCATCCGCTGGTGGCCAAAGGTTACCCCTCGATCGGTTGTGCGCCCTGCACCTCGCCGGTCAAAGAAGGCGAAGACCCCCGTGCCGGACGCTGGCGCGATCAGAACAAAGAAGAATGCGGCATCCATTTTGTCGACGGCAAGATGGTGCGCGCTGGAGAGAAAACATGAACGTAATCGTAACGGATGAGGGGTTCGCCCCCGAGGACTGGACAGATGGCTTTGTCACGCTTGAGGACGCAGCCAATGATGTGGTTGCGCTCGACGTGGCGTCGGATACTGACCCCGATGAGCTTGTCGACCGCCTGGGCAGCGCCCGGATGGTCCGTGTGGACTTCCCGTCTTCGGCGGATGGTCGCGGCTTTACCATCGCCCGCGTGTTGCGCCTAAAAGGCTACACCGGTCGTTTGCGGGCCAGAGGCCATGTTCTGGCTGACCAATATGCCATGGCGCGCCGCAGCGGATTCGATGAGGTCGAAATCGACGACGCGCTTGCCAACCGCCAGCCCGAAGATCAGTGGCTGGCCCGCGCCGATTGGAAAGACCACAACTATCAGGCCCGCCTGCGCGGCTAAGATAGCCAATCGCCAGCTTGTGACTTCAAAGGGGCATTTAGCCCCTTTTCCTGACTTGGATCAAAGATTAAACGGAGATGTCGGTTTACCCAGCCGATAGTGAAACGATGACAGAGATGAAACCCGTGACCGAAGTAACCGCCGTCAAGGCCCCCGTCCTTCCGGACGCACAGACCGTAACAGACGTCAAACATTGGACCGACAGCCTGTTTTCCTTCAAGGTGTCGCGTCCCGCCTCGCTGCGGTTCCGTTCGGGCGAGTTCGTGATGATCGGCCTGCTGGGCGACAACGGCAAGCCGTTGCTGCGCGCCTATTCCATCGCCTCGCCTTCGTGGGACGAAGAGTTGGAGTTCTACTCGATCAAGGTGCAGGACGGTCCGCTGACCTCGAAGCTGCAGCACATCAAACCGGGCGATCAGATCATCCTGCGCCCCAAGCCTGTTGGTACGCTGGTGCATGACGCGCTGCTGCCAGGTAAGCGCCTGTGGTTCTTTGCCACTGGAACAGGTTTTGCGCCCTTCGCGTCCTTGCTGCGCGAACCGCAGACCTATGAGGATTACGACGAGGTCATCATCACCCATACCTGCCGCGAAGTGGGTGAATTGGAATATGGCCGTCAGCTGATCGAAAGCATCCGCCAGGATGAGATGCTGGCCGAGCTGATGGGCGAAGGCTTTGCCGACAAAATCCGCTATTATCCAACCACTACACGGGAAGAGAGCCCCAAGATGGGCCGCATCACCGAATTGCTGAAAAACGGCACGGTTTTTGCTGATCTGGGCATCGAAGGCGGTATCAAACCGGAAACCGACCGTGCGATGGTCTGCGGGTCTTTGGCCTTCAACCTGGACATCAAAAAGATTCTGGAAGAGTTCGACCTGCGCGAAGGTGCCAATTCCGAACCCAAAGAATTTGTCATCGAAAAAGCCTTTGTTGGTTAACCCGATGCACCGGATCCGGGGCATTTGGCCCCGGACTGGCGAAAAACCTCTGACAAACCCCGATTTTTCGGGCTGGCCTGTACTTATGCCGCTTGAATCGGCGTGCAGGCCAGTCTAAATTCCGGCCTTGAATTTCTGCAATCATCAAAGGAATGAACCCATAGCCCGCAGACCTCACAACGCGCCGCCGCAAAGAGACACCGGCCCCCGCGTCAATGATAAGATCCGTGCCCCCGAAATCCGTCTGATTGGCGCTGAAGGTGAAAATGTCGGGGTGGTTCATCCCGCCAAAGCCATGCAGATGGCAGTTGATGCCGGTCTTGATCTGGTCGAAATTTCGCCCAACGCAAACCCACCGGTCTGCAAGATCATGGACTTTGGCAAGTTCAAATACGAGACGCAGAAACGCGAAGCTGAAGCCCGCAAAAAACAGAAGATCATTGAGATCAAAGAGGTCAAATTCCGACCGAACACTGACACTCATGATTACGACGTAAAAATGCGGAACGTATTCAAGTTTCTTGAAAACGGGGACAAGGTCAAAGTGACCCTGCGTTTCCGCGGCCGTGAAATGGCTCACCAAAATCTGGGTCGTGAACTTTTGGAACGTGTTGCGGCCGACACCAAAGACATCGGCAAGGTCGAAAACATGCCGAAGATGGAAGGCCGTCAGATGATCATGCTGATCGGTCCGCTGCCACAGAAATAAGCCCCTGTGCATATCGAATTCGAAACCCTGTCAGATCCGCTCTGACAGGGTTTTTTTGTTGGTTCTATGGTACAGGCCAAGCGGCGCTTCAGCCGGGGATCGAGGTGGAGATCGCCCGACTAAGTTTGCCCACAAGCTCGTCTATCTGCGCGTCTTCTATGATGAACGGCGGAGCCAGCAGGACGTGATCCCCAACCCGCCCATCCCGTGTACCGGACATGGGATAGCAGATCAGTCCTTCGGCCAAAGCGATTTTCTTGATTTTGCCCGCAACGCCATGAGCCGGATCAAACGGTGTTTTTGTTTCGCGATCAGCCACCAGCTCCAGCCCTCGAAACAGCCCCCTGCCGCGGATATCACCGACATTCGGATGCTGTCCGAATTCAGCCTGCAACGCCCTTTGCAGCTTGTCGCCCATGACGCCTGCGCGCGCGGGCAACGCGCGCGTAGTAAGCTCGGTGACAACAGCCAGGGCCGCTGCCGTCGCAACCGGGTGACCGATATAGGTGTGACCATGCTGAAAGAACCCGGACCCGTCGCGGATTGCATCATAGATTTTCCCGGTGCACATCATCGCACCTGTCGGTTGGTATCCAGCACCCAACCCTTTGGCGATGCACAGAATGTCCGGTGCAATTCCATCATGATCGCAGGCAAACAAATGCCCGGTCCGCCCCATGCCACACATGACTTCATCAAGAATCAACAGAACGCCATATTGGTCACAGATCTGGCGAATACGCTGGAAATACCTCTCAACAGCAGGAACCGCGCCCAGCGTTGCGCCCACAACGGGTTCCGCCATGAACGCCATAACCGTTTCAGGACCCAAGCGAAGGATCTCGGCCTCCAACTCATTCGCGACGCGCTGGCCGTAGTCAAAACTGCTCTCAGTATCCGGTTTTTCAGCGTATTCGAAACAGGGCGCGATATGCGTCATCTCAATCAGCATCGGAGCAAACTGCGCCCGCCGCCATTCATTGCCCCCGGCCGACAACGCACCCAGCGTGTTGCCGTGATAGCTCTGCCGCCGTGCGATCACCCGGCGACGCTCGGGCTGGCCTATTTCAAGAAAATATTGCCGGGCAAGCTTCATAGCCGCTTCTGTCGCCTCGGACCCCCCCGAGACAAAATAAACACGATCCAGGTCGCCCGGCGCGTGTTCCACCAACAGATCAGCCAACGCCTCTGCAGGTTCGGATGTCATGAAACCGGTATGTGCAAAAGCGATCTGTTCGACTTGCCGCTGCACGGCCTCGATAACCGCCGGGTTCGAATGCCCAAGGCACGACACCGCAGCGTCACCACAATCCAGATAACGTTGCCCCTGATCGTCGATCAGGTAGCACCCGTCGCCACCAACGGCGACTGGCAAGTTCGATTTGGTATGACGAGGAAAAACGTGGCTCATTGCTGAGTTCCTTTCAAAACCGCTACCAGCGCCGAAACCGACGCTGCGTTGTTCGCCCAGGCACTTCCGTCCTGGTCGGTCACACTGTTTTCAAATCCAACCCGCACATCCCCGCCACGGTCCGCAGCCGTTTTCAGGCAAGCGTGTTCCTGTTTTCCGAATGCACAGACCATCCAACTGGAGTGGGTTTGCGGAAAGTGATCAAGGTCTTCCGGTGCAGATTCCTGCCCCGAGGTGTAACGCCCTAGAACCAACAGTCGATCAGATTGCCCGTCGCGGACGATCCCGCGGGCCTGCCAGTCTGCCAGAAGCGCAGCATCTGCATCGTCATAGAGAATATGCTGAACGCGCGTTCCCTGCTCGGCACACAGACTGTAAACATTATCCGCGAGGTCCGGCGCGCGCGCGATTTCCCGGACCGAGATCGAAGCCCATTTCGGCTTTACATTCTGCAAACAGTGCAATTGGGCCGGGACATCAAAGATACCCGCCGCCTCGGTCGTGATCTGGACATCCATCTCTGGCACGGCACGACGCAACTCTGCCATCGTCTCAAGATAACGCCCGGCATCCAGAGAATGCTGCCCCTGATCATCGCGCACATGCAGGTGAATCCCATCTGCACCGGCCCGAAAACAGCTTTGTGCAGTCGATATGATCTCCTGCACCGACACCGGAAGCTGAACGTGATCCGCATGCCCCCTCCGGGCACCGTTCGGCGCCACCAGAACATAGGGCGTATGCGATTGCGGCAGTGTTTTGGACATAAGAGCACCCTTTTCAACTTTTAACCCAGTTTAGGACCTTAGGCGCGTTTTCAATTTACATCTTTCATAACATTTGTTTTCTTTCACGGATGACCAAGTCTTTGAGCCAGCTTACCGATGCTCTGCGACAGCAGATTGACCAGTTGCCTCCCGGATTGCAGATGGCGGCAAAATACATCCTCGACCATCCCGGAGATTTCGGGCTGGACTCAATTCGAGAAACCGCAGCAAAGATCGGCGTCAGCTCAAACGTTCTGGTCCGACTGGCGGATCGGATGGGATATGACCGCTTCGACGGCCTGCGCGCTCCGTTCCGCGATGCGTTGGTCACAGATGGTGAGGATCATCTGAGCCAAAGTTGGCTTGCTGACATGCAAGACGGTGATTCATTCAGCGCCGCCCAGGCAAAATTTGCCCAGAATGCACAGAACGTCGTCATGCGATCCCTGCGGTTAATGAACCCTGAACGCGTCAAGCGCGCCATTGAAATTATGACGTCTTCTGACAGGTGCTTTGTCACCGCCACGCGCGCCAGCTATGCCCTGTCATACTATTTTTCCTATGCCGGACGCATGGCACACCCAGGTCTGCAACTTGTTCCGCGCCACATGGGGTCCGCGGCAGATGATCTGTTGGACGCAAGCCCCAACGATTGCCTGATTGCAATCACCGTCCATCCCTATTCCGCCGACACCATCCAATCAATGCGATTGGCGCGACGCATAAATGTGCCGCTCATCCTGATTGCCGACAGCGAAGTGATCGCACCCGGGATCGAGCCTGACGTGGTTTTCCCCATCAGCACGCGATCTCTGCACCACTTCTCAAACTATGCCGGGGCCATGGTGGTTCTGGAATGCCTACTGGGTCACCTGTTTCAATCGGGCGGAGACGTCGCGCGCGATCGCGTGGACAATTACCAAAAGTCCCGAGAAGACACAGGCGCATACTGGCAACCATCCCAGCCGCCCAGAATAAGGCGGACATAAAAAAAGCCCCGGCCATAAGGACCGGGGCTTTTTTGACAGTTTTAAGCTTACATGCAAGCTTCAATGGCCCGCTTGGTCATGACACCGACCAGATGCGCGCGGTACGCCTTGCTGCCGTGCAAATCGGCAATCATATTCGCGGGATTGATGCTCAGCCCGGTCAAGGCATCCTGCCGAAACTCCTTGTTCAGGGCTTCTTCTGCCTCGGACCAGCGGAACACACCATCCTCACTGGCCCCTGTCACCGCAACGCGAACACCGTCGGCGAAACGTGCCAGATACACTCCGACCAGCGCAAAGCGCGATGCGGGTTGCAGGAATTTCTGATAGCTGGCCGCTTGTGGCACCGGGAAATTGACCGTGGTGATGATCTCACCTTCCTCCAGGGCTGTACTGAACAAACCCTCGAAGAAATCATCCGCCGCGATTTGGCGCGTATTGGTGATGATCGTCGCACCTGATCCCAAAGCGCCCGCCGGATAGCACGCTGCCGGATCATTGTTGGCCAGTGAGCCACCGATTGTTCCTCGATTGCGCACCGCTGGATCGCCGATCTGCCCAGCCAGTGCGGCCAGCGCCGGATAGCTGCCGGCGGCCTCTGACGCCACCGTTGCGTGGGTTGTTGCGCCACCAATGGCCACCGACCCGTCATCCTCGATGCAGACCCCCTGCATGTCGGGAATCCCACCCAGCGACACCAGCGTAGACGGTGCTGCCAATCGCTGTTTCAGCGTTGGGATCAGCGTCTGGCCGCCCCCCAACGCCTGTGCATCCTCGCCTCCCAGCGCCGAAACGGCGTCAGCAACGGTCGAGGGCTTTTCAAACTCGAAATTGTACATTTCGCTTTCCTTTCCGAAAGGCGCGGATCCGCCCTTCATCTGGCTAAAAATATCCCGAGGGTCTGGGGGCAGAGCCCCCAGGCCACCCGACCAATCAGCTGTTCATCGCCGCCCAGACACGTGACGGGCTCACCGGCATATCGATGTGATCGACCGCCTTGCCTCCCGAGTTCAGCGCATCCAACACCGCATTGACCACCGCCGGCGGCGAGCCAATTGCACCGGCTTCACCGCAGCCCTTCACACCCAATGGGTTATGCGTACAGGGCGTCTGGCTGGAATGATCGACACCATAGAATGGCACGTCATCCGCTCGCGGCATCGCGTAGTCCATGAAGGACGCGCTCAGCAACTGACCGTTCTCATCATAGGCACAATTCTCCAGCAAAGCCTGACCTATGCCCTGACCAATGCCGCCATGAACCTGACCGTCGACGATCATAGGATTGACGATGTTGCCAAAGTCATCTGCGGCGTTGAAAGCCTCGACGGTCACCTGACCGGTCTCTGGATCAACCTCGACCTCGCACGCATATGCACCGGCCGGGTAAGTGAAGTTGGCCGGGTCGTAAAACGCGGTCTCCTCCAACCCGGGTTCAACTTCCAGCGGATAATTGTGTGGTACATAAGCCGTCAGGGTTACATCACCCCAGGCCACCGACTTGTCGGTACCCGCGACGCTAAACTGACCGTCTTTCAGTTCAATATCCGCCTCGGACGCTTCCAGCAGGTGGGCGGCGATCTTCTTGGCCTTCTCGATTACCTTCTCGGTCGCTTTGACCATGGCCGAACCACAAACCGCCAGCGAGCGCGAGCCATAGGTGCCCATGCCAAACGGGATCTTTGAGGTGTCGCCATGCACGATCTCGACCATCGATTCGTCGATTCCGATCATGTCAGCCACAACCTGCGGGAAGGCTGTCTCATGCCCCTGCCCGTGGCTATGTGCGCCCACCATGACGCTGATCGAACCCGTGGCGTTCACCCGAACAGTTGCGGCATCATACAGACCCGCGCGGGCCCCCAGCATGCCGACGATGTTCGAAGGCGCGATACCGCAGGCCTCAATATAGCAGTTGATGCCCAGACCACGCAGCTTGCCGTTGGCTTCGCTTTCGGCCCGACGCGCGGCGAAACCCGCCAGATCGGCAGCGACCTCAAGCTTGTCCATCGTCCCGTTGTAATCCCCGGTGTCATAGGTAAGTGCGACCGGAGTGTCATAGGGGAACTGAGTGATAAAGTTCTGACGGCGCAGGGCTATCGGATCAACACCCAACTCGCGTGCAGCTTTGTCAACGACACGCTCCAGCTGGTAGGTCGCCTCGGGGCGTCCAGCACCGCGATAGGCGTCCACCGGCACCGTGTTGGTGAACATCGCCTTCACATTCACCTGAATGACCGGCGTCTTGTAGTTGCCTGCCATCAGCGTGCCGTGCAGCCAGGTCGGAACCGAGCTTGAGAAGGTCGACAGATACGCACCAAGGTTCGCATAGGTGTTGGTGCGCAGGCCGATGAAGTTGTTGTCTGCATCCAGCGCCAGCTCGATCTTGCTGACATGGTCGCGGCCATGGGCATCGGACATGAACGCCTCGGACCTGCTTGAGGTCCACTTGACCGGACGATTGCAAGCCTTGGCGGCAAAGGTGCAGAACGCCTCTTCCGCATAGTGGAAAATCTTGGTTCCAAAACCGCCGCCCACATCCGGGGCCACCACGCGCACTTTATGTTCGGGCAGGCCCAGAACAAAAGCGCACATCAGTAGTCGGATTACATGCGGGTTCTGCGAAGTGGTAAAGAGCGTGTAGTCGCCCGTACCACGCTTGTACTCACCCACCGCCACGCGCGGCTCCATCGGGTTGGCGACGAGACGGTTGTTGACCAGATCCAGCGTCGTTACGTGGGCTGCATTGGCAAAGACCTCATCGACCTTGGCGTCGTCCGTCTCACCCAATTGCCAGTCATAGCAGATGTTGTTCTTCAGATCGTCATGAACCAGCGTCGACCCATCCTGAGCAGCAGCTTTCATGTTCATGACAGCCGGCAGTTCTTCGATATCCAGATCGATCGCCTCGGCCGCATCACGGGCCTGTTCGAGACTGTCGGCCACAACGGCAGCAATCGGGTCGCCCACATGGCGCACCTTGCCTTGTGCCAAAATGGGGTGCGGCGGCTCCTGCATAGGCGCGCCGTGTTTGTCGGTCACTTCCCAACCGCAGGGCATCCCGCCCACACCTTCGAAATCTTTGCCGGTGAAAACCTTGACCACGCCCGGCATAGCTTCGGCGGCTGAGGTGTCGATACTCTTGATCCGTCCATGCGCGATGTCGGACCGTAGGAAATGTACATAGGCCTGGCCATGTACGTTGATGTCGTCGGTATAATTGCCCGCTCCCGTCAGAAAGCGTACGTCTTCGCGCCGCTTGGAACTGGCTCCGATGCCACTGTCTTTGGGCATTGCTTGTTCTCCTCCCATAAACGGATGCTGTGCATCCTATGTCTTCTCACGGGCGCTTCATCGGACGCCCGCAGCGGCATCATTCGGCAGCGATGCTGCTGACGTCCTGACCAGATGCGGCCATGATCGCCTTGACAATGTTGTGGTAGCCGGTGCAACGGCACAGGTTGCCTTCCAGATACTTGCGCACCTCGGCTTCGGTCGGGCGCGGGTTTTCTTTCAGCAGTGCTGCTGCACTCATGACCATTCCCGGTGTGCAGAAACCGCATTGCAGGCCGTGATGGTCCTGAAATGCCTGCTGAATCACGTTCAGCGAGCCATCCTGGTTAGCCTGGCCTTCGATCGTGCCCACATCAGCCCCGTCTGCCTCAAGCGCCAGCATATTGCAGGACTTCACGGCCTCGCCGTTCACATGAACAACACACGCGCCGCATTGCGCTGTATCGCAACCCACATGAGTGCCAGTCAGATTGAGATTCTCGCGTAGAAAACCGGACAACAACGTCCGACCTTCAACCTCACCGCTCACGGTCTTACCGTTCACGGTCATTGAGACCTTGGTCATAAGATCCTCCCCTTTTGGCTTTTATCGCTGTCGCCGAGTTAAACACGGGAAAATTTGTTTGAGAACAAAAATATTTAGCGCCAATATCCGACGTTCGTAGGGGTCGTCTTTTCTTTCATAGCCGCCTAAGAAGAAAAGCTATTTTGCGCCTCATCACCGTTTACGCGCAGATCTCGGTTGCGGCCGCGTCGGGATTTCTTTCAACAGCCCGCCAACCCCCATCCCAGCAATGTCCGCGCCGGTTGTTTCGATGCCGCAAGCAACCCGCGACAGGACCCAATCCGCGCCGTTCAATGCAGGCGAACGGGCGCATCCGGGCAATCCGATTACTGGCCTTGGGCCGAGTGATCCAAGAAACAGCAGATTGCCGGGATCGACAGGCATTCCGAACCTATCCACCTGACCGCCAGCCGCCCGCACGGCCTGAGGTGCAACATCAAAAACATCAGATGTCGCAGAGCCGGTCAGGATCATCACAATGTCACCGGCAGCCTCTGAAATAGCCTGCGACAGCGGTTCGGCTTTGTGTGGAACGATCCGTACATCGCTGAGGTCCATGCCAAGGGTTTCTACCCGGCCGCGAATGGCTGCGATCCCCTTTTCGTTGGGGGGACCTCCGGGAATATCCGTTACGATCAGCCCTGCCGTTTTATGTACCGGTGCCACCAGACGAATCGAGGCCCTAGCCAGACCAGCGGCCTGCACGACGTCACCCTTTGGAACGGCGTAGGATATCACCTTGATCGTGGCGACCATCCCATCCGGGCCCATCTGTTGATATTGCGGCACCGTCGCTACTGTGATCATAGGATTAACGCAGTTGAACTTCTGCAG
The DNA here is from genome assembly GCF_059609665.1 of Ruegeria sp. YTSC230. Lineage (NCBI taxonomy): Bacteria > Pseudomonadati > Pseudomonadota > Alphaproteobacteria > Rhodobacterales > Roseobacteraceae > Ruegeria > Ruegeria sp. YTSC230. Next base: position 531,029 of record NZ_JBXWMC010000001.1, on the reverse strand, counting down.
GGCCGCAACGTCCAATTCGACAACACCCGGCCCGTCGGCCAGCAAGTTCACGCGCCCGGTAAACGGCTGCGTTACCCGTAAACCGGCAGCGTCTGGATCAGGCGCAAGCGCTGCGGCCAACATTTCAGCAGCCTCGTCTTCGTGGCAATCGCCGGGCTCAAGCTGCGCAACTGTGACCTCATCATATCCAGCTGCACCCAGATGAGCCGCATGTTCGGCAGTCAGCAGCAATCCTTTGCGCAACTTGGCATCCTGAACCTGGACGGAGTGTGCAAGGATCGCGCCGGTGGCCTCGGCGACAGGAACGGGACCGAATTTCACGCCTTGCCCCGCAGCACGGCCGTCATCTGGGCGAGGATGGCCACCGCGATCTCGGACGGACCCGCCGCGCCGATGTCCAATCCAATCGGTCCGTGGATCTGGGCAATCTGTTCGTCCGTAAAACCCGCCTCTTTCATGCGAGCAACCCGCTTGGCATGCGTACGCGTGGACCCCAGAGCGCCGATATAAAACACGCCCGCCTTCAAGGCAGACTCCAAAGCCGGGTCGTCCAATTTGGGGTCATGCGTCAGCAAGACAACAGCGGTTCGCGTATCCATGCCCAGCTTGGCGACCGCCTCGTCCGGCCAATCAGTCAAGATGGTTTCGCCCGGGAATCGGGCACCAGACGCAAAGGCATCGCGCGGGTCGATGATGGCCGGATCATATCCGGCGATCCGGGCCATCGGAACCAGCGCCTGCGCAATATGCACTGCCCCCACAATTATCAAACGCAGCGGAGGGTTGTGGACCGCAACAAATGTCTGTCCGTCCTCCTCAAAACCTGATCGGTCCATGCGCATTCGGTCTGAATAGGCCTTGCGGCGCAAAGCCCGATGACCGGTTTCGGTATTAACTTCATAGGCCACCGGTTCCCGCTGAGCGCGGGCTTTGACCAGATCTCGCAACATGGATTCTGGCAGGACCGAACCGATAGGTTCCACTAAAACACGGATCGTTCCGCCACAGGCCAGACCCACGGCAAAAGCATCTTCGTCGCTGACGCCAAATTCTAGCAGACGTGCCTCACCCTCGTCCATCGCTTCAAGCGCTTCGACGATGACCGCTCCTTCGACACAGCCACCGGACACCGAGCCTTCGATGCGACCATCTGCGGCAATCACCAACTGTGCGCCGACGCGACGCGGCGCGCTGCCCCAGGTTTCAACCACCGTGGCCAGTGCGGTTGGATGACCTTCGTCATGCCATTTAAGAGCCGTCTCTGGGCTGTTGTCGAATCTGTCCATTGCACCCTCCCGGCCTGTTCTGATCCAACATAGGCAGGTTTGGCGCAATGAAAAGTAAGCCTTAAGACCAATATCGAATGTTCCCCACTCACCTACGCAACGACCTGAATCGGCGTATACAAGCCCAGATCAGCACGTCAACGACTAATCATTGATTGCACCTGAACCAGATTCTAGCCTACATGCATAGCTGCTGCATTCCAGTATGCGCATATTAATTTTTCACAACGGAGACAGAGAGTTGAAACGCATTATTACACTCGGAATGGCATTTGGCCTGTTCACCGCAAGCGTTGCATCCGCGGACACTTTCCTGCGTTACGGCGAAGTTGAAGGTTGGAAAGTCTTCATCGACGAGGACAAGAAATCCTGCCTAATCGAAGCTGTTGATGACGCTGAAAACGTCGTTCAGATGGGCCTGACTGAAGACCGCAGTGTCGGATATGTCGGCGTCTTCACCAAAGCCAAGACCGATATCAAGCGCGGTGAAAAAGAAGCTGTCGCGGTCCTGCTGGGCGACAACATCTATGTTGGTGAAGCAACCGGTATGAAGGGCAACATCACCAAGGGTTACTCTGGTGGTTACGTCCTGTCTGACGATCCCCAATTCGCCGATGACCTCGCCAAGCAAAAGGTCATGGTTGTATTCCCGGAAAAGGAATTTGCCTTCACCGTTGATCTGACCGGTACTTACAAAGCCATGGAAATGGCCCGCAAGTGTAACGAAGAACAGCTGAGCTGATACTCAGTCGGAAAGCGCGGACAACAACCGCGCTTTCTCACCCACGTCATCGGGTTTTGAGATGACATTGGCCAGATCTTCCAACGACGCGATCGAGTGACCAGCACGGAAGCTGTCCACATGCGGCAGCATTGCTGCGACGCCTTGCGCTTTGGGCGCGAACCCATCCCACCGCAGCAATGGGTTCAACCAGATCAGGCGTCGCGCGGACAGGTGCAATCGCTCTGTCTCTTTCCTCAGTGCCTCCGGGTCTCCGCGATCCAGCCCGTCCGAGATCATTAGGACCACAGCACCCTGCCCCATGACCCGCCGCGACCAGTCGCGGTTGAACGCATGAAGGCATTCGCCAATCCGCGTCCCCCCTTCCCAATCCTGCGCCTCGGCCCCGGCAGAGGCCAGCGCGGCATCTACATCTCGTTGCTGCAGATGGCGTGTTATGTTGGTCAGGCGTGTCCCGAACGTAAACGCATGAACCTTGGCCCAGCCTGCCCCTTTGGCATTCGAAACGGCATGAAGGAAATGCAGGACGACCCGACTGTATTGGCTCATTGAACCCGAAATATCGCAGAGCACAACAAGGTTGGGCCATCGCGGCTTGGGCTTGAGCTTGGCAATGCCGTGCAACTCTCCCCCCTGCCGCATCGCCGCGCGCAGCGTTCGCGCCCGATCGATACGATGGCCCAGATGGCTGGACTGACCACGTCTGGATTCTATCGGCTTCACCGGCAGAGCAAGCCGCGACAGCATGCGCTTGGCTTGCGCGATCTCGGCGGTACTCATCTGCTCAAAGTCCAGACTCCGCAGGCGTTCCTCGGAGGACGCCGTTTGAGAGGCGTCGATCTCTAACTCAGTCTCCTCTTCCTGCTCAGCCACCTCGGGCAGATCACGTTCAACCCCGTCCAACAACGCCTCGGCCGCGCGCTTTTCGGCCGCGTCAGCCTTGCGTTCTTCCTGTACGCCGCGAATGGCCGGCAGCATCATGGACATCATGTGCTCAAGATATCGGGGGTCACGCCAATAGAGGCGAAAGACCTGCGCAAATACAGTGCGGTGCTCCGGGCGGTTCACGAAACAGGCGTGCAATGTCCAGTAGAAATCCTGTTTTTCCGTGAACCCCGCCGCCTGCACCGCGCGAATGGCATCCACCACTCGACCCGTCCCAATCGGTAGCCCGGCCTTACGCAAGGCGCGAGCGAAATGGGTGATGTTTTGCGCCAGCTTGGGGCTGTCGGGGATGTCGATCGGAAGCTGTTCAGCCATCAAGCTGGTTCCAGAGACGCTTTGGCTTGATCCAGTATTCGTTTGGCCTCGGACCCCTGCAATTTCTGGATGTCGTCCTGGTATTTCAAGATCGCACCCAGGGTGTCTCCGATCACTTCGGGGCTGAGGTTGATGACGTCCAGCGCAAGCAGGCATTTGGCCCAATCTATCGTCTCTGCCACACCCGGTTTCTTGAACAGGTCTTCGGTGCGTAGATGCTGAACAAAGGCCACGACCTCACGACTAAGCGCTTCGGCAGCTTCCGGGGCGCGCGCGTGCAGGATTTCGATCTCTCGGTCGAAATCGGGGTAGTCGACCCAATGATAAAGGCAGCGTCGTTTTAGTGCATCATGCACCTCACGTGTGCGGTTCGAGGTGACGATAACGATGGGCGGCTCCGGTGCTTTGACCGTGCCCAGTTCAGGAATCGTGACCTGAAAATCGCTAAGCGCTTCAAGCAGGAACGCCTCGAAGGGTTCGTCTGTGCGATCAAGCTCGTCGATCAACAGAACCGGCGCGCCGTTTTCATCCGGACGCATCGCCTGCAGCAGCGGGCGTTCAATCAGGTACTCGTCCGAGAACAGCTCGGTCTGCAATGTCCCCCGATCCGCCCCGCCCGAGGCTTCGGCCGTGCGGATCGCCACCATCTGCGCCGGAAAGTTCCATTCATAAACGGCGGAAGAGGCATCCAGTCCTTCGTAGCATTGCAACCTGATCAGGCGCCGGTTCAGACCGGAGGCAAGGGCCTTGGCGATCTCGGTCTTGCCCACCCCGGCCTCACCTTCCAGAAACAGTGGTCGGCCCAGTTTCAGGGACAGGAACACCACCGTCGCCAGCGCGCGCCCGCAGACATAGCCCTGTGAACCCAACATGGATTGAACGGCGTCGATGGAATCTGGCTGTGTCATGTTTCGATCTCTCCCTTGGCACAACAGGTCATGGGCGCTAGCGCGCGTCAAGGCCGTGTTCTTTCCGGGACTTACGACGATCGGACAAGTTGACAAGGTCTGGGACCGAATTGAAGGTCTTTCACCGCCGGGTCCGCTGTGCTAGCGGAAGGCCATGACCGATACCCTCACGATCCGCCGCCCCGACGACTGGCATCTGCACCTGCGCGATGGCGCGATGTTGCAGGCCGTCCTGCCCGAAACCGCGCGTCATTTTGCCCGCGCGATCATCATGCCGAACCTTGTGCCGCCCGTCGTGCGCGGCGATCAGGCCGCCGCCTATCGCGACCGCATATTGGCCGCGCTGCCTGAAGGCATGACGTTCGAGCCGTTGATGACCCTGTACCTGACCGAGGATACGGACCCCGATGATATGGCAGCAGCCAATGCCAGCGGTCTGGTCAAAGCGGTCAAACTGTACCCGGCGGGCGCAACGACCAACTCTGCCTCAGGCGTGCAGGATTTCGACAAAGTGCGTCCGGTGCTGGAGAAGATGGCCGAGATTGGCCTGCCCTTGTGCGTACATGGTGAGGTCACCGACGCCGAGATCGACATTTTTGACCGCGAAGCTGTATTCATCGACCGTGTTCTGGATCCGATCCGCAAGGCCACTCCCGGACTGCGTGTGGTGATGGAGCACATCACGACCGCAAACGGTGTCGATTACGTCAAATCCAATAACAAGGATCTGGGTGCAACGATCACGGCACACCACCTGATTATCAACCGCAACCATATCCTCGTTGGTGGAATCAAGCCGCATTACTATTGCCTGCCTGTCGCCAAGCGTGAAGAACATCGACTGGCTCTGCTGGCGGCTGCAACCTCGGGCGATGCGCGGTATTTCCTGGGTACTGACAGCGCACCCCACACCGACGCCAACAAGGAAATGGCCTGCGGGTGTGCGGGATGTTTCACGGCGACCAATACAATGTCACTTGTGGCCGAGATGTTTGACCGCGAGGGCGCTTTGGATAAGCTGGAAGGCTTTGTGTCTCTGAACGGCCCGGCCTTCTATCGCCTTCCGGTGAATGAGGAAACCATCACCCTGACCAAAGGCGAACCGGTGGAATACCCGGACAAGATCGACTGCGAAGATGGTCCGGTCACAGTGTTTGAACCGGGTTTCCCGCTACACTGGCGCGTGACTTAACCCGCCAGCAAAGCAGACAAATCGCGGACGCGGCCTCCGGTGCGAAGCATCGACCAGATCGCGTCCGCGTCCTCTGCTCCAATCAGCTTGTTGGCTTTGCCGCGCACGCGGTCCTCACGGTCCGACAGGGTCATCGGGGCCAACAGGTCATGCGTGGCCTCGCGCCTTGCCCCATCCCGGCGCAACAAGGTCAGCTGCGCCTGCGTTTCTGACAAACTGTCATCCGCTTCGACAGAGACTCGGTCCCGCAAGGATACCAGTCGCGGGTCGGCGCATGTCTTGTCCGAATAGCTGCCCGGCAGGGCCGTATCATAGCCAAGAGCCTGCATCGCAAGCACCGTCCGATATGAGAACTTGGCACCAAGGCCAGTTGTCGGGGAAGTCTGGTTGCAGACACTCATCCACCTTGGATGCGTCTTGATCTTGATCTCGGCGACTTCCGGTTCGGCGATATCCAGGTCGCGTGCAGCCTCAAGCGCGGCGTGCAATCCGTGGCAACAGGCATGAAACTTGTGACTGACGCTTTCAAAAAGCCATTCCGCACCCAGCCCATCCAATGAGGCTGCAATGTCTGATTGTCCTTTATGTGTCGCGCCAAATCCATAAGACCCTTCCAGCGCGTCTGAATTGGGATCGAATCCCGATGCCACCAACAAAGCTGCCTCAACCCCGGCAGAGGCCGCCAGACCCGCGTTATAAGGCTTACCCATCGTTCCGAATTGCGCCTTTAGACCGGCCGCCCGAGTCGCCGTCAGGCCCAGAACTTTTCGCATCTGTTCGACGTCGAATCCCAGTATGCGCCCTGCAGCGACAGCTGCACCAAACGCGCCAGACGTTGCTGTCTGGTGAAAGCCCGCCTGATAGTGATCGCGCCCCAGCCAGAGGCCGATCCGAATGGACGTCTCCATCCCAACCAGCGCGGCCTCAAGGAAATCGACCAGAATACGGTCGTCCCACTCGCTTATGGCCAGCGCCGCCGGAAGGACGGCAACCGATGGATGCCCGATATGGGCGAAATGCGTGTCGTCATAATCCAGGGCATGCGACACGGTACCATTTACCCATGCAGCACCGCGCAGGGGCGCCCCTCCTCCACCAAAAAGGCGCGCTTGTTCCGCCCCCCCCTCGCCAAGCACAAGGTCGCGCACTGTCCGGGAAACAGGCTCATCAACTCCGGCACGCCCGACAGCAATCCAGTCCAAAACAGAAAGAGACGTAACGACCCGCGTCTGCAAAGTCGTCGTGATGGGCCCCGCCGCGAAGGCTGCCAGTGAAGTGGTAAATTCGGTCATGGGCGCAGTCTAACGACCGCCAACCCGGGGTAAAGACCTAGCTGTATAAGTCCTTCGCACGGGTCTCAAAGGCCTGAACGATCCGATGCATGGCCTCGTTGAAGACCACACCGATGATCCCTTGCAGAATGGCGTTCTTGAATTCGAAATCCACGTGGAAAGTGATGTTGCATCCGCCATCATCGGCGTCAGCGAACTGCCAGTCGGATTTCATGTATTTGAATGGGCCGTCCAGATATTCGGTGTCGATTCTTCTCTGATCGGCAAACAATGTCACCCGGCTACCAAACCGTTCGCGGAACACTTTGAACGAGATCACCAGATCCGCTTCCATGACCTGCGCCTCACCCGCCGCATAGGTCCGACGAATGCGGGCGGCTGCGCACCACGGCAGAAACTCGGGATACTTTGCCACGTCCGCGACCAGCTCGTACATCTGCTGAGCAGTGTAAGGAAGGTGACGTGTTTCCGAATGAGTAGGCATGGCGTCCGGTTTTTCAGGTGACAATGGCGCGTCATGTCGTATGTTGCGCGCCAAAGATCAAGGGGGCAGCGATGAGCGACCGCGCATATGTGATAGATACGATGATCTCGGCCAAGGCGATTGCAGCCCGAATCGAGGAATTATGCCGCGAAATCACGGCAGAATTCGGAGATACCGACAAGCTGATCGTGGTCGGCCTACTGCGCGGCAGTTTCGTCTTCATCGCGGATCTGGTGCGCGAGCTGGACCTGCCGATCGAAGTCGATTTCCTCGAAGTATCCTCGTATGGAGACGCGATGGAAAGCAGCCGGGAAGTACGTATTCTTAAAGACTTACGTGGCGCGATTGAAGGGCGCGATGTTTTGGCTGTTGAGGATATTGTCGACACCGGCCACACGCTGAACCACGTCACAAAACTGTTGCGCAGCCGCAAGCCAAGCCGACTTAAGTCCATTGCCTTGCTGGACAAACCCAGCCGGCGCGAGGTCGATTTCCGTTCCGATTGGATCGGCTTTGAAATTCCAGACGAATTCGTTGTGGGTTACGGGATCGACTACGCGCAGCGCAATCGCAACCTGCCGTTTATTGGTAAGGTTCGTTTTGTCGAAGACTGAGAGGGGCAAAAACAAACCCAGATTCCAATAGTCATAGTAGCTGCGCACCCTTTCATTCACTTAATTGAATACCATTGGACAACGCCCTCAACAACAGATTACCCTCCGACCATCTTGGGAGGATTCTGCTTATGAAAGTAATGTCTATTGGGCTTCTGGCGACTTGCGCCGTCGCCGCAACGGTTGGTCTTGCGGACGCAAAAGACAACAAGGGCAAAGGGAAAGGCCCAGACAAGTCGAAAATCGAAAAGTCGATAAAGACCAATAATGGCGTTGGTGTACCGCCCGGACAGATCAAGCGTTATACGCGAGGTCAGAAACTCCCTAACGATCTGAATTTTGATTATCTTGATGACCTGGACGGCTGGAAGTTGAAGCCCCTACCCGCCGGTCAGCGATATATTCGCGTGGATGACGAAATCCTGTCGATATCAGATGACACTAAGACAGTCATTGATGCCGTTGGAATAGTGAGCGATCTCGTAAACTGAAGTTTCAGCCATTAAGTGATCGAATTGCGGCAACAAATACGTCTACTCCTACCGGGATAAGTGCGTCTGGGAAATCATAGTCAGGGTTATGCAATTGCGGATGATCCTGCCCCGACCCCAGCCAGAACATAGCCGTTTTCGCGCCTTTCCCAAATTGCCCGAAATCTTCTGAGAACTTTTGCGGCGTCTCTGTTGAATGGCACGCTACTCCACGCTCGGCGCAGGCCGTTGCGATGATGCTCACCGCGTCGCGGTGATTGACGCAGGCCTCGAAGACATCGTCATAGGTGATCTCAAACTCCAGACTGTCGGCGGATGCGGCGCGGCGCGCCAGCGCCTCGGCCTCGGTCATCAGCGTCTGCATCCGGGCATCTGAAACGGTGCGCAAGGTTACCCAGATCTCGGCCTGCCCCGGAGCGACGCCGAAAGTCGGCTCTCCCAAACGGGCATGCGTCACAGTTGTCAGCGCAAAATCGGCATCCAACGCGCCGCCCGCGCCCAAACCTGCCAGTTGCAACATCAATTCAGACATTGCCCGAGCTGGGGAAACCCCATCCTGAGGCGCAGCCGCATGGGATGTCTTGCCGGTCAGGATGATCTTCATCCCGCGCGAGGCGCAGTTAGCCGAACCCTGACACAACTCAACGGCGCCGAGTTCCAATCCCGGCAGGTTGTGCAGAGAGAACACGTAGTCCGGCGCGATCTTCGCGAATTGAGGGTCCGCGCGAAAGGCGATAGCGCCCTGCCCGGTTTCCTCAGCCGGTTGAAAGATCAATACCACCCGACCCTTTTGGGGGCGGTGGCGTGCCAAGTCTTCGGCAACGCCAAGCACCATCGCCATGTGCCCATCATGGCCACACAGATGCCCTTTGCCCGGAACCTTCGACACATAGGGGTGCGTGCCAAGTTCTTGAATCGGCAGCCCATCCAATTCGCACCGGATACCTACGGTTGGCCCAGCCTGCCCACTGTCAAAAACCGCGGCAACGCCATGCCCCCCCAATCCGGTAAGCACACGGTCCGCACCGAATCCCCGCAAAAGCTCTGTCATACGGGCAGCAGTCTCACGCTCGTCCCCGGAAAGTTCGGGATATTGATGCAGGTCGTGGCGCAGGCGTGTCAGCCGCGCGTGCGCTTCGGGTGTCACCCCTGTTCCAGCTTTTTCTGGCGAGCCTCACGCAACCGGGAAAAGTCATCCCCCGCGTGGTAAGACGACCGGGTCAGAGGCGTCGCGGACACCATCAGGAACCCTTTTCCATAAGCTGCCTTTTCATATGATGCGAATTCTTCCGGCGTCACGAACCGATCCACACCATGGTGTTTGGGCGTGGGCTGCAGATACTGACCGATGGTTAGAAAGTCGATATCGGCGGCGCGCATGTCATCCATGACCTGCCGAACTTCTTGCTCATTCTCACCCAATCCAACCATGATTCCCGATTTGGTGAAAATAGACGGGTCCAGCTCTTTGACACGCTGCAACAGCCGCAACGAGTGGAAATAACGCGCACCGGGACGCACTTCGAGGTACAGGCCGGGTACGGTTTCCAGATTGTGGTTGAACACATCCGGCTTGGCCTCGACGACAGTCTCAAGAACGGAAGAATCACATTTCAGGAAATCTGGTGTCAGGATTTCAATCGTCGTCTTAGGCGACCGGTGCCGCACCGCGCGTATCGTCTGCGCGAAATGATCGGCACCGCCGTCCTTCAGATCATCGCGGTCAACAGATGTGATCACGACGTGGTTCAAACCCAGCTTTTCGACCGCATGTGCCACGCGCCCTGGTTCAAATGCATCCAACGAGTCAGGACGACCCGTTGCAATGTTACAGAAGGTACAGCCGCGCGTGCAGATCTCGCCCATGATCATCATCGTGGCGTGACCCTGGCTCCAGCATTCGCCGACATTCGGGCATCCGGCCTCTTCACAGACAGTGACCAGATTATTCTCACGCATGATCTTGTGCGTCTCGGCATAACCCTTACCGCCGGGTGCTTTGACGCGTATCCACTTGGGCTTTTTGGGCTGCGCATTGTCTGGACGATGCGCTTTTTCGGGATGACGTTGTTCTGGGATCTTCAGATCACGCACGGCTGGCTTTCCTGACTTTGGGTCAATTTTCTTTGCCCTAACATAATACGCCCACGCAGACTATGCCACCCGGGCATACCCGCCATGCACGGTACGTTTGCACTCGCAGAAAAAAGCCCGACACTTCAAACACTCTAGGCAGATTAACTTTCGTTTACAGCCACCTAAAGATATATCGCAATTGCAGCATTTCTGGCGTTGAAGGCGGTTTAGAACTGTTTTAAGTCACCATTAATTCTAATGTGAATCACAGGAGCCCGTAGATGAAAACCGGCGCAAAACTGCCTTCCGTTACCTTCCATACCCGCGTCCGCGACGAGGCAATCGAAGGATCCAACCCGTTCCGTTGGGAAGACAAAACAACCGCGGATTACTTCGCAGGCAAGCGCGTCATCCTGTTTTCCCTGCCCGGTGCGTTCACACCCACATGCTCTACCTTTCAACTGCCCGGTTTCGAAAACGGGTATGCCGATTTCACTGCCAAGGGCATCGATGAAATCTACTGCATGTCCGTGAATGACAGCTTTGTCATGAACAAATGGGCACAGGATCAGGGCCTGAAAAACGTCAAGGTCATCCCTGATGGTTCGGGCGAATTTACCCGCAAAATGGGCATGCTGGTCGACAAGGAAAACTTGGGCTTTGGCATGCGTTCGTGGCGCTACGCTGCCATCGTAACCGATGGCGTGGTCGAAGCTTGGTTCGAAGAGCCTGGCCTGATGGACAACTGCCCGGAAGATCCCTATGGCGTTTCGTCCCCGGAAACCCTGATGAAGCACCTGGAAGAAGCCAAAGAACCGGCACTGGCATAACAATTGTCAGGCTGACGTATCAAAGGCTCGCCTCTGGCGGGCCTTTTTTAATGGCGGGTCGCGGTTACGATATCATCGCCAACACGCCGGATGACTTCCGCAAGACTGTCGAACCAGTCTTCATGTCCCGTCGAAAGGCGCCGGACCAACCCCACCGTCCGCGCAGGCTGCGGTGCCCCGAACCGCATGAGCTTGAGCCCCGGAACAGCTTCGGTTTCCGAGCGCGCCGCGAGTTCAGGCATGAGTGTCAGACCAAACCCTTCGGCAACCAGTCGCGACAGAGTCGCCAATGAGGACGCCCCCATATTGATCAAACCGCTGCTCCTGTCCTGACCACAGACCTCAAGCGCCTGATCCGTCAGGCAATGCCCGTCATCCAGCAACATCAACTGCGCAGTCTGCAGATCCACCGGGCGCAAGGCATCCGGGTCTGAGTGTACTGTCCCAAGCCGCCCCGCGCTTCCGGCAAGCAGAAAGCGATCCTCGAAAAGCGGCAATTCGAACAATTCGCTTCCACCGGCCGGCAAGGCCATCACACCGGCATCGATTTCCCCGGCCCGCAGCATGGCCAGCAAGCGCTCGGTCCGTGCCTCGCGGATCTGCACTCGCAAGGAGACATCGGCTGTGCGCAGCCCGGCAAGCACTCCAGGCAAAAGATAAGGCGCAATTGTCGGGATGATTCCAATCGCCAAAGACCGATGCCCAACGGAATGATCCTTTGCGAACTGGTCCAGCCTGTCTGCCGCGCCTAGCACCTGACGGGCGTAGTCCAGCACGTCGCGCCCCAACGGCGTCAGCAGTATGTCGCGGGCCTGACGTTCGAACAGCGGCCCGCCCAAGGTCTCTTCTAACGCTTTGATTTGAACCGACAGCGCGGGTTGTGAGACATGGCAGACCTGCGCCGCACGACCAAAATTGCGCTGATCTGCCACCGCATTGAAATACTGAAGCTGTCTGAGGGTAAAATTCATAGGCAATTCCTATCACTACCCCCTGAAACCTCAACTGCGAATTATGGAATTTCTACCCAATCAGGCGAGTTTTCTCTGCTTGATCTTCGTAATGGCGCTTTAGACGTTGCAGGGCGATGCGCAACACGATCTTCCCGGAACGCGCCGACCACCCCATGCGTTTTTCGGCTAATTCGAGCCCCTCAAGATAGCAACAGCACCGCAGTGCCACGTCGCTTAGCCCCGGCCCCAGATCCGACAGGGCACGTTCAACCCGAGCGCGCGCGTCTGTCGATCCCTGGCCTGCATACGTTCCATTTGCGAAACTTCCCCGCCCCCCGGCCGTTAGAAAGTGATCCCAGTTCTGGGCAACCTGCGGGCCGATCTGCGACAGTTCAAAGTCTTCGCGCAGCCGTTCGCCAGCGCCGACCAGAGTTTCGTCGAGAAAGGGCTTCCCGTCCTTGTCCCGCCTGCGCGCCAACGCGATCAGCGGGCTTTCGGCGGCACTGTACCGAATACGTCTGGCACTGTGCGGGGACCTGTCCTGTCTTTGTTCGCCATGCGGTTGAAACGGCGATTGCGCCTCGGCCATGCCGAACTCGTTTCTGGCGCGGGCTTTGTTCTCGGCCTCGGCGATCAGTTGGCTTAAGGCCGACCGCCCAGCGGAAGAGATGCGATACCGGGAAATACGTCCGGGATTATCGCAGGATATCCAATCATTCAGAGCCAGCGCTTGCGCAATCGTGCAATCGACGACCGCAGTTCTTGCGGTCCCGCTGTCGCCGGTGTCCCGAACGACCACAGCCTTGTCCATCTCTTCCGCCACAGCCAGAACCGCGCCGGTTTCGCAAAGGCGTCGCAGTATTCTAAGAGCTTCGCGGTTAAACTCATCGTCCTTGCTTGCTGCATCGTTGGCCTGAATCCCCAAAGGCTCGTTCAGGGACCCAGCACGCCCCTGTTGATCCGTGAAATGGTCCTCTGCCAGCGCTTGCAGAGCAGCATCCACCAATGGATCGTCCCGGCGCATTTCAATACGTCGGATCTGTCTGAGTATGGTTGACGCATGGCACCCCACGGATCGCGCGATGTCGCGGATCGATTGACCGGTTTCGGTATGCGCCAGGTATCTCTGCGCCCCTTCAGGCACCCACGCCGGAATGGTGAAAGCCATGTTTTCTTGCATAGTTACTTGCCCTCGTCGACAAAACAATCGGTTCTCAATCGCCCCCGGTGAATGTGTTAACCAATTCTAACTAGAGCCGCTTTCGTTACTCGTTCGTTAACCGGGACAGACAACAACCAGATTTGATTCAAAATCATAAACACTCATGAAGTCAGAGTTCGGAGGGAACCCACACAAGGCAACACTCGCTTAAGTTGTGTGACAAATGGCTATCTTCTGTTCAACCAAGGGATCAACGAAATGCAGGACCTGATGACCATGATTACAACGCTCCGCCGCCCACGCCTGTTGGCTCGGGCCGCAAAAATTGGGGCGCAGGAGTATGATCGGGACCGGCATCTTCAACGTGTTCTGGGATACGGATCACTGCCCGGCACAGGGTCTGCATTGGTTCGTCTGTTGGAATTGGAACGAGAGGTAAACGCCCAAAGACTGGCCGAAGACGCCGCCTATTCGCTGGTCCGCCACTTGGACCTGCTGATCGCGCTGTTGGGCGAGGCGCAACTGTTCAAAGCCAGTCGCGCCGCGCAATATCAATGATCAGGTGAAGGCATCCGGCATGGATGCTTTCTTTTCCGCCACGTATGCGTTCAATGCTTCGTTGACGGCGGGGTCGAGTTGCGGTTGCTGGTAATTGGCCAGCAGATGCTCGACCCGCGACGTGGCCAATTGGCGTGTGTCGCGCCCGCCTTCGTCTTCCCAGGTCTCAAAGGGTTTGTAATCCAGGACCTCGGACTTCCAGAACGCTTCTTTAAAATTCGCCTGCGTATGGGCACAGCCCAGATAGTGACCGCCCGGGCCAACTTCGCGGATCGCATCCATCGCCTGCGCGTTTTCATCATAGGCCACGCCCTTGGCCAGACCGTGCAGAACGCCCAACTGGTCGGCATCCATGACGAACTTTTCGAAGTCTGCAACAAGACCGCCTTCAAGCCAGCCGCAGGAATGCAGCATGAAGTTCACGCCAGCCATCAGCCCCATGTTCAACGAGTTTGCGGTCTCATAAGCCGCCTGTGCATCAGGCAATTTCGAGCCGCAGAACGACCCGGCCGAGCGGAACGGCAGGTTCAGACGTCGCGCCAGCTGGCCCGCACCGTAGGTAACCATCGAAGCCTCGGGCGTACCAAATGTCGGCGCGCCAGAGTTCATATCGATCGATGACACAAAGGCACCGAAAATCGCTGGCGCACCCGGACGGATGATCTGGCTATACGCGACACCAGCCAGAACTTCGGCCAGAACCTGCGTTAATGTCCCTGCAATCGAAACCGGCGCCATCGCACCACCCACGATAAAGGGCGAGATGATGCAGGCCTGATTGTTCTTCGCATAAACTTCCAGCGCGCCCATCATCACGTCGTCGAAGGTCATCGGCGAGTTGATGTTGGTCAGCGAGGTCATCACTGTGTTTTCCTGAACGAACTCTTTGCCGAACAGAATCTCACACATCTCAACCGAATCCTGCGCGCGGCTGGGATCGGTGACCGAGCCCATGAACGGCTTGTCCGACAAGGTCATGTGCGCCATCAGCATGTCCAGGTGACGCTTGTTCACCGGAATATCTGTCGGCTCGCACACGGTCCCGCCCGAATGGTGCAACCACTTGGACATATACGCCAGTTTCACGAACTTGTTGAAATCTTCCATGTTTGCATAGCGACGGCCACCTTGCGCGTCCCGCACAAAGGGCGGGCCGTACACCGGGGCCAGAACCAGATTGCGGCCACCGATGACAACCGATTTCTCGGGGTTACGGGCATGCTGCGTGAATTCGCTGGGCGCGGTTTTGATCAGCTGACGCGCCAAACCGCGCGGAATGCGGACGCGTTCACCATCGACATCGGCGCCAACATCTTTCCAGCGCTGCAACGCGGCTGGGTTGTCGACAAAGTTCACGCCGACTTCGGCCAGAATGGTTTCCGCATTGGTTTCGATGATTTCCAACGCTTCTTCGTTGAGAACCTCGAAGTTCGGAATATTCCGTTCGATGTATTTCGCCGTTTCGATGCGAACCGCGGTACGTTCGGCCCGGCGGGCGGCGCCACCGCCACCTCTTGCCCGACGCCGGGTGTTTGCCTCTGCCATGAGAAGATCCCGTCTATTGGTTGGTTTGATCAGTTTGTTACAGCAAGCATTTGGGGCAATGCATCTAATTTACGGCGCTATAGGGGGAAAAGCGACATCTGCATAAACCAAAACCGTCAGGCACTTGCTCTGATCACTCAAGTTCCTTCTCCATCAGGATGGTCTTGCCGCTCACCTCTTTCTCGTGCCAGCCCAAGTAGTGGTACATGGAGACTGTCGCTCGCATCAATTTATGCGTTCGCAACCTGAGCTTAGCGGTGCCGGTTCCCTTGGCTTCTTGTTCAGCTAATACGATCAACCGCCTCGCCAACCCTGCCCCTTGTGCCTTTGGCGATACGGCAAGGTTAAAGATCATCACCGCAGAATCGACCTGGTCAAAAACAATAAACCCGACGATGTCTTCATCCTGCGTGGCAACCCAAGCCTGATGCGCGACGATGTCGTCGCCAACGCCGTCCGTGACATCGGGCAGATCAGGAATATCGCGAAGTGCATCCGCATAGGCCGCTGCAATACAGGTTGTGACGGCTTCGGTATCAGCGGCACTTGCGCTGCGTAGTATGATCTCGGGCATCTCGCGCTCTTTCTGTATTAACCTGAGGCACAATTGCACAAATGACGTCATAGCGCTTGCACATGCAAGGCTTGCGACCTAATAGCCAACCATGACCCAAGACACCCATGACCGCCTTCTGATCATCGACTTCGGCAGCCAGGTTACGCAGCTCATTGCGCGCCGCCTGCGCGAGCTGAATGTCTATTGCGAAATCCACCCTTATCAAAAAGTCACAATGGACTTTGTGCGGGAAATGGCCCCTAAGGCCGTGATATTCTCGGGTGGTCCTGACAGTGTGACACGTGAGGGTTCGCCCCGTGTACCGCAAGAGATCTTTGATTACGGCGTTCCAATCCTTGGCATCTGCTACGGCCAGCAGGTGATGATGCACCAGCTGGGCGGTAAGGTTGAAAGCGGACATGGCACGGCCGAGTTTGGGCGTGCGTTTGTGACCCCCAACCAAAAGCTGGATATTCTGGACGGCTGGTTCACCGATGGCGATGAACAAGTCTGGATGAGCCACGGCGACCATGTCAGCGAAATCGCGCCCGGTTTCACCGTTTACGGCACCTCCCCCAACGCACCTTTCGCGATTACAGCGGACAGCAACCGTCACTTCTATGCGGTTCAGTTCCACCCCGAAGTGCACCACACACCCAAGGGTGCAAAACTGTATGAGAATTTCGTCAAACTTGCCGGGTTCAAGGGCGATTGGACCATGGGTGCCTATCGCGAACAAATGATCGAAAAGATCCGCGAGCAGGTCGGCGACAAAAAGGTCATTTGCGGTCTGTCCGGTGGTGTCGACAGCTCGGTCGCGGCGATCCTGATCCACGAGGCAATCGGCGATCAGCTGACCTGTGTATTCGTGGACCATGGCTTGCTTCGCAAGAACGAGGCCGAAGAAGTCGTCGGCATGTTCCGCGATAATTACAACATCCAACTGATCCACGCGAACGAAAGCGATCTGTTCCTTGGTGAACTCGAAGGTCAAAGCGACCCCGAGACCAAGCGCAAGATCATAGGCAAGCTGTTCATCGACGTGTTCCAGAAACACGCTGACACCATCGATGGTGCAGAGTTTCTGGCGCAAGGCACGCTGTATCCAGACGTTATTGAATCGGTGTCCTTCTCGGGCGGCCCCTCGGTCACGATCAAATCGCACCACAACGTTGGTGGCCTGCCCGAAAAGATGGGCCTGAAACTGGTCGAGCCGCTGCGCGAGCTGTTCAAGGACGAGGTCCGCGCGCTGGGTCGCGAGTTGGGCCTGCCGCAGAGCTTTATCGGTCGTCACCCCTTCCCCGGGCCCGGTCTGGCGATTCGCTGCCCCGGTGAGATCACCCGCGAAAAGCTGGACATCCTGCGCGAAGCGGATGCGGTCTATATCGACCAGATTCGCAAGCACGGCCTTTATGACGAAATCTGGCAAGCCTTTGTCGCGATTCTACCGGTTCGCACCGTTGGCGTCATGGGCGACGGGCGCACTTATGACTACGCTTGCGCCCTGCGTGCGGTGACATCGGTGGATGGTATGACGGCTGACTATTATCCATTCAGCCACGAATTCCTAGGCGAAACGGCTACGCGGATCATCAACGAAGTCAAGGGCATCAATCGCTGTACCTATGACATCACCTCGAAACCTCCGGGCACGATTGAGTGGGAATAGACGCCAGTTTGTGTCAATTGTGCGCGGTGAGAACACTTAATCCACTTTCATCAGCGAGGGGCCTTCATGACGAACACCCATTTCTGGATATTGCGAAAGGTCCTGAAACGTGCGTCGAAAGCGTCACTGGAACAGGTCAAAACCTACCGGATTCTGGGTGAAACTTATGGCCAATACAATTCCATAGAAAACTGGGACTGCCGCGATGGTGAGGGCCGTGAAATCCCGTGGTACACATATCCGGCCATCGAATACCTGGACAGCTTCGATCTGAACGGCGTTCGCGTTCTGGAATATGGCAGCGGGAACTCTTCGATCTACTATCTGAATGCAGGTGCAGAGGTAACGTCGGTCGAAAACGACAAAGGCTGGTTTGACAAGATTTCTGCTTCTCTCGCCGACAAACCGCATTTCACCTATTTCTTCGAGCGGGAAGAAGCGCAATATGTTGAACGCGATGAAATACGAAATGCCGATATCGTCGTCATCGATGGGCGCTATCGCAACGCCTGCGCCAGATTTGTTCGGGAACAGTTCCAGCAGAAACGGATAGATCCGACAATGATTGTGTTCGACAATTCGGACAGGCACCCGGACTGCATCGCCTTGCTGGACGAGGCCACAGGCTGGAACAGATGCGATTTTAACGGCTTCGGCCCGATAAATTCCTATACATGGACCACATCGGCCTATCTCAATCCATCGCGGCAACTGCCGAGAAAGAAACCTTTGGCCCCTATAGGTGGGCTGGGCATTCTGAGCGCCGACGACAGCTAGGACGCTGCGGATGCGATGCCGCCGACACACGATAGGATGGGCGTTGTGAAAATACTCAACAAGATCAGAAATTCGGTTTCAAAGCATCTCAACCCACAAAATACCAGATATTATGGGCTGAACGCTCTGGATCAGAAGCTTGAGCCCTATCTGGATTTCGACAACGGTTCCTTTGTGGAACTCGGGGCCAATGACGGCGTCACGCAATCCAACACCTACTATTTCGAGAAAGAGCGGGGATGGCAGGGTGTCCTGATCGAACCGGCACCGCATAACTTCCTTAAATGTTTCTCTCTACGCGGAAGTCGGAGCAAGGTTTTTTGCAATGCCTGCGTCGAATTCGGATTTCCCGATCGTCTGATCGAGATGGTTTACGCAAACCTGATGAGCGTCAGTGTCGGACAGGAATTAGCCCTTGCGGATCGAAGCGAGCATTTAAAGAATGCCCAGCTACATATGAAAGAAACCGAGGTCAGTTTCTCTTTCGGCGCGGTCGCGCGCCCGCTCAACGAAATTCTCATCGAGGCTGAAGCCCCCAGCAGAATAAACCTGCTGTCTCTGGATGTCGAAGGGGCGGAACTGAATGTTCTGAAGGGGATTGATCATGACCGGTTTCGCTTTGATTTTATGTTGATCGAGTGCCGGGACCTGGATCGACTGCAGGGATTTCTGGGCTCCGTTGGCTACAAATTGGAAACCGCCCTGAACCAGCAGGACTATCTTTTCCGCAACAACCGATAGGCTCAATCCATGCTCTTACGTCTAACGCGGAATTTGCCCGACCGGAGCCGGCGTCTGGCCATCACGCCCGGTTGTGTTCAGGTATTACCGTTTTGACGCGCTCACCGAGTCATCTAGTCAAAGCCGCACTTTGGATGACAGGGGCAATTGCCTCATTTTCAGCTATGGCAATCGCTGGCCGTGAACTGAGCGTGACCCATGACACGTTCGAGATCATGTTCTACCGCAGCCTCGTCGGAATTTGCGTGGTCGCCCTGATTCTGACCCTGACACGCAAATGGCAACAAGTCTCGACCGAACGGATCGGATTGCATGGGGTTCGCAACGTGCTGCATTTCACCGGGCAGAACCTGTGGTTCTACGCAGTCGGTGTCATTCCTCTGGCACAGGTTTTTGCGCTGGAATTCACGCAACCCATTTGGGTCATCCTGCTGTCTCCGCTTTTGTTGAAAGAGCGCCTGACGACCGTGCGCATGCTATCGGCGCTGATCGGATTTGCCGGAATTCTACTGGTCGCCCGGCCGGGCTCCGTGCCTCTCAGTGCAGGTGTGATGACCGCTGCTATGTCCGCTATTTTCTTTGCCTTAACAACGATATCAACAAAGTCCCTCACTCGTTTTGCCAGCATCGGATGCATCATGTTCTGGCTGACAGTAATGCAAGCCGTGCTGGGGCTGATCGCATCGGGTATCGACGGACAAATCACCCTGCCCTCGGCAAGCACAGCTCCGTTTTTGTTACTGGTGGGACTGGCCGGGCTGCTGGCGCATTACTGCATCACAAATGCGCTGGCGATTGCCCCGGCAACCGTTGTGGTGCCGTTTGACTTTGCGCGCCTGCCCACAATCGCGGTCATAGGTATGGTTCTGTATCACGAACCGCTGGATCACTGGACCCTATTAGGCGCTGCGGTAATTTTCGTAGGTATTTTCCTGAACGTTCACGCCGAGAATCGTAACAGTTTGGCAACACCTCTACGCGACACTCAACACAAGTAACGCACGGTCACCAGTTGACGATAAGGTAAAGCTCAAGAAAATAACGAGCACCACAATGCAGGTCAGTCCGCACCACATATCAACAGGCGCTGACCTCCAGGAGACCTAGAGGGAGGAACTAATGAAAAAAGCGCTTCTACAGGCGTGTGCGGTATGCGTTGGCGCAACCGGTGCTTACGCAGGCGGTCTTGATCGCAGCGGCCAGGGCGTCAACATTCTGTTTGAGGAAGGTTCTGTCGTGCAGTTCCGTTTGGGTTATGCAAACCCCGACGTGAGCGGTGAGCAGAACGGTGTTGATTCCGGAAACATCGCCAAAAGCTTCTGGACACCACACCTAGCATACAAGCATTCGTTTACCGATCAGTTGGACTTTGCTCTCATCTATGATGAACCGTACGGTGCCGATGTCGAGTACCCGTCGAACTATCCTTTGTCGCAGAACCCCTTGGCCGCTTTTGGTGGTCGCACCGACGTTTTGCGCGCTAAAGCGGATGTTGATGCGATTACTGCCCTGGTGCGTTACAAGTTCGATGGCGGCTTCAGCGCAATCGGCGGGATTCGCGCGCAGCGAGCCAAGGCAACCGTTGCTGTCCCGGTTGTTGCCGGTTACGAATTTGAATCCGGCTCTGAGGTTGACTTCGGTTACGTCATAGGCGTCGCATGGGAACGTCCCGAGATCGCGGCACGTGTCGCACTGACCTACAACTCGAAAATCACACACGATTTCGACTCGACAGAGTCCATCAACCGGAGACCACCGCCCGTCCCCGCACCGCTTGTGACCGCACAGACCGAAACCGAAGTTGTGACGCCTCAATCGGTAAATCTGGACTTCCAGACCGGTGTGGCACCTAAAACGCTGCTGTTCGGCTCGATCCGCTGGGTTGACTGGCCGCAGACAGTTCTGGCACCGCCGGTTTATACCGCCGCTGCGCAACAGAACCTGGTTGATTACGCGGACGACACATTCACCTACACACTGGGTCTTGGCTACAAGTTCACCGAAGAGTTTTCCGGCGCGATCTCTGCGGGCTATGAAACGTCCTCGGGTTCCACTGTTTCGAACCTCGGCCCCACCGACGGTTTCTGGAGCCTTGGCGTAGGTGGTACATACACTTTCGAGCAGGCGCAGATTTCTGGCGGCATCCGCTATACCGATATCGGCGATGCGACCACCACAACAGGTGGCGAATTCTCGGGTAACTCGGCATGGAGCGTCGGCCTGCAGCTCACTTACACGCTGAACTGATCCCGCCTACCGAACCAACTACAAACAACCCCGCCACATTCGGCGGGGTTTTTCTTTGCGCAAGTTTCGGGTCGAACATCGCCTTGGGGAATGCAAGAACGGGCTATGGAACCTCAAAAACACCTTTCTCCAAGGGCTTGGGCCGAACTTTTACTTCTGGGCGTGATCTGGGGCGCATCCTTTATCGCGATCCGCGTCGCATTGGACACGATCCCGGTCATGACCTCGGTTCTGCACCGCGTTTTCTGGGCGATGCTGGCGCTGTGGATCGTTGTCTGGGTCAAAAAGCTGAGCGTTCCCACCAGTCCGCGTATCTGGGGCGCATTCTTGATGATGGGGTTGTTGAACAATGCCATACCATTCTCGCTTATGGCTTGGGGGCAGCTTTACATCGAAACTGGCCTGACCTCGATCCTGAATGCAGCAACCGCCGTCTTCGGCGTCCTGATCGCCGCTATGTTTTTCAAGGACGAGAGGTTGACCCTTGCTCGTGGTGTGGGCGTCGGTCTGGGGTTTCTGGGTGTAGCAATTGCAATTGGCCTCAAGAATTTCGCGACTTTCAACCTTCAAAGCGTTGCCCAACTGGCAATCATCGCAGGAACAGTTTCTTACGCGTTGGCCAGCGCCTGGGCCAGAATCAAGTTGTCTGGCTTGTCTCCCATAGTTGCCGCAGCTGGCATGCTGACCGGCTCAACCATTCTGATTTTGCCTGTTTCCCTCGTGGTCGACGGGCTTCCCGTTTTGAACTTGCCGGCGATCACGTGGGCGGCCATTGCCTATTACGCCCTGATCGCAACAGCCGGAGCGTACTTGCTGTACTACCGCGTTCTTGCCATGGCCGGGGCCGGAAACCTGATGTTAGTAACGCTTGTCATACCGCCAGTCGCCATCGTTTTAGGCACACTGGTGCGCGACGAAACCTTACCGCCGCAGGCCTTTTTGGGCTTTGCCGTGTTGGCGATCGGGTTGTTGATTCTGAACTGGTCCCGCTCACGTGATTGACGCCGCCCCCTGCCCGTTTTAGCTAGGTCAGAAAAAGGGACAGCGGACAATGATCTACAGCTCGGCAAAGGACTGGCGCGAAGCGGCCCGGAAAAAAGTGCTGTTCTTCGGCATGTCTGGGCTGGGTAAGACCTATGTGTCGAACGTGCTGCGCGATTCCGGGGACTGGTTCCACTACTCGATCGACTATCGCATCGGCACCCGGTACATGGGCGAATACATCATCGACAACGCCAAGGCCGAGGCGATGAAAGTTCCATTCCTGCGCGACCTGTTGCTGTCGGATTCGATCTATATCGGCTCAAATATCTCGTTCGAAAACCTGACACCGGTTGCGACCTATCTGGGCAAACCGGGCAACCCGGCGCACGGCGGGCTTGAGCTTACTGAATATCGTCGTAGGCAGGAACAGTTCCGCCTTGCTGAGATCCACGCCCTGTTGGACACCGAGTATTTCATCGACCGCGCCAAGCGTTTGTATCAATACCCGAACTTCATCTGTGATACCGGCGGGTCAATTTGCGAATGGGTCGATCCTGAGGACCCGGCTGATCATGTCTTGTCCGAGCTGTCCCGCCAAACCTTGATGATCTGGATTAAGGGCGATGAGGATCACACTGCAGAACTGATCCGCCGTTTCGATAAGGCCCCCAAGCCGATGTCCTATCAGGCAGAGTTTCTGACCCGGGTCTGGGACGAATACCTCACCGAACATGGTTACGCACCCGAGGACGTCGACCCGGACGCCTTTATCCGCTGGACCTATGCCCGTGCCTTGGCCCACCGCCAACCGCGCTATCAGGCCATGGCGGACAATTGGGGTGTCACAGTCACCGCTGATGACATGCACAAGGTCCGCGATGCGGGTGATTTCGATGAGTTGATCGAACGCACCCTTGAGACCCGGACAAACCGGGCTTAATTACCGCCTCTACACAGTAACTCCAAAGGCTTGCACCTAATGCCGATCAAGATCCCTTCCGACCTGCCCGCTTACGACGTTCTCACCAAAGAGGGCGTCATGGTCATGGCTGCGGATCAGGCAATGCGTCAGGACATCCGCCCCTTGCGGATCGGATTGCTGAATCTGATGCCCAAGAAGATTCAGACCGAAAACCAGTTCGCGCGTCTGATTGGTGCCACGCCTCTGCAGATCGACCTGTCGCTGATCCGCATGACCGAACATCGCACCAGGAACACCGCCGCCGATCACATGGCCGAGTTCTACCAACCGTTCCAAGAGGTAAAGGATCAGAAATTCGACGGCCTGATCATCACGGGCGCGCCGATCGAGCATCTGGAGTTCGATGACGTCACCTATTGGGACGAGATGACCGAAGTATTCGAATGGACTCAGACGAACGTCCATTCCACCTTTGGCGTTTGCTGGGGTGGAATGGCGATGATCAACCATTTCCACGGCATCGACAAACAGGCGCTCGATGCCAAGGCGTTTGGTTGCTATCGGCACCAGAATCTGGCTCCTTCTTCCCCGTTTTTACGCGGTTTTTCTGATGATTGCGTGATCCCTGTCAGCCGCTGGACCACAATGAACCAATCTGAGATCAACAGCGCGCCTGGCCTGGCGACATTGTTGGGCAGCGATGAGGTCGGCCCCTGTCTGGTCGAGGACCCCTCGCATCGTGCGATCTATATCTTTAACCATTTCGAATATGACAGTGATACGTTGAAGCAGGAATATGATCGCGATGTCTCGAACGGGACCCCCATCAACGTGCCGATGAACTACTATCCAGACGACGATCCATCACAACCGCCGCAAAACCGATGGCGCAGCCATGCGCATCTGCTGTACGGCAACTGGATCAATGAGATTTACCAGTCCACACCGTTCAACATGGAAGACGTTGGTCATTAAAGTTTTGATATTCCTTGGCCTCGTTCTATCGGGTCTGATCCTGCTGACCGTCTGGCGCGCAGCACAGAACGAAGCTGCGGCTGAGGCTCTTTTCCCTCCTGAGGGTGAAATGGTGATGGTCGACGGTATCGCCGTCCATGCGGTGGTCATGGGCGACGGCCCCAATGTGGTTCTGATCCACGGGTCCAGCGGTAACACCCGTGACATGACTTTTTCTCTTGCACCGATCTTGGCCGAGAACTTCCGTGTGATCGTATTCGACCGACCCGGTCTGGGCTATAGCGACAGCTTCAATTCGGACGGCGAAACCATTGAAGAACAAGCGTTAATCCTGCAAAAGGCTGCAGCCCAATTAGGAGCCGAAAAACCTATTGTTGCGGGGCAAAGCTATGGCGGGTCCGTATCGCTGGCTTGGGCGGTCACCCGGCCCGACAACATTTCTGCCCTTGTTTTGATCGCACCGGCTGCAATCCCGTGGGAGACGCCACTGGACGGTTTCAACAAGCTGGCGTCGACTGAGGCGGGCAATACGCTGGCCCTGCCCCTGATCACCGCGTTTGTCCCTGAATGGTACGTGGAACAAGCGCTGGACAAAGTCTTTGCCCCGCAGAAGGCACCCGCAGGGTATGCTCAGCATTTCGGCCCCGGCCTGACGATGCGACGCGCCTCGATGAATGCGAATGCCAAGCAACGGGCCAACCTGCTGGACGAAGTTCGCGCCCTGCAACCCCGCTATGGGGAAATTTCCGTACCGACCGAAGTTGTTCACGGAACGGCTGACACCACTGTCAAGTTTGCCTGGCATGCAGAACAACTGGTCGACCAAATCCCCGACGCGGAACTGATCGAGCTTCCGGGTATTGGTCACATGCCGCAGGTTGTGGCCGCCCCCGAGGTTGCCTCAGCAATCGACCGCGCGGCCGAGCGAGCGGGTTTGCGTTAAACCGCCAGCTAATCCATAGTAGGATATGGATTTTATGGCGAGGTAGCTAATGGCCCGTTCGGAAAAAGGTTCCATTGAAAAGTATTTCCGCAAGGACGCCCCGAAAGAGGTGCGATCAGCCATTGAAAACGCAAAGAAAGACGACATTCTAAACCCGACATATCCTTACGAAGAACGCATGAAGCGTAAGGATTACGACAAAGAGATGGATTTGCTGCAGATCGAACTGGTCAAAATGCAATCCTGGGTCAGGGAAACAGACAATCGCGTTGCTATCATTTTCGAAGGCCGCGATGCCGCCGGAAAAGGTGGTACGATCAAACGCTTTCGCGAGAACCTAAATCCGCGCGGCGCCCGCAACGTGGCGCTCAGCAAACCCTCTGATACCGAACGCAGCCAATGGTACTTCCAACGATACGTTCAACACCTGCCTGCGGCAGGCGAAATCGTGTTCTTTGACCGCAGCTGGTACAATCGCGGTGTGGTCGAAAACGTCTTTGGTTTTTGCGAACCCGAAGAACGCGAACGTTTTTTCAGGCAAGTTCTGCCGCTTGAAACCGGACTGGTGAATGACGGGATCAAACTGTTCAAATTCTGGCTTAACGTCGGGCGCGCGGAGCAACTGAACCGCTTTCTGGCACGTGAGGCAGATCCGCTAAAGCAATGGAAACTCAGCCCAATCGACATTGCGGGGCTTGGTAAATGGGACGAGTACACGCAATCGATCTCGGAAACTCTGACCCGCAGTCACTCAGACCTTTGCCCTTGGACCATCATTCGCTCAGACGACAAAAAACGCGCCCGCATCGCGGCAATACGAACTGTTTTGCACGCGTTGGACTATGATGAAAAAGACAAGAAGGCTATTGGCAAGATCGATCCACTGATTTGCGGCGGACCCGAGGTGTTGGACGCGTGATGACATTTTCGCGCTCCAATGCTGCCAAGGGTTGGACGAACCGGCAGGCGTGGATTATGTCTTGGTTCCCCGGAACTTAAACAAAAAGGCTCGTGACACAGACATGGCGAAACGCGGGTATCACCACGGCAACCTCAAGCAAGCCCTGATCGAGGCCGCTCTTTCGCTGATCGAAGAAAAAGGTCCGACAGGCTTTACCCTTTCCGAGGCCGCAAAGACCGCGGGTGTAACGCCTGCAGCTGTATACAGGCACTTTCAGGGACGCGAGGACCTGATTGCCGAGGCCGCCCGGCAGGGTTTCGAAATGTTTGCCGACTTGATGCAGTACGCCTACGACACGGGCCAACCCTCGGCCCTTGCTGCGTTTGAGGCTACTGGTCGGGCTTATCTGGCTTTTGCCCGCAAGCACCCTGGTCACTACATCGCCATGTTCGAAAGCGGGATATCCGTAAACCGAACGCCTGAATTGGCGCTGGCCGCGAACCGGGCCAAGAGCGTCCTGGAAAAAGCAGCCGCAGACCTTTCGCAACACATCCCGCCAGAGAAACGGCCACCTGCGTCGATGTTCAGTGCCCATATCTGGGCGATGAGCCATGGCGTTGTTGAGCTTTATGCCCGAAACACAGGTGCCAGCTCTCCATTCCCGCCAGAGGATCTGTTGGAAAGTGGCATTGGAATATATTTGCGGGGTTTAGGTCTGGTTCCGCAGGACGATTGAGGTTCGAGCTAGAACCTGGGTCTTGGTGCCGGAACACTAAGGCCCGAGGTGACGTTAATCAGATCCATCTGCCCCATGCCCTTGATATCCACCGGTCCAATATCCGAGACCTGGAACTCGTCAATCAACGCGTACTTCATCTCTTCCGGGGCGACAATATTCATTGGGTTTGCAAAAACTTGCAGGCGTGAAGCAATGTTCACGGCCGGACCAAACACGTCGTAGACGTATTTCTGAATACCCACGACCGAGCCGACAGCCGGCCCCATTCCCAGACCGATTCGAGCCTGCCATTTATGCGGATGGCTTTCGTTGCGCCGTTCGAGATATCGCAAGAACCGGACCGCACAATGGGCCACGGCCGTCGCATGATCCGGCGTTGCGTCCGGCATACCGGAAACCGCCAGATAAGCGTCCCCGATAGTCTTGATCCGTTCGCACCCATATTGTTCGACGATCCTGTCGAAGGCCGTGAAAACATCGTTCAACTCGCTGAGTGTCACAGTCGGGTCGGTCTTTGCCGCAAAATCCGTAAAGCCCACAAAATCCAGCATCACGACCGAGACCTGATCGTAAAGCTGCGGCGTAACGACACCAAAGGTCTTGAACTCTTCGTACACAGCGCGTGGCATGAGGTTCAACAGCAGCCGTTCGACCCGCTCTTTCTCGCGTTCCAATTCGCGCGTATTACGCTCGACCATGGTCGAATAACTGTCGATCATGCTCTCAAGCTCGCGAATGCGGGTGATGTTCTGAAATTCGACCACCAGCACCTGTTCGGAAAGGCCGTTGGCCAAGGACACTGCGACTGCGAATATCAGCGTCCGGCGCTTGGGCTTGACCTGCAGCTCGGCCGAATAGCGCAGGCCGGATTGCTTGACGTCTTCAAGCTCTTTTGGATCAAGGTCGGGGAAGTAATCCAAGAGGGTCTGACCTTCAGTCGGTGCCCCAAACCACTCGGTAAATGGGCCGTTGTGAAACACGAAACCCAAATCCGAAGCCCGCACAACAGCGACGCCGACACCGATCGCGCGGAGCAGCTGTTCGTTTATGGCCAGAATACTCATGCGGCGTCGCGTGCCACGATGATGGCTCGTTTTGACTCGATGGCATCAAGGGCAATTTTTATATGCGCGTCTTCCATTCCATGCATCGACAGGGCATCGCTGAAAAGCGCGGCCATCTCGTCAAAATCTGCGTGAGAGATGTTCAGGTGGCGATGAACCGCCTCGATCCTGTCATCGCTAAAGGATGCAGGTCCACCAACCAGGGACGAAACAAACTTGGTCTGATGATCAATCAACCGGGGCATATCAATGTCTTCGAAATGACCGCCGATCTGATCGGACTCCAACGCCATTTCGTAAAAGGTCATCACGATCCGCGAGATCGTTTTGAAGCCACCGTATCTTTCGTAAATTGTCTGCCCCACGACACATAACCCAAACGTTATTCACCACTAACGTCACGAGGTTATATCATATTGACAGTTTTGTTAACGCTTATGACGCGGATGCACGGCGGGGCGACCATTTACGTGGCGTGTTGAGACATGAATTCACACGCTCAGATC
The DNA here is from genome assembly GCF_059609665.1 of Ruegeria sp. YTSC230. Classification (NCBI taxonomy): domain Bacteria; kingdom Pseudomonadati; phylum Pseudomonadota; class Alphaproteobacteria; order Rhodobacterales; family Roseobacteraceae; genus Ruegeria; species Ruegeria sp. YTSC230. The sequence continues at coordinate 502,612 of NZ_JBXWMC010000001.1, read as the reverse complement.
GTCGGCGCAGGGGATGAACCCGACGTATCCCCCCTGTTCCAGCAATCGCGTCTGGCCCCCCACGCGCCAATACAGCTTGCGCCGCGCCGCGACCAATTCCCGCCGAAGGCGGAACCAAAGCGGCCCCTTATCCAGCCCGCTGTTGGTTTTCTGGTCTTGTGATCGTTCGCTGACCTTCACCTCTTCGACCGTGTGATCTTGCTGTTTCGACCAGATCATCTGCACCCCAACAGCCGGAAAGCACTGATACATCCGCCAATCCGACCGTGGGATGGAGACGAAATCGTCCAGGTGATCCGAATACTTTTCGGACCAATTCAGCAGTTTCTGGCAGGCCCGCTGAGAAAGCACATAGGCGGCCGCGCTCGGGGCCATTTCCAGCATGGGCCGGACGTCAACTCCCGCAATGCGCGTCTCAGGCCCAAAACGAAGGGGCTTGGGGGAGTAGTCCAGCTTGACCATGTCAAAGGCATCCGGGACCTCCAGCAAGGCCGCGATTATCGATCCTGCCTGAACAGACATTTCGACGTCATCTTCGAAAATGGCCACCGCATTAAGGTTTTGATCCATCGCAGCCTGCCAAACCGCGCGATGGCTTTCGAAACAGGCGATTTCGCTTTGCGTCAAACCCCAGCGACTACCCGATCCCGGAACGTAGCCGTTGACATCCAGGACACCGGGTACTTGTGCATCTGTCGCACTGTAGCGCGTGGCACCTACCAAACCTGCATGATCGAACTGCGCTTCCATGAATGCGCGACGCACTGGAACGCGATCCAGGTTGATAAAAAAGGCACCCGTCTCTGGTGGCAGTTCGTAACGTCCCACGGTGTTTCCTTTCAAGTAGTTACGCCAGATACACACCGGCAAGGTGGACAATCAAGTCTGCGCTTGAGCAATATGTATCCGGTTTCGCCTATCCTGATTTAGAAGTCCCGATTAAGCTGCGCTGAGAAAACAATAAACAGGATTCTTGCAATGACGTCTCATGGATATTCCGGCGGTCGCCTGAACCTGCCGTTTGTGGGTATATCGACCTTTGGCAAAGCTCCGTATGTCGCGGATTGGGATCAAATCGATGCTGACGTCGCCGTCATGGGTGCGCCTTTTGATTTCGGAACTCAGTGGCGATCCGGCGCTCGGTTTGGACCGCGTGCGGTGCGCGAAGCGTCAACTCTGTTCAGCTTCGGCCATGCCGGCGCATATGACCACGAGGATGATGCCACTTACTTGGATGGCTCGGTCCGGATGGTCGATATCGGCGACGCGGATATCATCCACACAAAGACCGAAGAAAGCCACGCCAACATCCAGTTCGGTGTTGAAAAGATGCTGAATGCAGGCGCCCTGCCCGTCACCATCGGCGGCGATCACTCGGTCAACATCCCGTGCATCAACGCCTTCGAAAACGATTGCGAGAAAAACGGGCCTATCCACGTCGTGCAAATCGACGCACATCTGGACTTCGTGGACGAACGCCATGGCGTGACCGCCGGGCACGGCAACCCCATGCGACGTGCAATTGAAAAATCGTATGTTTCGGGCATGACACAATTGGGCATCCGGAACGTGTCGTCAACCGCCAAAGAAGGATATGAGGACGCCCGCGCCCGCGGGTCGGACATTTTGTCTGTTCGGCAGGTGCGCAAGCTCGGTACGGATGGCGTGTTGGCGCGCATCCCGGAAGGCGCCCGGTATTATGTCACGATTGATATCGACGCATTCTGCCCGTCCATCGCCTCTGGCACCGGCACGCCCAGCCACGGCGGGTTCCAGTACTATGATGTCTTGGAGATAATTCAGGGGCTTGCGAAACGCGGAGACGTAGTCGGGATCGACCTTGTCGAAGTGGCTCCGAATTATGACCCGACCGAAAGCACGCAGATATTGGCGGCTCAGGTTCTGCTGAACTTCATCGGGTTCATCTTTCACGAACGTGGCAAGAAGGGCTGATCGCCCTTCCTGCCAAATCAATTATGCACTGATCGTGTTGTGTTCAGGGCCATAGGGGAAGCCGGTAATGTTTTCGGCACCGGTTTCCTCGACCACCAGAATGTCGTGTTCCCGGTATCCGCCTGCACCCTTCTGACCTTCTGGAATCCACAGCATCGGCTCAATTGAAACGACCATGCCCGGTTCCAGAACCGTATCGATATCCTCGCGCAGTTCCAGCCCCGCCTCGCGCCCATAGTAATGGCTAAGGATACCGAAAGAGTGCCCGTACCCGAAGGACCGGTACTGCAGCAGGCCTTCGTCAGCGAAGAAGCGGTTGATTTCTTCGCAGATCCCCGAGCAGGTCGCGCCGGGTTTAATCAGGCTCAGACCCAGCTCATGCGCGGCAACGTTGGCTTTCCAGATGCGCAGGCTATCGGCGTCGGGTTCGCCTAGGAACAGAGTGCGCTCCAGCGCTGTGTAATAACCTGAAATCATCGGGAAAGTGTTCAGGGATAGGATATCACCCTTTTCCAACGCGCGCTTGGTGACCGGGTTATGTGCGCCATCCGTGTTCAGGCCTGACTGAAACCAAACCCATGTGTCGCGGTATTCGGCATCCGGATAGGCGCGGGCAATCTCGACCTCCATCGCGTCACGCCCGGCCATGGCGATCTCGATCTCGGTCGCGCCTTCACGGATCGCGGCGTGGATGGCTGCGCCACCAACATCCGCAGTACGCGCGCCACCTTTGATCAGTTCGATCTCTTCGGCTGATTTCACCATCCGTGCAGCCATCGTATCAGGCGCGATTTCGACCAGTTCCGGTGCCCCCAGCATATCCAGCGCAGTGTCGCGCATTGCCAGGGTCATGTGGTCACCCTCGATACCGACCCGGCGGGCAGAGCCGATCAGGCTGGCTACAGCGCGCCAGTAATTGTTCCGCTTCCAATCGGTGTAGATCACGTTCTCTTCGACCGACCGGCGCCAGGGCTGCCCGGCATCGATATTGGCCGAAACCGTGGTACAGGCATCCTGCGTTACAACACAGCCATAGGGGCGACCAAACGAGCAGTACAGGAAGCCCGAGTAGTAAGCGATGTTCTGCATCGACGTCAGCAGAACTGCGGGAATGTCCCGTGCCGCCATGGTCGCGCGTAGGCTGGCAAGGCGACGATCGTATTCCGCCCGGCTGAATGGCAACGGCGCTTTGTCACCGTTGTGGCAGGTGAAAAACTCGGGGCGATTGTTCAGATCTTTCATCTTTGACTCTCCTCAACGCCGGACTGGCATCGCCCGGCCACAAGTCCCGGCGTTCAGGACGAGCGGCCTCGGGATCCGAGAGCCATGCACCCCGCGTTGCGTCACGACGCCATCGTGACCGGGGTACATGGTGAAATCGCTAAATCAGCTTTTGAGTCGCGTCAAGCCGGGGTGAGACCCCGCAGGCGTTCAGACCGCCGCCGCAGCAGTTCGACCGTGGTCAGCAGCGCGATCGAGATCACGACAAGGATGGTCGCAACGGCCAGAATGGTCGGGCTGATCTGTTCACGCAGGCCTGTGAACATCTGCCAAGGCAATGTCTTTTGGCTGGCTGATCCGACAAAGAGAACCACCACAACTTCGTCAAACGAAGTGATGAAGGCAAACAATCCGCCCGAGATTACACCCGGCAAAATCAGCGGCATCTGGATCTTGAAGAACGTCCGCACCGGACCTGCACCCATATTCGCAGCAGCCCGCGTCAGGGATTGGTCAAACCCGACCAGCGTTGCGGTCACCGTGATGATGACGAAGGGAATCCCCAGAACCGCGTGGGCCAGCACGACTTTCACATAGCCGACGAAGTTCTTGTTCATGCCCAGCGTACCTTCCAAAAAGCGGCCGATGTCGCTGTAGAAAAAGAACATACCCGTGGCCGAGATGATCAGCGGAACGATCATTGGCGAGATCAGAATGCCCATAATGGCCCGACGCCCCGGAACATGCGACTGGCTGAGACCTATCGCCGCCAGAGTGCCCAGCGATACCGAAATGATGGTCGCAATTGGTGCGATGATCAGCGAGTTCTTGAAGCTACGCTGCCATTCATTGTTGGTGAAGAAATCGCGGTAATGCTTCAGCGAATACCCTTCAGGGTCCAGACGCAGCATTTCGGGCGTAAAGGTGAAAAAGTCCTGCGCATTGAAAGACAGCGGTAGTACCACAAGGATCGGCGTGATCAGGAAAACGAAGATTGCCCCGCAGATCACCCGGAAAGTGAAATGCCACAACACCTGACCAGCCGTCATGTAAGGAAGCAATTTTTGCCGATAACGCCCCTCGTAGAGCCAGAAGATGAAGAAGGCAAAGAACCACCCCGCCAGCAGCCCGACGATCAAGCCTGTAATGCCTGCGAAGAAAAATCCAATTGCAGCAAGACCGAGTATCGTAATCCAGCGCGCAACGCGTTCGTTGTCCAGCACGTTGATATACAGCCATGCCAGACCTGCCATCAAAGCAGCGCCGATCAGGATGCCCAGCAGAACGTTGTCCTGCCCGGCTCCGACGAACATGCCCAGAAATCCTCCGGCGATTGCGACAGCCGGCAGAACCACCGACAACGGTTTGCGGGATATTGGTGTAAGTGCAGCCATATTCTTTATCCCAGCTTGACGTTATCAATGCCGACGATCTTGTCGTAGCACCAGTAGAGTAGAAGAACGACCGCCAGCAGGATCGTCCCCAGCGCCGCAGCCAGTCCCCAGTTCAGAGAGGATGAGATGTGGTACGCAATCCGGTTCGAAATGAAGACACCTTTGGTGCCGCCAACGATCTCGGGCGTGATGTAGTACCCGATGGCAAGAATGAATACGAGGATCGAGCCCGCGCCGATACCCGGTATCGATTGCGGAAAGTAAATCCTCCAGAAGGTCGTCCAGTTGGTGGCGCCCATGGATTTGGCCGCACGGGTATAGTACGGCGGAATCGTCTGCATGACCGAATACATCGGCAGAATCATGAACGGCAGCAGGATATGCGTCATCGCAATGATCGTGCCGAATTGATTGTTGATGATCACCAGCCTCGCATCATCGGCAACAAAGCCCAGCCAGACCAGCGTTTCGTTGATCACACCCTGCTGCTGCAACATCACTTTCCAGGCGGAGGTGCGCACAAGCAGCGAGGTCCAGAATGGCAGCAGCACCAAAATCATCAGCATGTTTGAAGCCCGCATCGGCAGATTGGCCAGCAGGTAAGAAACTGGATAGGCCAGCAGAATACAGGACCCGGTAATGATCAGCGACATGAACAATGTCCGGCCGAACAGCTTGATGAGGATGCGCTTATCTTCGGGTTGCGCTTGCGCCCCTTCGGGTGTGCGCTGCATATCAACAGCGTTTAGAAAGTAACCATTGGTGATCGGCACCGCGTGCGTCTTGATCACGCGCCAGGTGTCTACATCACCCCAGCCTTCGTGAATTTCGATCAGTTTCTCCTTGAACGGAGCGTCAGCTTCCGGATCCAACCGCTTGATCTGGCGTCCAGATTTTCGGAACATCGACGACATACCCGTCTGCTCATAGTTCAAGCGGGTACCCAGTCTTGTGTGTTGCTTGGCGTCAACGGCAACAACCATGTCGCGAATAAATGCTTCATACAAAGCTTCGTCCGGCAATTCCCCGCTCTCGGCGTCCCATTGCTGTAACTCAACGACTGTCAAAGGAAGTGTCTCTGAGACAATCCCGTTTTCGACCGATCGGAATAGCATGGAAATGATAGGTATGACGAATGATAGCAGTACAAATAGCAAAAGTGGCGCAACCAGAGCCAACGCCCGCAATTTACGCCGACGCAATGAGCGCGCCAGTGATTTCTTCAGCGGCGTACCATCTGCCGCCAACATCGGACCTGATTGAGTTGCGTCGCTCATCTGCGTTCCCTGATTTTTTGACGCCGGGGCCTAACTTGGCCCCGACTGGTTTTTTTGGTTCAATCAGCGATTACTTCGCCAGCCAAGCCTGGAACTTTGCTTCGATATCATCACGATAGTCAGCCCAGAACTCGTAGTTGTACAGGAACGTGTTCTTGGCGTTCTCGGGATCGGTCGGCATGTGAGGTGCCATGTCAATGCCCAGGTCCGCGTGCTGACCCACCAGCGGCGCCGAAGATGCGCGGGCCGGACCGTACGAGATGTACTTAGCCTGATCCGCCAGGCGCTGCGTATCGGTTGCGAACATGATGTAGTCCAGCGCGCGCTTCTGACGCTCTTCGCTCAGACCAGCAGGAATAATCCAGCCGTCCAGATCAAATATCTGAGCATCCCACAGCATTGCAACGGGTTGCTTCTGCTCTTCGATCACGCTGAACAGGCGACCGTTATAGGTCGAACCCATGATGATCTCGCCGTCCGCCAGCAACTGCGGCGTGTCAGCGCCTGCAGACCACCAGACAACGTTGTCTTTGATGGTGCCAAGCTTGGCCAGGGCCTGATCCTGCCCTTCAGGAGTCGCCAGCACGTCATAGACGTCGTCTTTTGCCACGCCGTCACAAATCAGAGCCCATTCCATGTTGTTGATGGCACGCTTTTCAAGTGAACGCTTGCCTGGATAGGCTTCCAGATCGAAGACCGCGCAAACATCCGACGGCGGTGTGTCACCCACCAGATCCGTACGATACCCGAATGTAGTCGAGTAAACGATTTGCGGAATGAAACACTCGCTGACAAGCAAGTCACCGAAATCATCAGCAGCCGAGGTTCCGTCGGGTGCCGGTGCCAACATGGTGTCCGGATCGATTTCCAGCGCTAAACCTTCGTCACACAGACGAATTGCGTCTGCCGCCACAACGTCGACCACGTCCCAGGTAATGTTGCCTGCTTCGTTCATCGCACGCAGTTTAGCAACCGCCTCGGCCGAGCTGTCGTCGTTCAGGATCGTGACGCCGCTCTTCTCGGAATAGGGCTCATGGTATGCTTTCAGCTGCGACTTGGAGTAAGCTCCGCCCCAAGAGACAATAGTCATTTCCTCTGCGGATGCAGCGCCGGCAACTGCCGCAATAGCACCTGCCATAATAGTGGTTTTTGTTACTTTCATCGTTAACTCCCTGTTATTCCCGTTAATTTTGATCTTTTTGGTTGGGCCACGGGGTAACCCACCCATGCCTTTCCCCGCGCACTTTCGTGTCGTGAACGGGCTGTTCCCTGATCAGGCGTCCAATGCCCGGCAGTCGCGCGCAAGCCAGCCGATTTCGACTTCCTGGCCCGGCGACAGTCTGATAGCGTCCGGGGCGTTTCGCGTCTTGATGATGAAGTCGTCATTCCCGGCAACCGACAGACGGAAGCGGAAAACATCGCCCATGTAGATGAACTCTTTCACCGTTGCTTTCAGAGTATGCGCATCGGCGTGCAGGCGATCCTTGTTGAATTCCACCCGCTCAGGCCGGATTGACACTTTGGTCCGATCACCTGCCGCGTGGACATTGACCGGCTTGGCGTCAATTTCAGATCCGTCATCCAGCGCCACAACACATTCGTCGCCGTTGATTGATTTAATAACGCCTTCCAATGTGTTGTTTTCACCAATGAACTGGGCAACAAAACTGTTTTCAGGCTCTTCGTACAGAAGATCCGGCGGCGCAAGCTGTTGAATGCGCCCATCGTCGAATACCGCAACGCGATCTGACATTGTCAGGGCTTCGGTCTGGTCGTGGGTCACGTAGACGGTCGTAATCCCAAGTTCATGGGCCAGACGCGTGATTTCAAACTGCATATGCTCGCGCAGCTGTTTGTCGAGCGCGCCCAGCGGTTCATCCATCAGAACCAGCTCGGGCTCGAACACCAGCGCGCGTGCAAGGGCGATCCGCTGCTGCTGGCCCCCGGACAATTGCGCCGGTCGACGGCTGCCAAAGGCCCCCATCTGGACCATATCAAGCGCCCGGCGGACTTTTTCTTCTCTTGCGTCCTTGCCAATTTTCCGCACTTCCAGAGGGAACGACAGATTTTCTGCCACCGTCATATGCGGAAAAAGAGCGTAATTCTGGAAAACCATGCCGATACCGCGCTTATGCGGTGGGATGTTGTTGATCGGTCGACCGTCCAACATAATCTCGCCATGAGTGGCTGTTTCAAACCCTGCCAGCATCATCAGGCAAGTTGTCTTGCCAGAACCCGAGGGCCCAAGCATTGTAAGAAACTCACCCTTCGGCATGGAAAGGTTAAGGTCTTTTACAACAAGGATCTCGCCATCATAAGATTTTTGGACATGCTGAAACTCGACGAACGCTGCGTCATTAGACATTTACCGATTAGTCTCCCCTGTGCAGTCCTTGCCTGCCCGGTTCATCCGGATCTCAAAGACCTGTCGAGGCCATTTAAGGACATGCAGGGTGCGGCACGCAACCAAAATATGACACGTGGGTAACTATTAGAAAGGAAGCAGCCGAGTTTTCAGGCGGAATTCAACTTGCGCATGTGCCACGCGAGGCTTTGATTGCTGGAAAGCACCGGTTTTTTTAGGCGTTCCTGTACAATCGGGATTACGTCAAAAGTTCTTAGATTCGTGCAGCTTAGAAAAACAGCTTCAACTGAATCATCCTGCCCAAGACTCACTGCAGCCTCAATCAGAGACTTCCGTGAAATCCGCGCGACTTTGGCCTCCTCAGCTTCGCCGAATGTGCCAAAAACATCCATCGAAATGCCATTTTGGGCAAATGCATGGCGTAAGGGATCGTTCACTTCTTCGATATATGGCGACAAAAGTGCGAACTTTGCTACACCAAGTTCTTGGGCGCAGGCCGAGGCCGCGCGCAATGGGTTTGTAACAACCTCTGCCTCGCAAGTTTTTTGAACCATTTGTTCGACCTGATCCGAGCCGATAACCGAGCTGGCAGAGGTGCAGCCATAACCAACCACACGATATGGTCGGGTCTTGGGCAACAGATCGGCAGCGGCAGGTAACGCGGTTTCCATTTCCGCCAGAGTATCTGTCGTCACCTCTTTGCCGCTGGGAATTCTGGAGACATAAATCGGACAGCTACGATCAGAAAAATACGCGTTGAATTCCGGCTCAAGGGTCTCGTCTGTCTGCAAGACGATCAGACCCATTGGGGGCGTGGCGGGATCATCTGCATCAACTGTATAGGGTAATCGCGTCATATCTCGGGCAACTCCATACCAGCGCGAGGGCTAAGAAAGCGGGGCTCTTCTTCGGTTATGACGATGTTTTCTTCGTGGACAAGGATCTTTCCACCCACGGCAATGCCCGGTTCAAGCGTCAGGACCATGCCTGGTTCCAAAACTGTGTGGTCGGTTGGAATGAGAGATGGCCATTCTGTCAAAGACATCCCCAATCCGTGCCCCAAACGCCCTGCCCCTGTATCGGCATCGTGGCGCGACAGCACAGAGTTCATCGCCTGAAACAAGTCCGCCGCCGTGGCGCCCGGACGCGCAATCTCGAATGCCGAATCCGATGCTTCAATCAAAGCACTGTAGGCCGACTTAACCTGCTGGCTCGCGGACCCTATTGACCAGTTGCGGTCGTAATCACTGAAATACCCATCCCAAACCAGGCCGGTGTCCAGCATCAAGACATCGCCTTGCTGCAGCAGCGTATCAGATGCCGGGGAAATCACATCGGTGTAGCCACCCTGTTCCGCACCGCCCGCGAGGTATGGAACCCAATCGGCCCCCTCGTCCAGGCACAGCATTTGAAACCCGCGGAACACAGCATCCAGCGCCACGCCTTCTTTGGCGATTTCGGGCACCCGCTGAAAGGCACGCCCAGCGATGGCGCATGCCGTTTCAATCTTTGCAATCTCCGCTGATGATTTCACCATCCGCAGCGCGCGTACGATCCCTTCATCGCCGCAAAGGTCTCGCTGACCGACTGTCTGTTGCAGACGTCGAAGGTCTGCCAACGGCATCCTGACATGCGTTTCATGCCCATCTGGTAGTCCGATCTTTGCGTCGTCGGGCGTCACCTCGCGAAGTGTATCAGCCAAAAGGCTAATGCCATCGTCGGCCAGATCCGGCGCAGCCCAGGTTCGGATATCGTCGAGCCATGTCTCGGCCATAAGCGCGGCCCCGATCGAAGGGATCACCGCAATCGGCTTGCCACTGGCAGGTACAATCAGAAACCAGGGCCGTGTTGGGCTTTCCCAAAACCGCGTCAGGTAGCCGGTAAAATATCGGACCTCAGGTTCCGTCGTCAGCAACAGGGCCGACAGACCAGAGGCTTGCATCTTGTTTTGCGCGCGTTCCGTTCGTGCTGCGAACTCAGATGTGTCAAACCCCCTCATTCCGTGACCTCAGAGAAAAAGCGGATAACCTGCGCGTCTGCGTCAATTCTCAAGCAAGTGCCATTGATCAGCTTTTGGCCGCCGCGATGGGGGGTAGGTGAGATTCTCAATTTGGTGTCTTTCCCGTGATGCCCATTGACGTGATCGCATTCGTCAAGTTCTGTCAACAAAACTCGCCCAAGGCAGGAGCCTAAAATGCCCCATTCAGATCCGGCCTTCAGCCGCGCCGAGTACGACCGCAGATTGGCAAAGACCCGCGCCGCCATGGCAGCCGCCGGGTTGGATGCTATGTTTGTCGAAGATCCTTCAAACATGGCATGGCTGACGGGCTATGAGGGCTGGTCGTTCTATGTGCATCAAGGGGTACTTGTGCTTCAGGATGCCGACCCGATCTGGTGGGGCCGAAATCAGGATGCCAACGGCGCGCGTAAAACTGTTTGGATGTCCAATGACCGGATCCACGGCTATGCGGACGAATACGTACAATCCACCGTGCGTCACCCCATGCAGGATCTGGCAGCGCTGATTGCGGATACTGGTATCGCGAAGGGGCGGATCGGTGTCGAGTTGGACAATTATTATTATTCAGCCAAAGCGCACCTGACTTTGCTGGCGGAGTTGCCCGACGCAGAGCTGGTCGACGCAAACACATTGGTGAACTGGCAGCGTGTCGTGAAATCCGATGAGGAAATTGCGCTAATGCGAAAAGCTGCCCGGATATCCGAGCATGTGACCGACGGCGTATTGGAGCGCATCGAACCGGGTATGCGCAAGAACGACCTCGTCGCGCAAATCTACCATGACGCAGTCACCGGAGTTGGCGAGGATTGGGGCGATTACGCGGCCATTGTGCCGCTGCTCCCGTCCGGCCCGGATGCCGCCGCACCACACCTGACTTGGGATGGTGAGCCGTTCAAATCCGGAGAGTGTACATTTTTCGAACTGTCGGGCTGCTATCGCCGCTACCACGCGCCCTTCTGCCGCTCGGTCTTTTTGGGTAAGCCACCCGACTATTTGCTTCGTGCTGAAGCCGCGCTGGTAGAGGGTCTTGAAGCGGGACTAGAGGCCGCGCGGGCCGGCAATCAGGCGCGTGATATCGCGTTGGCTCTGGCTGCCCCGCTGGAACGGGCGGGTATCGAGCGCGGCGCGCGATGCGGTTATCCGATTGGCCTCAGCTATCCACCCGATTGGGGCGAACGCACGATCTCTCTCCGCCCCGAGGATGAGACCGTATTGGAACCGGGCATGACCTTTCACTTCATGCCCGGCCTCTGGATGGATGATTGGGGGTTGGAGATCACTGAGCCGATCCTCATCACAGATTCCGGACCTGCCGAATGTTTCTGCAACCGCCCCAGAAAGCTGTTTGTGAAGCCATGACTTTACCCAGAACCATGGAAATACTAGCCGACCTGATCGCTTTTGAGACGGTGTCAGCGGACTCGAATCTGGAAATGATCAGCTATCTGACCGAACGGCTCGAGGCACTGGGCGCGCGATGTATCGTCACGCGGGACAAGACTGGCACCAAGGCCAATGTGTTTGCCACGATCGGCCCCGATCAACCCGGTGGTATCCTTCTGTCCGGCCATACGGATGTGGTGCCGGTGGCCGATCAGGACTGGACGACAGATCCGTTTAAGTTGGCGGAAAGTGACGGCAAACTCCACGGTCGCGGCACATGCGACATGAAGGGCTTCATCGCAGCGGCGGTGGCTTTCGGCGAAACGCTGGATGTGGACAAGCTGACCCAGCCGCTGCACTTTGCCTTTACTTACGACGAGGAAGTCGGCTGCCTTGGTGCGCAAACTCTGGTCGATGACCTGTCTGAACGTGGCATCGTTCCGGACATCGCCATCATCGGCGAGCCGACCGAAATGCGCGTGATAGAGGGGCACAAGGGCTGCTTTGAATATACCACCCGCTTCTCGGGTCTAGAGGGACACAGCTCTGCCCCCGATGACGGGGTGAATGCTGCGGAATATGCCGCGCGCTATATCGGCAAACTGCTGGAGTTGCGCCATATCCTCAAGTCCCGCGCACCCGCCGACAGCCGGTTCGAGCCGCCTTGGACGACGGTCAATATCGGCCAAATTTCGGGCGGCGTTGCCCACAACGTCATAGCCAGCAAGGCCGAGGTCTTGTGGGAGATGCGCCCAGTGCAGGCAAGTGACGCCGACCTCGTCAAAAAGACCCTTTCGGACTACGTAGAGCATTCTTTGCTGCCGGAGATGCAAGCGGTCCACAGCGACTCGAGTATCACGCAAGAGGCTATCGCCGAGGTCGAAGGTCTTGAACCCATGGAAGAAAACGCGGCTCGTGATCTGGTGGCCGAACTGACCGGCGCGAATGGCAGTGGCGTTGTCGCCTTTGCGACCGAGGCCGGGCTGTTCCAGAAACTGGGCGTTCACGCAATTGTCTGCGGGCCGGGTTCAATCGCACAGGCCCACAAGGCAGACGAGTTCCTTGAAATCGAACAGCTGGACCTGTGCTGCAGAATGCTGACCCGATTGGGTCAGCGCCTGACCCGTTAACCGGTACCGTGCGTGCGGTCGTATCTTGACCGACCCGGTTGCACATGTGCAGCCCGCGCTTCTTCGCCGGGATCGTAAACTTCCATCAGCAACGGATAGCAGGCCGCCGCGTCTGACGAGTGTTCCGAGGAACAATCCCCTCCGGGGCACGCAGACAGGCCGACGATCAGATCGATTTCAGCGTAGAACTCAAGGTAATCGCCAGGGCGAACCGGGCTGGCTTTCATAAAATACTGGCCGGTATCGCGGGTAAATCCAGTGCACATGAACACGTTCAGAACGTCATGCACCAGCATCTCGGCCTCATGCAGCGGCAGGTCGCAATGGCTGGCCAGCGCGCGGGTCAGGTTCGAGTGGCAGCAATAGTGATAGTCGTCCCCCGAAAGCAAACGCCCGGTATACGGGTCACACCGCGTGCCGATCACATCATGGACCGAGCCGCCAAAGGCATCGAACCCGTACCAATCCAGCGTATCGGCAACGATCGTAGCCATCGGTCGCATGTTGGGAAAGCTCGACCACATCCGGTCTCCGGTCGACAGGTGCGTGCCGTGCAGCGCGCGGGTTTTGCCGGAATAGAACCGCTCAGTCAGGTCATGCTTATTCCACATGTTCAGGTCGCCAACCTGCGGGCCGTCGACCGAAACCACCCTGACGAAAGCGCCAGCCGGAACACCAATGCATGCCGCATCGCGTGGTGCCGCAGTGACCTCAGCCACCTTTACCGCATCCTCGCGAAGCTTGCTCAAACCGTTCAGATCAGGCTGCTTCAGCGCATCCGGCGGATAGCATATTACAGGGGCAATGGCCTTGCGCTCGGCGCCATCGGCCGGTGGTGGGAAGTTCGGTTTTGTCAGTTTCATGCGCCCCTCACTTCCCTGCAGAAATCTCTGCCTTTCCGAATCCTTAGCGCATTATGAAGGGGTTCGCCATCGGCTCTTGCGCGGTGCTGATCCAGGTTGTCTTGGTTCTGGTGTAATCCAGTATTGCCTCAACACCCGCCTCGCGACCATATCCCGACTGATTGAACCCGCCGAACGGCGCAATGGGTGAGATCGCGCGATAGGTGTTCACCCAGCAGATACCGGCCCTGATCCGTTTCGAAACACGGTGTGCACGCGCAAGGTTCTGCGTGAACACGCCCGAGCCCAACCCGTAAGGGGTGCTGTTTGCCAGCGCGATAGCCTCTTCTTCGGTATCGAACGGCAGCAAGGACATGACAGGTCCGAACATTTCGATCTTCAAGGTTTCGGTCTCTGGTGACACGCATTCGACCAAAGTGGGATTCATGTAATTTCCGGGACGGTCTGCAGTTTCTCCGCCGAAATGGATCGTCGCGCCCTGCCCCTGCGCTTTGCCTAAAGTCTCTTCGATCTTGCGCACCTGCGCTGCCGTGCACAGCGGGCCGACATGCGTCTCCGGCTGCAGGGGATCACCCAACCGGATGGCGCTGGCCTTTTCGGCGATCCGTTCAACCAGAGGCCCCAGGATCGACCGTTGCACCAGTCCGCGCGTGCCCGCCACACAACTCTGACCGGATGCGCCGAAGTTACCCGCGATCAGGCCGTTTGCTGCACCGTCCAAATCGGCGTCCTCAAACACGAGGATCGGCGACTTTCCACCCAGCTCCAATGACGTGACCGCAAAGTTCTCAGCCGAGTTTCGCACCACATGGCGGGCGGTTTCAGGCCCACCCGTAAAGGCAATTCGGTCGACATCCGGGTGCCGGGTCAGTGGGATCGCGCAGTTTTCGGCGTCACCGGTGATAACCGACACAACGCCGGACGGGAACCCAGCCTGTTCAATCAGCTTGGCGAATTCCAGCATGGGTGCGGGCGCGATTTCCGATGCTTTCAGCACCACGGAACACCCGGCAGCCAACGCCGGGCCTAGCTTGGTCGCGGTCAGGAACATTTGCGCATTCCACGGCACGATCGCGGCCACGACGCCGATCGCTTCGCGTGTGGTAAAGACGTGCATGTCGGGCTTGTCGATGGGCAGGACCGTGCCTTCGATCTTGTCTGCCAGCCCCGCAAAGTAACGGTAGTAGTCCGCGACATACCCGGTCTGTGCCGAGGTTTCAGCCAACAACTTTCCGCTGTCGGTCGTCTCCAACTCACCCAGGCGCTTGGCGTTTTCTGCCACCAGATCGGCAAGACGATACAGCAGCTTGCCCCGCTGCGTCTGTGTCATATCCCGCCATTCCGGGTCATCCAGAACCCGTTTGGCGGCGGCGATGGCGAGTTCAACATCACTGGGCGCGGCGCACGCGAATGTGGCCCACCCCTGGCCCGTGGCCGGGTTCTGTGACGTCATCACCTGCGAGGCTGATCCTTCGGTCCAGACGCCGTCAATGAACAGCTGAAAATGCGGTAGGTTTCCCATTGTGGTCCTCACTGAAATGCCGGCATCACGTCGTCGATGAATCGCGCCAAAGAGGCACGCTTACGTTCGTTGGTCATGCCGCTGTCGACCCAGAACGAAAACTCGTCATAACCCAGATCTTCATAGCGCTTGATCCGGTCGATCACCTGTTGGGCGGTCCCAACTGTCAGATCACGGCCCAAATTTTCTTTGGTATACATCGGGTTCGCGTCCATCTCGGCTTCGGTAATCGGCTTGATCAAGCCCTGTTCAACCGGCCGTTTGTTCATGAACCATGCACCAAAGTAATTGTAGTACCGGCGCAGATTTTGCACGCCCCGCGCAACATCGTCGTCATCCTTGCCGACATAGGTGTGGTGTAACAACATGATCTTGGGGCGCGGCCCCGCGTAGCTGTCACAGGCATCGTTGAACCGCCCCATCAGGGTCTCGATCTCTTCCATACCCTGCCACAGCGGGGTGACCTGAATATTGAATCCGTTGTGAACGCCGAATTCGTGGCTGTTAGGATCCCGCGCGGCGATCCAGATTGGCGGGCCGTCCTCCTGATATGGCTTCGGTGCCGAAGTTGCGGCCGGAAACGCATAGAACTCGCCTTCATGGGCACAATCGCCCTTCCAGATCTGAGGCAACAGCGGAGTGGACTCGCGCATGCGCTGCCCTGCCTCCCAAGCGTCCATTCCTGGCATCAGACGTTCGTATTCATAGGAATACGCACCGCGCGCGATCCCCAACTCGATACGACCTTTCGTCATCTGATCCGCCGCGGCGGCCTCACCTGCCAGTTTGATGGGATGCCAGAACGGCGCAATTACCGTTCCGGTCCCCAACCGCACATTGCGCGTGTGATGCGCCAGATCGACCAGCGACAGAAACGGATTGGGGGCAATGGTGAACTCCATCCCGTGATGTTCACCGGTCCAAACTGCCCGCATCCCCCCGTCATCAGCCATCTTCACCAGGCTCACGAATTCATCATACAGAACATCGTGAGGCTGATCCGGGGTCAGACGTTCCACGTGGGCAAACAGTGAAAACTCCATCAAATGGCTCCTTTACCGAAACTGTGAATTTCGCCGCGCTCGGCGTCACCGAGATACAGCCCGAAAACGCCTTCGCGGGCTTCAAGGGCGTAGCGGGTCATCATGTGGTGCAAACTTTTGCTGGCATAGGTCAGATCGGCCAGATCGCCGATGTCTACCCATTCGGCATTGTCCGTCTGGGTGGTCTGACCGCAGGACGCTAGAAAGAACGTATAGTGCAGGTTCGTTTCGGCATCGTTGAACGAAGAATAGACCTGTTCGATCTGCGCCTGAATGCCCCGATCAGAAAGGCCCTGTGCCAACCTGTTGCGTTGCCCCCCGGGTTCTGCACCGGCGATTTGAACCGGGCGAAATGCGCCTTCGTAGCGCTCCAGAAGAACTTTGCCATTTGCCGCAACGATCGCGCCGCAGATTGTCGGAACCTGCGCGTCCATCTGACGCTCGAGCCCAAGACTGAAATACGACCCGTTCACATAACCCAGACCGTTTCCACCGATATGGGTGAAGTCTGTGACACGACCAATCAGAACCGTGTGGTCGCCTGCGGGCAGCGCCTGATGCGTTTCACAACTGAACTGTGCCAGCGCCCCGTCGATCAGCGGCAAGCCATTGGCTCCGTCGCGATGCGCCACCCGACCAAATCGGTCGCCCTTGAAACTTGCGAAAGTGTTGGAGACGCCCTGCTGCCCATCTGCTAGAACATTGACCGCAAAATGTGTGCATCCGGCAAAGGTATCGTGGCTGGACAGAAACTTGCCGGGACACACCAACAGCAAAGGTGGATCAAGCGACACGGACGTGAAGGAATTCGCCGTGAACCCGACCGGATTGCCGGAAAAATCCCGGGTAGTCACAACCGTCACGCCAGTCATGAAGTTGCCGAATGCATCACGCAGGGCGCGGGTATCAACCTCGGTCATGGCAGGCACCTCCGAATGAACTCAAGCAATTTGGCGTTAACAGCAGCCGGGTGCGTCATGGGCATCATGTGGGCGGCGTTCGGAACAATTTCGACACGCCCATTTGTCACCTTCTGCGCCATGCCCTGTGACATACCTGGTGTAGAATTCGGCTCATCCCCGCCCGTCATAAACAGTGTGGGGCATTTGATTTGCCCCAGTTGTGCGTCAGTCGGCCCATCGCTTTCGGCGAAGACGGTATAGGCCGCTTTGTATGCGCCCGGGTGGACATCTTTCAGCCAACGCGAACAGGCTTCGCATTCTTCGGAAACCTGATCGCCGAACCAACGCTGCAAGGTCACGGTAGGATCGTTCATGGCCGCAGCATCCAGTTCCACCGCGCGGGTCGTGACAGCCGCACGCGCTTCGGGGGTTCGGCGGTAAATTGCGTTCAACGCGGCAACGCCTCTCACCTGATCATGCCCCGATGCCGCAATGTCCAAAGCGATCAAAGCTCCCATGGAATGCCCAATCAGAACGGCAGGCTCGGTCAATCGGGCCGCGATCGGGTTGGCGTACCCATCCAGCCCCATAGCACCTTGAAACTGGGTTTTTCCGTGCCCGGGCATATCCGGACACAGAACACGATACCCGGCGGCAGACAGCGCATCGATTTGCGCGCCCCAGGCTTCGGCCCGCAAGCCAACGCCATGGAGCAGAACCACAAGCGGGCCTTCGCCTTCGTCTATCGCGGCGAGCCCGCCGATGTCAGACCGAGGCCGGGTTGTCCACGTCATGGCCCAGATCCTTCAAGTCCTGATAACGGTCGCCGATGCGATGATGCGGACGGCCCGAGGTTGCTCCGCCCAAAACCACGACGATCTCATCCGCACGGGGCGCGTCGGGGATGGCGAATTGCAGCGTCAGATAGTGTGACCGGCGGCCCGCATCATTCTTGTCCATCAGTGGCACCATGATCGGCGAGTTTGCCGGGCCCCGAGTGTTGGTGAATGAAAGATAGGACTTGGCGTCAACCGCCTGCCGGAAGATGTTCCCGAAATGCAGAGTGTGGATCAGGCCCGAGGCATGCTCGACCTCTCCGTCCAGCCCCACAACCGCAGCCTTGCCATAAGCCTCAATCGCCTCACCGCTTCCGGCCAGCGCGATCATCCTGTCGGTCAGTTCTTGACCCAGGATTGGGCCATAGGCCAAAATTTCCGGCCGTAGATCTTCGACGAAACGTCCAGCCCAAGGGTTGGTAACAACCGCTGCTACAGCAAACATGCGCCACGGCCGTTCGGCTTTGCGATATCCTTCGATCAGAACTTCTTCGTCGAAGGTCACTATTTTACGAATTTCCGGCTGCACGTTATCCCCCAATCTTGAGTACGAGAAATATCTTTGATTGGCCGGCACTTTGACAAACGAAAGAAGTTGGGTCTTAGGTATTAACAAAGCTACTAGGTCGGTTGCACATGCCCAAAACACTGCCCCCCCTTACATGGTTCAGGTCTTTCGAGGCCGCGGCCCGAAGGTTGAGCTCAACAGCTGCGGCGGATGAAATCGGATTGACCCAATCCGCCGTAAGCCAGCAAATCAGGTCGCTGGAATCTCGGCTG
Source organism: Ruegeria sp. YTSC230 (assembly GCF_059609665.1). Taxonomy (NCBI): domain Bacteria; kingdom Pseudomonadati; phylum Pseudomonadota; class Alphaproteobacteria; order Rhodobacterales; family Roseobacteraceae; genus Ruegeria; species Ruegeria sp. YTSC230. The sequence goes on along the minus strand of NZ_JBXWMC010000001.1, from coordinate 483,923 downwards.
GGCGTCGTACTGTTTCATCGGCATCCGCGCGGTCTTTCCTTGACGGATGAAGGCCGAAAGCTGCTGCCGCAGGTCGAAGCCGCACTGCAATTGCTGCAATCCGCCGCCTCTCCGTATTTGGCAGAGGAACGGGCCAGACACGTCACTGTGGCGGCGTCGATCAGCATCATCGAATGGTTGATTTCCCCTGCCCTGCCCCAGTTTCGCGACCAAAACCCAGATACGTCCATTCGCTTTGTCAGCACGATCTGGCCGGATGAATACTCGGCCCTGCGCGCCGATGTTGAAATCCGGTTCGGGTCAGAAAAACAAGTCGGGCGGGATGCAAAACCGTTACTGCCGAATGACCTGATCGCGGTAAAAGCACCTGGCTTGGTTGGCGCTTTTCAGGACTTGCCCCTGATCGAGGCCGTGGGAACGTCAGACAACTGGTCCACATGGGCGGAAGTCACCGGTCATAAAATCCATACCCCGGCCTATTATGTCGATTCTTACGGGCTCGCCTTGCAATTGGCGGCTTCCGGGAACGGCGTGGCCTTGGTGAATGCACTTATCGCCGATCACGCTCTGCAGACCGGACAGGTCGCGCGTGCTTTCGATGAGACTGCTCCAGCGGCCGAAGGGTACTTTCTGGCCGTGCAGCGCGCATCACCCGAGGTTGACGCCTTTGTATCATGGTTTTCACAATTGGTTCCCGGCTCGTCACACCAAAGGGTCTGATTCAGACACACCAATGTCGCATCTGAGGATATCGCTGAGCAGGAAAATAGTGAATTCTGGCAAAAAAGGTCCGATTCATGCGATATTCAGGCTTTCGAGTCATCAAAGAGGCGCTTACCGGCCACAAAGGGTGGAAACCGGTCTGGCGTGACCCCGAACCCAAAGTTCATTACGACATTATCGTCATAGGCGGTGGTGGTCATGGGCTGGCGACGGCCCATTATCTGTCCAAGGTCTACGGTCATCGCAATGTCGCGGTTGTCGAAAAGGGCTGGATCGGCGGCGGCAATGTCGGGCGGAACACGACAATCGTTCGCTCGAACTACATGCTGGACGGGAATGAGCCGTTCTATGAATTCTCGATGAAACTGTGGGAAGGGCTTGAACAAGACCTGAACTACAACGCCATGATGAGCCAGCGCGGAATACTCAACCTGTTCCACACGGATGGTCAGCGCGACGCTTATACGCGGCGCGGCAATGCGATGATCCTGCACGGTGCAGATGCCGAATTGCTGGATGCCGATCAGGTACGCAAAGAACACCCCTATCTGAATTTCGACGACGCGCGTTTCCCGATCAAAGGCGGTTTGGCCCAGCGGCGGGGCGGCACCGCGCGCCATGATGCGGTGGCCTGGGGCTTTGCCCGATCCGCGGACAGCCACGGTGTCGACATCATCCAGAATTGCGAAGTCACTGGTCTGCGTATCGAGAACGGCAAATGCCTGGGCGTCGAGACCTCAAAGGGCTTTATCGGGGCTAACAAAGTCGGCTGCGCTGTTGCCGGAAACTCGGGCCGGGTGATGGGCATGGCGGGCATGCGCCTACCGATCGAAAGCCACGTGTTGCAGGCGTTTGTGTCCGAGGGTCTGAAGCCGGTTCTGCCCAGCGTCATCACCTATGGGGCCGGACATTTCTATGTCAGCCAGTCCGACAAAGGCGGGCTCGTCTTTGGCGGTGATATCGACGGCTATAACACCTACGCCCAACGTGGAAATCTACCCGTGGTCGAGGATGTCTGCGAGGGCGGCGTCTCGTTGATGCCGATGATCGGCCGCTCACGTCTGCTGCGTATGTGGGGCGGTGTTATGGACATGTCTATGGATGGTTCACCCATCATCGACCGCACTCCGGTTGAGGGTCTCTATTTCAATGGTGGCTGGTGCTATGGCGGGTTCAAGGCGACCCCGGCGTCCGGTTACTGTTTTGCGCATCTGTTGGCGCAGGACGAACCGCACTCTACCGCCACGGCCTATCGCTTCGACCGGTTCCGCACAGGCCGGATGATCGACGAAAAAGGCGTGGGCAACCAGCCCAACCTGCATTGAGGGGAGCACAACAATGATTATCAACCATCCCCTTCTGGGCCCGCGCGACGCATCTGAGTTCACCTATCTGGGTGACGCGTCACTGATCAACCGCCCGGACTGGCAGGCCGAAGACGCGGCGGAAGCGTTCTATGAATACGGGTATCTGCGCGACAATCCCGCAGGCGAGCATCAAGAACTGTGGTATCATGAGGCTGGCGACCGGTCGTGGCTGGTCGTGACCCGCGACACCACCACTCATGAAATTTCCAAGGTAGAACTGGCCCGCGATGTGGCCCGCGCGCGGGGGCGATCCAAATGACGCAATCCAACAGGCTGAGCGGTGGCCAGATCGACCGCAACACCACAGTGAACTTTCGGTTCGACAACCGCAACTATACCGCCCATCCCGGCGATACGCTGGCTTCGGCTTTGCTGGCCAATGACGTGCGGTTGATCGGACGCTCGTTCAAGTATCACCGCCCGCGCGGCCTGCTGACCGCCGGATCCGAGGAGCCCAACGGCATTGTCGAGCTGCGCTCTGGCAACCGGCAGGAACCCAACACACGTGCCACCACGACGGAGATGTTTGACGGGCTTGAGGCGCAATCGCAGAACCGTTGGCCCAGCCTGAAATTCGATGCGCTTGGCGTAAACGACCTGTTCTCGAATTTCCTGTCCGCCGGGTTCTACTACAAGACCTTCATGTGGCCGGCCGCTTTTTGGGAAAAAATCTATGAGCCGATCATTCGCCGCGCCGCTGGCCTTGGCTCTTTGTCGATGGAGGCTGATCCCGACGAATATGACAAAGGGTTCCGCCACTGCGACCTGCTGATCATCGGCGCGGGTCCATCGGGCTTGATGGCAGCCCTGACTGCAGGACGCGCGGGTGCGGACGTTATTCTGGCTGATGAGGATTTTCGGTTCGGCGGACGTCTGAACAGCGAGACATTTTCGGTTGGCGATCTAGGCAGCGGCGATTGGGCCGCGCAGGCTGTGGCAGAACTGTCCTCCATGCCCAACGTCCGGCTGATGGCCAGAACCACTGTCATCGGCGCCTTCGACCACGGCATCTATGGCGCTGTTGAACGCACCGGGGATCATGTGGCCACCCTGCCCGCCGGTAAACCGCGCCAGATCCTGTGGCGTATCTACACCAAGAAAGCCTTGCTGTGTGCGGGGTCGACTGAACGGCCCATCGCGTTCGAAAACAACGATCGCCCTGGCATCATGATGGCCAGCGCGTTGCGAACCTATGCCAATCGGTTCGCGGCCACTGCCTCTCAGCGCGTGGCGATCTTTACCAACAACGACGACGGTCACCGCACCGCTGTCGACCTGCATGCCAAGGGCGTTCACATTTGCGCCGTTATCGATGTGCGTGAGGATGCTCCGGTCAACTACGATTACGAAGTCCTGAGCGGCGCTCAGGTTGTGAATACCAAGGGGCGTCTCGGTCTGACCTTTGTCGAAGTTGCCTTGCCCGACGGCTCGACCCGCACGCTGGATTGCGGCGCGCTGGGCGTTTCGGGGGGTTGGAATCCGAATGTGCACCTGACCTGCCATCAGCGCGGGCGTCCGGTCTGGAACAACGATCTGGCCGCCTTTGTGCCCGGTTCAAATCTGCCCGTCGGATTGACTGTCGCGGGCGCAGCGAACGGAGTGATGTCTACGCAAGGTGCATTGCAATCCGGTGCCGAGGCTGCCGCGGCAGCGCTGGAGCTGAGCGTTGCTCAGCCTGTCTTGCCCGAGGCCGAGGATACTCCGATCGCGCAGAAACCGTTCTGGTATGTCGAAGGCTGCAAACGCGCATGGCTAGACCAGCAAAACGACGTGACCGTCAAGGACGTCAAACTCAGCTATCAGGAAGGGTTCCGGTCAGTTGAACACCTGAAACGCTATACCACGCTTGGCATGGCGACCGATCAGGGCAAGACATCGAACATCAGCGCTTTGGCGATCATGGCCGAGGTGGCCGGAAAGACGATCCCCGAAACAGGGACAACCATTTTCCGCCCGCCTTACACGCCTGTTCCGATCAGCACCTTCGCCGGTCGGATGAAGGGACAAGAATTCCACCCCACGCGCCTGACGCCCTCGCATTATTGGGCCAAGGAGAAGGGCGCTGTGTTTGTCGAGGTCGGCAACTGGCTGCGCGCGCAATGGTTCCCCCTTCCGGGTGAGACTCATTGGCGTGAATCAGTGGACCGTGAAGTGCGCCAGACCCGCGCGTCCGTCGGGGTGTGCGACTGTACGACACTTGGAAAAATCGACGTGCAGGGCGCGGACGCGGCTGATTTCCTGAACCGCGTCTACGCGAACGGTTTCGCCAAGCTTCCCGTGGGAAAAACCCGCTATGGCCTGATGCTTCGCGAAGACGGCATGGTGATGGATGATGGCACAGCCGCGCGTCTGGCCGAGGATCATTTTGTCGTCACAACGACCACGGCCAACGCGGTAAATGTCTATCGTCACATGGAATTTGTGCGCCAATGCCTGTTCCCGGATATGGATGTGCAGCTGATCTCGACCACCGAATCCTGGGCGCAATATGCTGTCGCTGGTCCCAATTCGCGCAAGCTGCTGCAAAAGATCGTCGACCCTGAATTCGACATTTCAAACGAGGCATTTCCGTTCATGGGCTGTGGCAACATTACGGTCTGCGGCGGGTTGCGCGCGCGGCTGTTCCGGATCTCATTCTCGGGAGAGTTGGCGTTCGAAATCGCGGTACCCTCACGCTATGGCGATGCGCTGATGCGGCGTCTGATGACCGAGGGTGAAGAATTTGAGGTTGTCCCTTACGGCACCGAAGCGCTGGGCGTCATGCGGATCGAAAAGGGCCACGCGGCCGGCAACGAGCTGAACGGCACCACAACGGCATTGAATCTTGGATTGGGTAAGATGGTGTCGAAAAAGAAAGACAGCATCGGATCGACCCTGTCCGAACGAGAGGCCTTGGTAGAACCGGATGTCCTGCGGCTGGTCGGGATCAAACCGGTATCGCCCGAAGAGAAAGTCACCGCTGGTGGCCATTTGATGAACACGACCGGCCCGGTGGATGCCGCGCACGATCAGGGCTATGTCACTTCGGCTGCGTATTCGCCTATTCTGAACAGCAATATCGGGCTGGGTCTTTTGAAGGATGGCGCAAACCGGATGGGCGAGAAAATGCGCCTCGTGTCCCCATTGACCGATCTGACCGTCGAGGTCGAAATCGTATCGGCCCATTTCGTTGACCCCGAAGGAGAGCGTCTGCGTGCATGATCTAGTTGCAATAACCGCATTGGGCGGGTCCGAACCGCAGGTCGACACTGTTGGCGGGGTTACGTGCCGGGAAGTTCCGGGCGTCGCGCTGGCATCCGTCGCCGCGCGGATGGGACAGGAATCCAAAGCCAGCAAAGCCCTGGCAAAACTGATCGGTGCCCCTGCACCTGGCATCGGCCAACATGCCGGTGACACTGTCACTGCCTTTTGGGCCGGTCCGGATCAGTGGATGATCGAGGCGCCTTTTGACACGCACGAAGAGCTTACTGATCAAGTGAAGTCCGCTTTGGGCGATACCGCGTCGGTGACAGAACAGACCGACGGTTGGACACGGTTCGACCTGAATGGGGGTCAAATACCAGCAGTGCTGGAGCTGTTGTGCATGCTGGATCTCCGTAAAATGGACGCGGGCAGCGTCGCCCGTTGCTCAATTCACCACATTGGCTGCTTTGTTCTCTGTCGGTCAGACGAGGCGTTCAGCATTTATGGCCCTCGTTCATCCGCCGGATCGTTGCACCATGCCATCGTCACTGCAATGCGTTCGGCGCTGTAAAGCAGTGTCAGACTGACGGCAGCGGCGCATTACCTTCAACGCGGAAGCGGTTGATCCTACGGCGATCTTCGCTGGGGCTTAGCCCAAAGGCCGACCGGTAATGTGTCACAAGCGGCGCCACTGAACCATACCCGATCGCAGCCGCGATATCTGCGATTGGGTCTTTGGTATAGACCACCATCTGCCGTGCCGCCTTCATGCGCATTGCGCGATAGTAATGGCTGGGGCTTTGGCCTGTCGCCTGCTTAAAGGCGCGTTCCACCTGGCGTGGCGTGACCCCGATTTGCTGTGCGGCCTCTGCGATGGAAATCGGATCGCTCATATGACCGGCGAACAGGTCGACGCAGCGCGACACCAACGGCGGAAGGCTGTCGCCAGTTTCCGGCGCAGTCGTGGTGGGAACCTGTTGCCGCACACCTGCCCCGCGCATCATCGGATGTTGAAACCAGCAGGCGACCTCATGCGCGACGTCGCCGCCCAGCCGATCCTCGATCAGATGCAGGGCCAGATCGAACCCGGCAGCAGCACCGGCTGCGGTGTAGCGCGTGGCCGTTTTCACTATCACCTCGCTACGCGAGTCGACTTCGGGAAACTCAGCCAGAAATGCGGCCTCATAGCACCAATGGACGGAAACAGGTTGCCCCCCCATCACCCCGGACCGGACCAAAGGGAAAACCCCACCGCTAATCCCGCCCAAAACGGTGCCATGCCGTCCGAGACTGCGCAGAGCACCGTTGCCAACGGTTGTGTTGTCAAAGCCGGACGTTGGGCTGCTGAGAAGGAACAAAATGTCGATATCCTTGCAGTCGGCCAGAGACTTCTCAGCCTCGAACCGTACACCTGCGCTGGATTTTACTTTCTGTTGACGCTCGGACAGCAGCGACCAACAGAACGCCTCTTGCCCGGCGATTTCATTGGCCGCCCGCAACGGCTCGATCACCGAGGTCAGGCAGGCCATGGGAAAGCCGTCAAACAGCAAAAAGCCGATTTTGATTCTGTCTTCGTTTCGCATAAGGCTGTTCTAGCAAGATTTCCACAACTGCCCTATGCGAAGTTCATGCCCACCGGATCAAGCCGATGATCGCCGAGGCCGCATAGAACCCCTGCAACAACAGGAACGTCCAGCGGCGATCAATCACGGCCCAGGCCGCAAACAGGCCCGAGGACAGTAACAACAGGGCAAACCCGAACAGCTCGGCCCCTGTATTAGACGCGATCAACAAGGCATAGGCCATGGCCAGAACCGATCCAGTGATTTCGAATACCGTCGTCAGACCGCGCCGGTCACGGGTTTTGATTTGATCCGTCATAGCTCAGCCCTTTCGCTTCAGGAGATTGATCAGCGGCGCGGGTGTCTGTTTGGGCTGATCATTTATCGGGGATTGACCGCAGTTTTTCGGCAACTTGTGAACGACGGGAACTTGATCGGTAACCGACCCATTAAGCGCCGGATCCCAAGGTCGTTCAGACTGACCAAGACGCGCCAGATCGAATAAGCGTACCCTCTTGCCCGCCGCAGCCCGTACAGGCAGCACGTCGCGCCGGATGTAAGAAAATGTGCTGTGGATCAAAACCACCGGATCGTCTTCCCCATGGGTTCCGGGGACCATCCGCGGGGTTTTGATCACTGTGTGATCCGGGACGAGATGCGGCATGCGAATGCTCCTGAGCTTTGGATTTCCTGACCAGTAGTTCAATACTGGCGCGTGACACAAATGAATGATATTCATGACTCAATTAAAATATGTCATGGCTTCACAAATGACCGACCGATTGGAAATTGACGCCCTGCGCGCCCTTCTGGCTATCGCAACCCATGGCGGCGTGACGCGCGCGGCCGAGCATCTGGCGCTGTCGCAATCAGCAGTCAGCCACAAAATCAGACGGTTAGAGCAAGCCCTGGACTGCGATCTGCTGGCGCGCCGACCCGGTGGCCCTCTGTTCACAGAAACAGGTTTTCGCCTGTGCGACTATGCCCGCCGAATATGTGCCCTGCACGATGAGGCGCTTGCCAGTTTGGGCAAGAAACCCTTGGCCGGCGCACTCCGGCTGGGCATGACCGAAGACACGGCAACCAGCGACATCGCCCGCATATTGGGTCGTTTCACACGGCTTTACCCGGACGTTCAGGTCCGAACACGCACCAGTCAAAGTCTGAACGTGCAAGAGTGGTTGAAGGCCGGAGAGTTGGATGTCGCCGTCATGCAAATCTTTCGGCACGATACGCGGCCAGATGACCTGATCTTGTTCGAGGACACTCTGCACTGGGTAAAATCACCGGATTTCCAACTGGATACGACAGCACCTGTTCCCTTTCTGTCCTTCGACAGCCAATGTTTCTATCGCAAATGGGGCTTCGGAGATGGGCAGCTGCAAGGGCACCGCTTCGACAACGTATTAGAATGCCCAAGCGCCACTGGCATTCAGTTGGCCGTGCGGTCCGGTTTGGGCGTCGCCCTGTTGAATGGAATGCATGTCACACCGGACATAGAGGTGATCAAAGGCGTGTTCCCCGATCCCCCGGCCATCGTTTTTGTCGCGCGTATGCATGTTAAGCGCCGAAACCCTGCCGCGATGGCGCTGGTACAAGAGATTAGCCGCGAGGTTGAAGGCGCCAACCCTTTGAAAGTGGTCAGCTGAGTGTTTGTACCGGAAGAGCCTAAACAACGACCTCCACGATGGTCGGGTTTTTCGTCGACTTCTGCGGATAGGAGGAGTGGTTTGGTGAAGGAACCAAAGACCGAGAGTTAGGACAATCAGCTCCTCAGGTCAGGCCTGATCAATTGCGCGGTCCCGTTTCTGCAACGCGCGGATACGCATCCGCTGGGCCGCATGAACATGGGCGCGCATCGCCAGCTCGGCTGCGTCGCCGTCGCGGGCCTTCAAGGCTTCCATCACACGGCGATGCTCACCCGCAGCATCGTCTGCGCGCTGACCGTCCAGCATTTGGGACGGGCCCAATATCAACAACGCCTTTTGCAGCGATAACATCGACTTTGTGAGAAAGCGGTTTTTGGCGGCATCCAACAGCGTGGCATGGAAAATACGGTTCAACTGAGCGGCCACTGGACCGGTGCCAGCCTCGGCAAGGCGATTGTTCAGGACATTAAGTTCGTCCAGTTCCACATCCGAAGCCGCGCGTGCCGCCAACCGTGCCGCTGTTCCTTCAAGTACGGCGCGCATTTCATACAGCTCCATAACTTCCGAATAGCTCAGGTTGCGAACCGTTGCGCCCAGCCTAGGGACATGCGTCACCAACCCATCCGCTTCGAGTTGCCGTATCGCTTCGCGCACAGGCGTTCGGCTGACACCCAGTCTTTCGGACAGCTCGATCTCTCTCAGCCGTTCACCAGGTAACAAAACACCCTCGCGAATTTCATCCAGCAAGCGCTGATAAGCGGAATTCCCCTGCGGGCTGGCCTGATTAGGATCTTCTTGAGTTTTCATCGTTCTCAATCTTGCATATTGGATTTCTTTGTATACACTTGGATACATGTCTTAGTCAACGAAATCGGACACTATCCTTGACCGCCTCAAGCCTTCATTTGTCGCCGCTGATGCAACGGTCAGTCACGCTGATATTGGCTATGTTGGGAACTGCAGTTTTTTGGGTGTTGAACCTGCCGCTGCCCTTTCTGTTCGGGCCGATGTCAGCGTGTTTGATTGCAGCTTTGGCACACGCACCCATGCGGGATTTCGGGCAAATCTCGGTCGGGTCCAGAACCATTCTTGGCGTCGCGGTCGGGGCGTCGATCACACCCAACCTGTTCGCCGAACTTCCAAAGATGGCTGCGTCCCTTCTGCTGATACCAGTATTTATCCTGCTGATTGCAATGGTTGGCGTGCCGTTCTTTCGCAAATTCTGGGGTTTTGACGACAAAACTGCGTTTTTTGCGGCCATGCCGGGCGGGTTTCAGGACATGGTTATCTTTGGAGCCGAGGCCGGTGCCAATCCGCGAACCCTGTCGCTGATCCACGGGACACGCGTATTGATTATCGTCACCCTTGCCCCTTTGTTCCTGACTTTGTTTTACGGTGCCGAACTGACCAACCCACTGGGCGAACCTGCTTCGGCCCTACCCTTGCATGAGCTGATACTCATGGCGGTCGCAGCTTTTGTCGGCTGGAAAGGTGGAGAGAAGATCGGGCTTTTCGGTGCCTCGATTCTTGGACCATTAATCCTGACAGCGGCCTTGTCGCTTGGGGATTTCATCCATACCCGCCCCCCGCGCGAGGCGATCCTGTTCGCCCAGTTCTTCATCGGCTGTGGGATCGGCGTCAAATTCGTCGGCGTTACGTGGTCGGAACTCACACGCGTCGTGGCGGCTGGGTTCACCTATGTGATCTTGCTGGCCATTCTGGCCGCTGCTTTCACGGCAGTGGTCACCACGCTGGGGCTGGGCCGTCCGGTCGAAGCCTTTCTAGCTTTTGCACCGGGCGGCCAGGCAGAGATGACGGTGCTGGCCATCGTATCGGGGGCGGATCTGGGGTATGTGGTCACACACCACCTGGCGCGCATTGTCGTCGTGATCATCGGCGCGCCAATCGCGGCCAACCTACTTCTGCGCTGGTCGAAATCCAGGGATTGACGGATTCACGTCCAAACGCGGCTGGATGAATGTTGATAGGGGATTGTGGCGGAGAGACAGGGATTCGAACCCTGGAGACGGTCTCCCGCCTACACACTTTCCAGGCGTGCGCCTTCGACCACTCGGCCACCTCTCCGTGCCGGCGTTATTTGAACTATCGCCGAGGGATTTGCAAGGCCCCATTGAGGTGAAATTTCACCTGAAATCGAAAGCCTTGCAAAGGCGTTTAAATCTCGTCGCCGTCACCATCAGCCAAATCGCCCTCGGTCATCTCGACGGGATTTGTGGATGGCTTTGCGGACGGTATTTCGCCGGTGTTCTTGCTGGGTTGGGCTTCGCTGCCCTGCAACACCTCGGGATTACGCAACCAGAGATCGCGCTGTGCAAACGGGATTTCGATCCCCTCGTCGACGAAGCGCCGGTTGATCTCGTGGTTCATGTCGGATTTGACCGACAACACCCAGTTCACATCGCGCAGGATGGCCCGGATTTCAAAGTCCAGCGAATCTGCACCAAACCCCTGGAACACCACACTGGGTGCTGGATTCGCCAAAACCATCGGATGCGCATTCGCAATCTCACCCAGGATTTTTTCCACCAACCGGGTATCAGTCCCATAGGCGACCCCGACCGGTACAATCACCCGCCCGATCGTATTGCCGCGTGTATAGTTCGTGACAACGCCGCTGATCAGATCCGAGTTCGGAACGATCACATCCGTTCGGTCAAACGTCTCGATCCGCGTGGACCGGACGGAAATATCACGGACGTACCCCATCATCCCATTCACGTCGATCCAATCCCCTTTCGAGATTGGGCGTTCGACCAACAGGATAATGCCCGACACAAAGTTCGACACGATGGTTTGCAGACCAAAGCCGATCCCGACTGACAACGCACCGGCAACAATAGCCAGCGATGACAGGTTGAAACCGGCAATCGTTATCGCAACCAGCGCGGCCAGGAAAATACCGACATACCCGGTGCCCGAAACAATCGCGTTTTGCCCGCCTGGATCAATGCTGGTCTTTGGCAACAGAGAATTGCGCAGCCCGCTTTGCAGCATCCGCGTCAGGCCATAGCCGATGGCAAATATGACAAGGAACGTAAAGAAGTTGCTGGGCGAGATGGTTACCCCGCCAATGTCAAACCCCTGCAGCAGGCGCGACCAGACTTCCTGCAGGTCGGTTTGACGCGCACCCCAATACAGCGCGAGCACGGGCATAGCCACAATGGCCATTGCAAAGCCGATGAGAACCGAAAACAGCGAGTCCTTGGCCTTATCGCCCTGCCCGCCAAGCCAGCCGTAAACAGACGTCAGGAAGCGTTGGACGATGACCAGCGCTGCAATAAGAACCAATGAACGCACGGCCGGGAAAACGATTGCCTCAGCCGCATTCGTATACCCCAGCATCGCTAAAATCGGGCTGGCGATCCCCAGGAAGAACAAAGCGCGTCGAATGAACTCGACCAGTTGGCTGAACCCGGCAGCGCGGGCCGTTTCGGACGGCTCACCTGCATCGACCGGGACATCAACACTGCGGACGCGACGGACGCGAAGAAGAAGCAAAGCTGTTGCGACGATGACCGGAAAGGCGACGACGGCGCGCGTCGCATCCGAGATATTTTCGATCTGATCGAACAGGTTCACCAGTTCATGCAGGATCAGGAGCCCGGCAAGAAAATCGAGGTAGACGCGTAACTCAGTGACTTTCTGGCGGGACAGTTTTTTGAACCCCTGCGCCGCTTGCAGCACGTAAACCTGTCGGCCAATCCAGTCATAATAAAGGATGATCGCCGCCCAATAGGGCACGTTTTCCATCAACAGCGTCCCGCGCAGCCCCAGGACACCTGTCATCACAACCGCCTGAACCAGAAGCCAGACGCCGAACCAGGGGAGGATAATACGCAGCAACGAGGTCAGGAACGTCCATACGCCACTTCCCTGCCCCCCAAGTGCTCGCAGACGCGCACCAGCGGCTTCCGACCAGCGCTTACCGTAAAACAGCAGCACGCCGGCGACGAAAACCAAGGCCAGAATTCCCAGCCCACGGGACCGCAATCGTTCATGCACCACGTCAGTTTTCAGGTTCCGACGCGCTTCGTTGAACAACGCTTGCGCAGCTTCGTTCACATCAACCCAAGCCGGTCGCCAGTAGGAGGGGTTCAGGGGCGACGGTCCGCGCTCTAAAAGTTCTTTCGCCTGACGGTCCCGCAAAAGTTTATCTATCTCGGATATCAGACCATTGGCCCGGCTGAATGCCTCTTCTGAGATGATCTGCGGGACGCGCAAACTATTCAGCTGCTCGTTTAGGTGCTTTCGTAGTGTGGCAATGTCTTCCGGTTCGGTGGCGTCGCCTTCGGGCGCAGCACCAAGAGCCTTGATCTGATTTTCAAGCGTCTGGATGCGTTCGGTGTTTGCACCGCGTGCCCGATTGAAATCATCTCTATAGCCGTTGATCTCTGAGCGCAGGTTTTCGAGCGAAGCGTTCGACGCACGATCGGCCTCGATTACAGTCTCGGCACGGTCCGCCGTTTTGACCCAGCCTTGATAGTATTCGCTTTGACGATCTGTAAGCTGCGCGGCAGCGGGGCCGCAAACTATCGCAAAACAAACCGCAACAAGGGTCAGGAACAGGCGAACACGCCGCAGCATCACACGTCCTCAAAAACGCCGGGGATACTGCGTGGAGCTTCAGTCATCCAGCCCGGGACAGGCAATTCCTTTTCACGCAGAAAGTCCGGGTTGAACAGCTTGGACTGATAGCGAGTTCCGTAGTCACACAGGATGGTCACGATGGTGTGGCCTGGTCCCAGATCTTTGGCCAGACGTACCGCACCAGCCATGTTAATGGCGGTTGAACCGCCCATGACCAGGCCTTCATCGCGCAGCAGATCAAAGATGTAAGGCAGCGCCTCGTTGTCCGTCATCTGATACGCAAAGTCAGGTTTGAACCCCTCAAGGTTCTTGGTGATACGCACCTGACCGATGCCTTCGGCGATCGAGCCGCCCTCCATCGCGATTTCGCCGGTGGTGTAATACGAATACAGCCCAGCCCCCATCGGATCGACCAGACCGATCTTGACGCCTTTGGGCTGCAACGCGTCCGCTACGCCCGCCAATGTACCGCCCGAGCCCACGGCACAGACGAACCCGTCAACTTTGCCATCGGTCTGTTCCCAGATTTCGGGACCGGTCGTTTCCACATGCGCCTGACGGTTCGCAACATTGTCGAACTGGTTGGCCCAGATCGCGCCGTTGGGCTCGGTCTGCGCCAGTTCTTCGGCCAAACGACGGGAATAGTGTACGAAATTGTTGGGGTTGCGATACGGTGCGGCCGGAACCTGAACCAGCTGAGCGCCAGCTAGTCGCAGCATGTCCTTTTTCTCTTCGGACTGCGTTTCCGGGATGACAATGACGGTCTTGAACCCCATCGACGCACCAACAAGCGCCAAACCGATCCCGGTGTTACCCGCCGTACCTTCGACAATGGTGCCGCCCGGTTTCAGGTCACCACGCGCAATGGCATCGCGGATGATGTAGAGCGCCGCACGATCCTTGACCGACTGGCCGGGGTTCATGAATTCGGCCTTGCCGAGAATCTCGCACCCGGTCTCTTCGCTGATGCGACGCAGCCGGATCAGCGGGGTTTTTCCGACTGCGTCGGCAAGGTCTCGTGCAATGCGCATGGCGCCCTCATTTCATTTCGGATCAACGCAGATTTACCTGTGGTGCGCGACGACCACAAGCGGCGAAAATCATCCGCGCAGGCGCTCACGGTGACGTGCAAGCCAATGGGCCACCGCCAAAAGCGGCAAATCCTTAAACCCATGACTGTCGACCCTGTCCATGAAATCACTGAAAGGCAGAATCTGGGTTCGGATATCCTCACCTTCCGTTGCCAACCCACCATCTTCGATGGTCTTGGTCAGATCAGCCAGCCCGACATAAAGGTATAGATATTCAGTCGATGACCCGCTGGAGGAATACGCGCCGCCTGCATATTCCAGCCGGTTCAGCGCAATCTGGGCTTCTTCTTCGGCCTCGCGCAGGGCCGCCTGTTCCGGCGTTTCGCCTGGGTCGATCATCCCGGCGACCGGCTCCCACATCCAGGGTTCAGGATCCTCAGCCAGAAAGATCGGTGCCCTGAATTGTTCAACTAACAAAACCGTGTCGCGCACGGGATCATATGGCAGGACGATCACGGCGCTGCCCTGCATCAGGCTGCTGCGGTTCAGCACTTTGCCCATCGAGCCATCGTATTGGCGATGCTGCAATGCGACTTCTTCCATCCCGAAATAATTGACATAGGCCGGTTTACGACCGTGCACGATGACGTCTTTGGCAGTGTCTCGTGCATCACCTGTCGCACGTTGACGGGCAGCCAGCTTTGCCCATGCTCGCGTGCGGATCGACGGAAAGCTTCGCGCAATTTGTTCCGCATCAACCTTGCCGTAAAAACCCATAACCTCTTGCGCGGCGAGCATCGTCATCGCGCCCCACTCATCCAACCAGCCCTGCAGCGACCAGAGACCGCCGCGGCTCCAAAGCTCCGGCTCAGGGTAGAACACAAGGGCTTGCGATATCGACCCGTCGGCCAAATCAACTGTCTGCTCCCGCAGGTCGTAATCAAAGCCACCCTCGTAGAAGACCAAACGGTTCTGATCTTCCTCACTCAATCCCCGGAGCAATAACCCTTTGGCAAAACTGCCTTCCTCATGAACAATCATGGGAAAGGCCTGATCCTGCACGCTATGGACTGCATGATCTTTCAGTGTGGCTTGGGCAAATTCAAGTTTGGACGCTGGACGTCCCAAGACAAGCTCCAGCAATGGCAAGTGCCGCAGCGTGCCATAAAAGAACAGATCTGACACTGTTGGGTTCTTTCGTACTTTAAGTTGTTAGCTCACCGCCACCGGCGGGCTGCTTCCTCGGTGACCAGCCCAGTGATCAGAGCCCCAATGATCAAAGTCCACAAGATTTCGGGCACCACAAGTTGCTGACCATATTCAACACCGATTTTAAAGATGGAGATCAGCGCCTCGAACGGGCCGTCATACCGATGGCGCATTGCCAAGCGGAGCATTTCGTTGACACCCTGAACAAAAAGGCCCCAGAACACCAGCGCCGCCATTCCGGTCAAGCCGTTGTTGATTGCGGCAGTCCAGCCCCGGCCAGCACGCTTGCCCATGATCCACCAACCGCAAATCACGCCCAAAGCCATGTTTACGTAGGTGAACATACCGTAGTTCTTACCTTCATCACCGTTTTCGATGACCATACTCGAAACCAAGAACGCCACGATCAAAAGGCATAAGCCAGAAACAAGCTTGGGTGCAGTGGGCATTTCTGAAGTCCGTTCCTTAACTCGGTTTCGCTATAGTGATCTGTGTCACATCGCAATTACCGGTGTCAAAGGCTGCTCCGCAGGCGGTCAAATAATAATTCCACATGCGGCGAAAACGCTCATCAAAGCCCATTTCCGAGATTTCGTCCCACTTGCCGTTGAACGTGTCATACCAGCGGCGCAGGGTCAGGTCATAGCTTTTACCGAATTCTTTCGATTTGACGACTTTCAAACCCGCCAGAGCAACTTGTTCCTTCAAAATGGAAGGCGCCGGAAGCATGCCGCCCGGGAAAATATATTTCTGAATGAAATCAATGCCGTTACGATAAACATCCCATCGATGATCCGCGACAGTGATAATTTGCAACGTCGCTTGCGCCCCGGGTTTTAATCGCTCACGCACAGTGTCGAAATACACAGGCCAGTACTTTTGACCTACCGCTTCGAACATCTCGATCGATGCGATTCCGTCATACTGGCCACGTTCATCCCGGTAATCTTGCAATTTGAATTCAACCAAATCTGAAAGACCAGCATTTTCAATACGCTGCCTTGCAAACTTCAACTGCTCTTGACTGATCGTCAGACCTGTGACCCGCAGGCCACGCTCTTTCGCTGCGTATTCAGCGAACCCACCCCAGCCACAGCCAATCTCAAGAATATGATCTCCGGGTTTTGCACCCATTTCATCGACCATGCTGGCATATTTTGCGGTTTGCGCCTTTTCCAGACTTTCCTGCCCAGTTTCGAACAGTGCGCTGGAATAGGTCATCGTGTCATCAAGCCACAAACGATAGAAATCATTGCCCAGATCATAATGGTACGAGATGTTCTTTTTGGCCTGTGTCCGGTTATTGCGGTGCAACCAGAACCGCAGCCGCTCATACATCTGCACAAGGACTTTGCCGGTGAAATCGTCGTAGACCGTTTCATTACCCATATGCACGAGGTCCATAAAGGATCGCAGGTCCGGCGTGCTCCAGTCACCTTCCAGATATGCGTCGGAAAAACCAAGTTCACCTTCGCGGACCAGGCGGGCAAAAACGTCTGGATTGTGGATATCCACACGCGCAACCGGCCCGGGTTTGGTGCCCTCGGTTCGGAAGACACGACCATCCGGCAGTCCGATGTCCAATCGGCCAGACTGCATCCGGCTAACCATTTTGAATACTTGCGCAAAGTACCTGGGCAGGTCTTTCTGCCCCTCGGTGGTCATCAAAGTCATCCGCTCTCCTCTGTGCGGCCGCGCAAACAGGCTAGGCCGAGTTTGTGTTTGTGGCAAGTTTTCAATTCGTTACTGGTTTTTTCGGCCCTCATAGGCCGCCAATGCACGCGCCCGACCGGCTGCCAAAGTGACAACGGGTTGCGGGTATGGGTCCTGTGGGCTGAGGTTCCATGACTTCGGAACCGCATCAAAATACGCCAGTGCTGTTGCCGGTGGATTGCTCTGCCCTTCGGCAATCCACTGCTGAACGAAGTCCGATTGCGGATCGAACTTTTCCTGCTGTGTTTGCGGATTGAAGATGCGAAAAAATGGCGAGGCATCCGGCCCCGACCCTGCAACCCATTGCCAGCCCATCGCGTTTGCCGCCGGATCCCAGTCGACCAAACAATCCGCGAACCAATCCATGCCAATTTTCCAATGGGTCATTAGATGCTTGGTCAGATAACTCGCCGCAATCATCCGGGCCCGATTGTGCATTCGCCCGGTCACATACATCTGCCGTAACCCCGCATCGACTGCCGGGACGCCGGTTTTTGCCTGCTTCCAGGCGAGAACTTCGGGTTGGTCCGCATCAGTATTCCAGGGAAATCTATCCCACTCCGGCTTCCAATTACCGCTGAGCAAGGATGGAGTGTGATACATCAGGTGATAAGCAAACTCGCGCCAGACCAATTGGCGCAAATAGGGTTCACCCCCCTGAACGCCCGTCATCCCGGCCCGCTGAACTGCGTGCCAGACACTGCGAGGGCCTATTTCACCTAAAGACAGATACTCGGACAGGTTAGATGTTCCGTCCAAGTCCATACGATCCCGGTGATCTGAATAGTTGGCGATGCGGTCCAGAAAATGATGCAAAGACTCAAAAGCTGCGGTTTCGCCCGGTCGGACATGGGGTGTGACCACGGATGCTCCGCGGCGCATCTGCGCGCCCAGATGCCAATCCTCAAGATTTTCAGAAACGGGCCACATCGCGGGCGGTTTGAGATGAGACACAGCGTTGTTTGGGGCCGGAACATCCCGGCTGCGCACTGAACGCCACATTGGAGTGAACACACGGAACGGCTGTCCTGTTTTCGTCGCCACTGTCCAAGGTTCGAACAAAAGATGGCCGGCGAAGGATTTTACCGTGACACTCTGGTCGGTCAGAGCCGTCTTGATTTTCGTATCTCTGGCAATGGCGTCAGGGTCATATGCGCGAGTCCAAAACACATCGCTTGCACCAGTTTCGACGACGAGCTGCTGCAATACGGTCAGCGCATCCCCATGCCGCAGGATCAGGCGGCTGCCAGCCTGTTCTAGCGCCTGGGCAAAAGCCTTTAGGCCCAATCCAAGACGCCATTTCGGCGCTGCGCCCAAAGCCTGGACCGTGTGGTCCAGAATGAAAACTGGTATGATCGGTCGCCCGCTCTCAAGCGCGGCGCTCAGTGCAGGGTGATCCGACAGGCGCAAATCCCGTCGGAACCACATTATGATCGGTGACCGCTGCTGTTCCATGTCCGCCCTGCTCTTTTCTTCTTTCTTCGGTTACGAAGCAGAGGGGGAATTGGATCACAAAACGTCGTCTAGTGCATTCAAAAGCTGATCAATTTCCTGTTGAGACGTATAGTGCGTGAAACTGACCCGCAGCACGCCCTGATCCGGATCGACGCCCATAGCCGTCAACGGGCGCACGGCATAGAAATCACCTCCGCCGGCCATGATTCCATATCCAGTCAGATCGGCGGCAACCGCTTCGGCATTGCGGTTCAACGCCAGGGCCACAGTCGGCGCGCGGCGGCTGGCATCTGATGTTCCGATCAGGCGAACGGCGTTGCGGTCTTTGACCGCATCCAGAACCGGTTGCAGCAATGCGACCTCGTGCGAGCGCATCAGATCATGGGCGAATGAACCACGCTCGGCCGCTTCGCCGGTTGGCCCGCTATGTTGGTCGCACAGCAGATCAATATAATCCGCCATGCCCGCGCTGGCCGCAATCTGGGCATGGTCCGGTCCCGCCGGAGTAAACCGTTGGTACAGCACGTCGCCGTTGAAATAGTGCCCCTGGTTCGGCAGCATCTCCCCCAGCGTACGCCGGATGACCATACAACCCTGATGCGGCCCATATGTTTTGTAGGCCGAAAACAGATAGATATCCGGCCCCAGATCACCAACATTCGGAAACCCGTGTGGTGCATAGGATACGCCGTCAACGCATACAAATGCCCCCGCCGCATGGGCAATCGCGGTGATCTCGGTAACCGGGTTGATCTCTCCGATCACGTTCGAGCAATGGGGAAAGCACACCAGACGCACGTTTTCGTCCAACAGGTTTTCCAAGTCCATCGGATTCAAAGACCCGGTTTCGGGATCAATCTGCCATTCGCGGATTTCGATCCCCTCGTCCGCTAGCCGCCGCCACGGACCTGAATTTGCCTCATGATCCTGATTGGTGACAATGATGGCCTCACCCGGTTGCATCCATTGGCGGAAAGCTTGCGCTAGGACATAGGTGTTCTGCGTAGTCGAAGGGCCAAAGCTCAGCTCATCCGTCTCAACGCCCAATATGGCGGCCATGCGTGCCCGGGCTTCGTCCATTTCCTCACCGGCAAGACGGCTGGCCTCATAGGGTGCATAGGGTTGCACTTTGCGCTGGTTATAATACCGCGTCAGGCGGTCGAGAACCGGCTTGCAAGTGTATGACCCACCAGCATTTTCGAAGAATGCCTGGCCTTGCAGGCTGGGCTCGGAAAAGGCCGGAAACTGTGACCGGACAAAATTGATATCCAGAGTGCTCATGACACGTCTCCCCTTGATCATGCGCGTTCATTCAAGAGGTGTCCGAGCATGATTTCGAAACCCTCAGAAATCATGGCAGGTCTTCCAGCCCAGTCCGCGCGATAGGCGCTGACAGCCCCCGCTACCGGTCCGGCGCGGGAACGCGCTCAAATTGCAAGGACTGAGATGGTTCGTCAAGCGTTCAGGTTTGCTAAACGCGCACAAAAAAGCCGGGCATCCAAACCCGGCTTTTAAGCAAACTGTAAAGCGGTTTAGCCCTGAACTTTGGTGTAGGTCCCCTCACCGGCCAAAATGCCCCGGAACCCGCCCGGTTCGTCCAGCCCGAAGACAATCAACGGCAGATTGTTGTCGCGCGCCAGTGCAATGGCCGACGCGTCCATGACCCGCAGGCGTTTGGCAAGAACATCATCATAGCTGACGGTGTCGTACCGCACGGCATCCGCGTGTTCCTTGGGGTCCTTATCATAAACACCATCGACGCCGTTCTTACCCATGAAGATCGCCTGACATGCCATTTCATTGGCGCGCAGGGTCGCGGCAGTGTCGGTGGTAAAATACGGGTTTCCGGTTCCGGCGGCAAAGATGCAGACCCGCTTTTTCTCAAGGTGGCGCACGGCACGGCGGCGAATGTAGGGCTCGCACACCTCGTCCATGCGGATGGCTGAGATTACCCGGGTGAAAACGCCGATTTCTTCCAACGCGGACTGCATCCCCAACGCGTTCATGACCGTTGCCAGCATGCCCATGTAATCAGCCGTAGTCCGTTCCATCCCCTGTGCCGATCCGCTGAGACCGCGGAAGATATTACCGCCGCCAATCACCATGCAGATCTCGACGCCCAGATCGTGCACCGATTTGATCTCTTGCGCGATGCGCTGAACTGTGGGCGGATGCAGGCCGAACCCCTGATCGCCCATAAGCGCCTCGCCCGAGATTTTCAGCATTACGCGATCATACCTTGCCTTTGTGATTTCGGCGGTGTCGGTGGTCGGGGAAATGGTCATGTTGCGCTCCGGGCTGGCACGGGTTTATTTTCAGGCGCAAAATGAAGCAAAACCGCCGCAGGTTCAATGCGATTGGTAAGGAATGAGGCAGTCCGAGATGACCGAACCCGCAAGATCGCAGATATTGGACCGCCTGCCCCCCATTCCTGATGGGAAACCTGTGCTGATTGCAGGCCCTACCGCCTCTGGAAAGTCCGCCCTTGCCCTGTTGATCGCCGAGCAGTTCGGTGGCGTCATCGTGAATGCCGATGCCAGCCAGGTCTACGATTGCTGGCGCGTGATTTCCGCCCGCCCGTCTGCTGAAGAAGAAGCCCGCGCGCCGCATCTTCTGTACGGACATATCTCATATAATCAGGACTACTCCACCGGCCATTGGTTGCGCGAGGTGAAACCATTGCTGACCGGCGGCGCACGCCCCATTATTGTAGGGGGCACCGGCCTATATTTTTCTGCGCTGACCGAAGGTATGGCCGATATTCCACCTACACCGTCCGAAATCCGGGCCGAGGCAGACAGCCTAACCTTGCAGACTCTGATCGCGGGTGTGGATGCGCAGACGCTGGCCCGGATCGACACACAAAACCGCGCCCGTGTTCAGCGGGCATGGGAAGTGTACAATGCCACCGGTCGAAACCTCAGTGACTGGCAAGACACCACACCACCCCCGGTTTTGGACGTGAAGAACACAGTGCCCATCGTTTTGGACGTGGATAAACAATGGCTTTTGGACCGCATCACGCGCCGCTTTGACCTGATGTTGGACACCGGTGCATTGAACGAGGTTGAAAGGATGCGGGACCGCTATGATCCGTCGCTTCCGGCATTCAAGGCCATCGGAGTACCCGAGTTGATGGCCTATATCGACGGCACCATGACGTTGGATGAAGCCCGCGAACGGGCCACGATCTCGACCCGCCAATTCGCCAAACGACAGCGCACCTGGTTTCGCGCCCGCATGAAAAGTTGGAATCGGGTCGACTTATCAAAGTGATACCTGATGCGGTTGAAGTCGCACTGATCGCGAACACACATGCAGAGAATTCGCGGCGAATCCACTGCCGCGAAACTGAACCTGCCAAGGGATTCCCCTGGGGCAAAAAAAGCTGATAGCGGTAAACACCGCCCGTCAATGTCGTTTTTGTACCTCGAATGACGATTTCGAACATTGACCTCACCAAAATTCTGGTGCCGAATGTCGGTCATGGGGATGTCCGAAATCCGAGATCAGAAGACTAATGAACCTGCCGGCCGGAGCATTCCGGCCTGAGCGGTTCGCCACTTCATCCAAAAAAATACTGTCTCACAGGGAGTAACGTTAATGAATAATCAAACGATGACCGGAGCACCGATGCACTGGGCGGCAGAAATGCACGCACAGGAATATCGGGACGGCAAACTGAACCGACGCGAGTTTTTGACCCGCACCACGGGTCTTGGGGTCACCGCCGCCGCAGCCTATGGCATGATCGGACTGGCCGCCCCAGCGCGTGCGGCCGGAGAAGATGCAAAGAAAGAAGGCGGCACCCTTCGCGTTCAGCAGGAAGTGCGCGCCCTGAAGGACCCACGCACCTATGACTGGTCGCAGATCGCGAACGTCACCCGCGGCACGCTCGAGTATCTGGTCGAGTACAACTCGGACGGTACGTTCCGCGGCATGTTGCTGGAGGGCTGGGAAGTCAACGACGACGCAACCGTTTACACTCTGAAAGTCCGCCCGGGCGTCAAATGGAACAACGGTGACGACTTCACCGCGGAAGATGTGGCCCGCAACATCGGGCGCTGGTGTGACAAGAGCTCGGAAACCAACTCGATGGCGGGTCGCTTTGCGACACTGATCGATCCTGAATCTGGTCAGGCCATTGACGGCGCAATCGAAGTTGTCGATGCCAACACCGTCAAACTGAACCTGCCGGCCTCTGATATCTCGCTGATCGCAGGCATGGCGGACTATCCGGCAGCTATCGTACACAGCTCGTTCAGTGAAACCGATCTGCTTAACAATGTGGGCACCGGCGCATATCTGGTGCAGGAATTGGAAGTCGGCGTGAAAGCCACCCTCGTTCGCAACGAGAACCACACCTGGTGGGGCGAAGAGATCTTTGGTCGCCCGGCGCTGGACAGCATCGTCTACATTGACTATGGCACCGACCCGTCCGCATGGCTGGCCGCGCTGGAATCCGATGAAGTCGACATGTTGTATGAATCGGTTGGTGAATTCATCGACGTGATGGACAGCCTCGGCTATGTGAAGTCCGAAGTTGTAACCATGAACACCATCGTCGTTCGCCCGAACCAGTTGGCCGAGATTGACGGCAAGAAGCCTTACGAAGACAAGCGTGTGCGTCAGGCTCTGCAAATGGCGGTTGATAACTCGATCTGTCTGGAATTGGGTTACGGCGGTCGCGGTTCGCCTGCGGAAAACCACCATGTTGGTCCAATCCACCCGGACTATTACGAACTGCCGCCACAGAAGGTTGACCCGGAAGGCGCGCGCGCGCTGATGGAAGAAGCCGGAATGATCGATTTCGAGCACGAGCTGATCTCGATCGACGATGACTGGCGCCGGAACACCACCGACGCGGTTGCAGCGCAGCTGCGTGACGCGGGTATCAAGGTCAAGCGGACCGTTCTGCCGGGCAACACGTTCTGGAACGACTGGGCGAAATACCCCTACAGCTCGACCAACTGGAACCACCGTCCACTGGGCGTGCAAATCTGGGCTCTGGCCTATCGTACCGGTGAAGCCTGGAACGAATTCGGCTGGGCAAATGCCGAGTTTGACGCGCTTCTGACCGAAGCGCTGGCCATCGCGGATGCCGACAAGCGCCGTGAAGTGGTCGCCAAGGGCGAGGCGATGATCCAGGAAGAAGGCGTCACCATTCAGCCTTACTGGCGTTCGCTGTATCGCCACATGAAGGACGGTCTTGTCGGCACCGACATGCACGTGTCCTTCGAGCACCACCACTATAAGTGGGGTTGGGCGGCCTAAAACCTGCCAGACGTTAATGGGGGCGCCTGAACAGGGCGCCCCTTTCCAGCCGCAGACAGGCCGACACGGGGTCGGATGTCCGAGGCCAGACAATGGTCCAATGATCTGCGGAACACCCGAACAACAGGGGCCATCATGGGACTATTCATCCTCCGACGGTTCGGCGTCATGCTTCTTACTGCATTGTGCCTGACTTTCGTGGTCTTCTTTCTGACCAACCTCTACCCGAACCTGGAAAAGCTTGCGAAAACGCAGGGCAACCAGCGGATGTCCGACGAACAGGTTGAGACCTGGTTGGACAATCGCGGTTATCTGCAACCAACGCTGGTCAAATACGGTCAATGGCTGGGGGTTTTGCCAGGCTATACCAAGACACTTGATGACGGCACGTTCCTTGGAACGTGTACCAGACCGGGGTCGACCGAGGAAACGACCTCCAGATATTGCGGTGTTTTGCAAGGCGACTGGGGCTATTCCAGCGTGTTCAAAGACGAGGTCGGCACCATTGTTGGCAAACGCCTGGGCAACACCGGCTATCTGATGTTTTGGGTTTTGGTCCTGATGGTGCCATCCGCGCTACTGGTCGGAGTATTGGCCGGGATGCGCGAAGGATCAGCGCTTGACCGGTCCCTCTCCACCTTCTCGATCATCACGACGGCGACGCCGGAATACGTATCAGGCGTGATCTTCATCGCGATCTTCACCTCGTCCACCGTGGGCCTGAAATGGTTCAAGGGCACTGCAACGCAAGCGATGGACAATCCGACCTTTGAGAACTTCTTTCTGCCGGTTCTGACCATTGCGCTTTACGGGATGGGCTATATCGCCCGGATGACCCGCGCTTCGATGACCGAGGTGATGACCGCACAATACATCCGTACCGCGCGTCTCAAGGGTGTTTCCTTTGGCAACATCGTTATGAAGCACGCGCTGCGCAACGCTCTGATCGCCCCCTTTACTGTCATCATGCTGCAGTTCCCATGGCTGCTGAATGGCGTGGTAATTGTTGAAACCCTATTCAACTACAAGGGTTTCGGCTGGGCACTGGTACAGGCGGCGGGCAACAACGACATTCAGCTCTTGCTGGCGATTTCGGTCGTGTCGGTCTTTGTGGTGCTGGTGACGCAGCTGATATCCGATATCGGCTATGTCTACCTCAACCCGCGCATCCGTATTTCGTAAGGGAGATAGATCATGGAACCTCTTAGCTGGACCGGCTCTATCGCCATTCTAAACCCTATCCTGATGATCGCGCTGGCTGCGTTGGTCGTATCTATCGTCGTCTGGATCATCGGCAGCATCGTCCTACCCGAAGCCCCGTTGAGCTTGAATGCGGACGGCACGCTCAGCTCAGGCACAGGACTGCGGGGATTGACCCAATCAGCCTTGAGATACAGCTTTTTCGCCTGTGTCGTCCTTGCGCTGGCGTATATCGTTCTTGGCATCCTCATGGGTACCAGTGCCGGGATCGTCGGCGCGATCTCACAGCAATTTCTGCCTGTGTGGTTGTCGCTGATCATCCTGTTTGCAATGTCGATCGCCTTCAAACGACGCCTCGGGCTGTACGGAAAACTGTTCGACAGCCCCATCGGCATGATCGGCTTTGGTCTTGTGATGTTCTGGGTCTTTACCGGGATCTTCGGTGCGCTGGATCTGATCATCACACATGACCCGCTGAGTCAGGTCTCTGGCATGAAGAACAAAGTGCCCGGAACGCCCCTGCAAAACCCTGAAGACGGCGAGTATGCCTGGTACCTTCTGGGCGGCGACAACCTTGCCCGCGACGTCTTTAGTCGCATGGTCAAAGGCGCATGGATCGTGGTGCAGATCGCACCGCTTGCGACCATGTTCGCATTTATGGTCGGGATCACTCTGGGTCTTCCAGCAGGGTACTACGGAGGACGTCTGGACACGTTCCTGTCCTTCCTTGCCAACCTGATCCTGGCTTTCCCGGTAATCCTGTTGTTCTACCTGCTGGTCACACCCGAAATCGTGGCGACAGGCGTGCCGAACTATATGGCGGCCGTTTTGTTCATATTCCCGATCTTGTTCATCGGCGTTCTGCTGAACTCGCGGTATTACACCCGCCCGAATTTCCGCACTCCGCTGTTGATCGGGGTTCTGGGTATCGCGCTGTGGCTGTATCTGTCGCTGATTTCGACCGATGGCTACATCATCAACACCGATGATTACGGCATTTGGGGCTTGCCGACTTATCTGGACCTGTTCGATATCCCTGGCGGTATCCTCGTGGTGTTTGTTTCGGTTGTCTTCGTGAACTCACCCACCGTGTTCCGCATCGTGCGCGGTCTCGCGCTGGACATCAAAACACGGGATTACGTGGCTGCGGCACAGACCCGTGGCGAAGGCCCCTGGTACATCATGCTGTGGGAGATCCTGCCCAATGCACGAGGTCCGCTGATCGTCGATTTCTGTCTGCGTATCGGCTATACCACGATCCTGTTGGGAACCTTGGGTTTCTTCGGATTGGGACTGCCGCCGGAAAGCCCGGATTGGGGCTCTACGATCAACGAGGGGCGCAAGCTACTTTCTATCTACCTGCACCCCGCCCTTCCGCCTGCCTTTGCCTTGCTGTCGCTGGTTCTTGGTCTGAACCTGCTGGCAGATGGCCTGCGCGAAGAAAGCCTGAAGGACTGATGTGAGAGCGACCGAGGGCTTTGCCCCCGGACCCCCAGGATATTTTTAGCCAGATGAAGGGGATCCCCGGACTCTCGCGAGGAGATACAAGATGAACAAATTGGCGGAATATGACGGCCCAATTCTTGAGATCGACAAACTTTCGATTTCTTTCTTCACCCGCCTTCGGGAAATTCCCGCCGTGATGGATTTTTCGGTCAGCGTACAGCCCGGCGAGGCTGTTGGACTGGTCGGAGAATCCGGTTGCGGAAAGTCCACTGTGGCACTTGGGGTCATGCAGGACCTTGGCAAGAACGGGCGGGTTGTCGGCGGTTCGATCAAGTTCAAAGGGCGCGATCTGGCCGAGATGAGCGCGGATGAATTGCGCGATATTCGCGGCAATGAGATCGCGATGATCTATCAGGAACCGATGGCCTCGCTGAACCCGGCGATGAAGATCGGCAAGCAATTGATGGAAGTGCCGATGATCCACGAGGGAGTCGGCAAGGAAGAGGCCTATGCCCGCGCATTGGAAGTGGTAACGGACGTACGCCTGCCCGACCCCGAGCGGATGCTGAATTCGTTCCCCCATCAGCTGTCAGGGGGGCAGCAGCAGCGTATCGTGATCGCGATGGCGCTGATGTCGAAGCCGGCGCTGTTGATTCTGGATGAACCGACAACCGCACTGGATGTGACGGTTGAGGCCGCCGTAGTCGAGCTGGTCAGGGATTTGGGTAAGAAATACGGCACCTCGATGCTGTTCATCTCGCACAACCTTGGTCTGGTTCTGGAAACTTGTGACCGGCTTTGTGTGATGTATTCGGGTGAGGCAGTCGAGCGCGGCTCGATACACGATGTATTCGACGAGATGCAGCACCCCTATACGCAGGCGCTGTTCCGCTCGATCCCGTTGCCGGGGGCAGACAAGAACGCCCGCCCACTAGTGGCCATTCCCGGGAACTTTCCCCTGCCCCACGAACGCCCGTCAGGCTGTAACTTTGGCCCACGCTGCGACTATTTCGAAGAAGGCCGCTGCGACGCGCAGAATATTCTGATGGAGCCTGTACCCGGCAATGACCGGCACCACACACGCTGCTTGAAGTACAAGGAGATTGACTGGAACGCCCCGATCACTTTGGCCGACAAGAAAGAAAAAGGTGAAATCGGCCGCGTTGTCCTGAAAATGGACAACCTCAAGAAATACTATGAAGTAGCCGCCAATGCGTTGTTCGGGGGCGGTGAGAAGAAGGTGGTCAAGGCCAACGAAACACTTAGCTTTGAGGCACATGAATCTGAGACGCTGGCGATTGTGGGCGAATCCGGTTGCGGTAAATCCACCTTTGCCAAAGTTCTAATGGGGCTTGAAACGGCCACGGATGGACAAATCCTGCTAGACAACCGCAACATCGAAGATGTGCCCATCGAAGAACGTGACGCCAAAACCGTGGGCGAAGTTCAAATGGTGTTCCAGAACCCGTTTGACACTCTGAACCCCTCGATGACCGTTGGGCGGCAGATCATCCGCGCGCTGGAAATTTTTGGCATCGGCAATTCCGAGGCTGAACGAAAACAACGCATGCTGGAATTGTTGGACCTGGTGAAGCTACCGCGCGCCTTTGCCGATCGGATGCCGCGTCAGTTGTCCGGTGGACAGAAACAGCGCGTCGGTATTGCGCGCGCCTTTGCCGGCGATGCGCGGATCGTTGTTGCGGACGAACCTGTGTCGGCTTTGGATGTGTCTGTACAGGCGGCGGTGACCGACCTGTTGATGGAGATTCAGCGCGAACACAAGACCACCTTGCTGTTCATCAGTCACGACCTGTCGATTGTGCGCTATCTCAGCGACCGGGTGATGGTGATGTATCTGGGCCATGTGGTCGAGCTGGGGACCACCGACCAGGTGTTTTCGCCGCCCTATCACCCCTATACCGAAGCGTTGCTGAGCGCTGTTCCCATTGCGGATACGTCGGTTGAAAAAGCGCATATCGTTCTGGACGGTGATATCCCCTCGGCCATGAACCCGCCCCCGGGGTGCCCTTTCCAGACGCGCTGTCGCTGGAAATCCGAAGTGCCGGGTGGGCTGTGCGAGAAAGATGTGCCGCCGGTAAAAACCCTGGCGGACGGACACCAGGTCAAATGCCATCTGTCCGAAGAAGTTCTGGCCCGCATGGAGCCGGTCATCAAAATCGCGGCCGAGTAACGGCCCAAACGCAAAGAACCGGCCACAGCGCCGGTTCTTTTCTGACTTGGGTCGGTAGTTTATCAGCCGCCCCAGATCACTTTCACATAGTTCTGGGTTTCTTTGTAAGGTGGCACGCCGCCGTGCTTTTCCACGGCTTTCGGACCGGCGTTATAAGCCGCCAGCGCCAGCCGCCAGGATTTGAACTTGCGATACTGCCACGACAAATAACGGGCCCCGCCTTCCAGATTTTGCTTCGGATCATGCGGGTTCACACCCAAAAGACGCGCGGTTCCAGGCATCAGCTGTGCCAAACCCAGTGCCCCTTTGTGAGACACCGCGTGCGGGTTCCATCCGCTTTCCTGTTGCACCAGTCGCAAGAACAACTCTTCCGGGACACTGTGTTTCCGGGCTGCTTGCCGCGCCAGCGCCAGGTATTGGCCGCGATATTTACCATTATATCGCTTGATGACTTGAGTTGGCTGCGCTGTTTTTGGCTTCAACCGTTCAGAGCCGCGGTACTGGGTGGCAGCGCGCGAGTCTAAAATCTTGGATTGTTTGAGGAAAATATCCTTACGGTTTTTGGTGGACAGGGTTTCCGCCGCAGCCGGAACCGAAACCAGCGCAAGGCACAGAACAGAAAAACAACCAACTAAAAAACGCATTTATGCCAATCCCGCTCGCTCTCGAACCCTAACGAGTATAGGTATTTCAGGCAAAAATGAAAGCATGGTAAATAGAACCTTCGGGATTTCTTGCCGACCGTTGCACAGATCAACTGTGTTTTAACCACGACGTAGGCCGTATAGGGTCGCGTAGAAACTTCGCG
Source organism: Ruegeria sp. YTSC230 (assembly GCF_059609665.1). Taxonomy (NCBI): domain Bacteria; kingdom Pseudomonadati; phylum Pseudomonadota; class Alphaproteobacteria; order Rhodobacterales; family Roseobacteraceae; genus Ruegeria; species Ruegeria sp. YTSC230. The sequence continues at coordinate 454,504 of NZ_JBXWMC010000001.1, read as the reverse complement.
TCAGATTCGGGCGCGCTCGACACAGACAAGAACGGGGAAATATATGGCAGGTTCAGTCAACAAGGTCATTCTGGTCGGAAATCTTGGCCGCGATCCTGAAGTTAGGAATTTCCAAAACGGGGGCAAAGTATGCAACCTGCGCATCGCCACATCCGAAAACTGGAAAGACCGCAATACTGGCGAGCGTCGTGAGCGCACCGAGTGGCACTCGGTCGCGATCTTCAATGAAGGGCTAGTCCGCGTGGCGGAGCAATATCTGCGCAAAGGCTCGAAGGTCTATCTCGAAGGGCAATTGCAGACCCGCAAATGGCAGGACCAATCTGGGCAGGACCGTTATTCGACTGAGGTTGTTCTTCAGGGGTTCGGCTCGACCCTTGTGATGCTTGATGCACGCGGCGAAGGCGGCGGCGGAGGCGGTTATGGCGGCGGACAGTCAGGCAGCTATGGCGGCGGTCAGGCGGGCGGCGGCTATGGCGACCCCTATGGCGGACAGTCCAGCGCCCCTGCCCCTGCACCTGCATCCGGCGGAATCGACGACGACGAGATTCCGTTCTAAGGCACACGGAGACGAAACATGACATGGTCCTTCACTCTCGGCCGGGTACTGGGGTCGGAACTGAGGGTCCATGTCACCTTTTTCCTACTACTGGGCTGGGTCGCCTTTGCGGCTTATTCCAAAGGCGGGGTGCCCGCCGCGATCGACAACTTGATCTTTGTTCTGGCCCTGTTTGCCTGCGTCGTCGCGCATGAGTTCGGCCACGCGCTGATGGCGCGGCGCTACGGCATCAAAACTCCTGACATCACCTTGCTGCCCATCGGCGGGCTCGCCCGGCTCGAACGGATGCCCGAGAAGCCTATGGAGGAAGTCTGGGTCGCTCTGGCCGGGCCGGCGGTGAATATTGTAATCTGGATCGTTTTGATGGCCATGGGGGCTGGAATGACGCTGGACTCTCTAACCCGGATCGATTCGACCAGTGCCGGACTGTTGAACCGGCTGGCCTATGTGAATTTGTTGCTGGCCGTATTTAACATGATACCGGCCTTCCCCATGGATGGCGGCCGGGTATTCCGCGCGCTTTTGTGTCTGAAGATGGACCGGGTAAAAGCCACACGTATCGCCGCCCTTGCGGGTCAGGTCGTGGCGGTGGCGTTTGGCTTTCTTGGGTTGAACACTGGTAACCCCCTGCTGGTTTTGATCGCCGTCTTCGTGTTCGTCGCTGCCAATGCGGAAAGCCACGATGTGGCCATGCGCTCAGTCGCGCGGCGGGTGCTGGCCCGCGACGCGATGATTACCGAGTTTCACGCCCTATCGCCCACCGACACGCTTGCAACCGCCGCACAGGCCGTCATTCACACCACGCAACACGAATTCCCCGTGTTGGGTCCGAATGGAGACCTGCTGGGCTTTATAGCACGCGGCACGCTGTTCACTGCCTTGGCGCAAGAGGCACCTCGGTCAGATCTGGCAACTTCGATCATGGAAACCGAGATCCCGCGCGTTGAATTGACCACCGGCCTGGAAACCGTGCTAGGGAAACTACACAAGGGTGCTCCCGCCGTCGCAGTTTGCACGCAGGCCGGGACAATGGTTGGCTACATCACCCGCGAAAACATCGGTGAATTGATGGTGATCCGCGGACGCTGATCAGACCGTTGCCAAGGCGTCTTCCAGAACTGTCAGCACAGCGTCGCGCGGGACATCCGAAGTGACAAAAGCCTGGCCGATCCCGCGGGCAAGAATAAACCGCAACTGCCCGTCGATGACCTTTTTATCCTGCGCCATCAGGTCAACCAGTGCCTCGGCACCCGGCAGATCTCCGGGAATGTCGGCCAGATCGGTTTTCATTCCCATTGCACGTAGGTGCGCCCGAACACGGCTCGGTTCCTCCTGTGAGCACAGCCCAAGACGAGAGGACAGCTCAAACGCCAGTGCACAGCCGATAGCGACACCCTCGCCGTGCAACAGGCGATCAGAATAGCCGGTGGCCGCTTCAAGCGCGTGACAGAAAGTGTGCCCAAGGTTCAGCAGCGCACGGTCGCCTTGCTCAGTCTCGTCGCGGGCGACGATGTCGGCCTTCATCTGAACCGAGCGTGTCACCGCCCGCACGCGCGCGGCCATATCGCCACCCGAAACGTCGGGACCGTTTCTTTCGAGCCATTCAAAGAACTCTGCATCGCCCAGCAGGCCGTACTTGACCACCTCGCCATAGCCCGACAGGAAATCCCGTTGGGTCATGGTGCCCAGAACCGAGGTGTCCGCCAGAACCAGAGAAGGCTGATGGAATGCCCCAATCAGGTTTTTGCCCTGTGGAGCGTTGATGCCGGTTTTTCCGCCAACAGAACTGTCCACCTGTGCCAGCAACGAGGTCGGTATCTGGACGAAACGGACTCCGCGCCGCAAAACGGCCGCAGCAAATCCCGCAAGATCACCAATGACCCCGCCACCCAAGGCGATCACCACATCGCGGCGTTCTACCTTTTCCGACAAAAGCCATTCAACCGCGCGCTCGAAATGCGGCCAGCTTTTGGTGGCTTCTCCTGCAGGCAAGGCCAGCGAGGTCATCTCGATACCAGCTGTTGCCAGACCATCCCGCAACGCATTCAGGTGCAACCTGGCCACGTTCTCATCCGTCAGAACAGCGACCTTGGGCCGATGTAGCAAGGGCGCAATCATCGTGCCGGATTGCACCAGCAGGTCAGGCCCGATTTCCACGTCATACGAGCGTTCGCCCAGCTCTACATGTACGGTTTGGTGCATTTACTTCCGTTCCAATACGTCGGGCCGCGTCAACATCGACTCCACCACCCGGTCCACCATATTTTCAATCGAGGTTTCGCCATCGGACTCAACCGTCAGACCTGACTGCGCATAAACCGGGACGCGGGCTTCATACAAGGCGCGCAAGGTCGCATAAGGGTCAGCCGTGCGCAGCAAAGGCCGTGTGTCCTTATGTTTGACCCTGTTCCACAACACCTTCAAGTCAGCCCGCAGCCAGACCGAAACCCCGCGTTCAGTGATCATCTGGCGGTTCTGATCGGAAAGAAAAGCGCCCCCGCCGGTGGACAGGATGCCTTTTTCCTCGTCCAGCAGACGTCCGATGACCTGACTTTCCTTGGCGCGAAAGAACGGTTCACCATCACGCTCAAATATCTCGGGGATGGTCATATTGGCAGCCGATTCGATCTCGGCGTCGCTGTCGAGGAAGGGAACACCCAGCCTTGCGGCCAAAGCACGACCCACAGCCGTCTTTCCGGCCCCCATCATGCCAACAAGAACGACGGTTTTGTGCAGTTCAAAGACCGCATCAGTCCCTTCTGTGTGGGTGTTATGCTTAATTTCGCTCATTTCAACGTGAATGACGTGATCTTACGAAAAATGCCAGCTATAACTATGGCAAAAGACAAAATTGGGGCAGCGTTGAGCAATGGGCCGTCTGATCAAGTTCCTGATATATATTGTTTGCCTGTGTTTTGTCGGGCTGGTGGGATATGCGTATTTGGGTCCGATATTCGGGGTGGATTTCTCGGCCCCGCAAGACGAGATCCGAGAGCCGGTAATCCTGAATGTTGAATAAAGCCGCACTGGCTGCCTTATTGCTGGCTGGATCAGCGCAGGCGCAGCAGGCTCCTCTTTCTGTCATCGATTGGCTGACGGACCCTCCGGAAAACCTGCCAGGGACTGTCCTGTTGGAACCACCGGTCACGGAAACGGGCATTCAGCCGGATATCCAAGTCTCTCCGCTTGAGGCGCTGTCACAGCCGTTGGGGCTTGTGTCGTCGTCTGTGACTGGCCTGCCGGTGCATCTTTGGCAGAATAGTGATGCCGACCGGCTGGCCGAGCTGATCACCGACGTGCCGGTTCGCTATAACCCCGCGATGCAGCGATTACTGTTTACTCTGATCCTGTCAGAGGCTCGCGCGCCAGCTGGTTCGGGTGCTGAAGAAACCCTGCTGCTCGCCCGCATCGACCGATTGATGCAACTTGGCGCAGCCGACCCGGCGCAATCGCTGGTCCAATTGGCCGGTCCGACCGACACACGCCAAAGGTTCCAGCGCTGGTTTGACGCCACCCTGCTCACCGGGGACGAGGATCGCAGCTGTACATCGCTGATAGCGAAGCCACACCTGTCGCAGGACTACGCCGCACAGATTTTCTGCAAGGCCCGACGCGGAGACTGGCCATCAGCCGCTCTAACGCTGGAAGCTGCACATGCATTGCAAATACTGCCACCAGAAGAACTGGATGTGCTGGATCGCTTTCTCAGCCCCGAGTTGTTTGAAGAAGCCGAATACCTTCCGCAACCAGATGATCCCAGCCCACTGACCTTTCGCCTGTTTGAGGCGATCGGGGAACGCCTGCCATCGGCCCCTCTGCCCCGTGCCTTTGCGAATGCCGACCTGCGGGACGTAGCGGGGTGGAAAGCGCAGATCGAAGCGGCTGAGCGACTGACCCGCATCGGCGCGCTGACCCCCAACCAGTTGCTGGGGCTGTATACCGAGCGCTCTCCGGCCGCGTCCGGCGCAGTTTGGGACAGGGTCTCGTCCGTGCAACGGTTCGAGTCTGCACTGGATTCGCGCAATCCCGACAAAATCGCCCGGGCTTTAAATACTGTGTGGACGCAAATGCGCCTGATCAGATTAGAGGTACCCTTTGCAGAATTGTTCGCAGAACGCCTGTCGCAGATAGAGCTGACGGATCCGTCGGCGGAACAGCTGCGCTGGCGTATCCTCCTGTTGTCCGAACTGTATGAAACAGCGGCCCTTTCTGTGCCCGGTCAATCCGACGAAAATCACTTTCTGGCGGCGTTAGCGCAAGGCGATCCGGGGCGCGCGCGCTCTCCTTCGCCTCTGGCGGATGCGGTTGCGCAAGGGTTTGCATGGGCTGCTCCGGTCCCGTCGAATATCGAAACGATGCTAAACAATGATCAGCTGGGGGAAGCGATCTTGGAGACCATGCAGCGGTTTGCACACGGGGCACGCGGCAACCTAGTCGATCTGACAGCAGCCATTGCGACGCTGCGCCGTGTGGGTCTTGAGGACACTGCCCGCCGCGCCGCACTGAACTTGCTGATCCTGCAGGACCGCTGATCGTGGCGGCCCCAGCGACGCAGGACTTGTGGATTTCCACCTTTTTGCAAGCTCAGGCCGCCGAATTGGGGGCCGCGACCAATACGCTGCTGGCATACGGTCGCGATCTGAAAGAATTCTCGGCCTGGTTGGAACGTCGAAAGACGGGTTTTCCTGACACACAGAGGGAACAGATTGAGCAATACCTGATTGACTGCGACGCACAGGGCCTGTCCCGTTCCACGCGCGCACGTCGGTTGTCCGCGATCAAGCAACTGTTCCGGTTCGCCTTCGAAGAAGGCTGGCTTGAAGCTAACCCCGCCATTCAAATCAAAGGCCCTGGTCGACAAAAACGACTGCCCAAAACACTGGATGTCGCCGAAGTCGATCGTTTACTTGAGGCCGCGCGCCGCACCGGTCGCAAGGATGCAGACCGGGTGCGCAACACCTGCCTGATGGAGGTTCTGTACGCCACCGGAATGCGGGTGACCGAATTGGTTTCGCTGCCGGTTTCCTCGGCCCGAGGTGACCCCCGGATGCTGCTAGTGCTGGGCAAAGGTGGCAAGGAACGGATGGTACCACTGTCGCCTCCGGCGCGCGATGCGTTGGCGGCGTGGTTGCTTGTCAGGGACGAGGCCGAGGACAAGCAGGTTGCAGACGGCGCTCAGCGTTCCAAGTTCCTGTTTCCGTCTCGCGGTAAATCCGGCTATCTGACCCGGCACAGGTTTTTCCTGCTGGTCAAGGAACTGGCCGTAGAAGGCGGCGTTTCGCCCGAAAAAGTGACACCACACACCCTGCGCCATGCCTTTGCCACGCATCTTCTTGCCAATGGCGCTGATTTGAGGTCGATCCAGACCCTGCTGGGCCATGCCGACGTGGCGACCACGGAAATCTACACCCATGTCCTGGACGAACGTTTGTCAGAGCTTGTGTTGCAGCATCACCCGCTGGCGAAAGACGGCGATGACGACGGCTAACCCCTTGATCCAAAGCATGCGCACCCCCATAACGGATGCAGTATCACGAACAACCAAGGACCGATGGAACCCTCTTCTGCTTCTCTGATCGACGGCGCATTCTGGTTTACCACAGGCGCCATTCTACTTTTGCTTGTCCTATCGGGCTTTTTCTCGGGTTCTGAAACGGCATTGACCGCCTCGTCGCGCGGAAAACTGCGTGCACAGGCCGACAAAGGGTCGCGCGGCGCGCAAAAGGCCCTGGACATCACCGACGACAACGAACGGCTGATCGGTTCGGTCCTGTTGGGCAACAACCTAGTCAACATCCTTGCCGCATCGCTTGCGACCGCCCTTTTCACACGGCTGTTCGGCGAAAGCGGCGTTGCGCTGGCAACGCTGGTGATGACCCTTCTGGTCCTGATCTTTGCCGAGGTTTTGCCCAAGACTTACGCGATTACCAATTCTGAAAAGGCGGCTGCGGCCGTGGCACCAATCATCAGCGTCGTCGTGACAGTGTTTTCGCCGGTCGTTGCGGCCGTGCGTTTGCTGGTGCGTGGTGTTCTGCGCCTGTTTGGTGTCCAGATCGACCCGGACAGCAACATTCTGGCCGTGCGCGAGGAAATCGCCGGTGCGTTGCAGCTTGGACATTCCGAAGGCGTGGTCGAAAAGGAAGACCGCGACCGTATCCTTGGCGCGCTGGATTTGGGCGATCGTACAGTTGAAGAGATCATGCTGCATCGCTCGAATATTGAGATGATCGATGCAGACGCCTCGCCCGAGGCCATCCTTCAGCAATGTCTGAAAAGCAGCCACACCCGCCTGCCCGTGTTTCGCGACGAACAGGAAAACATCGTGGGTGTCGTGCACGCCAAGGACCTGTTCCGCGCGATGTACGCCCATGCCGGCGGCAGTGAGAACGCTGATAACCGACTGAAAGAATTCGACATCCTCAAGGTCGCGAACGACCCCTATTTTGTTCCGGAAACCACCACTCTGGACGATCAGATGCGCGAATTCCTGCGGATGCACAGCCACTTTGCACTGGTGGTGGATGAATACGGTTCGCTGCGCGGGCTGATCACGCTTGAGGATATCCTCGAGGAAATCGTGGGCGAGATCGCGGATGAGTTCGACATAGACGAAGACGTTTCTGTAACCCGAACCGAAGATGGGCAGTTTCTGGTCGAAGGAGCCACCACGATCCGCGACGCCAACCGCGCGATGGATTGGTCCCTGCCCGACGATGAGGCAAATACCATTGCCGGTCTGGTCATTCACGAAGCGCAGATGATCCCAACCGTCGGTCAGGTCTTTTCCTTTCACGGCTTCCGCTTTGAGGTGACAAAACGTCAAGGCAACCGGATCACCGAACTGAAAGTTCGACCTCTCTGAGAACAACCCAAAAAACTGCAAGAACCCACCGGCGCTCTGATCCGAGCGCCGGTTTTCTTTTAGACAACCACCATATCCTTCCTGTTTGGGGTCGCCAGCAGGTGCTGAACCCGGATCGCCTTCCGCGACACTTTCTGTCGCTGAAGCTATTGCAAAGGCAGCTTTCCTATTGAGACTGACGGCATAGGCATCAGGAGACGTGCATGAAACTCACAACCCAAGTTGCAGTTATCGGCGGCGGAGTCGTTGGATGTTCCGTACTCTATCACCTGACCAAGCTGGGGTGGACGGACGTGATGCTGTTGGAACGGTCCGAGCTGACCAGCGGGTCGACCTGGCACGCAGCGGGTGGGTTTCACACCCTGAACGGCGACACCAACATGGCGGCGCTGCAGGGATATACGATCCGGCTGTATAAAGAGCTGGAAGAGATTACCGGCATGTCCTGCGGTCTGCATCATGTGGGCGGCGTGACGCTGGCAGATAATCAGGATCGGTTCGACATGTTGCTGGCAGAACGCGCCAAGCATCGGTTCATGGGGTTGGAGACGGAAATCGTTGGTCCGGATGAGATCAAAAAAATCGCTCCTATCACCAACACCGACGGGATCATCGGCGCGCTTTATGATCCGCTGGACGGTCATCTGGATCCGTCGGGGACCACCCATGCCTATGCCAAAGCGGCCCGGATGGGCGGTGCAACCATCGAAACGCACTGCATGGTACGCGAAACCATCCAGCGCCCCGACGGGACATGGGATGTCGTCACCGACAAGGGTACGATCCATGCCGAACACATCGTCAATGCCGGAGGCCTTTGGGCGCGCGAGGTTGGCGCGATGGCGGGCGTCTATTTCCCCCTACACCCGATGGAACACCAGTATCTGGTGACAGACTCGATCCCTCAGATCGAGGCGATCATCGACGCTGGAGGCGAGCATCCACATGTGATGGATCCCGCCGGAGAAAGCTATCTGCGGCAGGAAGGGCGCGGGCTGTGTATTGGGTTCTATGAACAGCCCTGCAAACTCTGGGCTGTCGATGGCACACCGTGGGAGTTTGGCCACGAACTGCTGCCCGACGATTATGACAAGATCACCGACAGTATCGAATTCGCATATAAACGCTTCCCCGTTTTGGCCGAGGCGGGCGTCAAATCGGTGATCCACGGACCGTTTACCTTTGCGCCGGACGGAAACCCGCTGGTCGGGCCGGTGCCAGGCATGCGCAACTATTGGTCCGCCTGTGGCGTGATGGCCGGGTTCAGTCAGGGCGGCGGGGTTGGCCTGACGTTGGCGCAATGGATGATCGAAGGTGAGCCCGAACGCGATGTGTTCGCCATGGATGTCGCCCGCTTTGGCGACTGGATCGGCCCCGGCTATACGCGCCCGAAGGTGATCGAGAACTATCAGAAACGCTTTAGTGTCGCCTACCCCAACGAAGAACTGCCTGCCGCGCGTCCGAACCGGACCACCCCGATGTACGATATCTTCAGCGACCTAGGCGCGGTTTGGGGTCAGCAATACGGGCTGGAGGTTGCGAACTATTTTGCGCAGGGTGATGAGCCGGGCTTTGAGACGCCCTCATTCCGCCGCTCGGATGCGTTCGAGGCGACCGGGCGCGAGGTCCGTGCTGTGCGCAATGGTGTCGGCATCAACGAGGTCCACAATTTCGGCAAGTATCGCATCACCGGCCCAGGTGCGCGCGACTGGCTGGACCGCATCATGGCTGGCCGCATTCCAAAGCCTGGGCGCCTGTCGCTGACACCAATGCTGTCGCGCAAAGGCAAGCTGATCGGGGATTTCACCGTTTCCTGTCTGGCTGAGACCGAATTCCAACTGACCGCGTCATACGGCAGCCAGGCCTTCCATATGCGGTGGTTCCTGCAGCATCAGGACGATGGTATTGCAATTGAAAACATCAGCGACCGTCTGAACGGCTTTCAGATCGCCGGACCAAAGGCGGCCACGGTTTTGGCGGCCTGTACCCGCACGAACATCTCGAACCTCAGGTTCCTTGATGTTCGCCGCATGACCATCGGTATGACCGACTGCACCGTTCAAAGGGTCAGCTACACGGGCGATCTGGGGTACGAAATCTACTGTGATCCGATGGCCCAACGGCAATTGTGGTGGACCCTTTGGCAGGCTGGCCAGCCCCACGGCATGGTGCCCTTTGGCATGCGCGCGATGATGAGCCTGCGGTTGGACAAGTTCTTTGGCTCGTGGATGCGCGAGTTTTCCCCCGATTACACCGCAGCTGAAACCGGGCTGGATCGCTTTATTGCCTTCACGAAGAACACCGACTTTATCGGTCGCGCCACAGCCGAGCTTGAACGGTCCGAGGGGATCGCGCGCAAGCTGGTCTCGTTCGAAGTGGATGCAGACGACGCTGACGTGAATGCCTATGAGCCGATCTGGCTGGATGGTGCGGTCGTCGGATTCTGCACCTCGGGCGGGTATTCCCATTATGCCGGCAAATCCATCGCAATAGGTTTCCTGCCCTCGGACCGCATACGTGACGGTTTGGAGGTCGAGATTGAGATACTAGGCCAGATGCGCAAGGCGCGCGTGATCTCAACCCCACTGTTCGACGCGGACGGTGAACGTATGCGGGGATGACAAAAGACGGCTACGGCGGCTATGTGAAGGTATGACAGACATTCCCATTATCCTTCTGGCCGCCGGACAATCCCGCCGCATGGCTGGCACGGACAAGCTGATGCAAAGCGTCGATGGCATGCCACTGCTACGGCGATCCGCACAAACAGCGTTGCAGGTAGGCCCGGTGATAGTTGCGCTTCCGCCTGCTCCGCATCCTCGCCAGGACGCCTTGAAAGGTATGGATGTTGTTGCAGTTGAAATACCCGACGCTGATGAGGGCATGAACGCCAGTTTGCGCGGTGCTCTTGCGCATGTGCCCGCCGATGCCGGGGCTGTCATGGTTTTACTGGCAGATTTGCCGGAAATCACAGTTGGTGACCTGAAGCAGGTCGCAGATTCTGTCCAAGAATATCCAAATTGCTTGATCTGGCGTGGGGCGACAGCCACAGGAAAGCCCGGCCATCCGGTTGTGTTTGCTCGTCCGCTGTTCAAAGAGCTCAGGCAACTTACAGGCGATGAGGGCGCGCAGTCCGTTGTGCAGGCGCATAAGAATGCAGTGCATCTTCAACCACTACCCGGTCAAAACGCCCTGTTGGATCTGGACACTCCCGAGGATTGGGCACGCTGGCGGGCCGGGAAGGCCACATAACCGGCCTGCCAATATAGAAACGGCCCGGTCGATACCGACCAGGCCGCTTGCCCAAAACAGGACTACCACTTTTCACCAATCCTGAAAACGCTGCCAAAAATGCCTATGGCACCCTGGCTATTCCGCCGCTGAACCTAAACAAGACCCCCTCGTTAACATGCCGCTCAGCGTTTCCAGTGACTGTGACAAGCCGTTGGCACCCCCTAGTGCCTTCGGCTCCCCCTTCGCTTGGGCAAGTTCATCGTCACCCAAACGGTGCGCCCAAACAATGTAAAATTGGAAAGAACGGTTAATTTTTGGCGTCTCGGAATGGTTTTTGCGCAACATCCCGCCGAAGCGGGATCTACCTATAGACGATCAATCAACTGCACGCCTTAGGTCACAGCGGACGTTATGTATATTCTTTATTGAGCATATATACAGCTTATCGGTAGCATACGCTTTTGATCTGTTCAGGTTGCAAAAACGAGCCACAACCAAGAGATGAGCGATTTTTCGCCAAGGCCCTTCAGTGATCCTTTGTTACCAAAACTGAATCAATTCAGGATTATTCAGGATTTGACTTTCAAATTGGCAACAATTGCTGATTCGCGACTAGCGATTCGCTACGCTTCCCTGCGGACCGTCGATATACAACGACCTGTTTGTGGCTAAATTAAGATATCTTAATCCTGAGCACAGGAAACTCACAGACTGATGCCTCATCTCCTCGGTTAACGCGCGCCTGCAATCGCGCGATATAAACAGGAGACTAAAATGAGCATCCGTAAATCCTCACTGCTTTTGCCACGCGCTACTGGCTTGGTTGGCGCATCCGCCCTTGGTGCAGCGCTGTTGGCCACGACAGCCCTGCCCTCACTGGCCGACGAAGCCCTGGCCGATCTGGTCGAAGGCGTGTCGCCGTCGGTGGTGACCATCATCGCTGAACAGGACATCGTACCCGTACAAGCGCCGGGACAAGGCCAGAATTTTGATTTAGAAGACCACCCCTTTGGTGAGTTCTTCAAGCGCTTCGGCGCGCCTGAGGGCTTTCAGGCACCGCAGCGTGGACCATCGCAAGGCTTGGGATCGGGGTTTGTACTCGACGAAGCCGGGTACATCATCACCAACCACCATGTTGTCGACAATGCCTCGACCGTGACCGTCCGTCTGAGCGACGATCGTAGTTTCGAGGCCGAGATCGTGGGCACCGACCCGCTGACCGATATCGCCGTTCTGAAGATCGACGCTGGCGAAGCGTTGCAGGCCGTCGAGATCGGTGACAGCGACGTTATCCGCGTGGGTGAAGATGTCGTGGCGATCGGCAATCCGTTTGGCCTGCATTCGACCGTGACCACGGGCATCGTTTCGGCCAAGGGCCGCAACATCTCGGCCGGACCTTACGCTGAATTCATTCAAACCGATGCAGCCATCAACAAAGGCAATTCGGGCGGTCCGCTGTTCAACATGGAAGGCGAAGTGATTGGCGTTAACTCGGCCATTTACTCTCCTACCGGCGGTTCGGTTGGTCTTGGCTTCGCCGTGACCTCGAACATCGTTGAACATATCGCGGCCGATCTGCGCGATGACGGCCAGGTCAGCCGCGGCTGGCTGGGTGTTTCGATCCAGAATGTCAGCCCCGAGATCGCAGCAGCGATGGGTATCGACACCTCAACCGGCGCGCTGGTGTCGGATGTCGTCGCAGGCAGCCCGGCCGAGGGCGTGTTGGAACAGGGCGACGTTATCCTGACCTTCAACGACGAAGCCGTCGACTCCAGCAGTGAATTGCCGATCCTTGTGGGCACAACCAAAGTTGGTACCGACAGTGTCATGACCGTTCTGCGCGATGGCAAGGAACAGCAGATTGAACTGACAATCGGTCAGCATCAAAGCGCCTCGGCTGAGATCGACAAATCCGTGGACGAAGGTATCTCGGGCACTGCATTGGGCGTGACCGTCGCACCGCTGACCGACAGCAACCGTGCTCAGATGGGCGTTGCTGAGAATGTCGACGGCGTGGTCGTCACTGATCTGAAGCCAGACAGCCCTGCTGCCAAGGCCGGCCTGCTACGCGGCGACGTGATCGTGAAACTGGGCAGCCAGGAAACCGCATCACCTGACGCGCTAAAAGCCGCGCTGGACAGCGAAAAGACGGACCCTGCACTGGTGCTGATCAACCGAGGCGGAAACCAGATCTTCGTGGCGGTGGAAATCGCCTGACCCGAAGTCCGCGTACGCCATTTGATGGGGATTTCTGGCGTGCGCCTCCCTGGCGGATTGAATTGTCCGCATTCCGCCGGGACTGCCGGGTGCGCTGCAACGCACCCGGCACGTAATTTAAGCAAATCATGTGCTTTGCCGGATTTCTGTGTTTAAATCCCGCTAGAAAGGAACGCAAAATATGAGCCGTCGCCTGCTGATCGTCGAAGATGACGAGGACACTCGTGAGTTCATCGCCAAGGGCTTTGGCGAGGAAGGTTATGTGGTCGAGCAGGCCGCAGACGGGCGCGAGGGTTTGTACCACGCCACGGATGGTGGGTTTGACGCCATTGTGCTGGACCGGATGCTTCCAGGTCTTGATGGCCTTTCGCTAATCCGATCTTTGCGGGCGGCCGGGGTCAAGACCCCTACCCTGATGCTGACCGCGATGAGTGCGGTTGACGAACGGGTCAAGGGCTTACGTTCGGGTGCGGATGACTATCTGGTCAAACCGTTTTCGTTCCAAGAACTGCATGCGCGGATCGAAGCCCTGTTGCGACGCCCGCAGGAATCTGAGGAAACCGCGACGCTGACCTGCCGCGATCTTGAGATGGACTTGCTGACTCGTAAAGTCACTCGCGACGGACAAGAGATTTCCCTGACCCCGCGTGAGTTCCAGATCCTTGAGTTCTTTCTGCGCCGCAAGAACCGCGTTGTATCGCGCACAATGCTGCTGGAAGGTGTCTGGGATTATCATTTCGACCCGAATACCAACGTGGTCGACGTCCATATATCAAAGCTGCGCCGCCAGCTGGATGAAGGCGACAGGCCGCCATTGATTGAAACGGTTCGAGGTGCGGGTTACATGATATCCGATGGATAACTTGCGACTTTCGTTCAATAATTCCCGTACCCGCCTCGTCCTTGCCAGCATGGTCCTCAGCACATTGCTGACCGCAATCGTGCTGGGGCTTGTATACTTCACCGCCAATCGCAGTATCGAGGGCGAGACCCGTTCAGTGGTATCCGCCGAATTAACCGGTCTGGCTGATGAATATGAACGGCGCGGCCTGTTTGGGCTGTTGCAGGCCATTGAACGCAGGATTCCAACCGCGTCCGAACGGGATGCTTTGTATCTTTTGACTGACCGGTTCGGTGTAAAGCTGGCCGGGAACCTCAAGCACTGGCCTGCGGATGTTACAGCAGGCAGCGGTTGGGTCGATCTGGATCTTCGCCGCGCCGATAACGACCAGTTGGTGCCGATCTCGGCCGCCTCAGTTCGCCTGCCCGGTGGCGAACGCCTGTTGGTAGGTCGGGATGCCCTTGCACGGCAGCAATTCGACCGTGCACTGTTGCGCGCGGTTGGCTTGGCCCTAGCCATTGCACTGGCGCTAAGCCTTTTGACCGGTTGGCTTTTCACCCGGTTGGTGTTCACTCGCCTGTCGGAATTTGCGGGCACGGCAGAAAACATCGTGTCAGGTGATCTGTCCCGCCGCATGCCCTTGCGCGGAACCGGGGATGAGCTGGATCAAGTGGCCGGAACCCTGAACAGCATGTTGGACCGGATTGAGGAACTGATCAGCAATCTGCGCACAACCTCGAATTCAATCGCCCATGACCTGCGATCCCCCCTGTCCCGCTTGCGTCAAAGGGTCGAGTCGCTGTCTGACCCGTCCAAAAGTGATCTGGACCGCGAGGTCGACGTGGCCCGCGCTACGGCCGAGATCGACCACGTGCTGCGTGTTCTGGGGCAATTGACTGAAATCTCACGCGCCGAAGCCGGTGTCGGGCGTGAACAATTCGAACCCGTGGATCTGCAGCAACTGATTGGCGACGTCGTCGAGCTGTACGAACCAGTTGCCGCCGATCAGGGCATCTCGCTGGAGGTCGTCGGCACCGCCCACACTGTTCAGGGGCACCGCCCGCTTCTGTCTCAAGCACTGTCGAATCTTCTGGAAAATGCCATGCGTTATGCCCCGGAAAAGACGGCGATCACGATCACCCTGTCAGAAGGCGGCCCCTACACCTGCCTGAGCGTGCGTGACCGGGGCCCGGGTGTCCCTGAAGAGGATTTGCCACGCCTGCAGGTGCCGTTTGTGACGCTCGATCCCGCAAGGACCGAGCGCAACTCAGGGTTGGGTCTGGCGCTGGTCGCAGCGATTTCACACATGCACCAGGGCGCATTCGAGGCCCGCAATTGCGACCCGGGCCTTGAGGCAACAATCAAACTGGCGCGTAAGCCCTAGATCGGCACACCATTAATCGCCATCATCTTGTTTTTATAACGTTTATCTGCCGTCACATCTGTTCCGAACCAGTCGGGCGGCGTGTATGCCTGCGCCTCGGCCTCTGTGTCGAACTCCACCTCGACCAGCCGCAGCGGCGCGAGGTTTCCCAGAAAGATGTCCAGCTCAAACACCCGACCGTCTGGCATTTTTCCGGTATAGCGCTCTTTCTCAACCCGACGTCCTTCTGTTTCCGGCCAGAAGGTTTCGAATTGCTCGGCCGTGATCTCGGCCTCGCGTTCCACCCGCACCAAGGATCCCGCCCCTTTGAGCGTCAAAAAGTACCCGTCATTCTTCTGCCGCAGACGCAATTCCGTGGAATCGTCCGGTGCAGTCAGATAACCTTGACGAACGACGGCCTTATCCGCGCCGCTAAGGTCGGGCAGTTCCGCCACCAGAAATTTGCGTTCAATTTCGGTGCTCATCGCTTTGAAACCACTCCGTTTTCCATCTCATCGTACAGCTTTTGATATGCCAAGCTGGCGGTGCTGCGCGGGGCGAATTCACTGACCGGCGCACGGTTCTGCCCCATCCGTTCGATATCCGCCGCAAACGGGATTGAGCTGCGCAGGAACCGTTTGCGATAGAGCTTTCGCATCGCATCCATAGTCTCAAGGTGCAGGGTCTTGCGCTGTTGCACCATGGAGAAGAATGCCGTCAGCTTTTTCTTCGACAACTTGTTGGTATCAAAAAACCCGACCAACTGATCGAAAGACCGTTCAGACAGGGTCGTCGGGATGACCGGAACCACAATCTGATCGGCCGCTTTGAAGATGTTTTCCGACAGGGTCGAAAAGTTGGGCGGGCAATCCAGAATGATCACCTCATAATCGCTGCCCGCCGAGATCAGCGCTTTTTTCAGCCGCGACCGCTTGTTCCGCATCCGTGACAGGAAGACGTCAAAATCCCGAAAGGTCATGTTTGCTGGCAGCACGTCCAGCCCCTCGAAGTCACTGGCGCGAATGGACTTGGTAAACCGCGCGACATCCTCAAAGAACCTTGCATCTGTCAGTTTTTTGGATGGTTTGACGCGCAGATAAAACCCAGACGCCCCTTGCGGATCCAGATCGCACAGCAGAACTTTGTGCCCCGCTGCTGCATGGGCACGGGCCAGATTTACCGAGGTCGCGGTTTTACCCACACCGCCCTTGTTACTGTAACAGGCAATGATCTTCACTCCTCAGCCCTCCTTTTGATGAAACAAACCGCGGAACAAGTGCCGGATGTCCGGGCTGTCGAAATGCTTGAAACTTGCGATGACACGGTCACGTTCCGCCATTTGGCGCTGATCTAGAACAGAAATCACCCCGCCCACGGACAAGGCCAACTGCGCATCAGCGCGGCCTTGCTTATTGGTGTGCTGTTTCACAAAATTCAGAAGCGCCTCTTGTTGGACTGAGAAATCATTGAACAGGCCCAGATTATCCTGCAGCTTTTTCAATGGCTTGATGATCGTTTTGAATGCCTTTGCGTCGAACAAAGGCGCAAAGAACTCCATAAGATAACGCAGTTTTTTGCAGTCGATCCGCAGATTATGCACAGCTTCGTCAGGCGTGTTTGGCGTAATGCCGCGCGCCAGTTTGCAGGTTTTGCGATATCGCTTCCAGATCAGGGCGCGCGCGTATTCATAAGCAGGCCGATCTGCATTTGGGCCAGGCTGCAGGTTGGCCGGATCAGCGAAAAGCTCGGTCAACTTTTTCATCTGATTGTCATAGCTCTGCGTCCGAAAGCGCCGAGACATACGTCCAAGTGCCTGGCTGCGTTCCTTTTCGAATTGCGCAAACATGGCCACGGCACCTTCATGAAGGTTCGGCGGTATCAGATTGAAGTAACTGTCTTTTTCCAACAGATAGACGTCCAAATCCCGCGCTCGGCCAGTGGGTTCCATCAGACCGGAAAACTCGCGCTTTAATGCAGCGGTTTGTTCAGGCGAGAGAACCCCCTTGAACAGGCTGATCACAGATCGCACGCGGCGCAGGGAAACGCGGTAGTCATGCAAAAATTCAGTATCGATATCATCGATCACGCCCGCTTCATTCTGGCGCGCGACCGCCAGATAGGTGCGAATGATGTCGGTGGCGACCTCGATTGATGGCTCTTGTTTACTAACGCGGATTTCGGGCTTGGCCTTGTATATGGTCGCGTCGGGAAACAACCAGTCGAACAATGGCTTAGCCTTGCTTTTGCCACCCTCCAATTTCGTCAGCTTTTCACAAACAGTCTTATACGCCCGGTCATATCCGCGCATGTGTTGAACGGTTACAACTGTTACCTGCCCCTGATCCGAGGACATCAACATCATCGTGCCACGCACTTGTGTCTTTTGCAGGTCACCCAGAATGGCAAATGATCGGTGCTTGGCTCTGCCCGCTCCGACGCTCATCAACGCGCGCAACTTGGGAAAGCCCGCTAGACCCGCCTTGACGGGTCCGTCAGGCAAATCCTGCACGAACTTCCCCTTTCCCTTGCACCGCTGGGTTTCGGCTCTACCGCCGCGCAACAAAAACAATGACCCATCGGTTTGGATCAAAACCTTGGCAGATGACCTGAGGGATTGGTCATGACAATCCAGAATATCAAAATTTCCAGCAGGTTCAGTGGCCTCGAACCGCAACGCCAATTCTTTCAAAGATTTAGTAAAACCCGCCTCATCGAATGTGCCCGGGATAACAAAACAGTTTTTGACCCGAGCCATTAAGAGCGTCCCTTTCACCGAGGATCCAGTACGTGATCATGAATTCATATTCCTGCGATCCGATCAACGACTAACTCTGTTGATCAACAGCAATGACCAAAACATCTGATTTTGCTCGAACAACCGAATGACTCTGTCCAGGCATTTGGCTAAGACGGGGGTATGTCTGATCCTGTTTCATCAATCCGCAATCTCGGCCCGGCTTTTGAGCAATCCTGCGCACGCGCAGGCATTCATTCTGCGCAGGAATTGCGCGATTTGGGGCCGGACGAAGCCTATGCACGGCTATTACAGGCGGGCACCCGGCCGCATTTCATCGGATACTACGTGCTGGTGATGGGATTGCAGGGGCGCCCCTGGAACGACTGCAAGGGCGAGGAAAAGAAGGCGCTGCGCGTAAAGTTCGACGCAATAAAATCCAGCGTTAGTACCGCCCCGGAAACCCAGATGATTTCTGATCTGGATGCAATTGGCATACGCGTTGCACCGAAAGATCTTAAAGAGGTCTGAAACGAAAAAGGCCGCACCCCCAATGGGATACGGCCCTGAACTTCGTCTGACGGCGGATTAGCCGACCAGTTCGATGCCCGAGAAGAAGTATGCGATTTCAACCGCAGCAGTTTCAGGCGCGTCCGAACCGTGGACCGAGTTTTCGCCAACCGATTCAGCGAACTCCGCGCGGATGGTGCCGGGTGCTGCGTCTGCGGGGTTGGTTGCGCCCATGACTTCGCGGTTCTTGGCAATGGCGCCTTCGCCTTCCAGAACCTGAACGATAACCGGCTCGGAGGACATGAATTCGCACAGTTCGTCATAGAACGGACGCTCGGCGTGTACGTCGTAGAACTTGCCAGCTTGAGCTTTGGTCATGTGAATGCGCTTTTGCGCAACGATGCGCAGGCCAGCGTCTTCGAACTTGGCGTTGATCTTGCCAGTCAGGTTGCGACGGGTTGCATCAGGTTTGATGATCGAGAATGTGCGTTCCAGTGCCATATCGGCCTCTCCTTACTATATGGCGCGAGGTACGCGCCGAAATCCATCGCGCGCCGCCTAACACGGTATGTGCCTCATGAAAAGTGGAATGATTGCGCCAGTGGGTCTTGGCGATCAGATTGTGTCCGGCAAGGGCTCTGACGCGTCGATCCGGCGAACGTAAAGCACCGCGAGCAATCCGACAAAGCTGCTGGCGAACATCATGCCCAACACCAGAAAGGGCCCATTTTCAGGGCTAACAAACGCGCCGGTCATCAAGGTCAGAACTGCGCCCAACGCCACGATTAGTGCCCCGGAAAGCCCCGCGGCGCTGCCTGCCAGATTGGGTCTCACGGACATTACGCCGGCCGAGGCGTTGGCATTCGTCAGCCCGTTACCGAAGCCCACGCAAATGGCCGAGCCGAAGAATACCCAGACTGAACCCAGACCTGCTGTGAACAACAGCAACCCGCAGAAAGGCCCAATAGAGGCAACGACCCGACCGATCAGGATCATCGTCGTCAGCTTCGTGTGTGCTGCGATACGCCCGGTGATGAAATTGCCCACCATGAAGCCGCCGGTAATAATTCCGATCCCCAGACCCAGCATGGCAGGGCTCAGGTCGAACCAGACCGCGGCGACCAGTGGCGCACCGGTGATAAAGCTGAAGAACCCGCCGATCGAGAATGCCGCGCACAGCGCGTAACCCCAGAACCGACGCGCGCGAAACAGGTGTGGGTATTCCTTTAACTGAGCCGAGAATGTTGCGGATCGGTTTGCATTTGTCTCACCCATGTCCGCCCACAAGAGCACCAGCATCCCCGCCCCCAGGACCGAGTACAATATGAACCCGGCTCGCCAACCGAACAGCATATCCAGTGCGCCGCCCAGCATTGGGCCAAGCATCGGTGCTAAAGCCATTGCCATCGCAACATAGCCCAGTTTGCTGGCGGCCTCGTTCGGGGCATAGAGATCCCGGATTGAGGCGCTGGACAGCACGGGTCCGGCCACCACCGCTGCTTGAAGCAGACGGAAACCGAGGAATATCCAGATCGACTCGGCCAATACGCAGCCAACGGAGGCCACTGTGAAAAATACCATACAAATCAACAGGATCGGTCTGCGACCATATCGGTCGGACAACGGCCCCATGATCAATTGCAACACGGCGGACACCGCCAGATACCCGGCGACTGACAAGTTAATCAGTCCGTAGTCGACCTGAAAGCCCTCGGCCATCCTCGCAAGCGACGGCAGGAACATGTTCAACGACAGCACCGACAACGCCGTAGCGAAGATCAAAGTGACCAAAGAAGGAGGCGTCTGAGCCGCGCGCATGATGAAAACCGTCGAGTAATGCCAACCGGATCAGCGCTAACACATTGCCTGGATATTGAACATATCAAGCTGCTGGCGGCGGCAACAAGCCTCTGCTAAGAGCGCGTCATGCTACGGATTCAAGACATAACCTACGCGGTTGAAGGCCGCCCCCTATTCGATGGGGCCAGTGCAACCATTCCCGATGGGCACAAGGTTGGCCTTGTGGGACGGAACGGCACGGGGAAGACAACCCTGTTCCGACTGATCCGGGGCGAATTGGCGCTGGAGTCAGGCAATATCAATGTCCCAAAGCGCGCCCGGATTGGCGGAGTGGCGCAAGAGGTGCCCTCCTCGGATGTGTCGCTGATCAACACGGTTCTGGCCGCCGATACCGAGCGCAGCGCGCTGATGGACGAGGCCGACACCGCGACCGATCCCACACGTATCGCCGAAATCCAGACCCGCCTGGTAGATATCGACGCCTGGTCCGCCGAAGCACGCGCCGCCTCGATCCTCAAAGGTCTTGGGTTTGATGATGACGACCAGTTGCGTCCCTGCTCCGACTTCTCGGGCGGCTGGCGGATGCGCGTGGCGTTGGCGGCGGTGCTGTTTTCTCAGCCCGATCTGCTGTTGCTGGACGAACCGACGAACTACCTGGACCTCGAAGGTGCGCTGTGGCTGGAAAGCTATTTGGCCAAATATCCGCACACCGTCATCATCATCAGTCACGACCGCGGGTTGCTAAACCGCGCGGTGGGGTCGATTCTGCATTTGGAAGACCGCAAACTGACCTATTACGCGGTTCCTTATGACAAATTCGCCGAACGCCGCGCTGAACGGCTGGCACAGGCAGAATCCGAGAACGTGAAAGCCAAGGCCCGGATCGCCCATCTGCAGAGTTTCGTGGATCGCTTCCGCTACAAGGCATCCAAGGCGGTTCAGGCCCAGTCACGCTTGAAAATGATCGAGCGCATTCAACTGGTTTCAACCCCTCAAGAGGCCGCACTGCGCGCATTCTCCTTCCCAGAGCCAGAAGAGCTGTCCCCGCCGATCATTCAGATTGAAGGCGGCGTGACGGGCTATGGTGAAACCGAGGTGCTGCGCCGCTTGAACCTGCGTATTGACCAGGATGACCGGATCGCGCTGCTGGGCAAGAACGGTCAGGGCAAGTCGACCCTGTCCAAGCTGCTGTCCGACCGCCTGCCTTTGATGGCGGGCAAGATGACCCGCAGCAACAAGCTGCGGATTGGTTATTTTGCGCAGCATCAGGTGGATGAGCTTTATGTGGACGAAACGCCGCTGGACCATCTGCGACGCCTGCGCCCGAGCGAGGCGCCGGGCAAGTGGCGGTCGCGTCTGGCGGGGTTCGGGCTGAACGCGGATCAGGCTGAAACCAAGGTTGGTCGTCTATCGGGCGGCCAGAAGGCACGCCTGTCGCTGCTGATCGCCACCATCGACGCGCCGCATATGTTGATCCTGGACGAGCCGACCAACCACCTGGATATCGAAAGCCGTGAGGCGCTGGTCGAAGCGTTGACCGCCTATTCCGGTGCGGTGGTTCTGGTCAGCCACGATATGCACCTATTGTCGCTGGTCGCGGACCATCTGTGGCTGGTCTCGGACGGAACGGTCAAACCCTTCGAGGGAGATCTCGAGACCTATCGCACCATGCTGCTGGGACGCGACAAACCGGCCAAAGAGAAACCGCAAGTGATCAAGCCCAAGCGCCCCTCGCGCGAGGCAGTGCTGAACCTGCGGGCGGACCTTCGCAAATGCGAGGACCGGATCGAGAAGTTAACGGATATGCATGATAAACTGTCGGCCAAACTGGCAGATCCTGCGCTTTACGAGGACGACAGGAAAAACGATCTTGCAACGTGGAACCGGAAATTTGCCGAAGTGGTCGAAGCCATGCAAAAGGCCGAGGCGCTTTGGGTCGTCGCAGCCGAACGCCTGGAAAAGGCCGAAGCGACATGACGAAACCCGTAATCGAAACGACTGCCATGATCGCAGGCATGCGCCCTGAACTTCAGGACACAGAATTTGCCTTTGTTGTATGGCCGCATGACAAAGCTTGGCCCGAAGGAACGCGGGCCAGTTGCATGGAGGCCGAAGGTCTGTCCCTCATCGTGCCCATCGAGGCGGCACCCGCTGGCGCCATCAGTATGAAGTGCATCACCCTGCGGGTTCATTCCTCACTAGAAGGCGTTGGCTTGACTGCCGCTGTGTCCGATGCTCTTGCACAAAGTGACATTCCGGCAAACATGGTCGCGGGGTATCACCACGACCACGTCTATGTTCCAAGCAATCTGGCGGAAAAAGCTGTGGCCGTTCTGTTAGACCTCCAACAAGGTGCCGGCAAATGATCGACCTCGCCTTTTTCATCACTGCCTTCACCACCCTGTTCGTGGTGATTGACCCCTTTGGCACCGCGCCGATTTTTGTGGCTTTAACTCAGGACATGGACGCCCGCGCCCGTCGCCGGACGGCCTATCGCACCTGTGCCGTGGCCTCTGGCATACTCATTGCCTTTGCCGCCTTTGGCGAAGCGGTGCTGGGTTTTGTCGGTATCTCGATGGAGGCCTTCAAGGTCGCCGGGGGCGCGTTGTTGTTCCTTACAGCATTGGACATGCTGTTCGAACGACGCACCAAACGCCGTGAAGACCGGGTCGAGGAAGAAGAGGAACACCACGACCCGTCCGTGTTCCCGCTGGCCATTCCGCTGGTCGCCGGTCCCGGATCAATTGCGACGATTATCCTGCTGGCCGGACAGCACCCGGGCATTCTTGGCATTGTCGAGGCCTGTATCGTCATGCTGGCCGTCATGGCTGTGGTTTTGACCTTCTTCCTGTCCGGCGGCTTGATTGCGCGTTTGCTGGGCAAAACCGGCCTGAACGTATTGACGCGGCTGTTGGGGATGCTGCTGGCGGCGTTGTCGGTTCAATTCATCCTGGACGGCCTCAAGGCCTTTGGTTTTGCGTCGTAAAACCCCATATATCTTTCAGAGAATATGGTGAGGAGCGCTATGGACGGCGACAACATTGGACGTTTGGTATATCTGGCCGTGCTTGGTACGGCCGTTGTGGCGTGGTTTGTCGCACAAAACCGCCAGTCTCTGAACAAAACGCTGCAGCAGGCTTTGGCGTGGGTCTTTATCTTTATCGGTGTCATTGCCGTTGTCGGCCTGTGGGAAGACATCCGCACCACTGTTGGCCCTGCCCCGCAAATGACTGTCACCGGCCAGACCATAGAGGTTCCGCGCGCCTCCGACGGGCACTATTATCTGCCCATTGATGTGAACGGAGAACCGATCACCTTTCTGGTGGACACCGGCGCAAGCCAGATTGTCTTAAGCTCGCGGGACGCCGAACGTGTTGGCATTGATCCCGATCAGTTGAATTATTTCGGCCGGGCAAACACGGCCAATGGCGTTGTGCGGACCGCGCCAGTGCGCCTGGACACGCTGGCATTGGGGCCAATCACGGACCAGAATATCTCGGCCTGGGTAAACGAAGGGGAATTGGACAAATCCTTGCTGGGTATGGATTACCTGCATCGGTTCTCGAATATCCAGTTTGCCAATGGCCGCCTGCTTTTGTCTCGCTAAGGCATCCATTGCCGCAACTCCACAATTGAGAACAAAAAAAGAACATGCTAGCCTGACAGCATGTCTACACATCTTCTTGGCCGCAAACCCGCACGTGAGGTGCCGGGGATAGATCTTCATCCGCAGATCAGACTGCAACTGGCCCGCGTGCACGAGGCCTGCGGCCCCGCCCGGCGCAGCTTTGCCATGTGGCTGGCGGGGCAGATGCAGGGGCCGGTGCTGTGGATCGCGCCCGCATGGGAGCCCGGCCAGCTTAACCCCGATGGCATGATGGCCTTTGCCGATCCCGCCCGGTTCATCTTTGTGCGCCCGACCCGGTCCGAAGATCTGCTGTGGTGCGTAGAAGAGGCCCTGCGCAGCGCGGCTATGCCTCTGGTTGTCGGTGATCTGCCCGGCGCGCCAGGGCTGACCCCGGTGCGGCGCATGCATCTGGCTGCGGAACAGGGTGGTGCGATGGGGCGTGCCCCGCTGGGGATGCTGCTGACCCCCGGCGACGGCGGCGCACAGGGGGTAGAGACGCGCTGGCACATGGCCGCAAACCATCAGGCAGAGGCCCGGCGCTGGACCCTGACCCGCCGCCGTGCCCGCGCCCTGCCCCCGGTCAGCTGGCATGCCACGCAGACCAAACCGCGCGCCGGTTTGCACCTGCAACAGATCGCTACAGAAGACACACCCGTGTGATCACGCGCCCCTCACAGGGTTTGTGACTGGCCAAAGCACAGGCCGAGCCCTAGCGTTTCAGGATGAGCCACGCGATCCACGATAGCCGATACTCCTGGCTGCGACTTGCGATCACTTTGATCATCGCAACCGTGGCCAATGTGGGAATGTGGGCCGTCATCGTTGTGATGCCCGCCATCGAAACCCAATTCAACGCCGGACGCGCCGAGGCCGCGATGCCTTACACATTGGCCATGATCGGGTTCGCCCTTGGCAATTTTTGGATGGGGCAATTGGTGGATCGGCTGGGCGTGACCAAAGCCCTGATCGGGGCCGCAATCCTCAGCGCGACCAGCTATCTTCTGGCGACACTGGCGCCAAACATTGTGATGTTGTCCGTCGCACATCTTCTGTTGGGCCTCGGGGCATCCATCGGCTTTGGACCATTGATCGCCGACATCTCGCACTGGTTCATGAAACGCCGCGGGATCGCTGTGGGTCTGGTGGCAAGCGGAAACTACCTGTCCGGGGCTATCTGGCCGACATTGCTGTCTGGAATACTTGCGCGCGACGGCTGGCAGCAGGTCTACCTGACGCTGGCCGTCATAACGCTGCTGGTCGTTATCCCCCTGTCCCTATTGTTGCGCCGACAGGTCCCGGCCGAGGCGCACAGCACCGCCGCGTCGGCCGCACAAATCAAGGCGCGCAGCGTTGGCATTTCCCCCCGGGCACTTCAATACATCCTCGGTCTGGCCGGTATTTCGTGCTGCGTCGCGATGTCGATGCCTCAGGTGCATATCGTGTCCTATTGCGTCGGGCTGGGTTACGGACCCACAGTCGGCGCTGAGATGTTGTCCCTAATGCTGTTCGGAGGTGTGATCAGCCGAGTAATATCAGGCATGGTCGCCGATCAACTTGGCGGCGTCCTGACGGTTCTGATCGGCTCGGTCCTGCAATGCCTCGCGTTGTTTCTGTTCCTTCCCTATGACGGGATGGTCTCACTCTACCTGATCAGCCTGCTTTTTGGCCTGTCACAAGGCGGCATCGTTCCCGGCTATGCCCTTGTCGTGCGCGAATATATGCCCCCGCGAGAGGCCGGCGCGCGCGTGGGGTTTGTCATGATGATGACGATCATGGGCATGGCGCTGGGGGGATGGATGTCCGGCTGGATTTACGACGTGACCGGCAATTACCAACTGGCTTTCGTAAACGGCATTCTATGGAACGGCCTGAACATCGGAATTCTGCTGTTTCTGCTCAGCCGCTCGCGCGCCCACAGACAAGAGGTTTTGGCATGAGATCATTGACGCGGCGCTTTCTGATTGCGGGTCTGGCAAGCATTCCGTTGGTACGGCCAACTTATGCTGCGTTGGTCCAATATGAATTGTCTCGAGCCGGGACGTCCGTCGGTTTTTCATTCATGCTCTCGGGGGTTGCGCAGTCAGGCACGATGCCGATCCAATCGGCAGATATTCGAGTCGACACGGATCAGTTGCAAAACAGCCGTGTCACCGTCGTGCTGAATGTAGCCGCGGCGCGCACCCGGCTGCCCTTTGCCCGCGGCCCGATGCTAAGCAAAAGCGTGCTAAACGCGCAGGAATTTCCGAGCATTGCGTTCAAATCCACCCGGATACAGCTTGGCCCCACCGGCCGCATTTCCGAAGGCGCAACTATCACCGGAGACCTGACGGTGCGTGGGGTCACGCGCCCTGTGACCCTGCAAGCCAATCTGTACCGCGAACCCGGAACTGAGGCTGATGACCTGAACGCTTTGTCAATTCGACTGTCGGGCGCGTTGAACCGCCACGAGTTCGGCGCCTCTGGTTATCCCGATCTGGTCGCCGATACCGTGTCTTTGAACATCCGGGCCGAGTTGACCCGCAAGGCCTGACACCCAAAGGACAAAAAACGACGCGCAGAGGTCGAATTATCACGCGCAACGCTCGCTGATGGGGTAATGCTGGGCGCACTATGCGCACGATCATTTCTTTTGCCGCCCTGTTTCTTTCCGTCATTCTTCTGCAGCTCTCAACGGGCGGCGTTGGTCCTTTGGATGCGATCTCGGGTATCACGCTTGGGTTCTCAACCGGACAAATCGGTATGTTGGGTTCGGCGCACTTTCTTGGCTTCTTCATTGGCTGCTGGTGGGCCCCCCGCCTAATGGGCAGCGTCGGTCATTCGCGGGCCTTCGCAGTCTGTACGGCCTTGGGCGCTATGGGTCTTATTGGGCATACGTTGACCGAAAACCCGTACATCTGGGCAGCCCTTCGGGTCGCGTCTGGAACCTGTGTCGCCGGGGCCTATACGGTGATCGAAGCATGGCTGAACGCCAAAGTCACAAACGAAACGCGCGGCCGCGCCATGGGGACCTATCGCATTGCGGATATGGGCGCGTCTTTGTGTGCGCAGTTGATCATCGCGGTTTTGCCGCCTGCTTCATACGTGTCCTACAACTTGCTGGCGATCCTGTGCTGCGCGTCCCTGTTACCGTTGACGTTGACACGGGCCAGTCAGCCAAAAACACCCGACGCCCCTCGGTTGAGACCCAAATTGGCCTGGCGCAGTTCGCCTCTGGCCGTTGCAGGGGTAATCGTCGCTGCGCTCAGCTCTGCATCCTTCCGAATGGTCGGCCCAGTTTACGGTCAGGAAGTCGGGTTGGACGTTGACCAAATCGCATTCTTCCTGGCGTCATTCGTATTGGGTGGCGCACTGGCGCAGTACCCAGTTGGCTGGCTGGCCGACAAATATGACAGGCGTTGGGTGCTGATCTGGCTGTCCGTTGCTGCGGTCGTCAGCAGCGGTGTCACAATGGCGGCCAGCGGAACGGGAACGGTGGGCGTAATGCTGGCCGCTGTTTTCTTTGGCCTGACAACCTTCCCGATCTTCTCAGTCTCTTCTGCCCATGCGAACGACTTCGCAACGGCAGAAGAACGGGTCGAGCTATCCGCGGCGCTGATGTTCTGGTTCGCTTTGGGTGCGATAGCCTCACCCTATATCTCTTCGACATTGATTCAGCAGTTCGGACCCGGAGCCCTGTTTGCATTTGTAGCGGTCGGCCATGTTTTCCTGATCATCTTTGGCCTGGCCCGAATGCGCTCACGCCCGACACCGGAAGAGCGGACCAACTATGTCTACGCGCCACGCACGTCGTTCACGATTGGTCGTTTGCTGAAACGGTCGCGTGAAAGGCAATAAAAAAGGGCCGGGAAAACCCCGGCCCCTTTCGATTAGTGTTCTGTCCGCGATCCTTCTTCGATCACGCCGCCTTCTTCGGCAGGTTCAACCGTCGATTCAAGCGCACCGTTGACGACACCCCCGACACCGTTTTCCATCGACAGGCCCAGTTCTTCACCCAGCTTCTTAAGCGCCGGCATCTGCACGGCCATACCCATAATCGAGTCCAGAGCCTGATTGACGACCGGCTTGTCACCGTTCGATGCGCCGCCGCCATTGGTGCCACCGATACCGCCAACCTGATGGATCTTGATCGAGTCGATCTTCTCAGCCGGTTTGACCATTTCCGCGATGATCGACGGCATGGTTTCGATCCGCGCAAGATCAACCTTCATGCGGATCTGATCCACTGACAGAACGTTGTCTGCTTCGACGATCGCACGCTTACCTTCGGCTTCGGCCAGCATGTCGTTCTTCTTGGCCTCAGCCCGAATGTTCAGAGCGTCCGCTTCGGCCTGCGCCTCTTCACGGCGGGCTTCGGCGCGGTCAGCAGCGGCCTCTTTGTCAGCTTGCGCAGCCAGTCGGATCGCGGTTGCCTGACGCTCGGCCTCGCGTGTGGCTTCGATCAGTGCGATCTGCTTGATACGCTCGGCCTCGGCCACCTTCTGCGCGGTCGCCACGGCTTCGGTCGCTTTGGTTGCCTCGGCACGGGCAAGATCGGCAGATGCACGAGCGCGGCTTTCCTCTTCGGATTTCTGCGCGATGATGATCTGGCGCTCTTGCTCGGCGACTTCCAGTTCACGCTCTTTCGAGATCTCGGCTTCGCGGATTTTACGCTCACGCTCGATGTCTGCAGCGCGAATGGCTTCTTCACGGCCGATCCGTGCCCGTTCGGTTTCACGTACCGAGTCTTCGGTCCGGGCTGCAACCTCGGCCTCTTGCGCCACGCGCAGCGTTTCGATCTGCTGCGTTTGCTCGATGCGCGCCTGCTCTTCGTCCTTTTCGATCAACAGCTTCTGACGCTGAGCTTCCATTGCGGCACGGCGCACTTCGACCTCAGCATCCGCATCAATCTGCGCGCGCTCTTTCTTTGAGGTCGCAATCACCTCGGCCAGCTTGCGCATACCCACAGCGTTAAAGGCGTTGTTTTCGTCCAGAGCCTCAAACGGCGTCTGGTCCAACGCGGTCAACGAAACGGATTCCAAGGACAGTCCGTTCTTCAACAGATCCTCGGAGACCGCATTCTGCACTTCTTGCACAAAGTCAGCGCGGTTTTCGTGCAGACCGTCCATCGTCATCTGGGCCGCAACAGCGCGCAGACCGTCGATCAACTTGCCTTCGATCATTTCCCGTAGCTGTTCGACGTCGAATGTACGGTCGCCAAGGGTTTGCGCAGCACGTGCGATGCCCTCTTCTGTCGCCATGACCGAAACGTAGAACTCGACGCCCACGTCCACGCGCATCCGGTCCTTGGTGATCAGAGCGGCCTCACCGCTGCGCTGAACCTCAAGGCGCAGGGTTTTCATGTTGACGGGGCTGACTTCGTGCAGCAACGGCACGACGATGACGCCACCATCCATGATGACTTTCTTACCGCCAGCACCGGTTTTCACCAGGCTGATCTCTCGGGTCGCGCGGCGGTAAAGACGGCCAAGCACAAGGCCGATAAACAAAACTACTGCCAGAATGGTCACAACTGTGACGGCTAGGAATTCAAGTTCCATGCAAAATCCTCCGTGATGGGGTTAGAAATTTTGGTTATTCAGACATGCCGACCAGAACGAACCGGTCGCGCCGTCGGTCGCGCAGCACAAGCACATCGGTGCCCTGCTCAAGCGTGTCTTTGTCCTGCAACGGCTCGGCGCGCAGGTAGTGGGTATTGCCAAACCGATCCATGACGCGCACCTCGGCGGGGCGTCCGCGCGAAGCGGTGCCTTGGGTGATCACGCCACGGCGACGGGCAAGCAGGCGCTCCGACATCGCCTCGGTCTCGGTCTTGGGCAGCAGACGAGCAAAGATGCCGCCAAAGCCACGTGCAAACCACAGGCCAAAGGCACCGGCGGGAATCGCAGCCATCCAAGGTGGAAGGTCAAAGCCCAGCAGGTCGCGCAGCGTCAGTTGCAGGCCCATACCGGACAAGCCGAAGCCTGCCAGCAGAACCACCAACCAGATCATGAACGGCACTTTGCCGATCCCCAACCACGCCAAAGGTCCCGCAGAGACCGCGCCCGGCGCGTCTGCCTCGATCTCGGCCAATTCGAAATCGCCCAGATCCATGTCGGCATCAATTTCCAGACCGAAATCACCAACATCCAGATCGGGGGCATCCACAACATCCAGATCGACATCGCCCTCGCCCGCCATAAGGCTTCCACCCAGGACCAATGCGATCAGTTCCAGCACAAGCAGGCCGAACAGAAGCGCAAGCGCCAAAGTGAAGGGTACAAATGCACCCTCAAGCAGAAAGTCGAACATCAGTTGTTTGCCCTCGTTATTGTATACTGTGGTATACATGATAGATGGGAAGTCATTGCGGAAATTCAAGAGTTTGTGATTCTAATTTACAACTCTGAGGTATTGCATGCGGTGAAGGCGGCGCAATCCTAGGCAGCAAGCCAGGCCGATTTTCCCGGCGACCCGTGCCGAAAATGACGTCCGAACCAAAGCCGGGGTTTTGCTGGCCGGTTACATAATGTAGACGGGCGCGCAGACAGTTACGCGGAAACGGAACATGGCTCGGATTCTCATCACCTCAGCGATCCCTTACATCAACGGGATCAAGCACCTCGGTAACCTGATCGGCTCGCAATTGCCGGCTGATCTGTATGCACGCTACCTGCGTGGCCGGGGGAACGAGGTCATGTTCCTTTGCGCCACGGACGAACACGGCACACCTGCCGAGCTGGCCGCAGCGAAAGCGGGCAAGCCAGTGGCTGAATATTGCGCAGATATGTACGAGGTTCAGGCCGACATCGCCAAGCGTTTTGGTATGAGCTTTGATCATTTTGGCCGTTCGTCCAGTGAGCAGAACAAGACGCTGACCCAGCATTTTGCCGGGAAGCTGGACGATGCAGGGCTGATCCGCGAAGTCAGCGAAAAACAGGTCTATTCCAACGCCGATGGCCGCTTTCTTCCTGACCGCTACATTGAAGGTACCTGCCCCAACTGCGGTTATGAGCGCGCGCGAGGCGACCAGTGTGAAAATTGCACCAAACAGTTGGATCCGACCGATTTGATCGAGCCGCGCTCGGCCATTTCCGGTTCAACTGATCTGGAGGTGCGCGAGACCAAACACCTGTACCTGCGTCAATCAGCGATGAAGGACCAATTGGATGCATGGATCGACAGCAAGAACGATTGGCCAATCCTGACAACCTCGATTGCTAAGAAATGGCTGCATGACGGCGACGGTCTTCAGGATCGCGGCATCACCCGCGATCTGGACTGGGGTGTACCTGTCAAAAAAGGCGATCAGGACTGGCCGGGGATGGAAGGCAAGGTCTTTTATGTCTGGTTCGACGCGCCGATCGAATACATCGCCTGCGCGAAAGAATGGGCGAATGCCAACGGCAGGACCGAGGCCGACTGGGAGCGCTGGTGGCGCACCGACAAAGGTGCGGATGATGTTCGTTATGTCCAGTTCATGGGCAAGGACAACGTGCCCTTCCACACCCTTTCCTTCCCGGCGACGATTTTGGGCACCAACACATACAACGAAGAATCTGGGTCATCCGAACGTTGGAAGCTTGTCGACTACATCAAGTCGTTCAACTACCTGAACTACGATGGTGGTCAGTTCTCGACCAGTCAGGGCCGTGGTGTGTTCATGGATCAGGCGCTGGAAATCCTGCCGGCCGATTACTGGCGCTGGTGGTTGCTGAGCCATGCGCCCGAAAGCAGCGACAGCGAATTCACGTGGGAGAACTTCCAGCAGTCGGTGAACAAGGACCTCGCGGATGTTCTGGGTAACTTTGCCAGCCGCATTACAAAGTTTTGCCGCTCTAAGTTTGGTGAGGCAGTTCCTGAAGGTGGCGCTTATGGCGACCGCGAGCAAGCGCTGATTGATGAGCTGTCCAAACGAGTCCGCGCGTATGAAGCGCATATGGAGGCGATGGAGGTTCGCAAATCCGCGCAGGAATTGCGAGCGATCTGGGTTGCGGGCAACGAATACCTGCAGGCTGCCGCCCCGTGGTCGACCTTCAAGGAAGACCCTGAACAGGCCGCCGCTCAGGTGCGTCTGGGCCTGAATCTGATCCGCCTCTACGCCGTACTCAGCGCACCGTTCATCCCTGAAGCCTCGGCCAAGATGCTGAGCGCAATGAACACTTTGGACACCAGCTGGCCTGACGATGTTGCTGCCGCGCTGGACGCCCTGCCCGCCGGTCACGCGTTCACGGTGCCGGACGTTCTGTTCGCCAAGATCACGGACGAACAGCGCGAAGACTGGCAATCCAGATTCGCTGGACAGCGCGACTGATATTTTGGATCACAACACCATAGTTACGGAGGCCATTTGGCCTCCGTTTTCATTTGAAATGGGGCAAAAACCGGGTTTGGGTGCCAAAACTCCATAGGATCTTGGCGTAAGTCCGCTTGAAACCGGAATAATTTCCGAGCGCACCACCCGGCTTACGCATTCAAGAAGCTTGAGATAAAGTTCCAAAACGGCCATCCTGCCAAGAAATCAGCACGACTCGTCGAGGCAACAGAGCCGCCCCGGCGCAATATCCTTAGGTCTAATGAGGCGCCCGCCATGTCCCTTGCATTAAAGAATTCTTTCTTCCGACACAGAGGTCCGGTCTTAGCCATCGCGGCCCTGACTAGTTTGGGCGTCTCGTTCACGGCGCTGGCCCAGGATCAAAGCGACGCGCCGCCGCCGAAAGTGTCTATTGCAGCGGCCTATACCGAAGAAATTACCGATGAGGCCGTGTTCATCGGGCGAGCCGAGGCCATTAACAAGGTGGATATTGTTGCCCGCGTGAACGGCTTTCTTGAAACTCAGGATGTGGAAGACGGTGCGCTTATCAAAAAAGACGACCTGTTGTTCACCATCGAACCCGATCTTTATGAGGCGACCCTGGAGGCCCGGAAAGCCGATCTGGACCGGGCGGAGGCCAATCTGGAGCTTGCCAAGGTCGATCTGGCCCGAAAGGAAGAGCTGTACAAACGCGATGCCACCCCGGAGTCCGAGCGTGACATCGCCCGCGCCAATGAACTGGTCGCCGAGGCCGAGGTCAAGGCCGCTCACGCTGCCATCCAACAAGCCGAGTTGGACCTGAGTTACACCGAGATCCACGCGCCGTTTGACGGGCGGATTGGACGTGTGGAAACCAGCGTAGGCGACGTTGTAGGGCCGACAAATCCTCCGCTCGTCAACCTGGTAAGCGAAGCTCCGATTTATGTAAATTTCTCTTTAAACGAAAAACAATTTACCTCGGTCCTCGAACAGGTTGGAGAGAGCGCAGCTTCACTTGCTGAAAGCAACAAAAGCCCGAATGTACACCTGACCCTGCCCAACGGAACCAAGCTCGACGAAACAGGTGAGATTGTTTTTGTGGACAACCGCATCGACCCTCTGACGGGTGCGATCACCGTCCGCGCTGAGTTCCCTAACACCGATCGGTTTATCATCGACGGCCAATTCCTGAGTGTTCAAATCGAGGCATTGGAACCGACCCTTCAGGTGCTGGTCCCTCAGGCCGCATTGCAACGCGATCAGCGCGGTGAGTTCGTGCTGGTGGTGAATGACAAGCAAATGGTGGAACAGCGCTATATCACGACGGGCGACGTGGTTGGGACGGCGATTATTGTGACGGATGGTCTGCGCGAAGGTGAAAGCGTGATCGTTGAGGGCCTGCAGCGGGTCCGCCCGGGCGTTGCGGTAGATGCCGTCGTCGCCTCTGAACAACCGGGAGAATAACGGATGTTCTCAGCCCTGTTCATTAGCCGGCCCAAGCTGGCCCTAGTTATTTCGCTTGTCCTTACGATCATGGGCGGCATCGGCTATTTGGTTCTGCCGGTCGCTCAGTTCCCGGACATTACGCCACCGGTGGTCAGCGTGACGACCACCTATACCGGCGCCAACGCCGAAACCGTGGAAAACACCGTCGCCGCACCGATCGAGGCGCAGGTCAACGGTGTGGACGACATGATCTACATGACGTCGACCTCGGCAGATAACGGATCCTATTCGCTCAACGTCACATTCGAAGTGGGCACCGACCCGGACATCGCCTCAGTCAACGTGCAGAACCGCGTGGCTCAGGCCATGTCGTCCCTGCCTGCCGAAGTGACCTCATCTGGCGTGGTTACTCAAAAAGCATCCACCAACATGCTGTTGCTGGTGACGCTGACCTCGCCGAATGAGACTTATGACAGTGTCTTTCTGTCCAACTATGCTTCGATCAACCTGAAAGACGCGCTGGCGCGTGTTCAGGGTGTGGGTAAAGCCGACGTTCTAACCAATCTGGAATACGCCATGCGGATCTGGATGGACCCGGATCAGATGGCTGCTTTGTCCATCACACCCGGTGACGTGATCAATGCAATTCAGGAACAAAACGTCGAAGTTTCGGCCGGTTCCATCGGCGCTCCTCCGGTCCCGGAAGGGCAGACCTTTCAATACACGATCAAAACCAAGGGCCGCCTGACCTCGGCCGCAGAGTTCGGCGACATTGTCATCCGAACCGGGGATGCCGGTTCAATCGTACGGGTCAAGGACATCGCGCGGGTCGAGCTGGGTGCAGAATATTATGCGGCTTCGGGCTATTTCGACAGTGTCCCGGCCACGGTAATCGGCATTTATCAGGCCCCTGGCGCGAATGCGCTGGCCGTGTCGGACCGTGTCGAGGCCGAGCTTGAGCGATTGTCCCGAACCTTCCCGACGGATGTAGAATACGCCGTACCTTTCAACACCACAGACTTTGTCAAACAGTCGCTGAATGACGTGGTCTCGACCCTGATCCTGACCTTCATCCTTGTGATCTCGGTGGTGTTTGTCTTCCTTGGAAGCTGGCGCGCGACGATCATTCCGGCGGTTGCGATCCCCGTGTCGTTGATCGGGACATTCGCGTTCTTGCTGCTTTTCGGTATGTCGCTGAACACGATCTCTTTGTTCGCGCTGGTGCTGGCCATCGGGATCGTTGTGGATGACGCGATCGTTGTGGTCGAAAACGTCGAACGGATCATCGCCGACGAAGGGCTTCCACCGGCTGAGGCAACGCGCAAGGCGATGGGGCAGATCACCGGTCCGGTGATTGCAACCACGTTGGTTCTGTTGGCGGTGTTCGTACCAGTCACCTTTATGCCCGGCATCTCGGGACGGCTTTATTCGCAGTTTGCTGTGACAATCTCGACCGCTGTGGTGATCTCGTCAATCAACGCGTTGACACTGTCTCCTGCGTTGTGCGGTCTGGTGTTGAAGGCACGGTCCGGCCCGCCAAAAGGGTTGTTGGCGGTGTTTGAAAACTTCATCGGTAGCGTTCGCAGTGGCTATGTCGCCATCGTACGCAAATTGCTGATCCTGCCGATCATCGGTTTGGGCATCATCGTTGCGCTGGCCATGGGTACAGGCACGATCATGTCCAACACTTCGAGTGGTTTCCTTCCGCTGGAAGACAACGGATATCTGTTCGTGGATGTGCAACTGCCAGACGCCGCAACGTTGGAACGGACCGAAACGGTCACTGCACGTGTCGACACACAGATCCAACAGATCCCCGGCGTCGCCAGCACAGTTCTGATCAACGGGTTCTCGATCCTGAACGGTACGACAACAAACGGTGCCGCGATTTTTGTGAACCTCGACAACTGGGATGAACGGAAAGAGGATGACCTGAGCGCTGATGCAATCCTGCAGAAAGTTCTGGCGATTGCCTATGGTGAAACTGCCGCATCGATAATCGCGTTCAACCCACCCCCCATTCAGGGTCTGGGCAACTCGGCAGGTGTGGAGATGGAGGTGCAGCAGACCGGAGGCGGCACGCCTCAGGACTTGGCGTCTGCAGTCGGCTCTTTCGTCTATTCGGCCAACCAACGACCGGAAATCGGGCAGGCCTACACCACATTCCGGGCCAACGTTCCTCAGTTGTTCGTGGATCTGGATCGAGAAAAGGCCAAGACGCTGCAAGTCTCGGTGGCTGAGGTGTTCCAGACGATGCAGGCGCAGTTGGGGTCATACTATGTGAACGACTTCAACCTGTTCGGGCGCGTGTATCGCGTGATGATCCAGGCCGACGGTTCATATCGTGATAATGTCGACGATATCTCGAACCTGTATGTGCGCTCGACAAAGGGTGAGATGGTGCCTCTGGGTACGCTCATTGATGTCGAAAACGTACTGGGTCCGGTCCTGCTGAAACGTCACAACCTGTTCCGTTCGGCGACAGTAACGGCGGTTCCGGCGCCTGGGTTATCCACTGGTGACGCGATCAATGTCATGACCGAGGAGTCCACGACTGCCCTGCCCCCGGGCTATGCCTTTGAATGGACCGGGACCGCGCAGCAGCAATTGGCGACCGGTGGTCTGGTAGTGATCATCCTCGGTCTGGCGATCCTGTTCGGATACCTCTTCCTTGTAGGGCAATACGAGAGTTGGACCTTGCCCGTGTCGATCCTGTTATCGGTGATCGTCGCCTTGTTCGGGGCGGTGGCGGCCGTGGCTATCGTGGGCAGCGACATCAACCTCTATACGCAGATCGGGATGATCATGCTT
Source organism: Ruegeria sp. YTSC230 (assembly GCF_059609665.1). NCBI lineage: Bacteria > Pseudomonadati > Pseudomonadota > Alphaproteobacteria > Rhodobacterales > Roseobacteraceae > Ruegeria > Ruegeria sp. YTSC230. The sequence continues at coordinate 418,233 of NZ_JBXWMC010000001.1, read as the reverse complement.
GTGGGGTTGGCCTCGAAGAACGGTATTCTGATCGTTGAATTCGCGATGGAACAACGCGCCAAGGGATTGTCGGTCAAAGACGCCGCAGCCGAGGCCGCCTTTCAGCGTTTCCGCGCGGTGATGATGACCGCCCTGTCCTTCCTGCTGGGAGTTGTGCCGCTTCTGGCGGCCAGCGGCGCGGGTGCCGCCAGCCAGAAAGCCATCGGTGTCGCCGTGTTCGGCGGGATGCTGGCAGCTACTCTGGTCGGCGTGATCCTAGTGCCGGTCCTATACGCCCTGCTGCAGGGGATGCGGGAATGGATCAAGGGAACCAAAGATGATCCGGGCCCATCAGAAGAGGCCGCGTGATCCAAAACAACAGCCCCGCCAAACTGGCGGGGCTTTTTACCTTTTTGGTCAGGCGTTCACTGCGACGGGTTTGGTTTTGCTATCCATCCAGCCTTGAATACCAGTGATCTGCTCGGCACTTAACCGCAGACCCATCTTGTTTCTGCGCCAGACAACATCTTCGGCCGTGCACGCATATTCCTTATCCATCAGCCACGCCAGTTCCCGCGCGGTTAGCGTTGCACCGAAGTCATCGCCCAGATCCGATACGGACTTGGCGTCGCCCAAAATTGTCTTGACCTCAGTGCCATAAGCGCGAACCAGACGTTGCGCCCAGACACGGTCCAGAAACGGGTAGTCGGCCAACAGTGCCTCGACCAAATCCGGTACGCCACCAACTGGAAAATCGCCGCCCGGAAGCGAAACGCCCGCAGTCCAAGGGCCGGGAAGATCGGGGAAATGCTCGGACACTTTGTCCATCGCACTCTCGGCGAGGCGCCGATAGGTGGTGATCTTGCCACCAAAGACATTCAGCACTGGCGCCCCACCCTGCGCGTCAACTTTCAGCGTATAATCCCGCGTCGCCGCAGTGGCGCTGCTGGCCCCGTCGTCATACAACGGACGCACACCAGAATAGGTCCACACGATGTCATCGCGCGTAACCGGTTTTTGGAAGTACTTCGAGGCAAACGCGCACAGATAGTCCTGCTCGGTCTCCGTACAGATCGGGAGCTCTGCCGGGTCTGGATGATCCTGGTCCGTTGTGCCGATCAGCGTAAAATCGCGCTCATACGGAATGGAGAAAATGATGCGCCCGTCTTCACCCTGAAAGAAATAGCATTTGTCGTGATCATAAAGCTTGGGCGTCACAATATGGCTGCCGCGTACAAGGCGCACGCCTTCGCGAGAGTCAACGTGGATCTTGCTCTGGATGATGTCCCCAACCCAAGGTCCACCTGCGTTGATCAGCATTTTGGCATGCACCACACGCGTTTCGCCGCTCTGCTTATCGCGGATGGTGATTTTCCACAGATCATCGACGCGTTTGGCCGCCAGAACTTCGGTCCGCACCAGGATATTCGCCCCGCGTGCCTCGGCATCGCGGGCATTCAGCACAACCAGCCGTGAATCCTCAATCCAGCAGTCGGAATATTCGTAGGCTGTGTGAAACTTGTTCTGCAACGGCCCGCCTTCCGGCGCGCTTTGCAAATCCAGTGAGCTTGTCCCCGGCAGGATTTTGCGCCCCCCCAGATGGTCATACATAAACAGGCCCAGACGGATCAGCCACGCCGGGCGCCGTCCCTTCATCCAAGGCATTACTGTGCTGAGAAGTCGCGAGGTCGGCGTTTCAGAATCAAACCGCATATCCTTGTGATACGGCAATACAAACCGCATCGGCCAGCTGATATGCGGCATCGCCCGCAGTAGTGTTTCACGCTCAATCAACGCCTCGCGCACCAGACGGAATTCGAAATACTCCAGATACCGCAAGCCGCCATGAAACAGCTTGGTCGAGGCCGATGACGTCGCCGAAGCAAGATCGTTCATCTCGGCCAATGTCACGGACAATCCGCGCCCGGCCGCATCGCGCGCTATTCCGCACCCGTTAATCCCACCACCAATGATGAAAAGGTCCGTGACCCTGTCCGTGTGCCGTTCCATGTCCGGATGATTCTCTTTGTTGGAAAAACCGGGCTCATTAACCCGATGAACGCGCGTTTCGTCAATGTTTACTTTCGGTTTTTTTCGTTTTATCACCACAAATCGAAGTGTTTCAAAAGTGTGGTTAAATATATCTCTGGGAAACCCTTCGAAATTAGAACAAAAACGAACCCACACCGTTTCGGAGCCGACCATGTCCCTTTCCTTTCGCCAGTCAGACATCCTGAACATCGCCAGACAGGATGGCCGTGTGATGGTGGATGACTTGGCCGCTCAGTTCGGGGTCACGGTTCAGACCATTCGCCGCGATCTGTCTGAGCTGGCGGATCTGGGGAAACTGGACCGGGTTCATGGCGGGGCCGTCATTCGCTCGGGCGTTTCCAATATTGGCTATGAGGATCGCCGCGCCCTGAACGATGAGGCCAAAGCGCGTATTGCCTCGGCCTGCGCCCGAGACATCCCGGACGGCGCGTCGGTTTTCATGAACATCGGCACTTCGACCGAGGCGGTTGCGCGCCAATTGGTGAACCACAAGAACCTGATGGTCGTCACCAACAACATGAATGTCGCCAATATTCTGGCCGAGAACACCGATTGCGAAATCGTCGTCGCGGGTGGTGTCCTGCGCAGATCGGATGGCGGTTTGGTGGGTAATCTGACAGTCGCGACCATCCGGCACTTCAAGTTCGACTATGCGGTCATCGGCTGCTCAGCACTTGATGAAGATGGCGACCTACTGGATTTCGACTTTCAAGAGGTCCAGGTCAGCCAGACGATCCTGGCCCAGACACGGCGCACCTTTCTTGTTGCCGATCATTCAAAGTTTCAGCGTGCAGCCCCCGCGCGTATCACCTCATTGGCTGAGATCGACACGTTCTACACCGACCGGCCTCTGACGGACCGCCTAAACAAGAGGTGTCAGGCGTGGAAGACCGATCTGCGCGTGTGCCAATAACCCCCTAAGTAGTTCTCCTAAAAGGTGAACTTGGCAAGAGTCTTCTTGCCAGACCTCCCTGCGCCTGACAGTATCGCCGCATTGCGTTCGTTGCACGGAAGGGGAGAACCGGGCCATGATAGCGCTTTTATTTGCGTTACTTACAGCCACCATGGGGCTGAATTATTTTCGACAAACAACGGCAGCCAATGCGCTGTTTTTCTTCACGCTGGCGTTGAGTGTGTACTGGCTGAAATTCCACGCCACCAGCCAACTGACAATCCAGTTGTAGGGGGCGATGATGACACCAGAACTGTCCCGAACCCTTAACGCCATAGGCATGCTGGCCGTCAGTCTAGTGCTGCTTTTGGCCTTTGTTTACCAACTGACGCTATACGAACTGCCCTGCCCGCTTTGCCTGCTGCAGCGCGTTGGCTTTGTCGCCGTGGGCGTCGGGCTGGGGTTGAACCTGCTATACGGCGCGCGGCCGCAGCACTATGCGTTGATGTTAATCGCAGCGCTTTATGGCGGCAGCGTATCGGTGCGCCAGATCCTTCTGCATATCGTTCCCGGCACGGGTCACTACGGCTCGCCCGTGTTGGGGTTGCACTACTACACTTGGGCCGCCATTTGCTTTTTCCTGATCCTGTTGGGCACCGCGGTTATGCTGCTGTTTGATCGCCAATACGCTGACGACACATCGGATCAGCCTCGTTTCGGTGGAAGCACCTTGGCCAAAACTGCCTTCTTCATCATGCTTGGTCTGGCTGTTCTGAATGCCGGTTCTACGCTGCTTGAATGTGGTCCCGGCATTTGCGCTGACCCGCCAACCAGCTACAAAGTGATTGACGAACTGGGCTCCAACAACTGAGGATGGGATAACCTTCCCGAACAGAGGCACAAACATGGGGTTACTTGGGCAGCCACTGGGCTATTACGACTACCTGACATTTGTTGCGTTGATTTTGCTACTGGCCGCCGTCATGGCGCTGTTTCTATTCGTGATGGGACTACCGGGCCGCATCGCGATCAAACGCAATCACCCCCATGCCGAGGCTATAAAGATCATGGGCTGGATGGGGTTTCTCGCCATCGTGCCTTGGGTCCATGCATTCATTTGGGCGTTCCACGATGGAACGGTGGTCGATATCCGCCGCATGCCCGATGATGAGCGTGAGGCGGTTCGCAAAGAAATCAAGCGCTTGGGTGGTGAGTTGACGGAAGAATACCGCGACCCGCTGGATCCGGAAGAGACGCAAAAGAGCTAACGCCAAAGGAAACTACAAAATATGTTTGTCGCCCTCGGCATTACGCTTTTCTACATCATTTTTGTCTGGCTTATCTTCTTCAAGTTCCAGTGGCTGAAGTTCAACATCATGTGGGGCATCGTATCCTTCTGGGTCGGTGCGCACCTGCTATTGATCTTTCTTGTCGCTCTTCGGTTTTTTCAGCCGTTCTCCATCGACAGCCACGTGGTCCGCTCAACGATCCAGATCGTGCCCCGTCTGACGGAACCAACCATCCTGACCGAGGTGCTGGTTGAACCCAATGCTGAGGTCAAGAAGGGTGATCCGTTGTACCGGTTTGATGACACCGTGTTTGCGCTGGAGGTTGAGGAAGCCACGGCACAACTGGTCGCGGCCGAGCAGAACGCCAAGATCCTTGAACAGGACGTCATTGCCGCAGGGGAAGCCATTGAGCGTGCCAACGCTCAACTTGCCTACGCACAGACGCAGCAAGCCCGATACGAAAACCTCGTACCCGCAGGTGGTGCGCGGCAGGACGAGCTAGATCGCTGGAACGAACAGGTGACTGAGGATCAGGCTCAGGTCAAAGAGGCCACGGCAAATCTGGAAAAGGCTCAGCTTGCGCTAGATTCCCAGATTGACGGCGTGAACACCGGCATCCTTCAGGCGCAGGCGCAATTGGACAAGGCCCAGTATTTTCTGGACAACACAACAATCTACGCCCCCGAAGACGGGATGATCGTGTCTCAACAGGCGCGTCCCGGTCTGGTCGTCGGCGATATCCGTCTGGGCGCTATTGCCAGTTTTGTCACCAAGGATAACCCCTATATTCTTGCGACCTACCGACAGCAGAACCTGAAATTTGTCGAGGTTGGCCAACCCGTTGAAGTTGCTCTTGATCTGTATCCGGGTGAAATCCTGACCGGTAAGGTCGAGGCAATCTGGTGGGCAACCCGACAAGGTCAGTACTTGCCGTCTGGCCGATTGCCGGGGTTTGAACTGCCAAAACTTCCCGGACGCATTGCCGTGCAAATCTCGGTCGATATCCCGGACGGGCACACCTTCCCTGCCGGTGGTCACGCGGCTGTGGCGATTTATACCGGCCAAGGCAAAAGCTTTGAGTTTCTGCGGCGGATCAACATTCGCCTCTATTCCTTCGCCAACTTCATTCGACCACTGGATATCTAAGGACGCATATGATGACCCGGGCCAGATTATACCGCCGACTGATGGGTACAGCCCTATGCGCCGCCCTTCTGGTCGGTTGTGCGCCAGTTGGCCCGGACTTCGTGCGCCCAAGCTCTCCGGTCGTGAAGCAATGGATCGAGGTCAATAGCCCAAGCACTGGTCAAAGCGGTCTGACCTCGCGCAGCGCTCCGGTGGTGAAATGGTGGCAGACCTTCAATGACCCCACTCTCAACAAACTGATAGCCGAAGCCTATGCCCAGAACCTTGATCTGCAGGTTGCCGGTGCGCGCGTTCTGCAGGCACGCGCGCAGTTGGGCATTGCGTTTGGCGAGCTGTATCCGCAATCACAGGCCATCGGCGCATCCATCGAACGCCGTCAGGTCAGCGACAACCTCGGACCGATTTCCGATATCCGCCGGATCATTCCGTTGGACACCGAGTTTTCGACCTCGCAAGTCGGCTTTGATGCCCAATGGGAGCTGGACGTGTGGGGCCAGCAACGTCGTGGCGTTCAGGCCGCGCGATCCAATCTGGCGCTGCAAGTGGCCAATTATGACGACGCGCTCGTCACGCTGACCGGCGATGTCGCGGCGCTTTATGTCAACATTCGTGCCTTGCAGGAGTCGCTGGCCGTGGCGCGCGACAACATCCAGTTGCAACAGGAATCTGCTGATCTGACCCAACTGCGGTTTGACAATGGCGTAACAACCGAGCTGGACGTGCAGGAATCCACGGCCCTGTTGAACAATACCAAGGCCTTGGTGCCAGAGATTGAAAGTGATCTTCAACAGGCCAAAAATGCTCTGGCCGTGCTGCTGGGAACCACACCGTCCCGCATGACCAGCCTACAAGGCAATTCCGGGCGGATCCCCTCTGCGCGTACGAATGTGTCTGTCGGTGTCCCGGCCGAATTGCTGCGCCGCCGCCCAGACGTTCGCGCAGCCGAGCTGGCAGCGGCCACGCAATCGGCGCAGGTCGGGATCGCTTTGGCCGACCTTTATCCGCAATTTATCCTGTCAGGTGCAATTGGCCTGCAGGCCTCGGGCGGGCAGGATCTGTTTTCAGCGGGCAGCAACACCGGGCTCGCGAATGCCGGAGTAGTCTGGAACGTGCTCAACTATGGCCGGATCAAAAACAACGTCCGCGCGCAGGATGCGGCCTATCAGGCGTTGATCGCCAATTACCAGAACACTGTCCTGACCGCCTATTCCGAGGTTGAAAGCGCGATGGTGGCTTATGCCCAGTCACGCAAGCAAGTTGGCTTTTATGAAAAAAGCGTCGCGGCTTCGCGCAAAGCGGCTGATATCGCCATCGACCAGTATCGGGACGGTATCGCCAGCTATTCGCGTATCCTGAACACGCAAACAGCGCTGCTGCGATCTCAGGCCAATTTGATTCAGGCCCGCCAGCAGGTTTCCAGCAATCTGGTTGCGGTTTACAAGGGATTGGGTGGCGGCTGGCAGATCCGGCAGAACCAAGAATTCCTACCAGAAACCGTTCTGGCCGAAATGGCATATCGCACGGATTGGGGCGATCTTCTGGAGAAAACCCCGACCCGCGCCAGTCTGAACTGAGTGATAGTTACTTCGTCAGCCCGCGCAAACCGCCTGAAATCAGGATGTTCACCTCGTACAGAATACGCGGCGCTGCCAATCCACCGGGGCTGGCGAGGTAATTCGGGCTCCATTCCGGATCGAACTTCTGCTTGAAGGATCGCAGCCCTTCGAAGTGATAGAACTGCTCGCCGTGCTCATAAACGAACCCTCCGACGCGGTTCCAGAAAGACGCCAGTTGCCGGTTCTCAATTCCCGAAAACGGTGCCGCTCCTAGCGAGAACCAATGGAACCCCTGCTCTGCCCCCCAGGTCATCATCTCGGCAAACAAGGCGTCCATGATAAAGTTCGACCCGTCCGGCTCATACCGCATCAGGTCCAACGACAATTCGGACTTGTTCCCGCCTTGGAAGAGGTTGGCGAAGGCGACGATCTTTCCCGTATCTGCCTTCTTCAGCACCGCGAAATCGAAATAGGACAGGTATTCATCGTCAAACCCGCCCAAGGCGAACCCCTTCTCCTCACCAGCCTTATGCTCCAGCCAATCGTCTGAAATCTTGCGCAATTCGGGCAACACAGGACCCACTTTGTCCTTCGGTATGATCTCGAATACGTAACCTTCGCGTTCGGCCCGGTTCTTGGCCTGACGGAACCGCTTGCGAGATTTGCCGTCCAGCGAGAAATCTTTCAACGGCACGCGCGCGACCTCTCCGATCTTCAGAATAGACAGGCCCAGATCCAGAAACGTCGGCAGGTACTTAGTTGATACGCTGTAGAAAGCGCACAACTTGCCCTCACGGTCCGCCATTTCGCGCAATTGCCAGATCAGTTGCTTTCCGGCTGTTTCATCCCCAACCGGCTCCCCCTTGGTGATCAGTGCATTGCCTGTGTCGGCATAGGCCAGAAATGCGTCATCGTCCGGTGAAATCAGGAATTGCTTGTCGCCGGTCAGTGAAATCTGCGACTCGGTGTCTTCGCTTTCCATGACCAGACGTTCAACAACCTCGGGAATCTCCGTCCGGACCGGTTCCGGAACCTCGCGCCCGAACAAAGAATTCACGGCCACGACGCCAAGAATAACCGCCACCACAAGACTGGATCGCAAAAAGCGTGAGGCGTCACCGTTCCACGCGAACTCCCACCACAAAGCGTTCTGATATTCGACATGCGAATAGGAAAACAGCCCGACCCAAAAGACGACCAAAAGCAAGGCGACCACGCTGACCAGCCACGGGATGTTCAGGCGGAATATCGATGCCCCGCTGACGCGGTAAAACGCCCCGCGAAACGTGGCCAGTAAGGCGATTGTGCCCAACATGCTGATCGCTTCGTGCGTATCGAGACCCTTGGTCAGCGATGCGACGAACCCGGCAACCATCAGCAGCATGGCCACTATCCATGCGCGGTACAGCTTGCGGAACAGGCCGCGTGAAACAAGGATCAGTAGAACTCCGACAGCGCTTCCGGCAAGATGCGAAGCTTCAACGAAGGACAAAGGCAGAAAGTCCCGCAATGCGCTAAGCTTCTCGCTGCCTGCAGGCAACGCCCCGGACACCAGCAGAATGACACCCGCCACAGCTGCGACACCGGCCGCGACCATCGGCACAATCGGACGGATCACGCGGTAAACCCACGTGGCGGCTCCGCTGATGTGATGTCGGTTCGTCAGGGCCGAAGCCACCGCGATGGACAGCGTCGCGATGGCGAACGGCAAGAAGGTATAAATCAACCGGTACAGCAAAAGGGCGGCGATCACATCAGACCGACCCGAGGCCCCTAGCCCGGCGATTAAAGTTGCCTCAAACGCGCCGATCCCGCCCGGAGCATGGCTGAGAATTCCGACCGCGATCGCGCCAATGTAAACGGTGAAGAAGAACGGAAACCCGACCCCCAGATCATCCGGCATCAACACGTACAGTGTCATTGACGCCCCAAACAGGTCACCCACAGCCGCCAGCGTCAGCAATCCTGGCAACTTGCCGCCCGGCAAATTGAAGCCCAAACCGCCGGTGGCCAGCCTGCGTCCGCCCTTGGAGAGCCAAATGAACAAGGCTGCAAAACCAACAAGCAGGCACAGCCCTATCACGGTTTCGACCGTGTCACTTATGGGCAGAACCTTGGACACCCCGTCTGGGTGAAAGGTCAGCAACCCGCCCAGTAGCAGAATGAAACCTGACCAAAATGCGATCCACGATGTAGCAATCACTCCCGCAACCCGACCCAGATCAAGACCCAGGGACGCATAGATCCGATACCGGATCGCCGTGCCAGTAATGTAAGAAAACCCAAGGCAATTCGACACGGCGTAGCCACAGGCCCCAGCCATGCCTGCGACAGGCAAAGGGACCTCGCCATCCGCCACACTTTGCACGGCAAACACATCGTAAAGTGAGAGAGATAAAAAGCTAACAGCCGTCCAACACAGGGCGAAAAACATCAATTTCCACGATGTATTCGCGACGTCGGTTTTTACATCAGCCCATTTGACGTGCGAAGACAGCTCGTGCAGGACGGTCAGGGCAATAAGCGTGACCAGAATCGGTATCGCGATCCGGACAAGGGGCTTTTCAAGAAACCCCGTAACCCGTTCGGCCAGGCGTACAGCCCAGAGTTCTTCGACATTTTCATGAGTTGCCATGCTTTGTCCCTGCTCTCAGGCTCGATCACACTCTGCACGATCGAAACGCGCAAGCCGACTTTTGCACATTTTCGTTCAGGCTCAAAGCACTACGGGGGTCACAACCGACCTTTGCGGGTGGACAGCAGCAGGTTGGTCTCGGACTTAGTGATCCCCTCCATACGGCGAATCTGGAACAGCACCTCGTCCAGCTCGGCCAGTGTTTCGGTCCAGATTTCGGCGATCAGATCCCAGCTTCCGTTTGTGGAGTGAACAGCACGCACCTGACGCATGGCGGCAATTCGGGCCATCGTGCGCTCGGTTCCGCGGCCTTCGATTTCCAGCATCATCAAGCCGCGCACCGGGCTTTGCGCCACGTCCTGACGGGTGAGTACCGTGAACCCAACAATTTCACCGGACTGTTTGAGGCGCTGCAGGCGGCTGCGAACCGTAGTGCGCGTAACACCCAGCGTTTCGGCGAGTTCGGACAGGGACGCCCGTGCATCCCGGTGCAAGGCGCTGAGCAGCCTGCTATCCAAATCGTCCATGACTGCTTCTCATTTCGTTTATCCGAATGCCATTTTGAACATTTTGCTGTCTTTTCGCAAGCCATCACGAGGGTCTAGATAGTCATATGGATACGCAAAATGTAATATTGGTTGGCGCACCAATGGACGCAGGTAAGCGTCGTCAGGGGTGCCGCATGGGCCCGGACGCCTACCGGGTGGCCGGTCTGGAACAAGCTCTGACTGACCTCGGGCACCAAGTGTCGGATATCGGAAATGTCAACGCCGATCCGTCAGATGTACCGGAGCATCCACACCTTGTCACGCTGCCCGAGTGCATCGGCTGGACCAGCGCCCTGAGCCGCGCCGCACAGGAAACCGCGCCGAACGGACTGCCGATTTTTATGGGCGGCGATCACGCTTTGTCCATGGGCACAGTTGCCGGGATGGCAACACATGCAGACAGGATGGGTCGCCCCCTGTTCGTGCTTTGGCTGGACGCGCACAGCGACTTTCATACACCTGACAGCACCGGCAGCGGCAACCTGCACGGCACACCGGTTGCCTATTTCACCGGGCAACCCGGGTTTGACGCATTCCCTCCGCTGGCTGCACCGATTCCAACGGATCGAGTAGGCATGATTGGTTTGCGTTCCGTGGATCCGGCTGAACGTGCACGATTGGAACAGGATCAGGCCATGCTGGCAGACATGCGCAGCATTGATGAGCACGGCATCAAGGCACCTTTGATCGCGTTCCTCGACCGAGTACGCGCAGCAAACGGTATCCTGCACGTCTCGCTGGACGTCGACTTTCTGGACCCTTCAATTGCGCCCGCCGTTGGCACCACTGTTCCTGGCGGCGCGACCGAACGCGAAGCCCATCTGGCGATGGAACTGCTGCACGAAAGCGGCCTCGTCTGCTCGCTGGATTTGGTCGAACTGAACCCGTTCCTGGATGAACGTGGACGAACCGCAAAACTGATGGTCGATCTGGCCGCGTCCCTGTTGGGCCGCCGCATCTTCGACCGCCCGACCCGGAGTTTCTGATGAATTCCCTTCAATCTCCTTCCGCTGTTGTCATGGTTCGACCGCATGAGTTTGTGTCGAACCCAGAGACTCGCCATGACAATGCGTTTCAGACACTGGCACACCGATCCGCCGAAGCGACTTCAGCAGCTGCGCGCGATGAACATGATCGCGCAGTCGAACAACTGCGCGATGCAGGCGTCACAGTTCATGTATTTGATGATCACGGCCAACAAAACACGCCGGACAGTGTCTTTCCCAACAACTGGTTCTCGACGCATCCCGGCGGGCACGTAGCAATCTATCCGATGTTTGTTCCGTCGCGTCGACGCGAACGCCGCACAGATGTTATCGAGTTGTTGAAACAGGAATACCGCGTTCAGGACGTGATCGATTATTCGGGGCTGGAACAGGACGATCTCGCACTGGAAGGTACCGGAGCAATGGTTCTCGATCACGTCGGCCGCATTGCTTACACGGTCAAGTCAAACCGCGCTGATCCCGTTTTGTTGGAGCGGTTCTGCACGAACTTCAACTACGAACCCATCGCGTTCGAAGCTAGGGACGACGCAGGCCGAGACGTTTATCACACCAATGTCCTGATGGGGATCGGCACACATTATGCACTGATCTGCCTCGACATGATTATCGACGCCGAACGCCGCGCGACCGTGCAGGCGCGATTGGAAGAATCCGGTCGCACCGTCATCGATCTGTCCCATGACCAGATCGCAAACTTTGCTGGAAACACCATCGAGCTTAGTGGTCGTGATGGGCTCGTGCTAGCTCTTTCCAGCCGCGCCAAAGATGCGCTGACGCCCCAACAGACCGACATTATCGAAGACAGCGCCACTCTGCTGCCGTTGTCGGTTCCAACCATTGAAACAGCCGGAGGATCAGTACGTTGCATGATCGCCGGTATCCACCTTTCCCGCCGATAGGAGACCATGATGCAACCTTCTGACAAGGCGCTTGTGCCCTTTGTATCCGTCGACAACATGATGCGGTTGGTGCACCATATCGGGCTTGAAAAGATGATCACTCAGATCGCGGCTCAGATTGAATCCGACTTCAAACGCTGGGAGAGCTTTGACAAGACCCCTCGCATTCCGGCGCATTCTCCCCATGGCGTAATCGAACTGATGCCAACCTCGGATGGTGAGGCCTACGGGTTTAAATACGTCAACGGGCACCCCAAGAACACGTCCGAGGGCCTGCAGACCGTGACAGCCTTTGGCCTTCTGGCCGACGTCTATACCGGCTACCCTACGCTTTTGACCGAGATGACGATGCTAACCGCCCTCCGCACGGCGGCAACCTCGGCCCTTGTCGGCAGTTATCTGGCACCCAAGTCATCTCGTGTTATGGCGATGATTGGGAATGGCGCTCAGTCCGAATTCCAATGCCTGGCGTTCAAGGCCATGTGCGGGATCGACACTGTGCGCCTTTACGATACCGATCATGCGGCCACCGAAAAATGCGCGTCAAACCTCAAGGATTCCGGTCTGACGGTCGTGCTTTGCAAAACACCCGAGGACGCCATCGAGGGCGCGCAGATCATCACCACCTGCACAGCGGATAAGAAATATGCCACGATCCTGACCGACAACATGGTTGGACCGGGCGTGCATATCAACGCCATTGGCGGAGACTGTCCCGGCAAGACCGAGTTGCACCGAGACATCCTTCTGCGGTCTGAGATCTTTGTCGAATATCCCGAACAAACACGCATCGAGGGCGAGATCCAGGCCTTGGCCGAGGATCACCCAGTGACCGAATTGTGGCAGGTCATGACCGGTCAGGCCAAGGGCCGGCGCGACGACCGACAGATCACTCTTTTTGATAGCGTTGGCTTCGCGATCGAGGATTTCTCAGCCTTGTGCTACGTCCAGTCCGCCATCAAAGGCACTGATTTCTTTGAACCTTTGGACATGTTGGCAGATCCGGATGATCCGCGGGATCTGTATGGAATGCTGATGCGGGCGAGCTGAAGAACCCGCACTTCACGTCGACTGGCCCCCGGTTCACCACCGGGGGCTTTTTCTATCCGGCCAATGACGGCAGGTAGAGTACGATACCGGGAAACGCCACGAGCAGCGCGATCGTCACGCCATCGGCGATGAAGAACGGGGTTACGCCCTTGAACACGTCCTGAACGCTCAGATCCGGACGCACCCCGGCAACCACGAAACAATTTAGGCCAATAGGAGGCGTGATCAGGCAAAACTCGGCCATTTTCACCACCAGAATACCAAACCAGATCGCACACATCGGACCTGACATGCCAAAGGCGCTTTCTGCTGCGCTGACAGTCTCACCCCCGTTCAGGGCCATTACCGCCGGGTAAACCACTGGCAGCGTCAGCAACAGCATCCCAATGGCGTCCATGAACATGCCCAAGACCGCATAGGCGAGCAGGATACAGATCAGAATCAGCATCGGCGACATTTCCAACGAAGTGATCCAGTCCGAAAACGCGCCCGGAAGATCGGCAAACCCCAGAAACCGTACGTAGATCAGCACCCCCCAGATGATCGTGAAGATCATCGCGGTTAGTTTGGCAGTTTCCAGCAGCGCCGACTTCAGTTCGGGCCACCGCATTCCGTGGAAAAGGGCGAAACAGAAGACGATGAAGGCACCGATTGCTCCGCCTTCGGTTGGAGTGCCCCAAGCCTTTTCTCCAAACGGGTTATAGACAAAGCAAATGATGATCAGGATTACGGCGACAATCGGAAACGCGCCCGGCAGCGACGCAAAACGCTGCTTCCAGGTGAAACCTGTTACCGGTGGACCAACGTTTTTGAATACAACCGCGATGCCGACGATAAGCAGACCGTACACAACGGCCGAAAATGCACCGGGGATAAACCCGGCAAGCAGCAGTTTGCCCACATCCTGTTCCACGATGATGGCATAGATCACAAGGATCGCGGATGGCGGGATAAGGGATGCAAGTGTACCGCCCGCTGCGACCACTCCGGCGGCGAATTGCTTGTTGTAGCCGACCTTCAACATCTCGGGGATAGCAATCCGAGCGAACACGGCAGACGTTGCCACCGAAGCACCGGAAACGGCCGCGAACCCGGCTGTGGCGAACACAGTCGAAACCGCGAGCCCTCCGGGCACCCACGCAACCCAACGTTTAGCGGCCTCGAACAACGCGCGCGTCAGCCCTGCGTAATAGGCCAGATAACCGATCAAGATAAAGGTGGGGATCAGGCTGAGTGTATGGGCCGCAACCTTGGAATGGGGCACCTGCCCCGCCGTCTTGACCGCGACGGTTAGTGCTTTGCCGAAGCGATCAGGATCGTATCCAAACTTGGCCCAGAAAATCCAAACCAACCCGACCAGCCCTGCAAGAGCCGCCGCGAAGGCCACGCGCATTCCGGTCACAACCAGAACCAGCAAGCCACCCGTGACCCACAGGCCAATCTCTATCGAGTCCATGCGCTAGTCCTGCCCTTCGAATTGTTCGGCTTCGGCAGCGGCCTGAGCAGCCGCATCCTGTATCAGTGGAACGGCTACGGGGCTTTCGGCCCCTACGATCAGCGCGCGACCATATCCCCAAACCTGAAGTAACAGCCGTAGGCAAAGCACCGAGAACGCCACAGGTGCCAGCAGTTTGGCCGGCCACAGCGGGATACCGATATCGATTGAACTGTCTCGGCTCCACATCGGCGCGCCAAAATCGAACGAGCGGTCAAAATGGGACCAGCTACCCCAAACCAAGGCCAGCATCAGCACCAGGATCAGAAGAACCGAAATAAGCTCGAACAGCCACAGCGCCCGGCCGTGCAGGCGTGAGATGACAATGTCCATCCGTATATGACCGCCATCGCGCTGAACATATGAAATGCCCAGAAATGCAATCAGCGGCATCGCCTGTTCGATCCAGTCGACATATCCCGGCAAAGGTGCGTTAATCGCATTGCGTCCGCTGACCGAGACCACCGCCAGAACCATAAGACTGAACACGGCAAGGCCGCTGATCAGAGCCAGAAACCGCTCTAACCTCAACAACTTACGGTCCAAAGAACTCAGGAGGCTGTTGTCTTCAAGCACCGTGGCCTGTCCTGCCATTGCGGTGTTCCCCTGTATTTTTATTGGTGTCCGGATGCCCCGATGGGCACCCGGATTTTGTGCTTAGTTACCGCTGCGTTGCTGTTCCAGCGTGGACTGGACTAGATCATACAGGTCCTGCGCAGGAATACCCTGAGCGGACATATCCTCAATCCACTGTGCCCGGATGGGATCGGCAGCTTTGGTGCGGAACTCTGCGATTACCGCATCATCGATCTGTACCTTTGCGACGCCCTTTTCGTCCAAAACACTGTCCCACTGATCCAGCAGCGATCCATAATTGGCCAGATAGTGATCAATCGCTTCGTCGATCGAACTGTCCAGTGCCTCGCGATGCTCAGCTGGCAGTGCCTCATAGGCATCGATATTGACCACAACCGGGCAATTCACAGTGCCGGGGTTCAGGTTGGCCGTCCACCAATCCGCTTCGTTGATCGTGCCAAAAGACAGGTGCGCGTGCTGAGCAAAGGCAACCGTGTCAACGACACCGGACTCCATTGCGTTAAAGGCCTCGGTTGCAGGAACCGAGGTCGGAACACCGCCGACCGCTTCGAATGCCTTGCCCAGACCACCTGTGGCGCGGACACGCATGCCTTCGAACTCGGCAAGTTCGTCACGCGGGTCGCCGGTTCCGACGATGTTGTACTGCGGCATGGGCGAGGTCATGATGATACGCGCATTCCACTGCGCCATCTCATCCTTAACGGCAGGGTGATCGTAAACCGCGTGGCTGACGGCAACTTCCTCATCCAGATTGTTCACGCCCAGGAACGGCAGTTCCAGAACGGTGATCGCGCGGTTTTTGTCGCGATGATATCCGGCACAGAACTGAGCCATCTCAAACGCGCCAATTTCGATTCCATCCAGATTTTCGCGCGGCTTGGACAGGCCGCCATAGCTGACATTGATGGTGAAATCGCCGTTTGTCTTTTCGCTGACCAACTCAGACAGTTTCTCAACATGCTCGGTGAACGCACGACGTTTGCCCCAGACCGAAGCATTCCATTCAGTTGCGGCTGCCTCGGACACGAACGCAACACACAAGGCGGCCACAGCAGAGCCGCTCAAAATCTTTTTCATACTGATTTCTCCCTTTGCTGCACCCCCTTACCGAGGCGCTTGCGGTCAAAGCTAGCGCCAACATCGGAATGTGCCAACCCCCGGTCAGCATTCATGGCCAGTAAGGAATGGCACCGTTGAGCGCTAACAACCGAAAGGTGAGTCTCAGATGCAATTTAGTTGTAATCGGGCGGTTTATTTCTACACAATTTTTCATTACAGCCAAAGCCATGTAAAAACACCACTATTCCCAACGATGATCTCTTTCTTTACAAAACCACTTCGGGCCAAAAAAATAATTTACAAACTAATCGTGATAAATCGGTAATTTATTTCCTTGTTTTCAGCTCTCCGTATTATTGCGCATAAGGAGGAAACAGATCGACATCGCCAGTTCAGCAGGCAAAATCGGTCTGATTCAATATGATCCAGAGGGAGGAGCCTCAGAATGACAACCGCTGCCCAGGCAGAAGCCAATACCTTTCCGCCGTCCGCCGAAACCGTGGCCCGCACGCATGTTAACGCTGAAAAATACACTGAGATGTATGCGGCTTCGATCAACGATCCCGTTGCGTTCTGGGACGAACAAGGCAAGCGGATCGACTGGATCAAGCCCTACACACAAGTCAAAGATGTAAACTATGATTTCGGCTCGGTCGGAATCAACTGGTACGCAGACGGCACGCTGAACGTTTCGGCCAACTGTTTGGACCGTCACCTGAAAACCCGCGGCGATCAGACGGCGATCATCTGGGAGCCGGATGATCCAAAAGACGAAGCGCAGCACATCACCTATGCTGAGTTGCACCGCCGGACCTGCCGGATGGCAAACATTCTGGAATCGCTGGGCGTGCGTAAGGGCGACCGCGTCGTGATCTATATGCCGATGATCCCCGAGGCCGCTTATGCCATGCTGGCCTGCGCGCGTATTGGCGCGATCCATTCGATCGTCTTTGCGGGATTCTCACCCGACGCTCTGGCGGCGCGCGTCAATGGCTGCGACGCAAAGGTTGTCATCACCGCCGACGAGGCCCCGCGAGGCGGCCGCAAGACTGCGCTGAAATCCAATGCGGATGCTGCTCTTCTGCATTGCAAAGACACAGTGAAATGCCTGGTGGTCAAGCGCACTGGTGGTCAGACCACATGGATCGACGGCCGCGACTATGATTACAATGAAATGGCGCTTGAGGCCGATGACTACTGCGCCCCTGCTGAGATGAGCGCCGAAGACCCGCTGTTCATCCTCTACACCTCCGGCTCGACCGGACAACCCAAGGGTGTGGTACATACCACTGGCGGCTATCTGGTTTTCGCATCGCTGACCCATGAGATCACCTTCGATTACCACGAGGGCGATGTGTATTGGTGCACTGCTGACGTGGGCTGGGTCACAGGCCACAGCTATATCGTCTACGGCCCGCTGGCCAACGGCGCAACTACACTGATGTTCGAAGGTGTCCCTACCTACCCCGACGCGGGCCGGTTCTGGGAGGTATGCGCCAAGCACAAGGTCAACCAGTTCTATACCGCACCAACCGCGATCCGCGCGTTGATGGGGCAAGGCAACGAGTGGGTCGAGAAGCATGATCTGAGCGACCTGAAACTACTGGGCACCGTGGGCGAACCGATCAACCCCGAAGCCTGGAACTGGTACAATGAGGTAGTCGGCAAAGGCAATTGCCCCATCGTGGATACATGGTGGCAGACTGAGACCGGTGGTCATCTGATGACCCCCCTGCCCGGCGCTCACGCGATGAAGCCGGGCGCTGCGATGAAACCATTCTTCGGCATTCAGCCGGTCGTGCTGGACCCGCAATCAGGCATCGAGATCAACGGCAACGGCGTCGAAGGTGTTCTGTGTATCAAGGACAGCTGGCCCGGCCAAATGCGCACCGTCTGGGGTGATCATGAACGGTTCGAAAAGACCTATTTCTCGGACTACAAAGGTTACTACTTCACCGGTGACGGCTGCCGTCGTGACGAGGATGGTGATTACTGGATCACCGGTCGCGTTGACGATGTGATCAACGTCTCGGGCCACCGTATGGGGACCGCCGAAGTTGAAAGCGCGCTTGTAGCGCATGCCGCCGTGGCCGAGGCCGCCGTGGTCGGATACCCCCATGAGATCAAAGGGCAAGGCATCTATTGCTATGTCACTCTGATGAATGACCGCGAGCCGTCGGATGAGCTGCTGAAAGAGCTGCGCACCTGGGTCCGGACCGAGATCGGCCCGATTGCGTCGCCCGACGTGATCCAGTGGGCACCCGGTCTGCCCAAGACCCGTTCCGGCAAGATCATGCGCCGTATCCTGCGCAAAATTGCCGAGAACGACTTTGGCGCATTGGGCGATACTTCGACATTGGCTGATCCGTCGGTGGTCGAAGACCTGATCGAAAACCGTGCGAACAAGTGAGGATGTGATGGACGCTGCCACGATCACCACACCCGCTGTTCTGATCCTTCTCGGCCCTCCGGGTGCCGGGAAGGGAACACAGGCCCGTATGCTCGAGGATAAGTTCGGGTTGGTTCAGCTCAGCACCGGCGACCTGCTGCGCGCCGCTGTCGCAGCGGAAACCGATGCTGGCAAAGCCGCAAAGGCCGTGATGGAGGCTGGTGATCTGGTCAGCGACGACATCGTCATTGCGATCCTTCGTGATCGCCTAGGTGAACCGGACTGCGCCAAGGGCGTCATTCTGGACGGATTTCCTCGCACCACGGTTCAGGCCGAGGCGTTGGATGGGCTACTTTCGGAAACCGGGCAGAAGATCAACGCCGCCATCAGCCTTGAAGTCGAAGATGGTGAAATGGTGATCCGTATCTCGGGCCGTTACACCTGCGCCGGATGTGGCGAAGGGTTCCATGACACGTTCAAGGTCCCTGTTGTTAAAGGCAAGTGTGACAAGTGCGGCAGCACCGAGTTCAAGCGCCGTGCCGATGACAACGCCGAAACCGTTGCCTCGCGCCTCGCGGCCTATCACGCGCAAACCGCGCCGCTGATTACCTATTACCAAGACCACGGTGTTCTGAAAGGTCTGAACGCCATGGGCAATATCGACGACATCGCAGGCAATCTGGAAAGGATCGTCAGCGATGCGATGAACTAAGGGAAGACGGCCCGCCCTGAACAAGGGCTCAATTCCTAAAGGAAAACTTCAAGGGACCCGCCTTGGCGGACCGGAGGAGTCTTGCCCGATGCCACCCTGGCATTCGGCATATCGAAAAGCGGCCCCGCGCGTTGGAGGTTTAGGACAACGGGTCGCCTATGGAAGAAGCGAAGGAGGAACCCGCAATGGCGGATCAATCAACAAACTCCGCGCAGACTGCCGAGGCCGACAAAGGCTATTGGCAGGCGAACCTGCGTCTCATCTACATCAGCCTCGTGATCTGGGCGCTGGTGTCTTTTGGATTCGGCATTCTGCTGCGTCCGCTGCTGTCTGGCATCGCCGTTGGCGGCACCGATCTGGGCTTTTGGTTCGCTCAGCAGGGATCGATCCTGGTCTTTTTGGTGCTGATCTTCAACTACGCCTGGCGCATGAACAAGCTGGACGCCGAATACGGCGTGGATGAGGAGTAAGCGGAATGGACCAGTTTACCATTAACCTGCTCTTTGTCGGCGCGAGTTTTGCGCTGTACATCGGCATTGCGATTTGGGCCCGCGCGGGTTCCACATCGGAATTCTACGCCGCCGGTCGCGGCATTCACCCGGTCACCAACGGTATGGCGACAGCGGCAGACTGGATGTCTGCAGCCTCGTTCATCTCGATGGCGGGCCTGATCGCCTTCACCGGCTATGACAATTCGACCTTCCTGATGGGTTGGACCGGCGGTTACGTGCTGCTGGCACTGCTACTTGCGCCCTATCTGCGTAAGTTTGGCAAATACACCGTGTCGGAGTTTATCGGCGACCGTTTCTACAGCCAGACTGCACGTATCGTTGCTGTGATCTGTCTGATCGTTGCTTCGGTGACTTATGTTATTGGTCAGATGACCGGTGTGGGCGTGGCCTTTGGCCGTTTCCTCGAAGTATCGAACACCTCCGGTCTGCTGATCGGTGCCTGTGTCGTGTTTGCTTACGCAGTGTTCGGTGGGATGAAAGGCGTGACCTACACTCAGGTCGCTCAGTACTGCGTACTGATCACCGCCTACACAATCCCGGCGATCTTTATCTCGCTGCAGCTGACCGGTACGCCGGTTCCGGCGCTGGGTCTGTTCAGCGACACCGCAAGCGGTGAGCCTCTGCTGACCAAGCTGGATGCGATCGTGACCGAGCTGGGCTTTAACGAATACACTGCCCACCACTCGAACACACTGAACATGGTTCTGTTCACGCTGTCGCTGATGATCGGCACCGCCGGTCTGCCCCACGTGATCATGCGCTTCTTCACCGTGCCGAAGGTGTCTGACGCCCGCTGGTCCGCTGGCTGGACGCTGGTCTTCATCGCTCTGCTGTATCTGACCGCCCCTGCGGTTGGCGCAATGGCGCGTCTGAACATCACCGACATGATGTGGCCCAATGGTGGCATCGAAGGTGGCGCTGTCTCGGTCGAGGATATCGACAATGATCCGCGCTATGACTGGATGCAGACGTGGCAGAAAACCGGTCTGTTGGACTGGGAAGACAAGAACGGCGACGGCAAAATCCAGTACTACAACGACAAGAACGCCGACATGCAGGCACTTGCCGAAGAAAAAGGCTGGGTTGGAAACGAGCTGACCAAGTTCAACCGCGACATCCTGGTTCTGGCCAACCCCGAGATTGCCAACCTGCCGGGTTGGGTGATCGGTCTGGTCGCTGCCGGTGGTCTTGCGGCTGCTCTGTCGACCGCTGCGGGTCTGTTGCTGGCGATCTCGTCGGCGGTATCCCACGACCTTGTCAAAGGTGCGATCAACCCGCAAATCTCTGAAAAAGGAGAACTGCTGGCTGCTCGTATCGCCATGGCCGTGGCCATCGTTGTCGCAACCTATCTGGGTCTGAACCCACCGGGCTTTGCGGCGCAAACCGTGGCCCTGGCGTTTGGTCTGGCGGCTGCCTCGATCTTCCCGGCGCTGATGATGGGGATCTTCTCGACCCGCATCAACAACACCGGTGCTGTCGCAGGTATGCTGGCTGGTCTGACCGTAACTCTGGTCTACATCTTCCTGCACAAGGGCTGGCTGTTCATTCCAGGCACCAACTCGTTCACTGATGCTGATCCGCTTCTGGGTCCGATCAAGTCGACCTCGTTCGGCGCCATCGGTGCAATGATCAACTTCGGCGTCGCTTACGTCGTCGCCGGAATGACCAAAGAGACTCCGCCGGAGATCGTTGAATTGGTCGAAAGCGTCCGCATTCCCCGTGGCGCTGGCGCAGCTCAGAACAAGTGAGCATGATGCGGCATATGGTTAACTTCCATGTGCCGCGTCTTTCGACCGACTGTTCCCGCCCGGCACTCCACCGGGCGGGATTTTTCAAAACCGGAATCACAGGACTGTACGATGCCCCTGTCTCATGACGAAATCACCCGGTTCCTGAAATCCGTTCACCCCTATGATGCCTTGCCCGCAGAAACACTGGATCAGATCGCCAATCAGGTCGAGGTTTGGGAGGTCGAGGAAGACTTTCCCGTGTACGAACTTGGGCACACCCTGCCCGGTGTTTTCGTGATCTATGAAGGGCACGTTGAAATCACCGATGAGAATGACGCCGTGGTGTCTCATCTTGGTCTGCGCAATTCGTTTGGTGAGCGTGGGCTACTGAAAGACGGGAAAGCCGCAACCAAGGCGCGCGCGCATACGCCATCCGTTTTGCTGGTCCTGCCGCCAGATCTGGTGCGCGAGTTGATCGATGGGCATGACGTCGTTTCGAAATTCTTCAACCGGACCCGTTCGAACCGGTCCGGCCCGCAAAGCCTGGCCACCAGCGCGATTGACGTTCTTATGGCGCATAACCCTGCAACCTGCCCACCGGACACATCAGTTCAAGAAGCCGCCCGGATCATGCGTGACAAGCACATTTCATCCTTGTGCGTCACCGAAACGGATAACCTGCTGGGCATCGCCACCTTGCGCGACATCTCGGGCAAATACGTAGCCAATGGCATGCCCGCAGAGACGCCGGTGTCAGCGATCATGACAGCGAACCCAATCACCCTGTCGCCATCTGACATTGGATCGGACGTTCTGCACGTGATGATGGAACGCGGGATAGGTCATATCCCGATCAGCGAAGGCGGGCGCCTTGTTGGAATTGTGACCCAGACGGACCTGACCCATTATCAGGCGGTGAATTCGGCAGAGCTTGTCCGCCGGATCGCTCAAGCGGACTCGGCAGAACAAATGGCGATGGTAACGGCTGAAATCCCGCAGCTTCTGGTGCAACTTGTGGCTGCCGGAAACCGGCACGAGATCGTGACACGGCTGATAACGGACATTGCAGACACGGCAACCCGCCGGTTGTTGGCCTTGGCCGAGGACAAGCTGGGCCCAGCACCCGTTCCCTATCTGTGGTTGGCCTGTGGGTCGCAAGGGAGGCAAGAACAAACCGGAGTATCCGATCAGGACAATTGCCTGATGCTGGACAACAGCGTGACCGATGCCGATAGGAAGTACTTCGCCGAGCTTGCCAAATACGTCTCGGATGGCCTAAACACCTGCGGATATTTCTATTGCCCGGGCGACATGATGGCGACCAACCCACGATGGTGTCAGCCTGTCCGAGTTTGGCGCGACTACTTCAACGGGTGGATCGCCAAACCGAACCCCGAGGCGCAGATGCTGGCCTCAGTCATGTTCGACCTGCGCCCTATCGGAGGGGCCTTTCACCTGTTCGACGATCTGCAGGCCGAGACACTGGCAGCGGCCAACGCAAACTCGATCTTTGTGGCGCACATGATCTCGAACTCGCTAAAACATACGCCTCCGTTGGGTCTGTTGCGCGGGTTTGCGACCATTCGGTCTGGTGAACATCGCAATACGCTGGACCTCAAACATAACGGTGTGGTCCCCGTCGTCGATCTTGCGCGGATCTACAGCCTTCAGGGTCAATTGACCGAAGCCAATACTCAGGCGCGTCTGAAAGCAGCCGCATCAGGCGGTATCCTCAGTCCCTCGGGCGCGCGGGATTTGCTCGATGCCTATGATCTGATCGCAGAAACCCGCCTTGAGCATCAGGTCAGGCTTGTGAAGAGCGGTCAAAAGCCGGACAATTTCCTGCCGCCCTCAGACCTGTCGGATTTTGAGCGAAGTCATCTTCGGGATGCGTTCGTTGTGGTAAAAACCATGCAATCGGCAGTAGGTCACGGCAAGGGAATGCTGGGCTAAAGCAGCAATAACGATTGGCGAATACGCCAGACATACGGAGAGTCACATGTTTCTGGAACTGATTGGCACCATATTTGCAGGCTTTGCCTTTGCCGGCATCGTAATGGTTCTAAACAAAGTGACGGGTGGCCGCCTGCCCCGCTGGATGACGCCCGTTGCCGCAGGTCTCGGCATGATCGGCATGACGATTACCAGTGAATATTCCTGGTACGACCACACACGCGATACCCTTCCCGAAGGTATGACCGTCATTCAAGAGGTTGAAAGCCGCGCCTTCTATCGCCCCTGGACCTATGCTGTGCCCTTCGTAGACCGCTTTGCCGCCATTGATGCCGGTTCCGTTCGCACAAATGAACAGGTTCCCGAACAACGGTTGGTGGAACTGTATTTCTTTGGTCGCTGGGCCCCGGTCTCAAAACTGCCGGTCGTGGTCAACTGCAAAGAGTTCAGCCGCGCCAATCTTGCGGATGGGGCAGAATTCGCGGATGACGGGCGGCTGCTGAACGCCGACTGGATCGACGTCACCGCCAGTGACCCAATCGTCGAGGCAACCTGCGGAGTGTGACATGCTGAACCGGTTAAGCCTGCGTCTGCGCATTTTCCTGTTCTTCTGCCTGTTGGCCTTTGGCGCTCTGACCGTCAGCTCTCTGGCGCTGTGGATCAGCTATCGACGCGTTGCTGATCCTGATCTGCTTGATTCATTCATCTTTGCCGAAATCCTGATGGGTTTTGGCTTTCTGGCTTTGACTGCGGCGGTTTGGTTATTATTCGACGACAATGTCGCCAAGCCAATCGAACGGATATCCGCCCAACTTAGGGCCCGCGCGCATGCCGGAGTTAGCACCGAATTGGACACACAGGCCGCGCGATATCTGGGTGATCTGGCACCAGCCGCGGCCGGACTGGCCGACCAATTGTCCGGTAAAACCATGGACGTAGCACAGGCCGTGGCCGAAGAGACGGCACATCTGGCGGCAGAAAAACACCGTCTGACGGCCTTACTGACCGAAATTCCAGTTGCGATGCTGTTGGCGAGCCCAACACATAAGATCGTTTTGTACGATGGTCAGGCGGCCGAGGTTCTGGCACAGGTTGCGCATCCCCGGCTGAATGCCTCGTTGTTTGAATACCTGCAATCTAATCCGCTGGAGGAGGCTCATGCCAAACTGGTGAAAACCGGGCTGGAGGTCGCCTGCACGCTAACCAGCGTCGATGGTACGCAGAGTTACCGCGCGCGCATGAAGCCCCTTGGCGGCGCACCCGGATACATGCTGATCTTCGAGGACAGTGCCGCGAACATCGCACCCGAAGCCGCACGGCCTTTGGTGTATGACTTCGACTTGCTGAACACGTCGACGGACGAGACCGTCGAAAACCTAGCTCTGCAGGATTTGTGTTTCGTCGTGTTTGACACCGAAACCACCGGACTACTGCCACACAAGGACGAAATCGTTCAAATCGGAGCTGTGCGGGTTGTCAACGGGCGCATCGTGGACGGAGAGCAGCTGGACATGCTGGTTGATCCTGGCATCCCGATCCCTCCGGCCTCGACCAAGGTGCACAAGATCAGCGATCGCATGGTTCAGGGTGCGCCGGGCATCGCCGATGCCGGGCGCGCGCTGCATCAGTTTGCCCGCGATGCAGTGATCGTGGCCCATAACGCGCCATTCGACATGGCCTTTTTGCGGCGACATGCAAAACGCATGGATGTCGATTGGGATCACCCCATTCTGGATACGGTTCTATTGTCTGCCGTGCTGTTCGGGGCAAGTGATAAACACACGCTGGATGCTCTGTGCGAACGGTTGGAAATCACTATCCCCGAACAACTGCGCCATACTGCCCTGGGTGATGCGGTTGCTACCGCCGAAGCGCTGGTCAGAATGCTACCGATGCTGCAGGCGCGCGGCATGACAACCTTTGGCCTGGTCGTTGAGGCAACGCGCCAACATGGTCGTCTGTTGGAAGACCTGAACTAGTTCGGAAAACACGCATACCGGACGCAGCTTTTCATGGACAAACCCCGCGCGTCGTGGCACCTGAGGCACGGCCACGGGATGAGCGCGCAATGACGGAAAAACAATTCACTCCAACCCCGGATCAAAGCACCGCTTTTCGCGAAGCGTTGGGGTGTTTCGGAACCGGTGTGACGGTGATCACCACGAACACCGATCAGGGCCCTCGAGCCATTACGGTCAACTCGTTCGCGTCGGTATCGCTGGACCCGCCACTTGTTTTGTGGTGCTTGGCCAAAGACTCCAACCGGTTCGACGATTTCAACACCAGCCGACATTATTCGATCCACGTGATGGGACAGGATCAACAGGAACAGGCCCTGCGCTTTGCCCGCGACGGTAAGGACTTCTCGCACGCGGAATGGGCCCACGACCCAGCGCGCCGGCCCCAATTATCCGGTTGCCTGGCGCGGTTCGATTGTCAGGTGCACGCCCAACACGATGCCGGGGATCACCTGATCATTGTTGGTGAGGTTCAAAAGGTCATGTACCGCACCGGCAAAGGTTTGATCTTTAAGCGCGGTCAATTTGGTGGCTTTGCGGATCTGATCTGACGCTTATTCGTCCAACGACCCATGTACGGCCAGAGCCTCTAGCTGAGTCTCTTGCGGCGTGATCACACGGAAAGCCTCACGCACTCCGGCGTCTGAAAGCTCACGCGAGACGGTCAGCAGCGTGTTTGGGTTATGCTCATCACACAGCTCGGACATGTGGGCGATCTCGACCCGGGCGACGTCCATGGCGGCTTCGACCGACGGTGCCCCGTAAAGCTGTACAAAGTGTTCAGCAAGGCTCTGCGCGATCTGATCCAGCTCGGCCTGTTCCACCTGCGTGACCGCGACGAATGTCACCCGCCCAAAGGTTTCCACACCCAACCAACCATTCGCAAAAGCCTGACGCGCTTTGCCTTCAAGATCGCCTTCGCCCCAATTTGAGAACTCGAATCCGCCCGAAATGCACCATTCCCCGGTTCGCGCCGGGGAGTGGAACACATTCATGTCGCTTTCGTCGAAATGGATTGCGCGCGCTAGTTTCATCATCCGTTCTCCAACAATTCCGTCAGCGGGCGAAGCTGTGTATCTGAACCATGCCGGATCAGCATGCCGAACCGTTCATCCGTCCCCAGAAACACGCCCGTTTCACCGAAGGGCTCTCCTACTCCGCGCAGCAAGCCTATCCATTCTCCGTGCACAGGCGCGTTGCCGTCCTCTTGCCAGCGGTTCAGCCATGTCATCATGTGCCGCGACCAGCTTTCGACAAGCTGCGTTGCCGAGACATCCGCGCAGCCCTCGTCGTAAAGTGCGGTGACATCCGGGTTTTCGCCCGGTGCCTGACTAGTTTGCAGCAGCGCCAAATCCCAACCGACGATCAGCCAATCCGGTTCTGCTTCTGGATCTGCATCCGAAGCTGCCACACGGAACATTCCGCATTTGGCCCCATTCACACATATCAGCCCGTCCCACCCCAGATGAACCGCGACCTCAGGCGGAGCTAGCGCGCCCAGCGCGTTCTGGAACCCAACAGCGCAAAGCGGCACCATTGCCATCGCATCGCGCAAGACAACCTCGGGGGCAAAAACGATGGCCACACGCAGACGATCGGCCTGAATGTTATAAACCACGGTACCGCCATCACAGCCCAGCGCAGCCATGGCCTGCGCGCGCTCGAACGGGTCTTCCCCACCCTGCACCGGGTGGCCCGTCAGCAAAGGGGGAAAGACCGGCTCGTTCATGCGGTGCCCTTGGCAATCATGCCGCGCGCAATTTGGCGAAACGCTTCGGCTTGCGGACTGTCGGGCTTGCTGACCACGATCGGTGCACCGCCATCAGCGGCAACCCGGATATCCAGATGCAGCGGGATTTCACCCAGCAAAGGAACGCCCAGCGCCTCGGCCTCGGACTTTACGCCGCCATGGCCGAACAAGTGTTCTTCATGCCCGCAGTTCGAACAGATATGCGTCGACATATTCTCAATCATCCCAAGGATGGGCGTCTTGAGCTGGTTGAACATGTCGATCCCCTTGCGGGCATCGATCAGAGCCACGTCCTGAGGGGTCGAGACAACAATGGCACCGTCCACGTTGAACTTCTGGCTCAACGTCAACTGCACGTCACCGGTGCCGGGCGGCAGGTCGACGATTAGAACATCCAGCGCCCCCCATTGCACCTGACCCATCATCTGTTGCAGCGCGCCCATCAGCATCGGGCCACGCCAGACAACGGCCTGCCCTTCATTGGTCATCAGACCCATCGACATCATGGTGACGCCGTGGTTGCGCAATGGCAGGATCGTTTTGCCGTCAGGACTGGCCGGACGGCCCGAAACACCCAGCATCCGCGGTTGCGACGGTCCATAGACATCTGCGTCCAACAGCCCCACGCGTCGCCCTTCGGCCGCCAAGGCACAAGCCAGGTTGGCAGAAACCGTGGACTTGCCAACGCCGCCCTTGCCCGAAGCCACAGCGATAATTCTGTCCACACCCGGCACGGCTTGCGGACCAGTCTGCGAGGGTTTCGGTTTCGGCTTCAGATCTGGCGGTGCCTTTTCGGAATGTGCGGTCAGCATGGCCGAGACCGTGGAAACACCGTCGACCAACTTTGCGGCCTGTTCGGCTGCGGCACGGACGGGTTCCATCTGCTCGGCCTGCTTGGGGTCGATCTCAAGCACAAAGCGCACAGTGTCCCCTTCGACGTTCAGCGCGCGAACAACTCCAGCGCTGACGATGTCCTGTCCAGAGACGGGGTCGGTGATCTTTCTCAGGTTTGCAAGAACTGCGTCACGAACACTCATGCGTCATTCTCCTTTTGGAACCCGGTGGCCAGGGCTCTGCGTATCGACAAGCTGTGGTTGCCGTTCATTGCACGTGTCTCCGTCTCATTCAGTTCATTTGACGCATTTGGTGCCGTGCCGTTAGGCTGTGGCATGCGCTTTGTCCTCTTGTGCCTGAGCCTGACGCTCTCTGCCACCCCCTCTTGGTCGCAAGAGGCGATTGGTCTTGCCGCGCCGGACGAGGTTGCTAGCTCTGGTCTGCTGCAACATATCCTTCCTCGCTTTTCTCTCAAGACCGGGATCCGGGTTATTGCAGATGATGCCGGCGTTTTGGTGCTGGAAACCGCCCCTCCGGGTGATCCTGTGTTCGCGCGCGACGGTGTGATCTATCACCTTCGGATCGAAGAGGACGCCAAACATGAGCGATTCCGCGACTGGCTGCTGTCCGATATCGGAAAACGGACGGTAGAAAGCTATGCGCCAGAGCAAGGCACGCCTTTCTCGGCCAGTTTCGATATCGCGGCCGTGGAAACCGAAACAGTGATCGACGGCGATACGCTGCGCGGCGAGGAATTGTCGATGACCCATTGCGGCCGGTGCCATGTGATCGGGCCCAAGAACCGGATGAATGGTCTGGGTTCGACCCCCTCTTTCGCGGTGCTGCGCGCCATGCCAGACTGGTCAGAACGGTTCGAGGCGTTCTTCGCCCTCAACCCGCACCCCTCGTTCACACAAATCGACGGGCTGACACCTCCGTTTGATCCACAGCGTCCATCGCCCATCTATCCCGTCGAGATGACACTGGATGATCTGGAAGCCATCCTTGCCTTTGTCTCGGTCATAACTGCAGCGGACTTGGGTGCGCCCTTACAGCTTCAGTGATCCTTTCGTTTTGAGAAATAATCCTCGGTCGTTACGACACGAGGTTTCGGGTTAGATTGGAACGGGTTGTCCTCTTGCTTGAACTGTGCGTTCACGCGGCAATTGTCACACATCTGGATCATCCGCGCCTTGTCCGAGGAGGCAAACATTGGATGTGTACCCGCAAGCTTCTCCATGATCCGTTCCACGGTGGACTTAACTCCGAACAGTGCCCCGCATTCTACACAAGCAAACGGCTCCTCTTCATTCAGCACCTGCTGGGACAGGGCTGCATCGCTCAGGTCAAGCTGTGGGACAAGAGCAATCGCGTCCTCCGGGCAGATGCCTTTGCACAACCCGCATTGCAAACAGGCATCCTGCTGGAAGTTCAATTGCGGCTTGTCCGGGTTATCGATCAAAGCACCCGACGGGCACAGCGACACACAGCTGAGGCACAAGGTACAGGCATCCGTGTTGACAGCGATCGCCCCATAGGGCGCGTTTTCCGGCAAGGCCAGCGGCGCTTCAGCTTTGGGGTTCAGTGCCTGCGCAGCCAAACGGGCGATCTGGCGGCGGTTGCCCAATGGCAGCACCGGGTCGGCCAAAGGCTGAGTGACATCTTGCGCATAAAGGACATCAGACAGCGCATCCGGGTCGGCCTCATCCAACAACCCCAGGGCATTCGCCCCCGCTATTGCCTGCGCCAAGGCCAGTTCACGGTCCAACGCATCGCGCTCGGTCGTTGGGGATAGCAAGACGTCCACACGTGCAAAACCATGCGCCAAAGCAGCCAGCATCTCGGCATGGCCAAAGCCTGAGATCACACTCAACTCCAGTGGGATCACATCGGCAGGCAAACCACGTCCAAAACGGGCGGCCATTCGGATCATCTCGGCCCCGTGGGCATTATGCACCAACAAGCGCGGCGCGGCTCCGCCGGCCCGCCGATAGGTGCGCGCTAAAATATGCATCCGCGACAGCAACGCGGATATCGGCGGATCCTCGTAGGTGATTGCTGTTGAGGGGCAAACTGCGGCGCATTCCCCACAGCCAGCGCAAATCATCGGGTCGATCTCAACATGCTCACCGGCAGGTTTGATCGCTCCAGTCGGGCAGATATCCAGACAGTTCGTGCAAGCGACCTGTTCTGCCCGTGAATGGGCACACAGCGTTTCTTCCATCCGCACGTAAAGTGGCTTTTCGAAGGTGCCGACCAATTGGGCCGCCTCAAACGCCAGCCGTTCGACGGACAATGGATCTTTGGGATCAGCCCGCAGATAGCCTTCGCGCTTGGCCGGGGCATGAACCAAGGGTGTGTCGCCAGTCAGGTCCAGAACGATATCGCAGCCAGATTGCGCCCTGTCGCGGGCGTCGGTCCAAATAAAAGCTCCGCGTCCGCCGGGTTCAAGCTGCTGAAACGCGTCGAGCCGCATCGTAAATCCGCCCAACGCCCCATCGAGCGATTTGATGCGCCCACGCACCACGTCAAACGCACGCGTAAACGGCGCAGCCTCATCCGTGACCAGTACTGTAACTGCAAGCGTAACGGCCAGTTTTTCAGCAAGTGCAAATGCAACATCGCCAGGACCGATGATCAGGCATGTGCCTTCGCTATAGACGTCTACGCTGGGCGTTACCGGCTGCGGCAACAAGGCTTCGGCGGCCAGGGCGGCCATCTTGGGGGCCGCATCCGCGCCCTCATCAGACCACCCGGCCCTGTCACGAAGATCAACAAAGCCCGGGGCGTCCACATTCAGTTCTTCGGCCAGGGCCTGAAATACTTCCTGCTCTTGTCCGCAGGCAATAATGGTGTCCCCCTGTTGTATCTCCGCGGCCGCCGCTTCCAACTCTCGCGTGCAAAGCGCTGTGAATACCTTGGAACATTCCATCTCGCAGGCCGAACCGATCTTGTCGGAATTCAGAGGTTGAGACCCGGCGCAGTCGCATAACAGTAGTTTGGTGCCCATGATCCTCCCCCGGATACTTCTCTACCTCTTCGCATCGCAGGCTGTATCCCCGTTGCTGGAATGTAAACCCTTTGGGACAGCGGGCCATTTGGCCACGGAAACCCCTTTCTTTACAATAAACAAAGGCGTCCGTTTGCGGGGATCACTATTTTGCTACCAGCCATTACGACTAAGGTCGTACGACCCGGGCTTGGCACCTGAGCGCTTTGTGTACCATAGTGGACCTATGGGAAGGCATGAGAGAGCCTTCCGGGGAGGAGCCAGTGGCCAAGGCCGCAAGCCAGATTGAAATGCCAATCGGCGTCGTCGTGCGCAAGACACCCGGTGTAACTCGCTGGGCGAAATGGAATTGGCGCGCCATTGCCGTGTTGCCCGGTGCCGGACCTGCGGACTGGCACGAAATGCGACGTGAAGGCGAGGCCATTGAGTACCACGCAGCGACCCTGCCCCTGACGCTTTGGGCGGACGAAACCGAGGCCTATATGGTGAACCTGTCGGACGGCCAGCCGTCGATCTACCTTGTCCTTCGTGATGCGCTGGACGGCGAAAGGCCGATGGATGCGGTGCTGGTAACGGCGTCGCCCTTCGAAGGTCAGGACTATGCCGATACCGGTGAAGAGATCGTTGAGAAAATTCCGATGACCGATGGGTTGATCGCCTGGGTGCGCGACTTCGCTCTGGAACATCATAACGACGAAGTCTTTGTGAAACGCCGTCGGGACAAAAAGCGTATCGATTTGGTCGAAGACGGCAAGGGCGACGCACGCATACGGCAAGAGTCAGACGTGTACCGCGCCCCGCGGAGGATCGTGCAGTGACCCAAGCCCGCGATTTCTGGTCCCGCCGCAAAGCGGCAGTACAGGCGGAAGCCGAGGCCGAGGTCATCGCGGTTGAAGAACAGGCCATTGCCGCACGACACGCCGAACTGCAGGAAAAATCCGATGCCGAGATACTGGCCGAGTTTGATCTGCCCGACCCTGACGAATTGCAGGCGGGTGATGACGTCTCGGGCTTTATGGCCAAGGCGGTGCCTGACCGTCTGCGCCGTCGTGCCTTGCGACGGCTGTGGCGGCTGAACCCGGTTCTGGCCAATGTCGATGGCCTTGTGGACTACGGCGAGGATTATACCGACGCCGCCTGCGTGATCGAAAACATTCAGACCGCATATCAGGTTGGCAAGGGTATGCTTGCACATGTCGAGGCGCTGGCGGCTGAGGTCGAAGACAGCGAAGCGGACGAGGCATCTGAACTGGATGAACCACAGGAAGAACCCGTGGCACCCTCAGAACCCGCGCCAGAGCCTATTGTGATGGTTAAGGCTGAAATAACACCGGGCGCGTCAGAGGATGCAGAGGTCACCCCTGCCCCACGCCGCATGAAATTTGAATTCGAAGGATAACCTTATGACCGCAAGTGAAGCGCAACAGATGACTGTCTCGGCAGAGGATCGTATGCGCGCGGATTTCTACAACTTTCTGGGGCTGCTTCTTTCTGCGCCGCCCGATCAGATGCTGCTGGATCAAGTATCCGGTCTGACTGGCGATGAGACCAATCTTGGACAGGCTATTCAGTCCATGGCCCGCGTCGCCAAAGTGACCAAGCCCGCCGCAGCGGAACGCGAATTCAACGCGCTGTTCATCGGGTTGGGACGCGGCGAGCTGCTGCCCTACGCCAGTTTCTACCTTACTGGATTCCTGAATGAGAAGCCGCTGGCGCAACTGCGCAACGACATGGCAATACGTGGCATTACCCGAGCCCGGAATGTTTTTGAACCGGAAGACAACATCGCCTCATTGATGGAGATGATGGCGGGCATGATCGTTGGTCGCTTCGGCGCAGCTGCATCTTTGGAAGACCAAAGGGCATTCTGGAACAAACATATCGGCCCTTGGGCCATGCATTTTTATTCGGATTTGGAAGGCGCCGAGAACTCGGTTCTCTATGCCTCGATCGGCACAGCCGGTCGGGTGTTCATGGAGATCGAGCGCGAAGCCTTCCGAATGACGGCAGCGTGAACCGCTGTCACTCGCCAGCGCCCCAAGGGGTGCTAATTCGCAAATGGGAGAGGAGAAACCCATGAGCAAGACCAAGGAAGAAGGCGCAACGCGCCGCGACTTCCTCAAACTGGCCGGAACCGCAGCGCCCGCTGCCGTTGCCGCCGCCAGCCTGAGCGGAAAAGCCGAGGCAGCCGAGCTGCCTACGGATGAGAACCGCATTCAGGATACCGCGCACACGCGCGCATACTTGAAAAGCGCACGCTTCTAGCGCGACGACAGCGCCCGGTTCAAACCCGGACGAGGTCACACCCGACTGACGGTTGCGATTGGCCCTGACGTCGGCACCAGCAGTACCAAGCCAGCCGTGGCTCACACGGCGCGCAAGGGAGGAAAGAAATGCTTAGGAAAAAGACCAACGGGGTTGCGAGACGCCCCCAGCGGACAAGTATCCTGTCCCAGGTCGGCGAGAAAACCGTCGATCGCCGCGCATTCCTGCGTGGCTCGGGCCTGACGATCGGCGGCCTTGCCGCGATCAGCGCCACGGGTGGAACCGTGACGCCAGCCAGTGCCCAGACAGCGGCCAATCAGGCCGTGGAAAACATCAAGTCCATATGCACCCACTGCTCGGTCGGCTGTACCGTCGTCGCCGAAGTGCAGAACGGCGTCTGGATCGGGCAAGAGCCCGGTTGGGATAGCCCGTTCAATCTGGGTGGACATTGCGCCAAGGGGGCCGCAGTGCGCGAGCACGCCCATGGCGAGCGTCGCCTCAAGTATCCGATGAAGAAGGAAGGCGGAGAGTGGAAGCGCATCAGCTGGGAAGAGGCGATCAACGAGATCGGCGACGGCATGATGAGCATCCGCGAAGAATCCGGGCCGGACAGCGTGTACTGGCTGGGCTCGGCCAAGCATAACAACGAACAGGCCTATCTGTTCCGCAAGTTCGCCGCCTATTGGGGCACGAACAACGTGGACCATCAGGCGCGTATCTGCCACTCAACCACGGTTGCGGGTGTTGCGAACACATGGGGCTACGGCGCCATGACCAATTCGTACAACGACATCCATAACTCTCGCGCCATCTTCATCATTGGCGGCAATCCGGCCGAGGCACACCCTGTCTCGCTGTTGCATGTTCTGCGCGCGAAAGAGCAGAACAACGCACCGCTGATTGTCTGCGACCCGCGCTTTACGCGCACCGCGGCCCATGCGGATGAATATGTCCGCTTCCGCCCCGGCACAGACGTTGCTCTGGTCTGGGGTATTCTGTGGCACATCTTCGACAACGGATGGGAAGACAAAGAGTTCATCCGCACCCGTGTCTGGGGCATGGATCAGATCCGTGAAGAGGTTGCCAAGTGGAACCCGGAAGAGGTTGAGCGCGTCACCGGCACCCCCGGTTCGCAACTACGCCGCGTTGCGCGCACCATGGCCAACAACCGTCCTGGTACGGTGATCTGGTGTATGGGTGGTACGCAGCATACCAACGGCAACAACAACACCCGCGCCTACTGCGTGCTACAGCTTGCGCTTGGCAACATGGGCACCTCGGGTGGTGGCACCAATATCTTCCGCGGCCATGACAATGTTCAAGGCGCAACGGACCTTGGTGTTCTGTCCCACACCCTGCCCGGCTATTATGGCCTGTCAAAAGGTGCATGGGGTCACTGGGCACGTGTCTGGGGTGAAGAACCCGAATGGCTGGCGGGCCAGTTCGCCACGATCAAGGACAAGGAAGGCAAGGACAAACCGCTTCAGAACGAGCGCGGCATCCCGGTCTCCCGCTGGATCGATGGTGTTCTGGAAGACCCGGCAAACATGGATCAGGACAACAACGTCCGTGCCATGGTGCTGTGGGGCCACGCGCCCAACTCGCAGACCCGGATGACGGAAATGAAGACGGCGATGGAGAAGCTGGACATGCTGGTCGTGATCGACCCGTATCCCACCGTCTCGGCCGTTCTGCATGATCGCACTGATGGCGTCTACCTGTTGCCCGCCTGTACGCAGTTCGAAACCCGTGGCTCAGTCACGGCATCGAACCGCTCGCTGCAGTGGCGTGACAAGGTTGTGGAACCGCTGTTCGAAAGTCTGCCGGACGAGGTCATCATGGCCAAGTTCGCCAACAAGTTCGGCTGGGCGGACCGTCTGTTCCGAAACATCGAAATGGAAGACCCGGAAACCCCGAATGTTGAAAGCATCACGCGTGAGTTCAACTCGGGCCTCTGGACTATCGGTTACACCGGTCAGTCACCGGAACGTTTGAAAAGCCACATGGCCAACCAGCACACGTTCGACAGAACCACGCTGCAGGCCATTGGTGGACCCAACGACGGTGAGTATTACGGTCTACCTTGGCCTTGCTGGGGAACGGCTGAGATGGGTCATACGGGGACACCAAACCTCTATGACATGTCCAAACCGGTGGCCGAAGGCGGCCTGACCTTCCGCGCCCGCTTTGGCGTGGAACGCGACGGTGACAACCTGCTGGCCGAAGGGGTCTATAGTGTCGGGTCGGAAATTCAGGACGGATACCCTGAATTCACGATGCAGATGCTGATGGACCTTGGCTGGGATGGCGATCTGACGGCCGAGGAACGCGCGGCCATCGACGCCGTTGCGGGACCAGAGACCAACTGGAAGACCGACCTTTCCGGCGGCATCCAGCGGGTCGCGATCGAGCATGGCTGTGCGCCCTTCGGGAACGCCAAAGCCCGCGCGGTTGTCTGGACCTTCCCGGATCCGATCCCAATCCATCGTGAGCCGCTTTATACGCCGCGTCGCGATCTGGTAGAGGACTATCCGACCTACGAGGACCGTCAGGCCTATCGCCTGCCGACGCTTTATGCATCGATCCAAAAGAACGACTTTTCAAAGGATTATCCGATAATCCTGACGTCGGGTCGCCTGGTCGAGTATGAGGGCGGCGGTGATGAGTCACGGTCAAACCCGTGGCTGGCTGAACTGCAACAGGACATGTTCGTCGAGATCAACCCGCGCGATGCCAACAATCTGGGCATTCGTGACGGGGCACAGGTCTGGGTCGAAGGTCCCGAGGGCGGCAAGGTCAAGGTGATGGCGATGCTGACCAACAGGGTCGGTGCCGGCGTGGCCTTCATGCCGTTCCACTTTGGCGGCCATTTCCAGGGCGAAGACCAGCGGCACAAATACCCCGCCGGTGCAGACCCTTATGTCTTGGGTGAAAGTACCAACACCGCCCAGACCTATGGCTATGATTCAGTGACCCAGATGCAAGAGACCAAGTGTACTCTCTGCAAGATCTCGGCAGCGTAAGGAGAACGATAATGGCTAGAGCAAAGTTTCTCTGCGACGCTGAACGCTGCATCGAGTGCAACGCCTGCGTAACCGCGTGTAAAAACGAGCACGAAGTGCCTTGGGGTATCAACCGCCGCAGGGTGGTGACGATCAATGACGGCAACCCGGGCGAACGCTCGATTTCGGTGGCCTGTATGCATTGCTCGGATGCGCCTTGCATGGCGGTGTGCCCGGTCGACTGCTTCTATCAGAACGAAGAAGGCGTCGTCCTGCACTCCAAGGACCTGTGCATCGGTTGCGGCTATTGTTTCTATGCGTGCCCCTTCGGCGCGCCACAATACCCACAGGCTGGCAACTTCGGATCACGTGGCAAGATGGACAAATGTACCTTCTGCGCCGGTGGTCCCGAAGAAAACAACTCGACCGCAGAGTTCGCAAAGTATGGTCGCAACCGGATCGCCGAGGGCAAACTGCCCATCTGCGCCGAGATGTGTTCCACCAAGGCCCTGCTCGCCGGTGACGGCGATGTGGTCTCGGCCATCTACCGCGAGCGCGTCGTCGCGCGCGGATTTGGATCGGGCGCATGGGGTTGGGGCACCGCCTACGACCAGAAGGACGGGTAAACCCGCCTTCATGAACCAAACAGACGACCCGCATCCGTGGGTCGTCTGAACAGGGTTTTGACCGAGGTTCAGATGTTCCGCTTACTCGCCATATTGCTGCTGACATTTTCGATGGCCCAAACCGCCATCGCCCAATCAAGTGAAACCGAAGCCGCCGCACCAGCCGACAGGACGGCGACTGGTGGTGCGACTACGCTTGAGGATATCATGGCGCGCCAGCGCGGCGAAAAGGTGGATGACAGCTATCGCTCGGACAATACCGGCCAAAGTAACGCCGAAGGCCTGCTTGGCCAGTTGGGCACGCGCGGAATTGCCTCGGACAGCGATGTCTATCGCGCACTTCGCTACGGTTCGGCGGATGTGACCGTGTCATCTCATGGACCGGCCGCAACTGTACTGATCCAGGACGGCGGCATGTGGTGGCTAAATTTTCGCACCGGTCCTTTGCGTGAATACGGATCTTACATCATCGGCGGTATGCTTGTTCTGTTGCTGCTGTTTTTCCTGATCCGCGGAAAGATCAGGATTGATGGTGAAAAGACCGGGCGGAAGATTCTGCGTTTCAACGGGATCGAGCGGTTCGGGCACTGGTTGTTTGCCGGGTCCTTCCTGATACTAGGCGTCACCGGCCTGTTAACTTTGTACGGTCGTGATTTCCTGATCCCCGTTTTCGGCAAAGAGGGGTTCGCGACGATCGCTCAGGGTTGCAAATGGCTGCACAACAACCTGGCTTGGGCCTTTATGCTTGGGCTGATTATCGTGACCGTGAACTGGATTTCTCACAACATCCCGAACCGCACCGACCTGAAATGGCTCGCTGCCGGTGGGGGGTTATTCACCAAAGGCAGCCACCCGCCCGCCAAAAAATTTAACGCCGGGCAAAAGATCATATTCTGGCTTTGCATTCTGCTGGGCGTCTCGATCAGCCTGTCCGGTCTGTCGTTGCTGTTCCCATTTGAAATGCCACTGTTTGCCAAGACCTTTTCGATCGCGAATTCGACCGGTATTCCGCAGATGCTTGGGCTGAACCTGCCCGTGCAGATGTCCCCGCAGGAAGAGATGCAATACGCCCAGATCTGGCACGTCATGGTCGCCTATGCATTCATCGCGATCATTCTGGCCCACATCTATCTGGGCTCGGTCGGCATGGAAGGTGCGTTTGACGCTATGGGAACCGGAGAGGTGGAAGAGCAATGGGCGCGCGAGCATCACTCGCTGTGGCTTGAAGAGGTGCAGGCAAAAGAGGCCAGCGAAGGAGCGGCCTCGCCCGCCGAATAAATGCGCAAGCTGGTTCTGGCACTGGTGCTGCTGCCCCTGCCCGCGATGGCCGAGTTCTTCACTCTCAAAGGCCACGGCGGGCCCATCATGGGGATCGCCACCGCGCCAGACGGTCGGATCGCAACAGCAAGTTTTGACAACTCGGTTGGCATATGGACCGGGCAATCGCCGAAATGGCTGGAAGGCCACGAGGCCGCAGTCAATTCCGTCGTATTCAACGGTACCGCGATCTATTCGGCTGGGGATGATTTTACCCTGCGCAAATGGCCCGGCGGTCAGGTTGTTGGTCAGCACAAAGGCAAGATTGTAGGCGTCGCCGCGTCGAAAACCCATGTGGCAACGGCCAGTTGGGATGGGACAATCGGGCTGTGGCCGGTCGATGGCTCGGCGCCGTCGATGCTCGGGCCGACTGGAAGCGGTGTGAATGCCGTCGAATTCTCTGCAGACGGTTCGGAACTGTATTCCGCAGGTATCGATGGTTCACTGCGCATATGGGACGTTGCCAGCGGACAGGAAACGAACCGGTTCGTGGAACACGGATTTGGCATCAATGAACTGGCACTTAACGAACAGGACAACTGGATTGCGTACGGCGCGGTTGATGGCGTCACCCGCATCCTCGACCTGACAACCGGCGACGAGCGTGATTTCACTTTGGAACGCCGACCAATCCTTGCATTGGCGCTCAGCCCGGATCGCAGCATGCTGGCCGTCGGAGATGGCGAAGGCTATATCATGGTGATCGACACGCTCGAATGGCGCATCGCGCAGGATTTCAGGGCCACCTTACGCGGCCCGGTCTGGGCGCTGGCCTTTTCGCCTGATGGGCAGAACCTACACGCGGGCGGCATTGACGAAGCCATGTATAGCTGGCCAGTCGCCTCGCTTGGCGACCAGGAACAGATGGCCGCGACAGAACCCAGCTTTCTCAAAAACCCTGAGGAAATGGAGAACGGAGAACGCCAGTTTGCCCGCAAATGCTCGATCTGCCACAGCCTTACACCGGATGATCAACGCCGCGCGGGTCCGTCGCTGCATGGTGTGTTCGGGCGCAAGGCGGGTACGCTTACCGGATATTTTTATTCGGACACGCTGCAAGACTCTGATATCATTTGGAATGAAGAAACGATAAACGCTCTGTTTGACGAAGGGCCGGACCACTACATTCCGGGGTCGAAGATGCCGATGCAGCGGATCACCGAACCCAGGGACAGGGACGACCTTATCGCCTTTCTACGCCGCGCCACGGCACCGGAAAACTGAGCTGGAGGAGACTATGAAAGCCTTTCTTGCCGCTGTCGCTGCCATGGTGGTGATCACAGTTGCTGCGCCCTTTGCACTGCAACAGATCGGTTTCAGTGCTGCGGATGCCGGCACAAGCTCGGCTGTGCGTCTCGACTGAATGTCCGAATATCTGACCACCAAGGAACTGGCCGATCTGCTGCGCATTGGCGAGCGGAAGGCCTATGATCTTGCCTCATCGGGTGAGGTGCCTTGCGTGCGCGCCATGGGCAAACTGCTGTTCCCGCGGGCCGAGGTGATTGCATGGCTGAACGCCTCGCGATCCGGCCCGGAAGTGGCCGAACCGCCCCTGCCCCCGATTGTCGCTGGCAGTCACGATCCGCTGCTGGACTGGGCGCTGCGCGAAAGCGGCTCGGGTCTGGCGACATATTATGATGGCTCATTCGACGGCCTAACCCGCCT
Organism: Ruegeria sp. YTSC230; assembly: GCF_059609665.1. Taxonomy (NCBI): domain Bacteria; kingdom Pseudomonadati; phylum Pseudomonadota; class Alphaproteobacteria; order Rhodobacterales; family Roseobacteraceae; genus Ruegeria; species Ruegeria sp. YTSC230. Next base: position 378,246 of record NZ_JBXWMC010000001.1, on the reverse strand, counting down.
GAAAGACCGCAACGCGCAGGCGGCAGCGCTGCACATTCATGAGGATGGCGGGTTCAACACCCAGACCCTGAAAGACGCTTTGGGTGAGGCTCCGGTTGTTCTGTTCGAAGTCGCGCAGCGCCAGCGTGGTTTGCTGCTGGCACCGGGCGCATCGGAAATTCAGGGTTTTGCGCAGCTAAAAGGCCGACGTGTCATCCTGCGTCAGGACAGCGCGGCCAGCCAGCGGTTGTTCGACGCACAGCTTGAGGCCCACGAAATAACCCGCAACGATCTGGAAACCCTGCCCACCTGCGCCCGCACAGAAGAAGAGTTGGCCATTGCCCTGCATGACAACAAGGCCGAGGTCGGGTTCGGACTAGGCGCATTGGCTGGGCTGTACGATCTGGGATTTGTTCCCACGCATACCGAACGCCTGGACCTGGCGATTTGGCGTCGGGCCTATTTCGATGACCCGATGCTGAAATTGCTCAGCTTTGTGCAGTCCGACCGGTTCCTGACCCGCGCCGATGAGTTTGGTGGGTATGACCTGTCCGGTCTGGGAACGATCCACCACAATGGCGCCAGCGGGTGATCCCCTATTTCGCGTTCGGAAAGAACAGCTGCTGACCATTCAACTCAAAGGCCTCGATGGCTGCCTGCCCGTCCGGGCCGATTAGCCAATCAACAAACCGCTGCCCTGCCGCCGCCCGTACACCCGCGTGTTTTTCGGGGTTCACCAGAATAACGCCGTATTGGTTGAACAAGCGCGAGTCACCTTCGACCAACACTTCAAGGTTTCCACGGTTGCCGAAGGACTCCCACGTCGCACGATCCGTCAGGGTATAAGCATCCATGCCACTGGCCACGTTCAACGTCGCGCCCATGCCTGAACCGGTTTCCCTGTACCACGTACCCGATTCCGCAGCCGGATCTACTCCGGCGTCGTTCCAGTGGCGCATTTCGGCCTTATGCGTTCCGCTGTCGTCCCCGCGTGATGCAAAGGGAACTTCGGCCTCAGATACCGCGGTCAAAGCGGCCACGATATCCGATCCGCCCTTCACCTTGGCCGGGTCTGATTTCGGACCGACAAGAACGAAGTCATTATACATCACGTCAAATCGTTCAACGCCCCAGCCGTCTTCGACAAACTGCTCCTCGTCGGCCTTTGCATGGACCAACAGAACGTCACCATCCCCATTGATTGCGTTACGGATCGCCTGCCCGGTGCCCACAGCAACAACGCGCACGTCGATCCCGGTTTCCGCCTCGAACCATGGAAGGATGTAATCCAACAGTCCCGAATTTTGGGTCGAGGTCGTTGATTGTACCACGATAAATGGTTCTTCGGCCAAGGCCGGACCTGTAAACAAGCCAAGTGAAACCAATGCTGCCCGAATGAAATTCCGGATCATTCTAAACTCCAGATTTTTTGTTATGTCACCAATCCGCCTGCAAGATACCTGCGCGAGGCATCACTTTTGGGATCGTCCAATACCTGACGCGCATCGCCATGTTCAACCACATGACCGCCCTGCATCATGACGACATCCGATGCCAGCCGGCGCGCCTGACCGATGTCATGGGTCACCATAACAATGCGCACCCCCCCTTCTGATGCGCGCAGGATCATCCGCTCAATCACCTGAGTGGCGCCGGGGTCCAGCGCGCTGGTCGGTTCGTCCAGAAACAAGGTATCCGGGTCCAGCGCCAGCGCGCGCAGGATGGCCAGCCGCTGCGCCTCACCTCCCGACAGCGATCTGGCCGCTTGCCGTGCTTTGCCTTCAAGCCCGCCTTGGGCCAGCAAATCAGCAATACGCGTCTTGCGAGCAACGCGCTGCAGGCCCTGCCGTTTCAGGACAAAATCCAGATTGGCTGCAACGGACCGGCGCAGCAAGACGGGTTGCTGAAACACCATCGCCTGCCGGGCCTTGTGATCAGCATTCAAAGGAACTCCATCTTGCTCCACGTACCCTTTGTCCGGCGCAATCAGCCCATGCAGGCACCGCAGCAACAGGCTTTTGCCCGCGCCGTTCGGTCCAAGGATTAAGGTCGGCCCCGGCCCGCTCAATGTCAGGTGCGGAACGTCCAGCAATGCGGTGCCATTACGCGCAATCTGCAATCCGTTAACGGTGATACGCCGCGCCATTTCCGAGACCAGATCACGCATGGCGCAACCCTTCTCTCTCAGCCCGCAGGCTAAGCGTGCTGACCATGGCGTTCACCGCTATGGCAATACCGATCAGGATCGCGCCGAGCGCCAGGGCCAGCGCAAGATTTCCCTTGGACGTTTCCAGCGCGATGGTCGTCGTCATCACCCGCGTCACGTGATTGATGTTTCCGCCAACGATTATGACCGCCCCAACCTCGGCAATGGCGCGGCCAAATCCGGCCAGCAAGGCCGTGACCAGCGCCAAACGCGCATCCCACAGAAGTACTGGCACAGACGCCAGCCGCGACACGCCCAAGGATCGGAGCTGTTCCGAGTATTCCTCGGCCAGCATCTCGACCACCTGCCGCGTCAACGCAGCGACGATGGGCGTCACCAAAACAACCTGCGCAATGATCATCGCGGTCGGTGTGTAGAGCAGTTCAAGGACGCCCAAAGGCCCGGATCGCGACAACATCAGATAAACCAGCAAGCCTACGACCACCGGCGGGAACCCCATCAGCGCGTTCATAAGAATGATCAAAACCCGCCGCCCCGGAAAGCGTGCAACGGCCAGCGCAGCGCCAACAGGCATGCCAATCAGTGCAGAAATCAGGACGGCAAAAACGGAAACTTTCAGGGAAAGCAGCACAATCGCCCAAAGCTCTGGATCCCCATTCAGGATCAGAATGAACGCTGTATTGAATTCTGATGCAAATCCCTGCATTTTCTTCGGACTATCGCCAGTTTCGTATGAAATGCGCTGTTATTCATAGAATTCTACGCCATTTCGATCTCAAGTACAGACACATTTCCGACATAAGAAACAGGAAACGCGGCCCCGTTTGGGACCGCGCCTTTTCAGTCAGTGCGAAGCGGATCAGTTCAGAGCCGCATCCGTGATCTGGTGCGTCCAAGCGCCGTCTGGCTGCTTGGTGATCACAGGATCGGAACCGCCCGCCAACAGGGTGGCAACGGTACGCTCAAAATCGGCAGGGTCCAGCGAACCGTTCGAACCTGAGGTCAGCTTCGCGATCTCGCCCATCATGCGTTTCTGATGCTCTTCGGTCTGGGCGCCGGTCTCATCGTTTTCCAGCACGATATCGGCTGCCTCATCCGGGTGTTCTTCGGCGTATTTCCAACCCTTCATCGAGGCGCGAACGAAGCGTTCCATCTTGTCGACAAACGCTGCGTCCCCAAGGTTCTCTTCCAGAACATACAGGCCGTCCTCCAATGTCGCGACACCCTGATCTTCGTACTTGAAGGTCACCAGCTCATCCGGGTTGACGCCGGAATCGATGACCTGCCAATATTCGTTATAGGTCATGGTGCTGATGCAATCGGCCTGACGCTGCAGCAGCGGGTCGACGTTGAAGCCTTGCTTCAGAACTTCCACACCGCTTTCGCTTTTGCCACCCGTGTCGATACCCAGTTGGCTCATCCAGCTCATGAATGGGAATTCGTTGCCAAAAAACCAAACGCCCAGCGTGCGGTTCTTAAGGTCTTCGGGTGCCTCGATCCCGGCATCTTTCCAGCAGGTCAGCATCATACCCGAGCTTTTGAACGGCTGCGCGATATTGACCAGAGGCAAACCCTTTTCGCGTGCAGCCAGCGCGGCGGGCATCCATTCGACGGTCACGTCAGCGCCGCCACCTGCGATCACCTGCGTCGGTGCAATGTCTGGTCCGCCGGGCAGAATAGTGACGTCCAGCCCCTCTTCCTCGTAGAACCCCTTGTCCTTGGCAACATAGTAGCCCGCGAACTGAGCCTGCGTGACCCACTTCAGTTGCAATGTCACCTCATCCGCAGCGAAAGCCGAACTGGCGGCCAGACTAAAGGCGGCTATCGCCCCGCTGAGTAGCTTATTCATCTTCATATCTCCTAGTTGCTGTTGGTGCCCCTTTTGGGGTCTGTTGAATTATTGTTTTATCCACGTTGCGACGGGTGCCAGAAGGTCACCGCCTTTTCGATCATTGCGACAAGACCATAAAATGCGGTTCCGGCCAAAGCGGCCACCACAATCTCGGCCCAGACCATATCCAGCGACAATTGCCCCACGCTGGTGGATATCCGAAAGCCCATGCCAAGCGTGGGCGAGCCAAAGAACTCTGCCACGATAGCGCCGATCAACGCCAGGGTGGTAGAAATCTTTAAGCCGTTGAAGATAAAGGGCATCGCGGCGGGCAATCGCAGCTTCAGGAAGCTCTGCCAATAGGTGGCCGCATAGGTCTCCATCAGGTCACGCTGCATGGCCGTGGCCTCACGCAGACCAGCCACGGTGTTGACCAGCATTGGGAAGAACACCATCACCACGACAACGGCGGCTTTGGAGTGCCAGTCGAACCCAAACCACATCACAAGAATGGGTGCGGTCCCGACAATTGGCAGCGCTGCGACAAAGTTCCCAACGGGCAGCAACCCAAGTCGGAGGAAATCCCAGCGATCCACCGCAATTGCCATCAGGAATGCGGCGAAGCACCCAATGATGTACCCGCTGAACGCGCCTTTGATGATGGTTTGAACGAAATCCTCCCACAGGATCGGCAGGCTGTTGGCAAAGCGCACCGCAATTACGGATGGCGCCGGCAGTATGACCAAAGACACGTCTAGGCCTCTGACCAGCAGCTCCCATATGACAATGATCGTTACGCCAAATATGAACGGAGCCAGAAATCGCACCATGCGTGTGTCCGCATAAGGCCCGCTGGCCAGACGACTATTCAGCCACCAACCCAGGACCCAAACGACGACTGCAAACAGCACTAGTATCATTGCGCCATCCCCATTCTTTTCAGGACTTTCCGTTCTACAAGCCCCAGCAACCCGACCAGGCAAGCCGCCAGAATGGCCGCTGCAAACAAGGCAGACCAAATCTGCACGGTTTGCCCATAGTAGCTGCCTGCCAGCAGACGCGCACCCAAACCGGCCACCGCCCCTGTTGGCAATTCACCAACGATGGCACCGACAAGCGAAGCCGCAATGCCGATCTTCAGCGACGTAAACAGATACGGCATCGATGCGGGCAAGCGCAGCTTCCAGAACCCCTGCGACCGGCTGGCGCTGTAAGTGCGCAGCAGGTCCAGTTGCATTGCATCCGGGCTGCGAAGCCCTTTGACCATACCGACAACCACAGGGAAGAAACTCAAATAGGCCGAGATTACCGCCTTGGGGATGATCCCCTGAATGCCCACCGAGTACAGCACCACGATAATCATTGGCGCCAAAGCGATGATGGGAATCGTCTGGCTGACAATGGCCCATGGCATCACCGACAAGTCCATGACGCGGCTGTGCACGATCCCGACAGCCAGCAGAATGCCCAATCCAGTACCGATCACAAAGCCCAGCATCGTTGCGCTCAGCGTGACCCAGCCATGATAGATAAGTGACCGTTTCGAGGTGATTTTTTTCTGTACAGTGGTCTCCCACATCTCGACGGCGACCTGGTGCGGCGCCGGCAGGCGGGGCCGGTCCTGCTCCCACGTGGCGGGGATGGCAAAGCTGTTATTCAACACCAGTCCGAATTCGGACATATCCCGACGATCTTTAGCCGAAGGTGGCTGAACTTCGGCCCCTGCACGCTCCTGTTCCGTCAAAACACCTTTGATGTTCATTGGAATGCAGGCCGCATACCAAAAGACGACGATCACCGCGAGAACGGTCAGAACTGCCCAGAAAGCTTTGAACCCATCATTCATCGTCCGCATGCCCCGCCCGTAGACCCTCGCGCACACGATGAGCCACTTCGATGAACTCAGGCGTGTCGCGGATATCCAATGGACGTTCCTTCGGCAACGGGCTGTCGATCACATCCGTTATCCGCCCCGGTCGCGGGCTCATCACCACGATTTTGGTGCTCAGATACACTGCCTCGGGGATCGAGTGCGTGACGAAACCGATGGTTTTTTCTGTGCGCGCCCATAGCGCCAAAAGCTGTTCGTTCAGGTGATCGCGCACGATCTCGTCCAGCGCCCCAAAGGGTTCGTCCATTAGCAGGATATCAGCGTCAAATGCCAGCGCACGCGCAATGCTGGCGCGTTGCTGCATACCGCCGGACAGTTGCCACGGAAATTTGCCGCCAAACCCTTCAAGATCAACAAGTTCAAGAACGTTTCTCACACGTTCATCTTGCTCAGCGGCCGAATACCCCATGATCTCCAGCGGTAGCTTGATGTTCTTAGCGATAGTGCGCCAAGGATACAGGCCCGCCGCCTGAAACACATAGCCATAGGCCCGGCTCCGCCGCGCCTCATCCGGGGTCATGCCATTGACCGTCAGGGTTCCTCCGGTCGGTGTTTCAAGCGCAGCGATACATCGCAAAAAGGTGGTTTTCCCGCAGCCTGAGGGACCGATGAAGCTGACGAAGTCACCCTTGTCGACCGTCAGATTTACGTCTTTCAGCGCGTGAATTGGCCCGTCATTGGTTTGGAAGGTCAGGTCAAGCTGCCTTGCCTCGATCACGGGCTGGGTAGTGCTTTCAGTATTCATTCCATAGCCTTGAAAAGATTTGATTTTGGGCCGCCACAAAGACGGCCCACACGCATCATACGCCCGTCGCCGGGATGCCCGATCGCTCGATCGGTCGAGGCGCGGTCAGCTCTTTCCACGTGCTCAACGCCTTGTTCACATGGCCATTAGGTTCGCGTGCGACAAAATCACCGTGACCTTCCTGCGTGCGAACCTCGCCGTCATGCACAGCCACATGCCCCCGCGTCAGAGTAAAGCGCGGCAGGCCTTTGACCTCTTTCCCCTCAAACACGTTGTAATCAATCGAGGATTGCTGAGTACCCGCGCTGATCGTCTTGGATTTCTCAGGGTCCCACACAACGATATCCGCATCTGCCCCAACAAGGATCGCACCCTTTTTTGGATAGCAGTTCATTATCTTGGCGATGTTTGTTGACGTCACCGCGACGAATTCATTCATCGTCAAACGGCCTGTATTCACCCCATAGGTCCACAGCATAGGCATCCGGTCTTCCAAGCCGCCCGTGCCGTTCGGGATTTTGGTAAAGTCGCCGACACCGTACCGCTTTTGCTCGGTCGTAAAGGCGCAATGGTCTGTCGCTACAACACTCAGCGTGCCCGAGTGTAGACCATTCCACAGACTATCCTGATGTTGCTTGTTCCGGAACGGAGGGCTCATGACCCGACGTGCCGCGTGATCCCAATCGTGATGAAAATACTCGCTTTCATCCAATGTCAGGTGCTGGATCAAAGGTTCGCCCCAAACGCGCTTACCCTGCATCTTGGCCCGGCGGATTGCTTCATGCGCCTCTTCACAAGAGGTATGCACAACATAAAGCGGCACGCCTGCCATGTCGGCAATCATAATGGCGCGATTGGTCGCCTCGCCTTCAACCTGCGGCGGACGGGAATAAGCATGCGCCTCAGGGCCGTTATTGCCCTCGGCCAGTAGTTTGGCACTGAGTTCCGCCACCACATCACCGTTTTCGGCGTGAACCATCGCGATGCCGCCCAACTCTGCCAGACGCTTGAACGAAGAGAACAACTCATCATCATTCACCATCAATGCGCCCTTGTAGGCCATGAAATGCTTGAACGTGTTGATCCCCCGCGTTTCAATCACCGTTTTGATGTCATCGAACACCTGCTCGCCCCACCAGGTCACGGCCATGTGGAACGAGTAATCGCAATTCGCACGGGTGGATTTGTTGTCCCAGCGTTTCAACGCATCCAAAAGGCTTTCCCCGGGGTTTGGTAGTGCAAAATCAACCACCATGGTGGTGCCGCCTGCCAGCGCAGCCCGCGTACCGCTTTCGAAATCATCGCTGGAATAAGTGCCCATAAACGGCATCTCCAGATGGGTATGTGGATCAATCCCACCCGGCATGACGTAACATCCCGTGGCGTCCAATTCCTTGTCACCCTTCAGATCCATCCCGATCTCTGTGATGACGCCATCTTCGACCATGACATCCGCCTTGTAAGACAAGTCGGCGGTCACAACGGTTCCGTTCTTGATAACAGTGCTCATTCTAATCTCCCTGACGCGGTCTGCGCCGCTTGCTTGATCTGGCCAATATATCCCGTGGGAGTCGCCCATCAGGCGACGGGGGCAGCGCCCCTTATTCCACAATCTCGGCCGTTTCGACGACCGCATGAAACAGAACATCCGCCCCGGCTGCGGCCCAATCCTTGCTGATCTCTTCCGCCTCGTTGTGGCTCAACCCGTCAACGCAAGGGCACATGACCATGGCCGTCGGGGCCACCCGGTTGATCCAACAGGCATCGTGCCCCGCCCCTGAGATGATATCGGTGTGCGAATATCCCAGCCGCTCTGCTGCGTCCCGTACAGCCGCGACACAGCTGTCATCGAACTTCACTGGATCAAACCCACCAACTTTCTCGAATTCGATCTGCAGGCCCATCTCTTCCACGATATCTTCGGCCGCAACGCGCAAACGGTTTTCCATATCTGTGATGACCGCCAAATCCGGCGAGCGGAAATCGACCGTGAACACCGCCTTGCCGGGAATCACGTTGCGAGAATTCGGGAACACGTCAATATGCCCTACAGCACCAACGGCATGGGGCGCATGAGACCACGCGATCTCATCCACTTTCTGAAGGATACGCCCCATCGCCAGACCCGCGTTTTTGCGCATCGGCATCGGAGTAGATCCAGTATGTGCGTCTTTGCCTGTCACGGTGATCTGCGTCCAGCTCAGCCCCTGCCCGTGCGTCACAACGCCGATATCCTTGCCCTCGGCCTCAAGGATCGGCCCCTGTTCGATGTGCAGTTCAAAGAAGGCATGCATTTTGCGGGCACCGACTTCTTCGTCTCCCCGCCAGCCAATGCGCTTTAGCTCATCGCCGAACGTCTTGCCCTCGGCATCCTCGCGGTCATAGGCCCAGTCTTGCGTGTGCATCCCGGCGAACACCCCTGAAGAAAGCATCGCTGGTGCATAACGTGTGCCCTCTTCGTTGGTCCAGTTGGTCGCAACGATCGGGTGTTTGGTCTTGATGCCCAAATCGTTGAGCGTGCGGATAATCTCCAGCCCACCCAATACGCCCAACACGCCGTCATACTTGCCGCCGGTTGGTTGGGTGTCCAGATGCGAGCCGACATAGACCGGCAACGCTTCCGGATCAGTCCCTTCGCGACGGGCAAACATATTGCCCATCTGATCCAAGCCCATGGTGCAACCGGCGTCTTCGCACCACTTTTGAAACAAAGCGCGCCCTTCTGCGTCTTCATCCGTCAGGGTTTGGCGGTTGTTGCCGCCCGCAACACCGGGGCCGATCTTGGCCATCTCCATCAGGCTGTCCCAAAGTCTGTCGCCATTGATCCTGAGGTTTTGCGCCGGAGCTGCCATCTTGTTCTTCCCTGTTGCTTGCGATTTGGCTCGCTTTTGGTGTCTTGATTTGACCATCTGGTCAAACTCACGCTATCACGGGTTCGACATCAGTCAAGAAATTGCATGGTGCCGCCGGAAAATTCGGCATATTTGGTGCCCGCTTGGCGGAAAAAGAGACAGTCAGGAAACATGCCCAAAGACCGCGCCCCGACCCGAATTCAGAAAAAGAACCGCGCCGCGATTCTCGAAGCCGCACTGAACGTGTTTTCGGCGCATGGTTTCCGTGGGGCGACCGTAGATCAAATCGCCACCGAGGCCGGGCTGAGCAAACCGAACCTGTTGTATTATTTCCCGTCGAAAGAGGCGATCCACACCGCATTGCTGTCCGGTCTGTTAGAGATCTGGCTGGCCCCTCTGCATGATCTGGACGCGGATGGCGACCCGATGGAAGAAATCCTCGCCTATATCCGCCGCAAGCTGGAAATGAGCCGAGACCTGCCGCGCGAAAGCCGTTTGTTTGCGAACGAGCTGGTTCAGGGCGCTCCGCGTATCCACGAATCTCTGTCGCATGACCTCAAATCTCTGGTGGATGAGAAAACGGCAATACTGACGCAGTGGATGGATCAGGGCAAAATCGCGCGCCTGCACCCCTATCACCTGATATTTTCAATCTGGGCGCTGACACAGCACTACGCCGACTTCGACGTTCAGGTCCGCGCAATTCTGGGCGACGAAGACCCATTTGAAGGGGCCGAGCCGTTTATCGACACGCTCTACCGGAAACTTCTGACGCCGTAATCGGCGCGACTTTATCTGACGCGCCTTTACTCAGGTGATGTCGGCGGAATGCCATACGTTTTTTACGATCATGTAGTTGTCCAGCCCCTCGGTGCCGCCTTCGCGACCATATCCGCTGGATTTCACGCCGCCAAAGGGTGTTTCAGGCATGGATGCCTCAAGCGTGTTGATAGACAGGTTGCCGACCTCGACCTCGTCAATCAATCGATCAATATAGTCTGCGCGATTTGTAAATGCATAACCGGCCAGCCCATAGGGCACCGAGTTTGCCTTGCCGATTGCGTCATCCAGTGAGGACACTGGATTGATCACAGCCACCGGACCAAAAGGTTCCTCCTGCATGATCCGGGCGTTGTCGGGCACGTTCAGCAGGACGGTGGGCTGAAAAAAATACCCTTTGTCGCCATGTTTGGCGCCACCCGTGGCAACCGTCGCACCCTTTTCACGGGCGTCTTCCACCAATTCGGTCAGTGCAGGCGCCCGCCGGTCATTTGCCAGAGGCCCCATTTCCACATTTTGGTCCATTCCGTTTCCGACAATAGTTGCCGCAGCGCGTTCAACGAAAGTTGTGGCGTAATCGTCAAAGATGCTCTCATGCGCAAAAAACCTTGTAGGCGATGTGCACACCTGCCCGGCATTGCGCATTTTTCGAACTGCGCTTGAGATCCCGGCCGCTTTCACATCTGTGTCTTCGCAGACAATTACTGGCGCGTGGCCACCAAGTTCCATCAGCACCGAAGTCATATGTTCTGAGGCCAAGGTAGTCAGATGCCGCCCCACAGCGGTTGAGCCGGTGAAAGCCACGAGCCTGACCGGATCCTGCGGGATGAGGTGGCCTGAGATTTCTGCCGGCTCTCCGAACACCAGGTTCAGGACGCCAGCAGGAAGACCCGCATCTTCAAAGGCTTTTGCAATGTACATTGCCCCCGCGGGTGTTTCTTCTGCCGCCTTCAGGATGATCGAGCAGCCCGAAGCCAACGCGCCAGCGATTTTGCGCGCTGGTTGGCTCATCGGGAAATTCCAGGGTGAAAAGGCTGCGACGACACCGATTGGCTGGTGATGAACGGAAAACTTGTGACCCGGAGCCGCAGGGATGACCCGCCCATAGGTCCGCATCGCCTCGCCCGCGTCCCATTCAAAGAACTCTGCCCCTCGGATAACCTCAAGCCTGGCCTGCTTCAGCGGCTTGCCGTGTTCCATGGTGATGGCATGGGCAATCTCTTCCTGACGTTCCCGCATCAGCGCGGCAGCGCGCAAGATTGTGTCGGAACGTTCGCGCGGTGAGGTGCGACTCCATACGCGAAAGCCACGGACTGCGGCCTCCAGAGCGTCATCCAGATCCTGCTTCGACACGCAGGGAAGACGCCCGATTTCGCCCTCGGTCGCTGGATTTACGACCGGTATGTTCCGGTTGGCTGTGCGCCACTTGCCCGCGATGAACAGCTTAAGCTCAGGATACATGAAACCGGTGCCTCCGACTTTGACTATTTCAAATCACGCAATGGCTGGCATTACTTCAAGTGAATTGGGTGAATACTGATATCAATTTGACGAATACCTGACCTCATTTCTGTTTCACCGCCTGATGCAGCGCCGATTTAAAGGCGCGACCAGCGGGGGAAAGATCGGCATCCGCCCGGAATGATACACCAATCGGCCCCTGCCCAAATGGGACATCCCAATCCAATGGCGACAGGTAGCCGTGGGCGATGTCCTGCGACACGACCTCGGCCGGCATAAGCCCGATCAAATCGCGCGACTGCAGCAAAGCACGATTGGTCAGGTAGGATACGGATTCGATCGTCACGGGCGGAACGTATTGCTGCTGGCCAACAAAGAAATGATCCAGCTGACGCCGCAATGTGGTTTCCAGCGGCGGGACGATCCAGCCAAAGGGTTTGGTCTGAGCGAAGGAAACATCCGGGCGACCCGCAAGAGGATGCTGATTGCCGACGATCGCCAGAATGCGGTCTTCAAACAGCTTTTCCTGCCTGATCTTGTCACGGTGCCTATGAGAGGGAAGCCGCCCGACTACCATGTCGATTTCGCCCGAAAGCAACCTCGGCATTAGGACTTCGTTCGTGCCCTCGTTGATCTTGATCGCCACATTCGGGCGGTCAGCCAAAAGGATTTCAATGGCGGCCGGCAGCAGGCTGGTTGAGGCCGCCAACAAAGTGCCCACCACCACGCGGCCTGCATTGCCTTCGTTCAGGTCATCCAGTTCCTGCGCAGCGTTCGAGACCTGGGCAAAGATTAGCTTGCCGTGACGTATCAAAGTTTCTCCGAACACGGTCGGAATCACACCCCGATTGGTCCGGCTAAACAGCTTGACCTCAAAATCCAGTTCCAGATCCTGAATCATCTTGGTTGCTGCCGGTTGCGAGATGCCCAGCTCGCGTGCGGCGTTCTGGATGTTACCGTGGGCTCCCACCGCTACCAGCAAACGCAGTTGGCGTAGCTTCAGCCGGGTCAGGGCGCGGTCGACGATACGTGAATGACGTCCTACCATGGTCACATCACAATTGGCTTTGACAGCTGTTCGAGCTTGGCCACCACGCTCATCGCGGCCAAGGCCGAGCTGCGTGGATTGTCCGGCAGGGAATTGCCGCTTATCCGGAAATGGAACTGCCCGAATTCCCCTTCGGCCTCAACCTCATGAATGTTTTGCGCAATCGACGGATCAGCGATGAGTTTAACCTGCGTCTCATCAAATCCAATCCCAGCCAAGGCTACGGCTGCCGCAACATTTGCGTTTTTGGGATAGGCCAACGCCGCCTCTCGGGCGGTCCCAGTGAAGTGCGTTTCAACCTGTGTCAGCCCCTCAAGATCCAGCCTGTCCTCTGCGGCAGAGCCTTTCCAACCTAGCGGCGGCTTGCGCCCGACATAGATAACCTTGTCTAATTTGCCGGTCGCCGCAGCGCTCAGGCAATCAAGGGCACCGATTGCGCCGCTGGCCAGGTGCAGTTTCGCCTGCCCCACGCTGGCCGCGCTTTCCATCTCGTCTGCAATCGTTTGATCCGCCAATGCACCGACGGACACCGTGATCATGTCCGTACCCTGCCCCAGAACCTGAGGGCCATAGGCCGCCAGTGCCTGATGGCCGGCGCATTCGATCACTAGATCCGCCTCTGCGATGAGCTCTGGCACCGAACCCACAAACAGGTTCGGGTTTTGTGAAATGCTGCCTGGTCGCACCAGAACCGCATGTACCATATGGCCTCGCGCCTGAACCGCGCCCATGACATGCTGCGCAATCGCGCCTTTACCGATCAATCCTATTTTCATGTGGCAAACCTAAACCAGCGCCAAAGAATTCTAAATTGGTATTCTTTGGGTATTCTAATTTCAGATACCCAATTCCCGGCTTTCGCATTGGATCAAGTGGGGTGATCAGGCTTTGATGGCGACGCCAGAATTGCGCGTTAATCGGAAGGCCCGTTAAAATGAACTACTCCAAGCGCGACGCCAAAGCCTATGCGCGCGAGAACATGACCGGCATCTGGGCCGCAGCCCTGAACCCCTTCAACGATGATTTGTCACTGGATGAGGCCGGGCTGCGGTCAAACATTCGCCACTGGATTGACGATCTGGATATCCAGGGACTGTTCGTGGCAGGCAAACAGGGCGAGTTCTTTTCGATGAGCCTTGATGAGCGCAAGCGCAACTTTGAGATTGCGGTTGACGAATGCGCGGGCAAAGCCGGTGTGATTGTCTCGGTCTCGGATCAGAACATGGATACAGCGCTGGAACTGGCCCGCCATGCGCAGAATTGTGGGGCCGATTACATCGTCTTGCATGCCCCTGTTCTAAGCTTTGTCCAAGATCGTGGAGAGGTTTTGTACCAGTACTACAAGCGGTTCTGCGATGAGCTGGATATCGGGATCGCGATGTGGAGCCACCCAGACAGCGGATACCTGATGCAGCCTGAAGAATGCGCACGGATTGCTGATTTGCCTAACATCGTGGCCATCAAGTACTCCGTCCCGCGTGAGATGTATGTTAAACTGACGCATATGGTGGGCGACAAAATTCATGTCTCGACATCGGCTGAACATGAATGGCTGGACAATATTCTGGAACTGGATTGGAAACTGTATCTGTGTTCGTCGCCGCCTTACCAATTACAGACCAAGAATGATCAGCGCATGAACGAATACACGCGGCTGGCTTTTGCCGGCAAAGCAGATGAGGCGCGCAAGGTGTTTGACAGCCTGAACCCGGTGCGGGACGCGATGAAGCGAACCAAACCTGCAGGCAAACCCACCGCTTTTGGAAAATACTGGCAAGAGTTGCTGGGACAGGTCGGAGGGCGTGTGCGGGCCCCAATGCTGGAACTGACCGAGGCGGAAAAAGAGATCATCCGCAAAGGGTTCGCGGAATGCGGCCTGAAGCCATAGCCTCATCGATATAAGCAAATCGGATATCTAGATGCGGATAATTTCTTTGCGGTTATGAAAAAACCGGCCAAACTTCTACCAATGAGGAGTGGGACATGTCGAAGTTAAGTGCATTCAACTTTCAGAAATGGATCGACGAACACCGTCACCTGCTGAAACCTCCAGTCGGCAATCAACAGGTGTGGGAGGATGCCGACCTGATGGTCACCGTCGTCGGCGGGCCGAACAAGCGAACCGACTATCACGACGATCCAGTTGAAGAGTTCTTCTATCAGCTGGAAGGCGACATGGTGCTGAAGCTGTATGACGGAGAGGAATTCTATGACGTTCCGATCCGCGAAGGTGAGATCTTCTTGCTGCCGCCGCATGTGCGCCATTCACCACAAAGACCGCAGGAAGGCTCAATCGGATTGGTGATCGAACCCAAACGGCAGACAGGCGAGCTGGACGCGATCGAATGGTATTGCTTTGAATGCGGCACCCGCGTTCATCGGGCCGAGATGCAATTGCAGTCTATCGTCAAGGACTTGCCGCCGGTCTACGAAAAATTCTATTCATCAGAAGAAGACAGAACATGCCCGAACTGCCAGACCGTGCATCCGGGAAAAGAGCCGCCAGAGGGCTGGGTCACACTCTGAGATGAACAAACAACAGGGAAGAACATGAAACATTTTGCTAAGATCGCCGCTTCGGCTGCAGCGCTTGCTGTGACATCGCTAGCTGCCCATGCAGATGAATTCCGTCTGGGCCTGATCACGCCACCTCCGCATATCTGGACCAAAGCGGCCGAGTCCTTTGGGGCCGAGCTGAACGAAGCCAGCGGTGGTGCCCATACCGTATCTGTATTCCCCGCCCGTCAGTTGGGCAACGAGGCAGAGATGCTGCAACAATTGCAGACTGGCGCGCTGGATATGGCATTCATGACCGTGGCCGAAGTGTCGAACCGCGCACCTGATCTGGGTGCGTTTTATGCACCGTATCTCGCGGATGATATCGGCCACGCGGGGCGCATCCTACGTTCGGATACCGCAAAATCGATGCTGGAACCCCTGCCTGGTCAGGTTGGCGTTGTAGGCTTAGGTTACGGTATGGCCGGGCTGCGCCAGATCGTCAGCCGGGGCGATGTGTCTTCGGCAGAGGACCTGTCTGGTCTGAAACTGCGGATCACGCCGTTCACGCCGATTTTGGATTTCTACAACGCGGTCGGAGCTGCACCAACACCAATGCCGCTGCCTGCTGTCTATGACGCGCTGGCCAATGGGCAGGTCGATGCCATTGATATGGATGCAGAACTGATCTGGGTGCTGAAATACTATGATCACGCCGACACGATCGTTCAATCCGACCACATGATGTTCCCGATGGTCGGGCTGGTCTCGGCCAAAGTCTGGGCGGGACTGTCCGAAGAAGACCGCGCGATGATCGGTGAACTGATGGCCAAGCATGTCGACAGCACCATCGATGCCTATGTTGCCAACGAAGCGAAGTGGCTGGAACAGATAGAGGGAACCGGCAAGGCCTACAAGAAAGTCGATGCCTCATTCTTTGGCGATGCGATTGAGGAATGGAACGGCATCTGGTCTGAAAAAACCTCGTCCCTTGACGCGCTGCGCGAGACTGCGGCAGAAACCAAATAAAGTTGAACGTTTCAGGGAAAGGGCGCAGGTCAATCCTGCGCCCTTTTTCATAGGGGATCGGCTATGTTATACCGGCTGTCTGCAGCGTGGGCGTGGGTTGAGTTATGGTGTGCCGCAGCACTGGCCGTTTGCGTCACCCTATTGATCTTGTTGAATGTCGTGACACGCACGGCGGGTAACGCCTTGTTCTGGGTGGATGAATTGGCGATCTATGCCATGGTTTGGATGACATTCCTTGGCGCGTCAGCCGCGTTGCACCACCGCAATTCGGTCTCGATCACGATCCTTGCCGATCTGGTTCCACCTCATATCCGGGCAATAATCCGAAAAGCAGTCGACATCGTTGTCTTCGCGTTTGCAATCGCGATGCTGTGGTTCTGCTGGCGGTGGTTTTTGCCACTGGACATCGCTCGTACAGGGTTCGATGTCGTGGTTTTTCAAGGCAATACGTTCAACTTCATCTATGCCGAACCGACCTCAACCCTCGGGCTTCCGAAGTTTCTGTTTTGGCTCGTGATGTGGCTGTTTGCTTTGGGGGCAACGCTACATTCTACGATGCATCTTCTGACGCGTCCCGGACAAGGGTCACCGGCATGAGCCCGATTGTCTTTCTAGCCACCCTGCTGTTGTCGGTGCCCGTTGCCATCGTGTTGGCGATCACTGCAATCTGGTACATCTGGGAAAGCGGGAACACGGTTCTGTACGACAGTTTCGCGCAGAAAATGTTTGGCGGGTTGGAAAACTACGGCCTGCTGGCAATCCCGCTGTTCATGCTGACCGGAGAACTGATGAATGAAGGCGGCATGACACGCCGCCTGGTCGCTTTGGCGCGTGTATTCGTGGGCGGATTCCGGGGCGGGCTCGCCTATATCAACCTGCTGGCCAATATGTTCATGGCCGCCATCATCGGCTCGGCAACCGCACAGATCGCTGTGATGTCCCGCGCCATGGTCCCCGCGATGGAGGAAGAGGGTTATAGCAAGGGCTTCGCCGCCGCCACGACAGCAGCCGGGGGCCTGTTGGCACCGGTCATCCCGCCGTCAATGATGTTCGTTATCTTTGGCGTTTTGGCGCAGATTCCCATCGGCGAAATGTTCATCGCCGGGATCATACCCGGCTTGCTGCTGGCAGGAGCCTTTGCTTTGGTGATCACGCTTGTCGGTTGGGTTCAGCAATTCCCAAAGGGCGTCTGGATGTCCCGCCGCGATGCTCTGCAGGCCCTGATCGCCGCCCTTCCTGCGATGCTGATCCCGGTTTCGATCATCGGTGGTATTCTGTTTGGCATCGCTACGCCGACAGAATCCGCAGCCATCGCTTCGCTGATCGCATTTCTGGTCGGGTGGCTCATTTACGGAGAGCTAAAGCCGCAACATCTGGGCGAGATGTTCAAGCGAACAGCCGCAAACGCATCGATGATCCTGTTCATGATTGCGGCGGCCAGCGTTTTTGGGTGGGTGATCATTTACGAAGAAATACCACAGCAGCTGGCGGGGCTTATCACGTCGATCACATCCAATCCGTTCATGTTTCTGCTGATCGTAAATGCCGCGCTTCTTTTGGTGGGGATGGTGATCGACGGGATCGCCGCCATCATCCTGATCACGCCCATTTTGTTGCCAATTGCCACTGGGTCCTACGACATCAGCCCCTACCAGTTCGGAGTTGTCGTATGCCTGAACCTTGTTCTTGGCCTGCTTACGCCACCCGTCGGCATTGGCCTCTATATCGCCTCATCCATGAGCGGCACGACCCCCGGAGCAATTCTGAAATCACTTTGGCCGTTCCTGATTGCGGTGGCCGCCGTCTTGATCCTGCTAAGCTATGTCCCAAGCCTGTCGACCTACTTGATCTAGCATAACAGTTGCCGTCACGCGGCTTTGAATGCCCCGTATTGGCCGGTCTGCATCTGTTAAGAGGCCCGTGCTTTCGGGCCCCTTCATGTTTTCAGTACCCGAGTTACTCGGCAGCTTTGGCCATCGGATTGTTTGGATGCGTCGTCCAGTTGGCATAATCACGCTGAACTTCCAGACCGGTCCGCGGATCGACCTCTCCGGCCGTCATTGGCACCATTGAGATGCAGCCGTCGACCGGGCAAACATCCACGCACAGATTACAGGCGACGCATTCGTCATCCATGACCTCGAAAACCCGATCATCGGACATGGAAATCGCCTGGTGGCTGGTGTCTTCGCACGCGGCATAGCAGCGACCGCATTTGATGCACTCGTCCTGATCGATCTTGGCCTTGGCCACGTAGTTCAGGTTCAGGTATTGCCAATCGGTCACGTTTGGAACCGCACGACCGACAATCTCGGACACGTTTGTGTACCCTTTTTCATCCATCCACTTGGACAGACCTGCGGTCAGTTCGTCGATGATCTTAAAGCCGTAGGTCATAGCAGCCGTGCACACCTGAACGTTACCACAGCCCAGCGAAATGAACTCTGCCGCATCCCGCCATGTGGTCACGCCCCCAATGCCGGAAATCGGCAGGCCATGGGTGGCTTCGGCGCGCGCGATCTCGGACACCATCGACAGGGCAATTGGCTTGACCGCCGGGCCACAATACCCGCCGTGGCTGCCTTTGCCATCAATCGACGGTTCCGGACTGAACGTGTCCAGATCGACGCTGGTGATTGAATTGATCGTGTTGATCAGTGACACTGCATCCGCGCCGCCGTTTTTTGCCGCCTCAGCAGGCTTCCGAACATCGGTGATGTTTGGCGTCAGCTTCACGATCACGGGCCGGTCATAGTATTTCTTACACCAGCGGGTGACCATCTCGATATATTCCGGCACCTGCCCTACGGCTGCGCCCATTCCGCGTTCGCTCATCCCGTGCGGGCAGCCAAAGTTCAGTTCGATCCCATCCGCGCCGGTTTCTTCGACACGCGGCAGGATGGCTTTCCAGGCCTCTTCTTCGCAGGGCACCATGATCGAGGCGATCAGCGCGCGATCCGGGTAGTCGGCTTTGACCCGCGCCATTTCTTCAAGGTTCACTTCAAGCGGTCGGTCGGTGATCAGTTCGATGTTGTTCAGCCCCAGCAACCGACGATCCGCACCATAGATCGCGCCGTAGCGCGGCCCGTTTACGTTCACAACCGGCGGCCCTTCGGACCCAAGTGTTTTCCAGACGACACCGCCCCACCCGGCCTCGAATGCGCGGCGCACGTTGTATTCCTTGTCTGTCGGCGGCGCCGAGGCGAGCCAGTAAGGATTGGGGCTGGAAATGCCCAAAAAGTTTGTTGTCAGATCGGCCATGGCTTCTCCCTTCCCGGCTCAGCCGGTTTTCTTGAATATCATTTCGGTCGGACGAATGCGCCCGGCCTTGAGGTTTTTGACGTAGTTTTGGAATTTTTCAGGCGCCGTCTCGCCCATCATCAGGTGGATGCCCAAGGGCGGCGGGCCGCTTTCGGCAATGCGCGCGAAGACATCCTCGAAAAACTTCAGCGCGAACTCTGTGCGGTCGGTTTCGGCGGCCAGTTCCAGACCGGCGGCACCCGCGGCGTCCTTGTAGACCTGCGGCGCATGTACAAACGAGGTTTCGGACACCGTTGACCATGGCAGCGGGAAGGACAGCGGTTCGTCCACATCCCCGCCCATCACATCGAACAGGGCAAATGTCCCGCCCGTGGCCAGCGCGCGCGAAACTTCTGCGAACAGCCCGGCCTTATCTTCGATGTTCATGCCCACATGCAACATGACGGCAAGATCAAACCCTGCATCCGGCACCGGCATGTCCAAAGCACTTCCGACGTGAAAACTGGCCTTGTCGGAATGCCCGACCAGATCGCTGAGGGCGGTAGCTGTTTCAACGAATTCTGGCGTCAGGTCGACCCCGGTCACGGTCGAGTCATAGCGATCCACGATGTACCGCGACGTCCCACCGATGCCGCAGCCGACATCCAGCACACGGGTCGCGTGGGTCGGTGACAATTGCGCAAACAGGTTGTCTGTCGCCAGA
This sequence comes from Ruegeria sp. YTSC230, assembly GCF_059609665.1. Lineage (NCBI taxonomy): Bacteria > Pseudomonadati > Pseudomonadota > Alphaproteobacteria > Rhodobacterales > Roseobacteraceae > Ruegeria > Ruegeria sp. YTSC230. The sequence continues at coordinate 358,003 of NZ_JBXWMC010000001.1, read as the reverse complement.
ACGCCGCCGGTGTGGAACTCATCCCCCGCCTTCAGATCGGCCACAGTGGCCGCGTCCGGGTCAATCCCACTGGCCGCAAGCGCCGCGCGAACGCGGTCAGTCAAGGCTCCGGTGGTATAGTGTTGGGCAACGGCTTGTTCGATCTGGGACATGGGAATACCTCAGCAGCGAAAGGAATGGGGTGAATACCCCACCCTATCACGAAACCAGAGTTGCGTGGATGTCCATCGCGGCATCACGGCCTTCGGCCACTGCGGTCACGGTCAGGTCTTCGCCTCCCGCCGCACAGTCGCCCCCAGCCCAGACACCCGCCAGCGAGGTACGCCCGGCACCAGACACAGCAATCTTGTTGCCGTCGAGCTTCAGCCCTTCCGGCGCGCCGTCCAGCTTTTGGCCAATGGCCTTGAGTACCTGATCTGCAGGCAAGCGGATCATTTCCCCGGTGCCGGTCAGTTGCCCATCGTTGCTGGCAGTATACTCCAACTCGATCTCGACCGCGACCCCGTTTCCATGGATGGCCACAGGTTGCACATTGGTCATGATCTTGACGCCGTGCGAGGCTGCGAGGTCCTGTTCGTACCGGCTGGCCCCCATTGCGTCGCGTCCACGGCGATAGGCAATGGTGACATGTTCGGCACCCAACAGTTTCGACTTCACCGCAGCGTCCACTGCAGTCATGCCGCCGCCGATGACGACCACGTTGCGACCCACGGGCAAATCAACCAGATCAGAGGCCTGACGCACGTCCGAAATGAAATCCACTGCGAAGCGAACACCATCTTTTTCCACCCCGTCGGCGCGCAAGGCATTCACCCCGGCAAGACCAATAGACAGAAACACTGCATCATAGTTCTCGGCTAGCCCTTTCAGCGAGATCCCCTCGCCCAGAACTGAACCGGTCTCAATCGAGATTCCGCCGATTTTCAGCAGCCAGTCGACTTCGGTCTGAGCAAAATCGTTGGTCGATTTATACGCTGCGATCCCGTATTCGTTCAGCCCACCCGGTTTGGGGCGGCTTTCGTGGATCACCACGTCATGCCCAAACATGGCCAGCCGGTGCGCACAGGCCAAACCCGCAGGCCCTGCCCCGATTACGGCAACCGTTTTGCCGGTTGGTGCGGCCCGTTGGAACGGATGACTTCCGCCAACCATCACACTGTCTGTTGCGTAGCGCTGAAGACGACCGATTTCGACCGGTGAACCTTCGGCGGTTTCGCGCACGCAGACTTCTTCGCACAGCGTTTCAGTCGGGCAAACGCGGGCGCACATGCCGCCCAGAATGTTCTGCGCCAAAATGGTCTCACCCGCCGCTTCGGGCTGACCAGCCTGAATCTGGCGCATGAACAGCGGAATGTCGATGTCTGTCGGACAGGCTGTGACGCATGGTGCGTCGTAACAAAAATAGCACCGATCCGCTGCCACGGCGGCCTCATGAGGGGCCAGTGGCGGATGCAAATCCGTGAAATTCGAGGTCAGCTCATCGCTGGACAGCCGCCCGGAGACAATGCCGGGGGCAATCTGGCCCTGTGCCATCACTCTACTCCCTGTAGATATGTTTGTTGTGGCCTCAGCTTGCCACAAAGTAATTTTTTATCAAATGGTAAAATTTGCCAAATGGTCAAAAAATGAAAAAACCGGACCAATCGACCCGGTTTTCCTTTGTTTCTGCCTGTTTTTCTTGCAGCGAACGTATCAGACCATCTGAGCCAAATGCCCTGTTTTCGTCCAAACACGCGCTCCCGAAGCACCCGCCACGGCGGTAGATCGCGCGCCCGGAGGCAACCTCAGCCAGTCCCAGGTCGTGAAATCCTCGTCAGATTCCCTCAGCGAGCCTTCGATCACAAACAGCTCCATTCCGTGCGACGCGTCCAGATCCAACGCCTCGCCCGCCGCAAGATTGAACACGCGGACATCTTCATGCGCGTCTTTGAACAGTTGAGTATTCCCCTGACCATTGATCGAGCGTCGTACCTCTGTCCGATCATCCGGGTCAAACTGATGCAGCTTCACCAAGATCGTCGCCCCCTGTTTTGCCGAAGGTGTGTGCGACGAGGTCGGAGGGTTTCTCACATAACTGCCGACCGGGAAATCTCCGGTTTCGTCCTGAAAAACGCCGTCCAAAACCAAATATTCTTCTCCCCCGTCATGGGTGTGGGCCGAAAATGCGCTGCCCGGAGCAAAACGGACGATTGTCGTTGCGCGGGCAACCTCCTCGCCGATGCGATCCAGCATCTTGCGTTCGACACCGGCGGCGGGGGACGCGATCCATTCATTCTGGTCGAAATGAACTGCAACACGTTTGGTGAAATCTGCGTTGATCCTCATGGGGGCACTCCTGAACGGGGACGTGTCCCTAACATGGGATTGCGCCGACATTTTTCAAATTGCACGCATCGCATCTGGTTTTGACGGGCGCGCCTGCATACTGTACGTCCGACAAGAAACCCGAGCAGCGCCGGACCACGGCACCCACAAGTACTGAAAGTCACCGGATGCAGGCCAGCGCCCCGAAATTCAACATCGTTATCATCGGGCAAAACAACCGTCTGCAATACGAAGCCCTTTTGTTTGCCGCCTCGTTGCGGCACAGCAGCCCTGATTTTTCCGGTCGACTGTTCGTGGCTGTTCCGCAACCCGGTCCACGCTGGCCGCAGGACCCTACCATCCAGGACGAGGATCTGCTGAAAGCACTCCGTCAGTTGGATGCCGAGATCCTGCCGTTCGAAAACAGTGTATTTGGCGCCAGCTACCCTTATGGCAACAAGATCGAAGCTTTGCTGGCCATGCCCGAGGGTGAGCCCTTTGTGTTTTTCGACAGTGACACACTGATCACCGGCGATCTGACCAGCGTCCCCTTCGACTTTAACCGCCCCGGCGCATCGCTAAGGGTCGAAGGAACCTGGCCCAAACCAACCTTGTATGGTCCTGGACTGGATGGGATCTGGAAGGCGCTTTATCAAAGGTTCGGACTGGATTTCGACAGGTCGCTGGATACCAGCCAACCTGTGGATTACTGGCGGCGCTATCTGTACTTCAATGCCGGGTTTTTCTTTCATTCCTGCCCTCACACCTTCGGAAAGCGCTTTCTGGACTATGCCCGCACGATCCGCGACGGCGAGATCCCCGAGATGGCTGGACAGAATTTTGACCCCTGGCTGGATCAGGCTGCACTGCCGCTGGTTATCCATTCGTTCGGCGGCGGTCGCGATGCCCTGCCTGCGGGCCTTCTGGACGGATCGGTCAGCTGTCATTACCGCCTGTTCCCCCTACTCTACGCCCGTGAAAGCGATCACGCTGTAGAGGTGCTGGAAACCGTGGTTGCGCCAAACCGGGTCAAGAAGGTCCTCAAGGGATATGACCCGATCAAGAAGCTGGTTCTGCAACGGAAGGGCCACAAAATCAGGGATATGTTCGACCGCGAGAACCTTCCCAAACGCGAGCAGGTTATTCGCAACACGATACGCAAGAATGGTCTTTGGATGCGCTGACAGGAATGTTGTCTGCGCGCGCCCAATCGCCTAGAGATTCAGCAACGCACTTTCCAACAGGAGATTTCCAAGATGTCTGACGGCCCCACCTACGGTTTTGATACGCTTCAAATTCACGCGGGCGCGCGGCCCGATCCCGCAACTGGCGCGCGTCAGACACCGATTTATCAGACGACAGCCTATGTGTTCCGCGACGCAGATCACGCAGCCGCCCTGTTCAACCTGCAAGAGGTTGGTTTCATTTATTCCCGCCTGACCAACCCCACCGTGGCCGTTCTGCAGGAACGTGTCGCCACGCTGGAAGGCGGCGTCGGCGCGGTTTGCTGCTCGTCAGGTCACGCAGCACAGATAATGGCGCTGTTCCCGCTGATGGGTCCGGGCTGCAATGTGGTCGCCTCGACGCGCCTCTATGGCGGCACGGTCACGCAGTTCAGCCAGACCATCAAACGCTTTGGCTGGTCTGCCAAGTTTGTCGACACCGACGATCTGGACGCCGTGAAAGACGCAATCGACGAAAACACACGGGCAGTGTTCTGCGAATCCATTGCCAACCCCGGCGGCTATGTCACCGACATCCGCGCTCTGGCGGATGTGTCTGACGCTGCGGGTATTCCGCTGATCGTCGACAACACCTCGGCCACGCCATACCTGTGCCGCCCGATCGAACACGGCGCGACGCTGGTCGTGCACTCGACTACCAAATACCTGACCGGCAACGGCACTGTCACCGGCGGCTGCATCGTGGATTCGGGCAAATTTGACTGGTCGGCAAATGATAAGTTCCCCTCTCTCAGTGAGCCGGAGCAGGCGTATCACGGCCTTAAATTCCATGAGACGTTTGGCCCGTTGGCCTTCACCTTCCACGGCATCGCCATTGGCCTGCGTGATCTGGGCATGACCATGAACCCGCAGGCGGCGCATTACACGCTGATGGGGATCGAGACCCTGTCCCTGCGGATGGAGCGTCACGTCGAAAACGCTCAAAAGATCGCCGCATGGCTCGAGGCAGATGACCGCGTGGAATACGTCACTTATGCCGGGCTGCCGTCTTCGCCCTACAGTGACAGGGTCAAAGCGCACTACAAGAAGGGCGCGGGTGCCCTGTTCACCTTCGCGGTCAAAGGTGGCTATGACGCCTGTATCAAACTGGTCAACGCGCTAGAGATTTTCAGCCACGTGGCCAACCTGGGTGATGCACGGTCGCTAATCATTCACTCGGCTTCGACCACGCACCGGCAGCTGACCCCAGAACAGCAAGAGGCCGCAGGCGCTGGCCCCGGCGTTGTGCGGGTGTCCATTGGTATCGAAGACGCAGATGACCTGATCGCCGATCTTGATCAGGCGCTGGCCAAAGCGTCGGCCTAATCCATGAGCGGGCACAACACCAATGATCTGGGCCACCCCATCGGATTGCCGGTAACGGGCGATTTCCCTCGCCCGACACCACCTTACACGCCGATGGAGGGCCGATATTGTTCCGTTGTCCCGCTTGATGTGAATAGGCATGCGCCCGGGTTATTCCGGGCGTTTGCCAACGACACGGATGGCCACAACTGGACGTACCTTCCCTATGGGCCGTTCGACGGCGAGCGCGAGTTTGAGGATTGGACCCGTGAGACCTGCATGGATTCCGATCCGATGTTCCACACGGTACTGGACAGCAACGATACGCCCGTGGGTATGGCTTCATTCCTGCGGATTGACCCGGCGGCGGGTGCGATCGAGGTGGGACACATCCACTTCTCACCCTTGTTGCAGCGTAGCCCGCAATCGACCGAGACTATGTTCCTGATGATGCGGCGCGTGTTCGATGAGTTGGGCTATCGCCGTTACGAATGGAAGTGCGACGCGCTAAACGCGCCGTCCTGTCGCGCGGCCGAGCGTTTGGGCTTTACCTTTGAAGGTATTTTCCGACAGGCCACCCATTACAAAGGTCGCAACCGGGATACGGCGTGGTATTCCATCCTCGACAGCGAATGGCCCCGCATCCGCAGCGCCTTTGAGGATTGGCTATCGCCGGACAACTTTGACCAGACGGGCCAACAAAGGCAACCTTTGAAGGCCCGCGCAAGCGTCTGAGGTTACTCAGAGATTTCGAATTCCATTGTGACGGTGACCGAAACGGACACCTCGCCACCTGCGACCGGTACACCACCTGCATCCGCAGCGCTGAATTCCCGCATCATGGCCACGGGGCGCGCGCCACCGACCTGTTCGCTGATCTCTTGAACTGGTCCGAGTGTCACGTTAGCCGCCTGTGCCAACTGCTCGGCCTTGGCGGTCGCTTCGGCTACGGCGTTTGCGCGCGCCTGCGCTTGCAGCGGTTTCGGATCCTGTACGCCAAAGCTTAGCCCGCCAAAGTCATTGGCCCCGTCCTGGATGACTGCGTCCATGATTGTACCAAGCTGTGTCAGGTCACGCACACGCACCACCACTCGGTTCGAGGCGACAAATCCCGAAATTTCGGGCCGGTCGCCGCTTGCGCTGTTACGATTGTTCCAGACCGGCGACAAAGACACGTCGCGGGTCTGCACATCACGCGTTTCGATGCCAAGCTCCTGCAACCGGCTCAGGACCTGAGACACCGATTCCGAAGTGGCCTTCATCGCGTTCGAGGCCTGCGCGTCTTCATTGGTCACGCCCAGAGTAATAGTCGCCATATCAGGCGCGGCCTGCACGGTTCCCGCCGCGTCAACGGTGATGCGACGTTCTTCCGCATGGGTCATGCCCGCAACTGACATCGTCAGAACTGCAGCTAGAAAAGCGATTTTATTCAAGGTCTTCCCTCCAATTTTCTTTCTTCCAACATGGGGTGGCGGGGGTCTGCCGAACAAGGGGAAAGGCCGGCTTTTTCTTTCCCTCGGCGGGATCCTGCTTTAATGTCACTCTGCGGACGAATGATCGTTTGCACAGATGCTGACAACTATGGTTTTTCCGGATTATGAAACCCGCCTTTGCGCTGTCTTTTTCTTCGACCGGAATATCCTTGCACCACCATTCGGATGGTGACTGGTTCTGCATTGGCGAGGTTGCTCTGGATGCGCCCGACCTGAATACGCAGGTCATCGCATTGCGGGATCAGGGCTTTGCCCTTGAAAACGACCTGAACTGCAAGCTGGTGATACCAGCGGATCAGGTGCGGTTTTTGTCCGTATCAACAGAGGGCCTAAGCCCCGAGGAAAGCGCTGAAAAAGTGCGAACGGAACTGACCGAGGCAACTCCCTATGCGCTGGATGAGCTCGCCTTTGATACCGCAATCGTCGGTCCGACAACCCATATTGCTGCTGTCGCCAGGCAAACCCTGGATGAGGCCCGGACATTTGCCGCCGAGCACGGGTTTGTTCCAGTCCAGTACTCAACCCCGATCGAGGGTCAGGAATACCCGGCTGAACCTCGGTTCGAAATCGATACCCCAGACACGGTCATTGCTGCCGAACCGTTCGAGGTTGAGGATTCTTCCAAAACTGATGAAGGACCTATCGCAGATACGATTGCAGATTCCGAGACCCCGACAGAGTTTCCTTCAGCCCCCGACACGACCGGCGCATTAGAAACGGTTGAGGTAGAAGAATCCGCAAAAGAAAATGAAGCTGCTGCCGATCGGACGATCGCTGAAACCGAGGACCAAACGGAGTTTCCTTCCGCGCCCGATGCGACCGCAGCAGAGGAACCTGCTGAGGGTGAAGAACCTGCCAACGAAGATGATGGCCCTACCATTCACGCGATCGCTGATACTGAGACCCCGACGGAGTTTCGTTCAGCGCCCCACGCGAATATTGCTGGCAAAACGAAAGCCACACCCCCGATCAACCGCTACGCCGTTCCAGCCGCGGCGGCGGCTCTTGTTGCTGGTATTGCTCTGACCGTGTGGTCGTTGACTGGATCTGACGACACCGAATCCTCAGTGGCTGAGGCGGTTTCGATTGAAGAAACTGTGCCAAACCTCGCATCTGACGAGCAGATCGCCGAGACACGGGAGGTTGACGGCGATCCGGAGCTTGAATTCGAACCCGAGGCGGTCGCAACCGCGCCAGAGGAAGAACCGCAAACCGAACCTGTCGAAGAAACCGCCGCTGATCTCAGCGCGACCGATGCTGCAATCCTCGAAGCGCTGAACGTGGCACCGACCCAGGTCGAACCGGTGGGACAAGAGCCTGCACCAGCGGAAATCTCGTCACAAGCAGGCATCGAGATCTTCGCCCCCGAACCTTTGCCCGATCCGGTTCTGGAGTTGCCGGAGGACCTGTATCTGGCATCCCTGGACAGCACTGATTTGTCGCAGGACGCGGTGGCGCTGCCGCCCGTCAGCAGCTTTGAAACTGACCTGCCGTTTGAACAAAACGCCCTGCCCGCTCAGGCCGGAGTCCAGTTTGATCTGGACGAACGCGGCCTCGTCACGCCTTCAGCCGAAGGGACCCTGAACCCCGACGGGGTGATCGTTTACCTTGGCCGGCCCGCCAAGGTTCCCCCGGCAGTTCCAGTTCGGTTTGAACAAGAGCCAATTGAGGAAGATCCTACAGCCCGCTTAGCGCAGAAACGCCCGAATCCCCGCCCCGCTAATTTGCTGGAAAGCTTTGAACGGCAACAACTTGGCGGACGCACACGCGAAGAACTGGCGGTTCTGCGTCCTAAACTGCGGCCTAAGTCCTTACAAAGCGGCCCCCAGATTGACGAAACGCCAACGGCATTGGCAGTCGTTCGCGTTCCGCGCCCCAAAACGCGGCCAGCCGGACTTGCCCGCCCGGCCAGTATAAACACAAGCACCGCCAATCTTGGATCGACTGCAGCGGTCGATCAAAGCTCGGACGAAGCAGGTTCTTTCCAACCAAAGGCCGTGGCACCGAAAATCCCGTCGACCGCCTCGGTGGCGCGACAGGCGACCATCGACAATGCGCTTAACTTGCGCAAGCTGAACCTGATTGGGGTTTACGGGACCCCGGCCAACCGGCGCGCGCTGGTCCGGCTGCCCAGCGGTCGGTACAAAAAACTGAAAGTCGGAGACAGGCTGGACGGCGGCAATGTTATCGCCATTGGCGACAGCGAATTGCGATACCAAAAGCGCGGAAGAAACCTGACGTTGAAAATGCCGCGGAGCTGACGGTTCAAAAAACAAAGGCGGCCGAGGGATATCCCCGACCGCCCTTTGGTGACATAACTTACGCCGTTAAGCAGCTGAAATTTCGCCACTTTCGATCTGTTCGCGTTCGATGGATTCGAACAGGGCCTTAAAGTTCCCTTCACCAAACCCATCATCGCCCTTGCGCTGAATGAACTCAAAAAAGATCGGGCCGATCACGGTTTTCGAGAAGATTTGCAGCAAGATCCGGGTCTCGCCACCATCCAGCACACCCTCGCCGTCAATCAGGATACCGTGCTTGATCATCCGGTCCAGAGGTTCATCATGATCCACGACACGTTCCTTAGACATGTCGTAATAGGCCTGGTTCGGACCCGGCATAAACTTCAGGCCCTTTTCCGCAATCGCATCGGTAGAGGCATAGATGTCCTCACTACCCACCGCGATATGCTGAATACCTTCACCCTTGTACTTCTTAAGGTATGATACAATCTGCCCGGTTTCGCCCCGGTCTTCGTTGATCGGAATACGGATACGACCACAGGGCGATGTCAGCGCGCGGCTAAACAGGCCAGTGAACTTACCCTGAATGTCAAAAAAGCGGATTTCGCGGAAGTTGAACAGGCTCTCGTAGAATTTGAACCACTTGTCCATGTTGCCCTTGTAGACGTTGTGCGTCAGGTGATCGAGGTAATAGAACCCATCGCCGCGCGGTTTGGACTGTTTGTCCCAGATGAATTCCTGATTGTAAGGCGATGTCTCATAATACTGATCGATGAAATAGATCAGCGAACCGCCAATGCCCTTGATCGCCGGAGCATTCATGGTCTTGTCCGCCGCGTCATAAGGTTCAGCGCCTTTTGACACCGCGTGTTCATAGGCTTTCTGCGCGTCCACGACACGCCATCCCATCGCAGGGGCACAGGGGCCGTGTTCTGCCACGAACTTAGCGGCAAAGCTTTCTGGATCAGCATTCAGGATGTAGGTCACGTCCCCTTGCTGCCACAGCTCAACCATAGGCTTGTCCGTGTGGTGTCCGACCAACTCGAACCCCATTTTGGCGAAAAGGTCGCGCAGTTCCTGCGGCTCGGGGTGGGCGAATTCGACAAATTCAAACCCATCGGTTCCGGCTGGATTTTCAGGGCTGATGACAGATTTCGGGGCGTTGTGCGGGAAAGGACCCATGGCGCGTCTCCGTAAAAACAGGAATTTCTTTGCTGATTCCAAAATACGCCTTACCAAGCGCTGTTTCTGCGCATAGTTTTCGTGTAAACTATGAACATATGCGTAAATCACGCGTGAATACGGGTAAATTTGGAGAAACTCCGCATATGCTGGATTCTACCGATACGCGGCTGTTGTCTGCCCTGCAAAAGGACGCACATCTGACCGCGCATCAATTGGGTGAAATGCTGAACCTGTCACCAAGCCAGGCCGGGCGCCGCCGTCAGCGGCTTGAGGCCGAAGGCTATATCACCGGATATGCGGCACGGCTGGATCCCCTAAAACTTGGCCTGCAGGTCCAAGGGTTCATTCAGGTGCATTTGGGCACACATGGCCCGGAACAATCCGCGAGTTTTGCCCGCATGGTCGACACCCGCCCCGAAATCACCAGCGCCTGGACGATGACCGGAGAGGCAGATTACCTGCTGCACGTCTATTGCGACGATCTTTCCGCGCTCAACCGCTTGCTTCACCAGGTGATACTGCCGCATCCTGCAGTGGCACGGGTGCACAGCCAGATCGTGATGGACCAACTCAAACGCGACGCGCCATTGCCCACCTGACCGGACCGAGAGGACAAACATGGACGATTTCCTTTACCAGGCTTCAATCTATCTGGCTGCCGCCGTGATAGCAGTGCCCTTGTCGGCACGTCTGGGGTTGGGTTCAGTTCTTGGTTATCTGGCCGCTGGCATTGTCATTGGCCCAGTCTTCGGGCTTGTGGGGGCCGAGACCGAAAGCCTGCAGCACGTGGCCGAATTCGGCGTGGTCATGATGCTGTTTCTGATCGGGCTCGAGCTTGAGCCGCGCGCCTTGTGGGACATGCGCGACAGGCTTCTGGGACTAGGCGGTCTGCAGGTGTTGCTGTCCACCGCAGTCATCGCGGCAGTTGCCATATATGCAAATCACCCTTGGTCGGTCGCACTAGCCGTCGGGTTAACCTTATCTCTGTCATCCACAGCGATTGTGCTGCAAACGTTGTCGGAAAAGGGCCTGATGCAGACAAATGGAGGTCGGGCGACGTTCTCAGTGCTGCTGACGCAGGACATCGCGGTCATTCCCATTTTGGCGATGCTGCCGCTTTTGGCGTTGCCTGCAATGCCTCATATCGAAAGCGACGGCTCAATCGACCGTGGCGCGGATGCGCTCCATGAGGCCGGACATCATAGCTTGTCACTTGTCGAGGGCCTGCCCGGCTGGGCCGTTACGCTGGTCACTATCGGCGCAGTTGCCTTCGTCATTCTGGCTGGCATCTACTTGACGCGTCCACTGTTCAGGTTCATCCACGCCACTAGGCTGCGCGAAATGTATACGGCGCTGGCGCTGATGATCGTCGTGGGCATTTCCTTCCTGATGACACTAGTCGGACTCTCCCCTGCTCTGGGCGCGTTTCTGGCGGGTGTTGTTCTGGCAAGCTCAGAATTCCGGCACGAAATGGAAAGCGACCTTGAACCGTTCAAGGGACTGTTCCTGGGGCTGTTCTTTATCACGGTCGGCGCTGGAATTGACGTTGGCTATTTCTTCAACGACCCACTGGACCTGATCGGTCTGGCACTACTGGTTATACTGGCGAAGGGCATCATCCTGTATCTGGTCGGTCGCGCGTTCAGGCTACGCGGTCGGGATCACTGGTTGTTCACATTGGGTTTGGCGCAGGCAGGCGAATTCGGCTTTGTGCTGTTGGCCTTTTCAACGCAGCAAAACGTCATCCCACCGGATTTGTCGCAAAAACTGCTGATGATCATCGCCCTGACAATGCTGATCACCCCGCTGCTGTTCATCATCTTCGATCTGCTGTCGCGCCGTATGGGTGATGGCGTCCCCGAGGCCGAGCCCGATGAGATCGACGAAAAAGGCCCGGTCATCATCGCTGGAATTGGGCGTTTTGGTCAGATCGTGAACCGGTTGGTCCGCGCGAGCGGGTTCAAGACTGTCGTACTGGACCACGATATTGAGACAATCCAGTTGATGCGTCGTTTTGGCGTCAAAGGATTTCTGGGTGATCCCACGCGGCCAGAATTGCTGCGCGCTGCGGGGCTTGAAAAGGCAACCGTGCTTGTGGCTGCGATGGATGACCCCAAGCAAGTCACACGTTTGGTCGGCTTTGCCCGGCGTCAACGCCCGGATTTGCACATTGTGGCCCGCGCACGTGATCGCACCCATGTCTACCAATTGTATCAGGCCGGGGCGAACGACATTGTCCGAGAGATGTTTGACGGATCGCTGCGGGCGGGTCGCTATGTCCTGGAAAACGTTGGTCTGAGCGAATACGAGGCGGCTCAGGCCGAACAGACGTTCTATCATCACGACAGGGCCTCTGTGCGTGATCTGGCAGAATTGTGGATCCCCGGTATGCCTACCGGTGACAACAAGAAATACATCGAACGGGCGCGGCAGCTTGAGAAAGACCTGGAAACCGAACTGCTGGAACTGGCCGAGAAACACGCAAAGAAGTCAGCCTGACCCGGCCCTGCCGGATCAGGCGGTTTGATCAGCCGTCCGAAACACCCGCTTCGGCAAATGTCGCCATGCCGGAATGACACGCGACCGCGCATCTAAGTATGTTGATCGCCAGCGCCCCGCCCGAGCCTTCGCCCAAACGCAATCCAAGGCTCAACAATGGCTCTTTGCCTAACTTGGCCAATACCGCTGCGTGCGCGCCTTCTGCACTTTGGTGGCCTGCAATCGTGTGATCCAATGCGCCCTCGGACATGTTTGCCAGACAGGCCGCAGCCGCCGAGCAGATAAAGCCGTCAAGAATAACCGGGATACGCAAGGCACGCGCAGCGGCGATGGCCCCGGCCATGGCCGCGATTTCACGCCCGCCCAGACGGCGCAGGATTTCCAGCCCGTCACCCGACCCGCCATGCAAGGCGATGCCTTCGGCCACGACGCGCGTTTTGTTGGCCAAACCGGCATCGTCTACCCCAGTGCCACGCCCAGTCCAGTCTGCGGCGTCGCCACCGAACAAAGCGCATGCGATGGCAGCCGCCGGGGTCGTGTTCCCGATACCCATCTCTCCAACCACAAGCAAATCGGCATTGTGGTCCACGGCGGTCCAGCCCACGCGCAGGGCCTCAAGCAATTCTTCTTCGGACATCGCGGGACCAGCGGTGAAATCCGCGGTCGGTCGATCCAGATCCAGCGCGTGCACATTCATCGTCGCGCCCGCCGCTTTGGCCAGCTGATTGATCGCCGCGCCGCCATGTTCAAAGTTCATGACCATCTGAACGGTCACCTCGGGCGGAAAGGCCGACACGCCTTGCGCTGTGACGCCATGATTGCCCGCAAATACGATGACCTGAGGGGCAGAGATCTGCGGCCGGGCATCCCCACGCCAGCTCGCATACCAAATTGCCAAGTCCTCAAGCCGGCCCAATGCGCCGGGAGGTTTAGTCAGTTGTCCGTTACGCTCAGCAGCACCTTGCAGCGCATTGCCATCCGGTCCCGGAGCGTTACTCAGGGCCTCGCGAAGGGTATTCAGGTCTTTTAATTCCGGCAGCATCCAAAGCCTCGTTGCATCAGAGTGGTCCTGTGTGTTTAACCGAAGCGTCCGATCCAACAAGACCCCGAAAGGCGCGGGAGTGAACAAAAACGACACCAAACTGTTTTCCGCGTGGGATTTTCCGCTGTCGCTGGTCCTGTTGACGCGTCTGCCGATGCCGCGCCTGCCGGAATACCTGTTTGCGCGGCAGGCCAATGCGGCCTGGGCTTTTCCCTTGGTGGGGCTGGTCGTCGGGGCGTTTGCCTGTGCCGTCGGTTGGACGGCCGGTGCATTCGGCCTACCTGCATTCGCCAGCGCCGTAATACTTGCGGCGGTGCTAGTGATCGCCACAGGCGCGATGCACGAAGACGGGCTTGCGGATACGGTCGACGGGTTCTGGGGCGGGTTCACCACCGAACGCCGCCTGGAAATCATGAAGGACAGCCATATTGGTGCTTACGGCGTTCTAACTCTGATCTTTACCCAACTGCTGCGCGTCGCGCTGATCGCGGCGCTTCTGTCGGCCAACGCATTTGCGGGTATTCTGGCGGCCTGCATCGTCTCACGCGCAGTCATGCCTATCCTCATGGCAGCCTTACCCAACGCCAGAAACAGCGGGTTGAGCCATTCGGTCGGCGGCCCAAAGGCCGAGACTGCGGCGACAGGCTTTGGCCTTGCAGTCATCTTATCGCTGCTGCTGATTGGACCAAGCACACTGATGGCAACGGTATTTTCCGCGCTGATTGTTGTAATCCTGGCACTCGTCGCCAATACCAAAATCAATGGACAAACGGGGGACGTCCTTGGTGCCTCGCAGCAACTGGCAGAGCTTGCGTTCCTTTTGGCATTGGTTGCAACGCTCTAAGTCGTCCCGCCTGTTTCGATCCTCAGGGTTTCGCCACAATGCTTGCAGTGAACCGCGTCTGGATCGTGACGGTAAAGGCCACAGTTTGAGCATTTGTGGCGTACTTTCTGCGGCATGAAAATCGCCTGCGCCAACCGGACGAACAACGCCACGCCGACGATCATGATGAAGACCGAAAACAATTTGCCCCCCGGCGTCGCCAGCGTGATGTCTCCGAACCCGGTGGTCGTCAGGGTTGCCATGGTGAAGTAAAGCGCATCGATATAGGCGTGCGGGCTGTTTTCTGGGATGAAGAACACCAGAACAGCGGTGGACGTGGCGAACACGAACACCAACAGGTTGATCGCCGCGATAACTGCATCCTCATGCGTCCGGAAAAAATCGCTGTCCCGCCGCAGATCCCTTAGCAGGTGATAGGAATGGATCAGGCGTAGCGCTCGTAAGATACGCAGGAACGCCAGATTCCACGGTAGAAACAGATCAAGAAACAGCGAAACGATCACAACAATGTCGGCCATCGTGTAGACTTGGCGCAGTAGTTTCCAACGATCCTTCGAAATCCACATCCGCGCCGAGAAATCCAGCACAATGAAGAACCCAATGATCAGGCTGGCAACGGTGAATCCCGTGCCGTGTTCGCCATTTGCCGTAGCGACAAAGAAAACGATGGTGATCGCGTCAAACAGGATCAAGCCATAGCGAAACCAGACGGAAATGGGGTCGTGGCCGATATATAGATATTTGACTGTCTGTTTTAGGTTCACTGTCTACGCGCCTCTTCTTGCTGGAAAATTAGCCGTAAACGGCGCTTTCACCAAGCCATCAACACGAAAAAGCCGCCCCCTTTCGGGAGCGGCCAGAAAATTGACTGGAGAAGCGATCAGGCAGCCGCGGCCGCGCGCGAGGTCAGAACCTCATCAATCTGCTTGGCCGCCGATACTTCACCTGCGCCGGACACAGCCGCGACTTCGCGGGTCAGGCGTTCCAGCGCGGCTTCGTACAGCTGACGTTCCGAATAGCTCTGTTCGCGCTGGTCGTCAGTGCGGTGCAGATCGCGCACAACTTCAGCGATCGAGATCAGATCACCGGAATTGATCTTTTGTTCATATTCTTGCGCCCGGCGCGACCACATTGCGCGTTTCACCTTGGCCTTACCCTTCAGCGTTCTCATCGCCTGGCTTATAACGTCAGGAGAGCTAAGGGACCGCAAGCCGGATTCGGTAACCTTGTTGGTCGGCACCCGCAGGGTCATCTTGTCTTTTTCAAAAGAAATGACGAACAGCTCGAGCGAGTATCCCGCGACTTCCTGCTCTTCGATCGAGATGATCTGGCCCACACCATGGGCGGGGTAGACAACATAATCGTTCGGGCGGAACTCAAGCTTTTTCGACTTAGACATACAGGTTCATCCTTGGTTACGAGAGAGAGGCAGAGACAACAAAAGACCCCAAACCGTGCCAACATCTGGCCCAGTCAGGCGGTAAGTTTGTCAAAAAATCAGAACTCCAAAGCGTACATACTTACGGAGTCATCCCCATCTCTTTCATCATTCAGTTTCTGAGTATATCACAAAATTGCGACACCCGAAAGTCCGCCCCCCACATTGGTGAAGAAACCCCTGACTTTTCAAAGCGATACAACAGAAGACCGCTATTCAAACTACCTGGTTCAATTACCGAATCGCTTAACCGCCTTCGCCGGGTGCTTCGGAGAAATACTTCTCCATTTTGCCCTCTTCGCCGTCACGCTCTTCCGCTTCAGGCAAGGGGTCTTTCTTGGTCACGATAACGGGCCACTGCTCCGAGAATTTCCGGTTGAACTCGACCCACTGTTCCATTCCAGGCTCAGTGTCGGGACGAATGGCGTCTGCGGGGCATTCGGGTTCACACACACCACAGTCGATGCATTCGTCGGGGTGAATGACCAATGTGTTCTCACCTTCGTAAAAACAATCCACCGGACACACTTCGACGCAGTCGGTGTATTTGCAGCCAATGCAGTTTTCGGTGACGACATAGGTCATTGTGGGATTCCCATTCTCGGTTTGGGCGTCTAGCTAATTCAGTCTGGCCTTCTCTTCAAGGTAGGATCAACCATCCCGGGGGCGAGAAAGATCAAGCGCGCGCCTATCTTTCTTTGTTGGGCGACCCTTTCCCTCAAATCCCGGATTCTTAGGAGGCACGTCCTTCTTTTCCGTCATATCGAAGTATAACGTTTGTGCCTCGGTCGCCGGGCCACGCCGTTCCCCCAGTGCTTCGACGCGTACTACGCGCACGATACGGCCTTGGGGGAAGGTCAGAACGTCACCGGGCCCAATGGACTGTGCCGGCTTCAGAACCCGGTTTCCGTTCAATCGGACATGACCGCCGCTGACCTGTTTGGCGGCCAGGCTGCGGGTCTTGAAGAACCGCGCCTGCCACAACCACTTGTCGATCCGCAGCTTGGCCTCGGCCATCGCAGATCAGTTGCCGTCCTTCAAACCCATAAGCGCTGCTGCAAACGGGTTATCCGGATCGATCGCCTTTTCCTTCTTGGGCGGACGCGACGAGAAGGTCTTGCCACCTTGCGGTTTGCCACCCTTCTTGCCTTGCGGCTTGCCGCGACCATCCTGCGGTTTGCCGCGCGGCTTGCCTTTGCCCGGCCCCGGCCCTTGCCGCTGTTCACGACGCGGAGCGCGATTGGCTGGACGCTGACGACCCCAGGTGAAAGTGTAGAACACCTCAACTTCGGTCTCGTCTGAGGCGGGTTCGCTTGCTGGAGCCTCGGCTACCGCCTCGGTGCTTTCGGTGGCTTCGGCTTCTGCCTCGGGCGCCGGGGTTTCTTCGGCGGCGGGTTGTTCCGTCACATCAGTCGCAGGCTTTTCGGCCTCGACTGGTGCAGCTTTCACCTTTTCACGCTCACCGCGCTCGGCCTTATAGCCCAGCCCTTGCATCAGATCCGCGAACTGCTCAAGCGTCATGCCGGTGATCGACAACATATCGGGCTTGGCCTCGAAACCACCTCGGCTGTCTTCGGCACGCAGCATGTCTGCCAGACGTTCCAGCATGTCGATGCGGATCGAACGCTCGCCGGCATCGCGGTAACCGCACATGGTATCGTAGCCCTCGGGCGCACCTTTGGCGACCGGAACAGTGACCAGACCCGGAGGCGGCGCGTCAGGGAATTCCTGCAATCCACCGGCCAGCGCCCAAAGAACCAGACGCAGACGCGTAGGCGCGGGTTTCAGCAGAAGCGGCATGAAGATTGTGAACTGACCAAACCGGATACCGTGCTTGCGCAGGGCTCCACGGGCGTCCTGATCCAGATCTTTGACCTCTTGCGCAACACCTGCGCGGGGCAGAACGCCCAGCCCTTCAACCATGCGGAAGGCGAACCCTTTGGCCAGACCTGACAACTCTTCGTCGCGCGACAGGTTCAGCAACGGCTCGAACAACGCCGCAACCTTGCGGTCTATGAAGTGCTGCAAACGGCGCTGCACTTTCTGTTCGACATCCGGGCCTGCGGCCTCATCCACAAAAACCTCGACCATCGGCTTGAGAGGCTCTGCCCCGGCAACAAGCTTGCCCACAGCATATTCACCCCACATCAGGCCACCCTGATCGGTAAAATCAATTTCGGTATCGGGCGCGTTATAGAAGCGGTCTGCACGCAGATGGAATTGCGGTGCGAGTGCTTGCAGAGAGGCCGATTTCAAAGCTTTCGCCTCGGTTCCCTGTGCGCTTTTGTCCGGGGTAAACCGGAACCCTTCCAGACGACCGACGAATTCTCCTTCGACGGTCACTTCACCCTTGTCATTTACTTCGGCCAAAAGGGCCTCCTTCTGTTTGAGCCGGCGCAACAACACTGACGTGCGCCGGTCCACAAATCTCTGAGTCAAACGATCATGCAGAGCGTCCGACAGCCTGTCTTCTACAATGCGCGTTTCCGCGCGCCAATGTGATTCGTCACGCACCCATCCGTTTCGTTGCGCAACATATGTCCAGGTGCGAATATATGCCAACCTTTTGGACAGTGCATCAATATCCCCGTCCGTTTTGTCGATGCGGCGGATTTGCCGCGCCATGAACTCGTCAGGGATAGCGCCGCGTTCATGCAGATGACCATAGATCACCTCAAGCAGGCTGGCGTGTTCTGCGTGGCTGATACCGCGAAAATCGGGGATTCGACACACATCCCACAGCAGTCGGACGGACGGCCCATCGCTGGCGCGGGCGATGACCTCGGCCTCCTGAGACAGCGATTTCAGAGCGTTCAGGTCGTCTGCGGGTCGGGCCTTGATCAGATGTTCGCTGTCCGGGCTGACTTCCAACGAGTCGATGAGGGCCTCAACCGAGCCAAACCGCAAAGCGGCATTCCGCCAATTCAGCTTTTTCATCGGCGTGAACCGGCTGTCCATGATCGCCTGCGCGACCCCGTCGTCCAGCGGTGGGGCCTCACCCGTCACGCCAAACGTACCATCAGACATCCCGCGCCCTGCCCGACCTGCGATCTGGGCCAGTTCATTGGGGGCCAGGTGGCGCATCCTACGACCGTCGAATTTGGTCAGCGACGAAAACGCCACGTGGTTCACATCAAGATTCAAACCCATCCCGATGGCGTCAGTTGCAACGAGGTAGTCCACCTCACCGTTCTGATACAGCTCGACCTGCGCATTCCGGGTGCGCGGGCTGAGCGCGCCCATAACGACGGCGGCACCGCCCTTTTGGCGGCGCAGCAGCTCGGCAATGGCGTAGACGTTATCGATCGAAAACCCGACAATGGCACTACGTGCGGGCATGCGGCTTATCTTTTTCGAGCCGGAATAAACCAGCTGAGACATTCGTTCACGGCGAATGAACTGCACTTCGGGCACCAGCGCCGCAATCGGACCGCGCAAAGTGTCAGAGCCCAGAAACAACGTCTCACTCGTTCCGCGCGAACGCAGCAGACGGTCGGTGAAAACATGTCCACGCTCGGGATCTGCACACAGCTGGATTTCGTCGATGGCTACGAAATCTGCGCCCATGCCTTCCGGCATCGCCTCAACAGTGCAGACCCAGTATTTAGCACGCGGCGGAACGATCCGCTCTTCACCCGTTACAAGGGCAACGACCGACGGCCCGCGGATCGCGACGATCTTGTCATAGACCTCGCGCGCCAGCAGACGCAGCGGCAAGCCGATCACACCTGTCCGGTGCCCCAGCATCCGCTCAATCGCGTAATGGGTTTTGCCTGTGTTGGTCGGGCCCAGTACGGCCACGATTCGGGATGACCCGCTCACCTTTGCCCCCTGCCCCAGCTTGTTAGAGGGCCGAGCCCTCGACCCGGGGCTTCAGTCGATTCACGGCATTGGTTACTTCTTCGTGATGGGGATGTATAGCTAAAGCACGCTCATAAGCGTCCAGCGCTTTGTCGGGTCGATCGACGATCTCAAGAATCAGTCCCAATCCGTAGATGGCCTCATAGTTGTTCGGGTTCAGCGTCAGGGCGTATTCCAGATCAGCCGCAGCCATACCGAAACGTTCGATCCCGAAAAAGGCCGATGCCCGCACGTGCCAGGCTTCGGCGAATTGCGGCGCGTGATCAGTCAGCGCAGTCAGATGCTGGATCGCGGCCAGCGAGTCGCCGTCCTCCAGCGCCTCGCGCCCGCGCTCAAGCAACAGATCCGCCGAGGCCGAGCCAGACTGTGCCCACAGCGCCTTGAGCTGACGATCTATGTTCATCGCCTGTTCGGGCGTTGCCTCCGACAGTTGCAGCAATAGTTGTTCCTCATCCTTGGAATCCGCCGTTTGGGCGAAAGAAGGAATGGAAAACGTGACTAGAAGCGCTGTTGCCGCGACGATACCTTTGAGATTGGTGCTTGCAATGCTCATAACAACGTTCAGTGTAGCGCTGCGCCCGCGGATGTCCATTCCCGGCGCACAAACATAGTGAGGAGAATCATGAGCGACACTCTGGAAAAAGCGGCAGCCGCGTTGAACGAAAAACTGTCTGGCGGCGATTTTACCGCGTCGGCAAAATTTGCCATCGCAGATCTGGGCTCAATCGTTCTGGACGCAAGCGGCGCGCGCGTCAGTGACGAGGAAACAGACGTCACCATGAACGCCGATGCGGATACGTTCGAACAAATACTCAGCGGTGAATTGAACCCCACCGGCGCGTTCATGTCAGGCAAGCTGACCGTGGACGGTGACATGGGCGTTGCCATGCAACTGGCATCGGCACTGGCCTGATGGACCTGTCGCCGGCCCCTTTCTTTGCAGACATGGCCGGCGTCCCCGCCGGTGGTCAGGCTCATTGGCTGAACACAGCGGACAACACACGCATTCGGGTGGGCCACTGGCTGCCCGAAGGCGATACCAGCGGCACGGTGATGATGTTTCCCGGCCGCACCGAATATATCGAAAAGTACGGCAATTGCGCGGCCGAGTTTACGGATCGCGGCTTTGCGTTTTTGGCTGTCGACTGGCGCGGTCAGGGCCTGGCCGACCGGTTACTGGATGACCCGCGCGTCGGGCATGTCGAGCAGTTCACGGACTATCAACAGGACGTTCAGGCCACGCTGGACCTGGCAACCGAACTGAACCTGCCGAAGCCTTGGTTCGTGATCGGACATTCCATGGGCGGGGCTATTGGTATGCGCGCGGCTTTGGAAAAGAACTGCTTTGCCGCCTGTGCCTTTACCGGGCCGATGTGGGGCATTTTCTTTACCCCGATCATGAAACCGCTCAGCCGTCTGACAGCCTATTGGGGGCCTAGGATCGGGTTGGGGGAAAAAACACCACCGACCACATCCTTGGAAAGCTATGTGGCCTCCCAACCGTTCGAGGGTAATGTACTGACCCGCGATCCGGACATGTTCCAGATGATGAAAGATCAACTGGCTGCACAGCCCGAGCTGGCGCTTGGCGCGCCTTCGACAATCTGGCTGCGCGAAGCGTTGGATGAATGCGTATGGTTGATGGACCAGACCGCACCGGATACGCCGTGTCTTACCTTTCTGGGCAGCCATGAACAGATTGTCGATCGCAAGGCTATCCGCGCCCGCATGGCGAACTGGCCGAGTGGCACTTTGGTCGAAATCCCGGATGGCGAGCACGAAGTTCTGATGGAAGCGCCCGACGTGCGCGGGCCGGTCTTTGACCAGTTGACCGCTCATTTCAAAGCCGCGCAAACTGACGCGGTGCCGGAACCGGTTCTGTCTTCCGAAGTCTGATCACGCACCGCTTGTGATCCCCGTCTCGCGCGCCTAGATGTTGGCGAAAGCTATTATCGAGGTGATCCATGCGCGACCTTCCCTTTCCCGTCCGAGACGCAAATGCTGCCGGAGGTGCCGGCAATCTGGGCAACCTGCCGGAATGGGATCTGACCGATCTCTACACCTCAGAGGACGCGCCCGAACTGTCCCGCGATCTGGACTGGTTGGAAAAGGAATGCGCCTCGTTTGCCGAAGACTACGAGGGTAAGCTGGCTGATCTGGATGCTGCGGGTCTGCTGACCTGCGTCGAGCGCAATGAGAAGATCAATTCAATCGCCGGGCGCATCATGTCGTTTGCCGGCCTGCGCTACTATCAGCTGACCACAGATGCCGAGCGTGCCAAGTTCCTGTCCGACATGCAGGAAAAGATCACCATCTTCACCACCCCGCTGGTGTTCTTCACGCTTGAGATCAACCGCATCGACGATGATGTCCTGAAGGCGCATTTCGATGTGAATGCCGATCTGGCGCGGTACGAACCGGTCTTCCGCCGCATCCGCGCGATGAAACCCTACCAACTGTCTGACGAGCTTGAGAAATTCCTGCACGACCTCGGCGTTGTTGGCGACGCGTGGGAGCGTCTTTTTGACGAAACCATTGCCGGGTTGACCTTCACTGTTGATGGCGAAGAACTGAACATTGAAGGCACCCTGAACTTTTTGACAGAGCAGGACCGTGCCAAACGCGAAGCAGCCGCGCGCGAGTTGGCCGCTGTGTTTCAGGACAACGTCAAAACCTTCGCCCGTGTCCACAACACACAGGCCAAAGAAAAGGAAATTGTCGACCGCTGGCGCAACATGCCGACCGCGCAAACCGGTCGCCACCTGTCCAACGACGTGGAACCCGAGGTCGTTGAGGCTCTGCGTGAGGCGGTCGTGGCCGCCTACCCCAAGCTCAGCCATCGCTATTATGAGCTGAAACGCAAATGGCTGGGTCTGGATGTCATGCAGGTCTGGGATCGTAACGCTCCGCTGCCGATGGAAGACACCCGCATCGTTGATTGGGATGAAGCCGAAAAGACAGTGATGGACGCCTATACTGCCTTCGATCCCCGCATGGGTGAAATCGCGGCTCCGTTTTTCTCGAAGGGTTGGATCGACGCTGCGGTTAAACCCGGGAAGGCTCCGGGCGCGTTTGCGCATCCGACCGTCACCGAGGTTCATCCATACGTGATGCTCAATTATCTGGGCAAACCGCGCGACGTGATGACACTGGCGCATGAGTTGGGGCACGGCGTCCATCAGGTACTGGCGGCCGATCAGGGCGAGATGCTGTCTTCTACCCCACTGACGTTGGCAGAAACGGCTTCGGTCTTTGGTGAAATGCTGACCTTCCGCAAGATGTTGGACAAGGCCGAAACTCCGGAACAGCGCAAGGTGCTGCTGGCCGGCAAGGTCGAGGATATGATTAACACGGTCGTACGTCAGATCGCCTTTTACGATTTTGAATGCAAACTGCACGCCGCCCGTCGCGAGGGCGAGCTGACCCCGGATGACATCAACGCTTTGTGGATGAGCGTTCAGGCCGAAAGCCTTGGGCCCGCATTTGAATTCATGGATGGGTACGAGACCTTCTGGGCTTATATCCCGCACTTCGTCCATTCACCGTTCTACGTCTACGCCTATGCGTTCGGTGACGGTTTGGTGAACGCGCTATACTCGGTCTACGAAAGCGGTGCGGACGGGTTCGAGGACAAGTATTTCGAAATGCTGCGTGCAGGCGGGTCCAAACACCACAAGGAACTGTTGGCCCCGTTCGGATTGGATGCAAGCGATCCCAAATTCTGGGACAAGGGTCTGTCGATGATTTCCGGCTTTATCGACGAGCTGGAAGCGATGGAAAACTAGTCACTTCTGGCTTTTGGTCGTCAGGAAAATGGCGACCACAATCAACACAGCCCCTAGGGCCGCGACCGGCGTGATTGCGGCCCCCAGAAACAGGGCTGAGTTGATGAACGTGAACACCACGGATGCGGCGAACATCAAGGTCGCGGTCAACGTCGAGACCCGCGCGGCGGCCTCGTACCACAGGTAGTAGGCCAAAGCGGTCGGCAGCACCCCCAACAAAATCAGGAACACGACATCGTTGGCTGCAGGTATCTGCAGTGAAAATGCCGCCAGCGGGACCAAAAGCACACCCGAGCACAAGAATATCCCAAATAGGAAGTTCAGACGTTCTCCGGTCGTTTCAGAATTTCGCATCGCCCGGCTGCTCGAGATTAGGAAAACCGCCCAGCTTAGCCCTGCGCCGATTTCAAGCAAGTCCCCGAACAGGGGCTCTCCACCGCCTTGGAAATCCTGATAAACCGTTAGGAAGACGCCGAAAATCGCCAACCCCGTAGCAAGTATGTCTGTGCGCGTAACGGGCGTGTCGGCAAAGAAATACAAGAAGATCAGCACAAAGAACGGCGCCGTGTTCTCAAGAACCATGGCATTGGCTGCACCGGTATGTTCAAGCCCGATGTGGAACAGGATGTAGTTGACCACAGTGGACAGAACGGCCAGCCGAAAGTTCCAGTCATTCAACCGGATTGAAACAGCGACCCGCATCACGCGCAGCATGCAATAGATGGCGATGGCTGCGATGAACAGGCGCGTTACCGCAATTTGCAGCCCTCCCAGATCGCTGGTCAGGTAGCGGACTATGACGCTGTGCGTGCCCCACAGGAAAGCCGCAAGAAACCCAAGAACCAGCCCGTTTTGCAAGAGTGGCTGCTTCTCTTTGGTGTCGGGCATCCTTGTGCCCCGCTTACTTCAACTGACTGTCTTTAGAACCGCGCCGATTGATGCCGGAACGGCCCTTGAAGGCCCCGTCCCGATCCTGCTGGCAATCCAGGCAGAGTTTAACACCGGGAATGGCAGCTCGCCGCTTTTCTGGAATCGGCTCTTCACATTCGGCGCAATGGGTCCGGCTTTCCCCGACAGGCCGCTTTTGCGCCTGCATCCGGGCCAGTTCGTCCGTAATGGACGCTTCAATCTGTTCGCTCACCGCGCCATCACGCGCCCAACCGCCTGCCATGGTCTCCCTCCTGATCAGGTGACAGCCAGATTAGTCCAGCCGAGCGCTGCGTGGCAAGTCAGAGGGCGACCGCGCCCTCAAACACCCTGTCAATCATTGCCTGCGTTCCGCGCGAGAATTCCAACGGGCATGGGTAATCAGACCCGTCGCGGACTGATTGGCAAAACGCCTCGACCTGAAGCTTGTAGTGATCGTCGCCCGGGAACCGCGTGACCTGAACCTCAAGACCCGGACGATGCAGTTCCACCCGTGCCTCACCAAAAACACGCGCATTGAAAGGCGCGGTCAGGCGGATCACGCCACCCTCGCCATGGAACACCATTTCCTGATGCGGGTGCATCCGGATCGAGACGTAGCTTGAATAGGTAAAATCGGGGAATTGCGCGCGTATCTCGGTGAAGGCATCAATGCCATCTTCCCAGCGGATCGCGGATTGCACCGAAACTGGTTCTTGCCCAGTGGCGAACCGGGCGCTTCCAATCACGTAGACGCCGATGTCACGCAGCCCACCGCCGCCGGTTTCGGCCCGGTTTCGGATGTTGCCGGTGTCCGCCCGATTGTCAAAACTGAACGCGCCGGTCACATGCACAAGCTTTCCGATCGCCCCATCCGCGATCAGTTGCCGTACGAATTGCCACTGCGGGTGGTGCACGATCATGTACGCTTCGGCCGCCAGCAAACCGGTCTGATCCCTCTTTTCGATCAGCGCTTCAAACTCGGGCGCGGACATGGCCATGGGCTTTTCACACAGAACATGCTTGCCGGCATCCAGTGCCTTGAGGCTCCATTCGACATGCAGGTGGTTGGGCAGCGGGATATAGACCGCGTCGATTTTGGGATCCGCCAAAAGGGCGTCATAGCTGCCATAAACCGTCAGATCAGGGCAGTACTGCTGGAACGGCTCAGCCTTGGCTGCGTCCGACGTGGCAAGACCTGCCAACCGGGCCCCGTCCGCCGCGTGAATTGCCGGCGACATGAACTGTCGTGCGAATTTTGCGGCGCCCAGAACGCCCCATTGAACAGGTTGCTGCATACCGCCGCCTCATCCTTTGTTAGCTTGTGCCGTCTCTATCAGGGAATCGCTTTAAAGTCAGGGGGTTCGTGGTGTTTTCCGCCCATTAACGCACGCAAACCTGAGAATTTCTTGATCCGTTTCATTGTCTGCGCCGTAGCAACTATGTCACCGGGTAGTCGGCATTGTCCGTTCAAAGCACCCGGGATTGATGTTGTGACCAACTGGGTGGGAGATTGCCAGACATGCCAACACCGACAGAGACAATTACCGGAACCGTGTTGATGAGCGGAGCCGTCGGCTCGTTCGATGACAACAACGGAGATTTTGACATCCTGCGCGAGGCCGTTGTTGCCGCCGGCCTTGCTGGGGTACTGGATGACCCCGAGGCCAGCCTTACGGTATTCGCCCCGACCGACGCCGCCTTTATCGGACTTGCCCAGGCATTGGGCTATGCAGGTTCGGACGAAGCAGGCGCGTTGGGGCACATCGTCAAGGCGCTGACTCTGTTGGGCGGAGGGGATCCTATCCCCCTGCTGACAGAGGTTCTGAAATACCACGTGGTGAACGGGGAATTCGACCTGGCTGCCGTTGCCGGCCTGGGCGACGGCGCGCAGATCGAAACGTTGCAGGGTTCGTCAGTTGAATTGAACCTTCAAAGCGCCCCACCAAGTCTGGGCGATGCGGATGACGGCATCGCCGATCCGGGTATCATCCAAACCGATATTGAAGCCACAAACGGGATCATTCACGCCCTAAACGGAGTCCTTCTGCCTGTATCGGTTACGGACATTCTGGGTCAGAAGAACACCGATTTCATCCTCGGCGACGACTCGGACGAGTTCTACTTTACCGGGCGCGGTCAGGACTTCGTTCATGGTGGTGGCGGAAATGATGTCATCAATACTGGCCGAGGCAATGATGTCGCGCTTGGAGGCGCTGGACACGACGTGATCTTTGGCGGTCGTGGCAAAGACATTCTGCGCGGTGATGAAGGCGAAGATACGATATTCGGCGGCAGAGGGGCCGATGTGATAGACGGTGGAGCCGATGATGACATCATGTTCGGCGGACGTGGCAAAGACATGTTTGTCATTGAAAACGGGGATGGCGATGATTGGATCGTCGACTTCCGTGTCGGAAAGGACAAGATTGACTTGTCCGGCTACGAAGGCATCGCCGGATTTGAAGATATCGAGGATGATATCTCCGGTGGCTTCTTCCAGACCACCATCGAACTAGGGGACGGGGACAGTATTGTCCTTACGGGCGTTGGAGCCGGACACCTGACCGAAGACAGCTTTATTTTCGCCTAAAGAAAATCAGCCCGCCGTTGTGGCGGGCTGAACCAATGGGGTCAGACAGTACCCAGCATGCCCTTTTCACGGGCCAACTCGCGCATCTTTTTCTGCAGCTTCTCGAAGGCACGAACCTCGATCTGACGAATACGCTCGCGGCTGACATTATACTGCGTGCTGAGCTCTTCCAGCGTGACGGGCTGATCCATCAGACGGCGCTGAGTCAGGATGTCCTTTTCCCGGTCATTCAGGACATCCAGCGCAGCCGCCAGAAGCTCGCGGCGGGCGTCAAGCTCGTCGCGAGCTTCGTAATCGCCGGCCTGATCTGCATCTTCGTCCTCAAGCCAGTCCTGCCATTGCATGGTGCCTTCGCCTTCGGACCCGACGGTCGCGTTCAGCGAGGCATCACCACCAGACATCCGGCGGTTCATGCTGATGACTTCAGCTTCGGTCACGCCCAGATCAGTAGCGATCCGCTTGACGTTTTCAGGACGCAGGTCGCCTTCTTCCAGTGCACCGATACGGGCTTTGGCTTTGCGAAGGTTAAAGAACAGCTTTTTCTGTGCCGATGTCGTGCCCAGCTTGACCATCGACCACGACCGCAGAACGTATTCCTGGATCGAGGCACGAATCCACCACATTGCATAGGTCGCCAGACGGAAACCTTTTTCCGGATCAAACTTTTTGACCGCCTGCATCAGGCCCACATTGGCCTCGGAAATCACCTCGGCCTGTGGCAGGCCATAGCCGCGATAGCCCATAGCGATCTTGGCCGCCAATCGCAGGTGCGACGTGACCATCTTATGTGCAGCTTCAGTGTCTTGCTCTTCGACCCAACGCTTGGCGAGCATGTACTCTTCTTCCGGCTCAAGCAGCGGAAATTTGCGAATTTCCTGCATATAGCGGTTCAGGCCGCCCTCGGGCGTCGGCGCGGGGAGATTTGCGTAATTTGCCATGATTCATGTCCCTCCGACAAATGTTTACTTCGTTAACATGGGATATGGGAATAAGTCCCGATCCATTCAAGAGGTACCGTTAACAGTTTGAAATTAACGATTGATAAAGGAAAGCTAAGAACGCGTTACTCACGTATGTTTGCGTATTATGTCAGCGGCGCGCGCAGTTGTTCAATCAGAAATTCCATATCATTTGGCAAATCGGCCTCAAACCGAAGGTTTTCGCCTGTCACAGGGTGCTCAAAGCCTAAAACTGCTGCATGCAGCGCCTGTCGCGAAAAACCGCGCACGGCCTCGGCAGCGGCCGGGTTGAAGGCTTTCGCCGCAAGCTTGCGTTTACCCCCATACACCGGATCGCCAACCAGCCCATGCCCGGCATGGGCCATATGGACACGGATCTGGTGCGTTCGGCCGGTTTCCAGCCAACATTCAATCAGCGCGATGCCTGCCGGGTTGCCAAATGTCTCGACCAACCGCGCCCGCGTCACTGCATGCCGACCACCGTGGAAAAGAACCGCTTGTTTCTGCCGGTCGGTTTTGTGCCGCGCCAATTGCGTGGTCAGGCGCATGATATTGCCCGGTTCAAAGCTGACACCCTTGATGCCGCGCAAACGTGGGTCATTCGCATCCGGTACGCCGTAGCAAATCGCGCGGTAATAGCGTTCGACGCTATGCGCCTCGAACTGCGCCGCCAGACCGTGATGGGCCGCGTCAGACTTGGCGACCACCAGCAAGCCACTGGTTTCTTTGTCGATGCGGTGCACGATGCCAGGGCGTTTGACGCCCCCCACACCTGACAGGTCCTCGCCACAATGATGCAGCAACGCATTGACCAGCGTTCCGTTGGGCGAGCCCGGCGCAGGGTGAACGACCATGCCTGCCGGTTTGTTGATGACGATCAGGTCCGCGTCCTCATAGACGACGTTCAGCGGGATATCTTCTGGACCGATGTGGCTTTCTTCGGCTTCGGCGACGGAGATTGACACGGAGGCACCTTCGGCCACCTTGGCCTTTGGGTCCCGAACTTCGACACCGTCAATGGTCACCTCGCCGTTTTCGATCAGACGGGTCAGGCGGGTGCGCGACAGGTTTTCATCCGCTGGTACATCCCGTGAAAGCGCCTTATCAAGGCGTGGCGGCGGATCGGCCGCGATCTGAAATTCAATCTGGCGGGTGCCCATGACTGTCCCTTCCGAACCCCAAGAACCGCAGGAAACACCGCAGCTTCGCTTGCTGCGGCGCATGGTCATGCTGCTGACCGCGGTGATGATTGGCGGGGTTCTAGTGACATTCGCACTGATTGTCATCCGACTATCGGACAGAACCCCTACCCTGCCCGATCAAATCGAACTGCCGGACGGGGCCAAAGCTCAGGCCGTGACCATCGGCAGCAACTGGTACGCGGTCGTGACCGATGACAACCGCATCCTAATTTTTGACAAGACGACCGGAAAACAGCGTCAGGAAATCGCCGTTCAGGAATAACGATCAGACGTCCAAAGCCAACCGAAACACAATCTCAGAGGCTCTACGCAAAGCCTCATACTCTTCGGGCGTATCCCGGCGAAACATCTTGTCCTCATCGCTTAGTTTTGTCGGGGTGAACAGTTCGGGCCGGTCGGGAAAGAACTCTTGCTGAAAGGCGGTATCCTGCTTGGCCACGAATTCGTCTAGCCAAGCGCGCTCATCGGGTTCCAGCACATCATTCCGGCGCACCATGACAGGATCATCGACAAATATCCGGCGTAACTGGCGGCTCTTCTTACGCCCCAGCGCACGGGAGATGACACCAAAAGCTTCGCTCGCCGCGCGGGATTGCGACGGGTTGGACACGGCTCCTGCTGAAACTTCCTCAGCCAATGGCGTACCGATCCGAGACAGGAAGTCATCGACGACATTCCCCCGCACCATGCCCGCGCGTTCGTATAAAAGCGGAGCAACGGTGACGCCGGGAAAGGCAGCGCGGATTTCGGCCAGCTTGGCAGAAAAGCTCAACCGTTCCGGGTGATTGCGGATAAGATCAAGTTGCTGGCGGATGTACTCTGTCCCGCCGTTGGAAAGCCGCCCTGCCTTGGCCCGCTGTTTGTAATCAGCCTCGAAGAAATCGGAATACCGGCGGCAATAATAAGTGATCGTCAACGCACGCGAGGGGATATCAGCAAAAACCTCGGCCAGCCGATTCAGATTGCAGCCATAGAACATCTCGGAAGAGACAACACAGGTCTTATCCGCATGGGTGTCATATTCGGTGGTCATCGCGGACCGAAACGGATCCATCGGATCAGCGCTTTGGTTGATGTGAAAGGCGACAATGTTGTGACTTATGGCGAGCCGACTACTACCTTCCAGCCTGCGCCGGCCTGTTTCCATATAGTGCAGGTCGATTTCGTCCATCACCGCATGGTTTCGGCGCAAAAACCCCTGCAAGGCAGTTGTGCCCGTTTTGGGCATCCCCATATGCAGCCAAAGCATTTCTCAGCTCCTGTCCCCGAACCGTTTCGTATTACGCCTGCTGATTGGCCGTGAAACCTGCGGTCATCTGCTGCATGAGGTCCTGCATCTCGGGCAGGTCACGCAATTGCGCGATCTGTTGGCGGTGAAGATCGCAAGACGCATGATGAAGACGCGCAACCTCGGGGTCAGAGAGCATTTCGTAATAGAAACCACGTTTGCGATCCAAAACCACGTCTATCGAGGTATTCGTCTCGGCGTTCTGGTTCATCATGTTCCAGTATTCCAGACCAAGGCTTTCCCCCAAATGGTGGGCCCGACCGCGCATCTTTTTGACCAGATAGCTTTCACAGGACTTCAGTGCGTAATGGTTGACCTGCACGAACTCATACCCGACCGAGTCACGGGCCGATCGCCAGCTTTTTTCATAGTATCGTTCAGGCATCAGTTGGCCTGATCCGTTGTACCAATGACATTCTTCGATGGTTTCAACGGTCGGCTTTTTGGGGCGGTGAACACCCAACCCATCCCAAATCTCCCGCTGAAACATGGTCTTGAAGCCCCATGCCTGCGGCGGCCGGTAAGTCTGTTCACGGGCAGCCTGTCGGAACTGATCCGACAAAAACCGGTCTTCATACCGCACAACGCCTGCGTTTCCGAACAACCGCCACGTCATTGAGATCGTCTTGGCGTCCGGAATGGCATCGGACAAAGCCCGCAGCGTATGATCACCGGTCTTTACGTTGATATGTTCGTCGGCGTCGATCACCACGACCCAATCCTGCGGGCGTGCGACTTCCATCTTCAGAAAAGTCCTATAGGCCCGTTTTTGAGGACTGGTCTTGCGACGCGAGTTGTTGTCGACGTGGATCAGAATGCCCTTTTCATCCAACCGTTGCAGCAAGGCATCGGTACCATCGGTGCAGTCATTGGTCATCACGACCATCTGGTCGATACCAATCGCACGGTTATGGGCCACCCACTCTAGCACGAACGGGCCTTCGTTCTTCATCGGAGTGACACTGATATATCGAGGGTCCTGATCGGTCATGATTGACTGCCCTGTTCGTTGTTTTTGCCCGGAACTAATCGGGATCATTCTGAATTTGCCGGTAAATTACGTTGAATTAGTGGAACTACCAAGGGGAAATCCGGTCAATTACCCACCTGCCCGTTTAAGTTGGTTCGAGAACCGCTTGAGTTTGGGGCAAAGGTCACGCGCCCGGGACAGGTATTTTCGGGCTTTGGCCTTTTCTCCCTGTCGAAGCAATAATTGCCCTGCAGCACCCTGTATTGCCGCTGTGTTGTCATCGATGTCGGCTGCTTCCATAATTTGTTGATGTGCCTGCTCTTCTGCGCCAATCCGGTCCAGAAAACACCCCATCGCGAAAATCAGAAACGGATTACCGGGATCACAGGCCAATGCATCCGCCATCGCCAAACGCGCCCGCGAATTGTCGCCTTCCGCTTCATATAGTTCTGACAGACGTTTCTGATAAAGAGGATTGTCCGGACGTTGTGTACAAACCCATTGCGCAACATCAATGGCCTTTTCATTTGGCATCCGGCCCAGACGAACCTGCAGCACGGATGTCAAACTTTTGTGCTCGGGGCTATCCTCGGAAAACTGGGCATCTGGTGACAAGTTCTTCATGGTCTTAAGACCATCTTGCAGCGCCAAAAGACGTTCTCTGTTGCCTTTCAAACGCCGCGCGCGTTCATCCAGAGACAGAACGGACCAATCCAGAAGAATGAGATCAAAGTTACACGGACGGCGGGCAATAACCTTCCGTTGCGCAACATGTGCATTGAAATTGAACCAAGATCTACGAATTGATTTCTGAACAGCCCAGTCGATTGGTGGCAGTGCCCTGAAAGCAAGTTGATCACGGAACAACAGGCGCGACCCAAAAATTGTAACATCCGGCCGCAGAGGTTTGGCCCAAAACGCCAAGCTGAATTCTCGTGCCGCCATCCACCTTTTTTTCTGAGAGCCCAGAACCGCAGCCCTCAACGCGCGCGCTACCGCGTGGTCCTCGGGCCAGAGGTTAATATCTCCCAACGCCCGATCGGCCATCTGCAATGCTTCGTCGCCTCGCCGCAAATAGAAAAAGTTAATTGCCTGTAACACTGGCAGGAACGCATTGTCCGCTCCGGCCTCAAGGATCTGGTTTCCAATCTCCGTTGCCAATGCAGTGCGATCCTCAGCGCGAAAATCAAACAGATGAAACGTCGCTTTTGCGTAAATGTGTGCAGCTTCGGACGGATTTAGAAACCCCGTATCTCCTTTGGACAGTCTCTGAACGACTTTCTCGTTAGCGGCATTGAGTTCGTCTTCTGAGAGAACGTCCCGAAACATCTTGCTTTGATGTCCTGCAATCCGTGAGGCCGCCATCGAAAATGCCGAAACTGCAGGCGCAATTACCAGATCCGCCCGCGACATTGTGTAGAGTTCAAGAAAATCCCGCTTTGCTCGCGTCATGCCTGAGACATCAGCAATGTCTGACATCTGCAATAGATGCGGAAACTGTTTCTGAAACCGGGCAATCAGTTCCGGCTGGTCCGAGAACATAATGGCCCCTTTATCGGTGTTCTTCGCCAGATGTGCCTCATACAGTTCTTCGGGTTCGATCTTTGCGGGCCAGGTCGTGTGCTTCCACGGCAACCCATTCAAAATATCACCACGGCGGATGTGATAGGCAGATACACCCTGCCCTGACAGTCTGGCATCCGCGCAATCCATAATTTCGCGTATTTCTTCCGTGAACCCGACCCGGTGGATGAAGTCGCGATACCTTGGCCGGATGGTCTCGACGTCCTCCCACGGGAAGGCCAGCACCTCGAAACCTTCCTCGACCAACACCGACCGTCCGGCGTTGAGATGCGCAATCAGGCGGTCGGACGAGGTGTCGCTTTGGAAGGACCAGATCGGCAAGGCATTCTGCGAAAGAGCTCCGAACTCCTTAGGACTAAGGAAATGTTCATCCATCCAGTCCTGCGCGAACAACTCTTGTGGGTGGTCAAGCTCGGGTGCGTCCGCGCCCTGCGGGAACCAATTCACCCGGTAGGTCGTGCCGAAATCTTCGGCCAGCCGGATGCAAGTCAGCATCATCAGCAACCGCGCGCCCATGCGGTCCTTGCGCTGACCGACAAACACACCTTTGGCGGCGCTCACGAGGCGTCCCTTTCCTTCTCGGCCATGGCCTGCCGGCGCAGTCGGCGGAACCGCTGCCGGGCTTTTGCCGCCAAGTCAGGGTGCCGCTCGGCGCCTATTGCCTCAATCCCCCGAATATACATAGGCAGGCGACGTCGGGCGCGCATCATCTTGTAATACCCAACCGTATCCAGTGAGCCGTCCATCGCCCCCAGCATCACGGGCTTGAGGATATCCAGCTTGCGCAGCATGGGCGCCGCGAAATGGTTTGAAAACCAGGTCTTGAGCAACATCACGTTGTCGCCCTGCAGACGCTGAACCTGCTGCCGGTCCAAATCAAAGAATGGGTCGTAAAAGACGTAGGCCTTACCAGCTGTCTGAACAGTTTGAGCCGCATCGCTCATCGGCAAATCCCAATCCTGTACGCGGCCGAACCTATAGCGGGTTTCCCAAGGCACCAGCCGTTCATCCAATGTTGTCTGAGGGTTGAACGCGATCACATGCGCGCCGGGTACATGCGCCGAAAAGGTCAGTGCCCCAAAGCCGCCCATCGATGCGCCTGCAAAAACCACCTGATCGAACCGGTCAAAGAACCCCTCGGCGACCTTGTTTTCAAAATAGGAAATGATCTCGGGGTCGCGATACCATGCCTTGGTGCGCGCGAAGACGCCCATGTGGGACCACCCTTCGTCGCGAAAGAATTTCCAGCCCCACGGCTCGCGCGCGAAGGACAGGTCATTGGCGTTGGCGATATTGTCGAAGCTGACTACCAGACGCTTCGGGTAGCGCTGATGGAACAGGATCGAGTGGCGTTCCAGCTTTTGAAAGTACCCAGTGCCGTCGCCGCCGGGGTACAGCTCGACAAACCAAGGCGGAGCGGGATCCGTCAGGATACGCTCATACCCTGTCTTGCGATCAGGGTGTTCCGGTTTCAGCTGCTCTTTCGATAGGTCTTCGGCCATAGTGATCAAATCAGGTTATCGGCGAGCCAGACGCGAAACTCTACCCATTCCGGGCGCATCTTGATTTCGGACACTTTGGCTCGGTGCCAGTCGCAGGCCTGCACGTGCAATTCGTTCAACTCTTCATCCGCCTTCAGCTCGGCGAGCAGAGGTGCGGCGCGGCGCGCGGCAGGCAAGATGGATTGGTCGGCCTCTTTGTTGGCATTCATGTCCTGCCAATAGGCTTGTCCCTGATCCACCTTGATGTGGTTTGTGCGCCCCCGGTCGCGCTTGACCAGAAACCCGTCCATGGACCGGACTGAATAGTGGTGGATGCGTCCCAAGGAATGGTCGAACCCGCGCCACGCCCGCCAACCGACTTTATCGGCTGGAAACAGCTTTCCGCCAGCATCTGACCAAGCGATGTCAGGCGCTACTTCCTCGTCAAAGCCCTTTGGGCGATGCGGGCCAAACCGGGTGAATTTGCCATTATTTCGGAACAGCGTTTTCAGCCCAAAAGCGCGGCTTGAATGATAGGAGAACTCTTGATCCCCCATCGAGAAAACCTCGGTCACCGGTCTGTCTTCGAAACTGATGTTTCCCGAACTTCCAAACAACTTCCACGCAAAAGATATCGCATCGACCGGCTGCCCTGCTTTTTGCTCGACCTCGGCAATAAGGTCATGAAATCCGTTGTCGCCGCAGCGGATATTCCAAAACTCATCTACATCCAGACACAGCAGCCAGTCGGCCTCTTTGACCTTGGGTTGGCGGCGCGCGCGGCGCAGCATCTGGTGCTGGGGATTGCCTCCTTCTTTCACTTCATTGCTGACATGCGTGGCCAGGCCAAGCTCTTGCAACCTTGCAGCAATTTTGTCCGTTCCGTCATCACAGTCGTTGGTGAAAATCACAAAATGGTCGACGCCCAGTGTTTTGTGGAACGCAACCCATTCCAACATATACGGGCCTTCGTTCTTCATCGTTGTGAACACGGTGATGGACTGAGACATATTATCCTTCCCAAAAAGTCTTGCCCACTCATACACATCCCGATCCGCGTGGGCGAGACAGGAAATAGTGAAGGGGTCATTCCAACGTAAACTGGTGCAACTCTACACGACAACGGCGCTGAAATTCGTGTGCTTCGGGAGTATAATGGTGCGGTCTAGAAGCATCTAGAATAATCAAACTAGCGCCTATCACCCCTTATTTTTATAATCGAAACGCCCAACGATCATTGGTCCGACACCTTCCGTGAAGGAACGAAAGAAAGAAACGAACTTATGAAGGATAACAGTCGGAAAATCCGGCTGACCACGTAAAAGGTTCTTAATCAGAAAGTGATGCGGTTATCGCCAATCGTCTCAATTAACGGCTGCAAATGTTGTTCGAACCTGCGCCACTTTTTCTTCGATGTCTTGTATAGAGGTTGGCGCACTTGTTGAACACTGGCGGTTCGGACCCGCCGTTGGCCAGAGTGAAACTCCAGACAGCTCGGGTTCCACTCCAATCCACAATAGTCGATCATTCCGCGGGCCACGGATTCGATATCGTCCACCAAGTCTTCGTACCGAATGCTGTGAAATGATCCAGGAGGCAAGGCCGTGTGCCAATAGGTCATGAGCCTTACATAATTATTATAGTACCGCCCCAGTTCAATCTGATCATAGCTGTGCAACTGACTGCGCTCAAACAAACGGGTATAGCAGGACAAACAGATATCTAACGGATCGCGTGAGATATGAATGATCCGCGCGTTTGACATCAGGCCGTGGATCAATCCAATCAGCTGAAAATTCGCGGGCATCTTGTCAACAACGCGTATATCGCCCGGTGCATGGTCATCTAAAATACGCAGATAATCTTCCGCACGCCGCGTCAGAATGTCGTTTGAAACCGACTGAACAGAAAGAGGAACATTCGACCGCCCGTCCTCGAGACGGCCGAACAGGTTCTGCAGATCGTTGAGTTCTCCGGCACCGGTAATTTCTGGATGTGCGTCCAGAATTGACTCGGTCAATGTAGTGCCCGACCGTGGCATGCCGAGCACAAAGATCGGCTTCCGGCTGGACACAGAGGCGTCGCGCAGCCTCGCGATCATTTCAGCGTCAAAGGTCGCAATCAGATCGTCCGTCAAACGGTCGGTATCTGCAGCATCATAGGACACCATCGACCTTTTGATCCGCGCGCCAGCATCAAACTGAGCAAACGCCGCGTCGTAGCGTTTGAGTTTTTCGTAGCAATCGCCCAGAGCGTAGTGAAAAGCCGTGGCCTTTTGAGGCAGCATGGACTGCACGTCCGGTAATGCGGCCTCAAGCGTTTGAAAAACCGGGCTGTCTTCGG
Organism: Ruegeria sp. YTSC230; assembly: GCF_059609665.1. NCBI lineage: Bacteria > Pseudomonadati > Pseudomonadota > Alphaproteobacteria > Rhodobacterales > Roseobacteraceae > Ruegeria > Ruegeria sp. YTSC230. Next base: position 321,455 of record NZ_JBXWMC010000001.1, on the reverse strand, counting down.
TGATTTTTTCCAATCGGGCCAGTGCAATATGCGCGCTAAGCGCATCATCAGACGACTCCGCGGCGGTTTCAAAATGACCGCGTGCTTTGTCGAAGTCACCCTGCTCCAAAGCTAAATGACCTAGGGCAAGACGGCTTGCAGCCAAATCGGGCTTCAGTTCCATCGCTTTCACGTAAAGTGCCTTGGCTGTCTCGACATCGCCAAGATGTGCTTTGACGATGGCGGTCTGATGGCACGCCGCAGCGCTTTCAGGGTCTAAACGCAAGGCTTGATCGGCTTCAACCAAAGCCAGTTTGGGGTGATTTTTCTCAAACAGCACCTGTGACAACCCGACGTAGCTTTCGGCCTTTTGCGGGTTGAGAGCGATGGCATTTCGGCAGGCGTTTTCCGCCTTATCCAAATCGTTTTGCAACAAGAAAATCCGTCCAAAGTTCCGGTGCAACTCGGCATCCTTGGGAGCATGTTTAAGATGCATTTCAGCGGCGCGGTGGGCTTCGTCCACCTTTTCGGCTTCGATTAAGACTGAAATCAGATTGTTGGCCGTTTCCAACGACACCGGGTTTATGCGCAGCGCCTTTTGATAAAACTTGATCGCAAGGTCGCGGTTCGAGTTGTCCCGCGCGATACTGCCCAGGTTATTCAGCGCGCGATCGAAATCCGGCGCTAGGGCCAAGGCTCGTTCCTGCGCGGCTTGCGCCAGGTCCAACTCTTTCACGTCGTAGTACACGAGCCCCAGATTTGAGTGCGCGGCAGCATGGCCGGGGGCCAGACGAACGGCTCGTTCACCTGCTTTGCGGGCTTGGTCCAACTGCCCTGCGCTCCGCAAAACTTCCGTGAAATTAGTCAGGAAATTTGCATTCTCAGGTTGCAGTCGCACTGCTTGTGACACGGCATTTACTGCCGGCTCCAATTGTCCGGTCTGAAAGGCGATTAAACCGAGCACATGATGCGCCGGGGCAAATTTTGGCGCAGCTTGGATGATCCGCGAAAACAACCCAGCAGCCTGTTTTAGGCGACCATTTTCGTAGTGGGCCATGCCTTGGGCAAAGGCGTCCTGCACCGACATCTGCTGCTGCTTGACCATTCGTTCTACCCATCACGAGTTTAGAATTTCTAAATCTTTGGCGATTGCTGTTGCCAACAATTGTGCATTTCGTAGTGCATTACGAGAGCGCAGTCTATCCTTTGAAACAAGCGGATCATGAAGTCTCAAAGAGATATATGCTGTGCTTTTTAAGCAATAGATCACTATATTTGGTGTATTTAACTAAAATTCACATTTGCGCCCAATTTCACTCCTAGCTACGAGTTTTGAAAAAACAAAAGAAATGTCCGCAGGGGGGTCTTCGGAAAATGAGTGGATGCGCAACAAAGCGCACACTGTCCAGTGTGTCGCGTGGCGGTCGGGTTGTTAAGTTCAAAGGACAGGTCGCGAGTATTGCGCCGTCGGTGTTCCTTGCTTCGGTGTCGATTGCGGCAATTTCAGTAGGGAGCGCATCAGCTGATGTCATCTCCACACCGCAGAATACCCAAGCCGTGTTATCCGATGACGTGGATCATACGATAACCGAAACGGGGGCGGTGGACTATACAACCGGTAGCGGGCCCAGTGTTATTGTCGGAACCGACTATTCCAGCACGTTCACGAATAATGGTTCCATCAGCGGACCAGCCCCGACCAGCGCGCCCGGTATCGGTCTTCTCGTAGATGGGGACCTGGAGGAAACCGGACAGATCATCAACAACAACACGATCGCAATCGATGTTAATGCTTCCACTAGCGCTTTTGGCGCCGGCGTGATCCTTGATGGCAGCGTCGCTGGAACCGTCCAGAATACGGGCACGATCACCGTAAACACGGCCTCGCTTGCGGGCAGTACGGCAGCGGCCGCAGGAATCTTATTTACAGACACCGTTGAAGCCACCGCAACCGTGCAAAATTCGGGCACGATCTCGGCCTCGGCGGAAGATTTGTCTTCGACCCTGGCGGCGGCAGCTGGCGTTGTATTCAGTTCCGACGTTAACACTAATATTCTAAATAGTGGAACGATCCGGGCCGTAGCAAAGAATGGAACACTAGTCTCTGCCCTTGGGGTTTTGGTACAGGGGCAATTGAACGGAGACGTCAATAACTCGGGCACGCTGCAGGCCACTGCCACCGAGAACGGAACTTCGGCCGATGCGATCGGCGTTAGTGTCCAAGGGTTGATGACGGGAAACGTGAACAATTCTGGTTCTGTGACCGTCAATGCGAACGCATACACCTCGGCGGCAGCCTGGGCTTATCACCTTGAGGGTGGTCTTAACGGCAACTTTACCAACAGTGGAACGCTGACTGCCACAGCGAAAGCCGAGTCCTCTTTTGCGGATGCCGCGGGGCTCTATGTCCAAAACGGTATGACAGGGAATCTAACGAACTCTGGAACCGTCAGCGCCACCGCAACGACAACAAGCTTTGGTGATGCAAGTGCAACTGCAGCGGGTTTCTACATCAGCGGTGGTCTGACAGGCGACGTCAACAACTCTGGTACAATCGACGTGACCGCGTCTTCGGCCAATGACGATGCTGAAGCCTACGGCGTCTATGTCAGCCGCGGTATGACGGGGGACATTGTCAATTCAGGCGCAGTCAACGTTAAGGCAGAAGTTGCTTCTTCTGTCACCGCAGCCGGCTTCTACATTAGCCGCGGTTTGACTGGCAATTTCACGAATACCGGATCAATCACCGTCGATGCTCGTAGCACCACCGACAGTGAGGCCGAAGCCTATGGCTTTTACGTCAGCAGTGGGATGACAGGGAACATCGTCAACTCGGGCACTGTCAACGTTCGAGGTGAAGGGTATTCCTCGGCCACGGTGGCCGGTTTCTATGTCAGCAGCGGTCTGACCGGTAATTTTGTCAACTCAGGTTCGATTACGGCCGTTGCGACGGATGAAACAGATACGGCTGAGGCATACGGCCTTTATGTTTCAAGCACGCTGGATGGCAATGTGCAAAACAGCGGCACTATCACGGCGCAAGGATTTGCGCGCGAGTCATCCGCGTATGCTTATGGTATCTACGCTTCAGGAGGTGTGACAGGTTCTTTCCAAAATACCGGCACAATTGCCGTCCAGGCGACTTCGACTGATAGTGACGCAACTGTGGCTGGCTTTTACTCTGGAAATTCCATGTCCAGCAATGTGGTCAACACCGGAACGATTTCGGCCACTGCAGTGGCGGAAGACACCGCAGAAGCACGTGGACTTGAGATTAACGGAAATCTCGACGGGCAATTGTTGAATACGGGCAACATTACAATTAGCACCACTGTAACGACTTCGGCTTCTGCGCCCGTCGGCCCGCCTCGCCCTCCGCGACCGCCGTTTGCGAGCGATACACCAGATGCAATTGGCCTTCATGTTGATGGAACCGTGACCGGAGGCGTCGCAACGTCGGGGACAGTAATAGTCTCGGCCAATTCCAACAACACCTCGGAAGAGGTTGAAGCTGCGTCGATTTACATCGAAGGAGATTTATCTGGCGATTTTGTAAATTCTGGTTCGATTGACGTCACAGCTTCGTCAAGCGGCGACGATGCCAGCGCCCTTGGCTTGTATGTTGACGGTCATGTAACGGGTGATGTGGTCAATTCGGGGACCATAAGTATAGCTGCAAACGCGGCCTCATCTGCTGACGCAGTCGCGTTCGAGATCCGTGATGGTCTGGAAGGGAATTTCGTAAATACTGGAACGATATCCGCTCACGCCAGCGCGAATGCTGATGATGAGGTGGAAGCACTTGGCCTGTATGTCAGAAATGATATGAACGGCAACATTATCAACACAGGGGTAATCGACGTGCGCGGCGACGGTTATTCGTCGGCAACCGCGGCAGGTTTCTACATTACCGGCGGACTAACAGGCGACTTCCACAATTCTGGTACCATCACGGCTGTGGCGACGGACCAAACCGATGAAGCATATGCCTATGGCCTATACTCTAGCGGTAGGATGACCGGCAACGTTACAAACACCGGAACCGTTTCTGCGCGTGGGGACGGGTATTCCTCGGCGACGGTAGCCGGATTCTACATCTCTGGCGGCCTAACGGGTGACTTCCAGAACTCCGGTTCAATTTCAGCTGTTGCAACCGACCAAACAGAAGAGGCTGAGGCGTATGGTCTTTATGTTCGGAGAGGCCTCACCGGAAATATTACAAACACCGGGACTGTTTCCGCGCGTGGGGACGGGTATTCCTCGGCGACGGTAGCCGGCTTCTACATCTCCGGCGGCCTAACGGGTGATTTCCAGAACTCCGGCTCGATCTCTGCAGTCGCAACCGATCAGACCGAAGAGGCCGAAGCTTATGGGCTTTACGTCCGTGGTGGAATGATGGGTAACGTCTTGAACACCGGGACCATCTCGGCCTCGGGTGACGGGTACTCAGAAGCGACCGTGGCCGGTATCTACATCTCCGGTGGCCTGACGGGTGATCTTGCGAACTCCGGCTCTATCACCGTGGACGCCATCGACAACACCAGTTCGGCCGAAGCTTTCGGTGTGTATGTCAGCAGTGGTTTGACCGGCAACTTGTCAAACAGTGGCTCTATCACAATAAAATCTGATGGTGGCACCAGCGCCGACGCGACCGCTTACGGGGTCTACACCACCCGCGGATTTGACGGTGAGCTGACGAATTCGGGGGTGATTTCGGCAACCGCCTTCTCCGATACGGAGGAAGCGGACGCCCGCGGCCTTTACCTGCGCGACGGTATGGAAGGTACCGTTGCGAACTCGGCTGAGATTTCGGCCTCTGCGACCGGAGCAACAGACGCGGAAGCGTATGGCATCTACACCAGCGGGGTAACCACCGCGGATATTTCCAACACAGGGACTTTGACGGGTTCGGCGGTCATTGCAAATGGTACCGCGAGCGCCTCGGCCAACGCAGCGGGTGTCTGGGCAGTTGATATGCAAGGTGACTTTTCGAACACCGGTGTGATTTCTGCTTCTGCGTCTGGCGGTGCCGAAGCCAATGCCTACGGTGTCCGGTTCGAAAACTTTGACGGCGTAATCACGGATGTCGGTGAGGTTTCCGCCTCGTCGTCCGGCGGTGAAGCCTATGCAATCTATCTGGGCACTGGCTCTGGGACACTGAATGTGGATACCGAGGATCAGGTGACCGGCCTGATCAGGGTTCAGGATCACAACGTGAACCTGGATGCGCAAGGCGACAGCGCTGTGTTCAGCTTTGAGGATGCAGCGCCGAATGCTGGTGCATTCACCACCACGGTTTCCGCTCCAAATTCAGCTTGGTTTGTAAAGGATGAAGGCGGAGAGGCTCCTGTCTATGCGGCTGTCGTCAGCGACCAACTTGCCGCCACCGGAGACCTTGTCGCATTCTACGGCAATATCGTTGGCGGTTCCGGTGGATCGCTCAACTTCAATCTTCAAGATGAAGTGACCCGGTCAGGAACTTTTGATGCCGGACGCGGTATCACCTTCGGAGCGTTCCGCCCGTTCGTTCAGGTCGATGCAGCGTCTCGACGGTTTGATGCCGACCCGAATTTCACAACGGATGTCACCATATTCAACGGCAGTGCAGGCTTCTCGGGACAGACCGAGAGTGGCCTGGCTATTGCGGTTGGAATGGGCGTGTTCGACGCTGACGGCAGCAATGATGCCGATTTTGACACCACCGGCTTCTATCTGGATGCCGCGGTTGGCCGTCAATTCGGAGCCTATACGCTCGAAGCAGGCCTAGGTTATGGCTGGTTGAACACGGACAGCACGCGCGAGATCACCGGAAGCTCAAACGCACAGGCTGACTATGACAGCACTTTGTTGACCGCCTATGTGGGTGTCGACCGTCGGTTTGAGGTCAGTGACACAGTCGATGTACTAGGGTTTGCCGATGTCCGTTACACCCGGCAGGACAACGACAGCTACACTGAAACTGGTTCAACCGCTAATGCCACTGTAGGTGACACTACTACCGAAGTGATCGAGACCCGATTGGGTGCCGAGGCAGAAATGTCGCTTGCCAATGGTGGTTTGTTGATCGGTCAATTGAGCGGTGTTCTTCGCCGGGACCTGGGCGATAACGATGCAACAGTCACAGTGTTCTCGTCGACGCAAGATCTTGTTTTCGCCTCGACAGATTTCACCGGCGCAAGTGTTTTGGTGGGGTACGAGCATGAACTGCATAATGGTATCCATCTGGAAGTTACTGCGGAACAGGAAGTCGGCGACGACGCTCAGGGACCTTTCTTCCAGGCCGGCCTGAGGTGGTCTTTCTAGGGCCAACTCAGGCAAGTGCTGACTGAAAAAAAGCAGAAAGCCGGAACCAGCCTAAGGGTTCCGGCTTTTCTTCTTTGGGCATGCAGGCGCTCTAACGCCTTAAGTGTCTTCGATACACAATTGGTACATCTCATATTTCGATGATCAACTATCGCACGGTACCGGAATGAAGAAGCTTCCAAAAAAGTTCAACTAAGTCGACCAACTCTTAGAAGGTTCCAATGAAGCTCGCGACGGTGGGCCACAAAAATCATTACAGATACAACAAATTGTATATATTATGCTTTTTCTCGAAAAGTTGGTGCGGTCGAGAAGCATCTGGCGATTTCGAACTAGCTTCTCAGACCCAATATTTTTATGAGCAAAACGCCGTTCTTTAGCCATCAGGTTTCCCCAAATGTGTGCTGTGCAAGGAGGTATTGTGTGTTGTGGAGGCTGTCAATCGGCTCCGGTTTTTTCGTCCAGATAGTTATGGCACACGCTTTGCGCATGCAGAGGGTTTTCTGCTTCACGCCGTGCCGCTGCCTCCGCATGGCGAAGTTCCTGCTCTTTATCAATTCGAACTAATTCGGCAGCATACCGTTCCGGGCCGATATCCGCCATTTCGGAAATCCAGAGTTCTTGGTCCTTGTCTTTTAGCGAGGGAAGGTATGCCTCTGGGTTGTCTTGTTTAAGTAACGCTGGTTCAACTTCCTCTTGTTTGTTTACCATGCTAAGTGACCTGAACGTGGCTGGCATCCCGACGAAGGACAATACAGCGAAGCTAAAACCTCTATGGCCCAGCTTGAGCTTAGGCAGCAGCTTGATCAGCGCAAACCCCGGCACAAGCAACAGCAATAAGCCCGTGACGAAACCTAACTCAGGCGATACGACAGCCAAAAATACTGACCCGATCAACAGGGCAATTACTATACCAATGCCGTTTACTAATTTCCTATTTTTCAATACCTTAACTGCTGCACTCAAAACTGAACCCTCATACAAAACTGTGCCAAGAAGTTGGAGAGTTCGAAAATTCCGCAGAACTCTTGGGATTATTTGAGAACCTGAGGGGGGCCCAAATATTGGTAGTGGTCACGCGGCAAACCGAAGGACCAAATTGGAGGAATTGCCGTCAGCGGCCCAACCCACTTCGCTTGGGTTTACAGAGCAAGGCGCAGAAACAAATGAGCGCATCTTGGGTGTGAAGCCATAGAAAGATAAGAGTTTACTATTCAGGGAATGAAAGAAAGGCGGGGATACCAGATCTCGCATCAAGTCGGACCCCGAGAAAAGGCTGACGGGTTCTTTCTCCGAATTGTTGCCGCCGGATGGGCGCTAGGATCGAACAAAGTAGGGCAAATGCACACAGTTTGACCGCCCTATGAATGAGCGCGTAGCTTTACTTCCCCCCCCAAAAAACTTAGGGCGTTTTAACGTGCTCTTTCCACCAGTATCTGGTCATAATCACCATCCATGTGTGCAGTTTTTCAACCGATATTCGCCGCTCGACCTTCCGACATTTCAGCCATTTCGACGGCCTTGTCTATCAAGAACAACGCCTCCATCTTGGTTTTGGCTTTTAGCATAACTTCTTCGCTCACCTGGAAGCCAATTGGCCGGCCTGAAGTGGCATCACCGGAAATATCTTTCAATGCTTCCGGAAGCGGAGCACCCAACTGGTCCACTCTCAAGTCAATTTGATTGTCGTAGATCACCAAGAACACGCCATTCCCCCAATAGGTCGCCACTTTACGCCCTTCCTGATTAGCTGACAGAACTGCTGTGCCAGCTAAAGTCATGGCATTACGGAATTCACTGACCGTGCTCGTCTTATAGATTTGTTCAGCGCCTGTGCATTTAACCGCCACAAGTTTTGCAGCCATGGAGTGCATCGTTGAAAGCTGAATTACGTAGTTCTCAAATTCAGCTAACCCAATGAATCCGGGCAATTCTCCGAAACATTGCGGATCACTTAAGCGAACGTCCGGACTATTGTCAAAACACAACTCAAAATCCGCTTCAGCTTCGAGCACCTCGATTGCGGCTCTGCGTTCCGCTGCCATCCTATACGCGTCGGACAACCTCTGCTTCAGATCAGAGAACTCAAAAGGCTTTGTAACGTAGTCTGTGGCCCCAACTCCGAATGCCTCGTCGATGTACTCTTTTTGTACCATGGCGGTCACCATGATAATGGGCGTGTACGTGTGTTCCGGTAGTTTTCGCACTTCTTCGCAAAGAGTAATGCCGTTCATTTGCGGCATCTGCACATCCAGTAGCAAGCAGTCGAACGCTTCGTTAGGTCTCGACAGTATTTCAATGGCCTCCCGCCCACTTCTGGCGGTGACGACATCTTTATAACCGAACGCGTCCAGAACTTTATCTAGCAACTCCAGGATGCTCGGATCGTCGTCTACAGCAAGTATACGCATAACTTTTCACCAACCTTTTGCACCTCACCAAACGTTGGGCATTGCAGACTTAAGGCAACGTTTGGCTGGCGCATAAAACACTCAGGGTTTCTTCATCCTCTCTTACGAAGGCGGCAAAACGGTGACATAAGGCGGGCTTCCTTATGTCTGCGCATTTTTTTTAATTTGCACAATATTTTCCGCGCAAGTGCGCATATTGAAAAGTAAATCCCTCCAATTCTTGATGCCATTTTGATTTTACTCCTATCAGCCGTCACGGCTACCTCGAAACATTATCGGAAAGCGAGACGGCGCCTGATCCATCGTGAATTCGAAAGGAATACGCAAAAGAAGCTGTCTTTTTTCAAAATGTTGCCAGACGCGAGGGAATAAATGAAGCCTGCGGGAGAAAATAACAGCCAAGAACTATCTAAAGTTTTTGGTCAGTCAGTAAACTCAACCAAAGGGAGGGAGGAGATTTAGACACACCTATCCATCTATTCGGACAACTACCGCATAGGGTTGTGGACTTGCTGAGCTGAATCTTGCCATAAGTGTGTCAAAAATATGAGTAAAATATGGACAGACCACTCAGGTATAAGCAGACATACCCGCTCCCGGAGGGGTTTCCGGAACTGACACCCGCTAACGGGACTTCAGGCGCACCAAATGCTTTAGCGCGACTAGAAATTTTTGCTGTCAAAAACATTCCGCCAACGTCACGTGGTGACATTGGCAATATTCGCGCGACTACACTTAATTTTCGCAATATTTACGAGTATGGCACCCTGCTGGCAAAATACCTTGAAACCAGAAAGTCAATTTTCATTGACCAGTTAAAGTGGCAAGTCGGTGAAGCTGACGGGATGGAATTCGACCAATACGACACGCCAGCCTGTCGATGGATTGTGTTGCATGAATTCGGTGAAGTTTTAGGAGGTGTGCGACTTCTACCCACGACTGCAGAATGCGGCGTATATAGTTATATGCTGCGCGACGCGCAAAGAGGTATCCTTAAAGGAATACCATCTGACGTTTTATTTATGGACGCCCCGGTAAAGCACTCTGTTTGGGAAGCATCCCGTTTCTTCGTGGCAAAGGATGTTGCATCGTCACGCAGGCTGCTGGTTCAACAGGAGTTGTTTCACCAGATGACTACTGTCGCGATGGAAGGTGGTGCGACCAGCATACTGGGCATCGTCCCCTCAGTCTGGGCACGGTGGTCACGGCGACTGGGCATCAATGCCTCGCCTGTCGGCGCAAAGTTTTCCATCGATGGCACCGTCAGTCAGTCAGTTTTGTTCAACATCCATAAGTAAATGGAACCACTCAGCCACTAGAGCGTCTTTTGTACTCTTGGACGCTCGGCGCAGATTTCTTAGCAACTATGATTGATTTTCAGACTATTGGGAAACCGCGGCTGTTTTGCATGTTAGTGGGGTTTCCAGAATTGATGTTTGGACTTCCAACCGTTGTTCAATTCCGTAGTTTTGCGATCTTAGACTGCTCTTAGGCACGAACACATTGCCAAAAAAAAATGTTAAGAGAATGCGACGGTAGTTCACAACAATAACTGGCAACTCGTCGTTGAAGCCGCTGGCGCCAAATAAAGGTCAAGAAAAAACCCCTTTCTACGACGATTTTCTCCATTTTTGCCGCTGTTTCGACCCACTCGCCTCATAAGTTTAACCCGTTATGAGGATATCGGTGGTTCACCAGTTATGAGACATTCCACATTCGTAAGTGATCGGTTCCAAAAAAAGTTGGAGCTTCGAGCACAAAGAAAGACCGCGCTTGCTGTTCTGGCGGTTGATGATGATCCTGACATTCTGAAATTGCTCCAATCAGCACTTCCTGAACTCGAAAACTGCAAAGTGGTTGCCGCCAGTTCAGCTGATGAAGCGCTTCGGCAGATAGAAGCAGCGGAATCCCCATTCGACTGTCTGCTTGTTGACATTCAGATGCCCGGAACCTCTGGGATAGAGTTGCTTTCGCAAATCCGAAACTTGCCGGACAATCTGGAAACACCTGTTATAATGTTAACTGCTCTAGATGACAGGCAGAACATCGAGAGGGCATTTTTAGAAGGCGCATTTGATTACATAACTAAGCCCTTCGACTTCTTCGAATTGCGCAGCCGTATGAACGCCGCCCATCTTCTAATGATGGAGAGAAAGAAAACACAATCCTCTTCAGCGTCGATAGAAAGTCTTCGTAGTGAACTGGATTTTAATCAGAAATTCAGTTTTGAAGACCCCCTGTCTATCGACGAGCAGGAACAATGCTTGGGGTATGTCGAGTTCGACAACTATGTGGAGCAGCTTTCACGGGGGCGCCGATTTGACTCCTGGGTTACAGCAATCAAATTTCGCGATGCGGGGTACCACTTTGATCTGAGGGAATTTGGAGATTTTCGGCGCGCTGTTTCCGACATTGGATTTTGCATTCAAAAGACAACACAGGCCGCCGGAGGAATCTATTCCTATCGAGGGAGTGGCGTTTTTCTCGTTATTACACATGGACGGGAACGCACCCTGAATATTCCAACCGAAGCTTTTCTAAACCAGGAACTAAGGACCGTTCTCAGTAACCGATGCGCCTCTGTCCATCTTAAGGTGGTGAAGAGTACACCGGTGTCGCTTCGTTCAATTACAAAGGTTGGAGCATTCGCATCTTTGGACACGGCTGTTAAAATGGTGAATCTTCGTGAGACCAATCTCAGAAAGGGCCTTGTTGCGACCTGCCCCTCGATTTCAAAGCACACGCCGCATCGAAAAGAAATGGCCAACAATAGATTGTTTGATACCGTCCTGCGTGAAATGTACGGCGATGACACTTACCTCACTCGCCGGTAGCAAGCTTTGTCTTTGGCAAACGTCGACCTCGAACAGAAGTCGAGCACTAGGGTTTAGATATTAACTTTAGTCGCGAACCCGTTCGGCATTGAGGATGAGTGGGCCACTGGTACGCATGGTGAACGTCAAAACTGGTTCCGGTATTTCTGACTCAGTAGTCGAAAAATTTATTCTACGGAGCACCGAAGCCATAAGCACCATGATCTCAGTTTCAGCGTACTGAGCGCCAATGCAGATTCTGGGACCATCTCCGAAGGGAATGTATTGACCTCGAGGCAGTGTAGATCCCAGGAACCGTTCCGGCCGATAGTTGTTGGGAGCATCCCATAATTTTTCATTTCTGTGCAAAGAGTAAACTGGAAAAAACAAAGCATCGCCATTTTCAATCTTTACCCCTTTAATTTCAAGGTCCGCAGCTGCGTCTCTGGCAAAAAACGCGGCGGAGGGATAAAGCCGCAGCGTCTCTTTAACATGCGCGCGCAAGAGTGGCATTGCCTCCAGGTCCGAGAATTCCAATAGGCCTTCCGGGCGAACAGATCGAATTTCTTGTCTAACTCTTGCTTGCATATCTTGGTGCAAGGCAAGCAGATAATATCCCCAGGCCAATGCGTTAGCGGAAGTTTCATGACCAGCGACGACAAAGGTCAAAAGGTTGTCAACAGTTGTCGCTTCATCTTCGAAATCGGTTTTCAACGCCTCAATCATGAAATCGAGGAAGTCCAATGGCTCGCTACGGCCTTCGGCCCGACGCTGATCTATTACCCGTCTGGCGAGGTCTCGCATATTGGTAACCGGGGCCAAGCTGCGTAGCCAATTTTTCCGCGGCAACCACTTTGGCAAACCCATTAAATCGAAAAGGGACAGATCAGAAATGTACTCGAAATACTTGATCAGCCCCACTCGTACCTGCTCTGAACTGACTTCCTTATTACCTGAAAAAATCACTCTAGAAATATTCGTCAATGTTGATGCAGGCGCAATTTGTGCAATATCCACTGGGCCTTCGTGATCCGCCAATGAGTCTGCAATCTCGACACCAGTCTCTGCAAAATGCCGAGCCAGAACCGGGAGGTTTCTGGCGGCGAACAATGGAGAATACCTTCGCCTCTGCTGACGCCATTTTTCCCCTTCTGAGAGTATTAAACCGTTGCCTACAGCCGATCCAATAATGTCTTTGGTGAACTTGGCTTTGGGAAACGAACGGCCCTGGCCGACGAGTAATTCGGTTACCATTTCAGGATCGCAGATATAGTGTATGTTCAAAGGTCCACGAACATAAGTTTCACGCAGAGTTTCTGCCGGGATGACTTCAAACATGTTGCGGCCAGCTGACCTTGCAAACTGAAGCAGTGTCACCGGCTTTGTCGCAAGCCTAGCGGTAACAGGAGCGACAGTACCCTGCCTCAACTTCGTAATTTCAACTGCAGTCAAGCCCCAACCCTTTTAGAATTATTCCTTCTTTCGGACACATTAAGGTGAAAAAATTCCCACTTAGCAACGAGATCCTCGATTTTGGGTACCCTGCTCTGCAATTGTGCAAAAAATTTGCGGCCTCCTATACCAAAAACTTGCGTGAATCGCCCAACAATCGCGGTAGGCTTCAAAGGATTGGCGCCAAACTGTGAACCCAATTTGGACCAACTAAGTCCTCATTATGCCGGTATTGGTACTTTCCAAGCGCGAAAAACGAAGACATTTGGATGACAGCCACCGACGCTAATCTGCCGGACCGGGATTCCGGTGAAACGGAAAACCGGCTTCTGCAAAACATCATAGATTATACTGCCATGAGCTTTGCGCTTCTGTGGCAGCGGCAGGCTATTTATCTGGCCACGACCATTTTGACTGCGTTCTTCTTCGATCCCTTTAACGCCATGCTGTTCTATGGGACGATCCTCATTTGTGAAGTGCAAGATTTATTGCTGGCCAAACGCGTACCGCGCTTAAAGCCAGACCAGCACAAAGCAATAGGTATGATGGTTGTTTGGATTCTGTTGAACACGGTCCTGAGCTCAGCCGCAATCTGCCTGTACGCAGTTTCAGTTGCTTTCGCACAGCCCGCCGGTGGTCACTTTACGCCAATGTTCTTCTTGTTTGCTGCGGCGTTGTTTGCAGCAATGAACAACCATCAGTTTCTGTGGGCGATGATTGTCCGTTTGGCCATGTACGGCGTTTCGTTCATGTTGATTGTCGTCAAGGATATCTGGATCGAACGCCCCGAGCTTTCTTCTGAACTCTGGCTGCACTTCTTCACCGTTATCTTTGTAATGTATTTTCTGATCGACTGTTCGATGGTGTTTCTGAAGCTCTACCGCAGGAATTTGGAGCAACTCGAAAAGCTCAAAGCAGAGCACGAAAGAACAAAAGCGGCCTACATTGCAAAGACTCAGTTCATATCGACAGTCAGCCATGAGCTGCGTACGCCTCTTACATCGATCAAGGGGTCACTTGACCTAATCAACACAGGCGCATTGGGTGAAGTTCCAGATTCAATGCAAAGCCTCATACACTTAGCGTGCAAAAACAGCGAACGGCTAGCATCACTTATCAATGATGTGCTGGACATACAAAAAATGGAGGCCGGTGAAATGAACTACCGTGAAGGAACTATTGATGTACATACGCTGGTTCAGGAAGCGATTTCCGTTAACACCGGGTACACCAGTGCTCACAACGTAGGAATTGTGGAGGACATAAGGGGAAACAAAGATCTGTTCGTTAAAGGTGATGCGTCCCGCCTGCTTCAAGTGTTGGCCAACATGATCTCCAACGCAGCCAAATTTTCCCTTGATGGAGGCGAGATAACCGTCGGATGCGAAAAAGTCCGTGGGAAGATTCGCCTCTTCGTCAAAGACCACGGCATAGGGATACCCGAGGGGTGCCAGGACAAAGTCTTCGATCGCTTTTCACAGATTGACTCTTCCGATGAACGTCACGCAGGCGGTACAGGGCTCGGGATGCACATTTCAAAGGAAATTGTGGAGCATTTTGGAGGAGAAATAGACTACAGAAGCGAACTTGGTGAAGGCACAGAGTTTTTTATTATGCTTCCCGCCATAAGCGGGCATGAAGTAGGTGCCGCCGGAGACGAGCAGACCTCACTACCCTGCGCCATGCAATCCAAGCAACATTAGCGGAATCCTACTGAGCAATTTCGATGGCACATCACCGTACTACTTCGAAGCAATCCCATGGTTCCAGAGCGGATTTTCCGTGGTATAGTTAACCCTAAAATCATAAGACCTCGTGGCACACTCGAAACCGCCTGTGGTGAAAAGAGGGAGTCTGCGTAATGCCAATGCAACCCCAAAAAGAAAATGCTGTTCCGATCATGCGATCGGAACAGCAAACTCGTTACTAAGTACATTTCCTAAGATGCGATAGATTCACAACTTTCGGCAAAAAGGCCTCCTACTTGCAGGCCGCGATATCACAAGAATTATATTAAGGTATGAAGTATCCAAGCACTGAGAATTTCTCGTGTTTTGTTCGTTTCCGCTGTTCCAAATGATAGGAACTGGAAACAAAGAAGCCAATGGCCACCAAACTGTTAACGTTTTTCAGCTTATTCATCGATTCGGCACTCTCAATTTGAACTAATTCACTCGTTGTCCCGCGCGTAAATATCCAGCATGTCGAACAACATCGGCTTCGGGGGTTCCTGATCAAGGTTCAGGATAGCGGCTACAACTTCGCGGGCCACTCCACGGGCTTCTAGGCTTTCCCCCACTAGCCGACGGGTCCAGCTATCGTCGGGGTCCAACCCTTGAACACCCGCCATTTAATGCTTTGCAAGTTGCTGGGCGTCGATGAACTTCTGAGTGGCAGATCTAGTGGCAACCTCAGGTTGCCGCCTGTACGTAAGCAAACGATGCCGTTCAATTTATGCGTAATCGATGCGAAAATATTGCGTAAAGGTCTACGAAACAGTTGAAATTACAGTGATTTTTTTTGAGCTTCACTCCGAAAGGTATTGTTTTTATCTTTTATTTTCAATAACTTACAAGATATGGTGCGGTCGAGAAGACTCGATACTCGAAATTTTTTCGTAACCATTGATAAATAAAGGTTTTTTATCAACCGTCACACGGCCAATCGTTCATTCCCGTGTGACGTTAATCTTAGTCGATTTTCTTCCACTTGCTCTTCATTGGTGCTGCAATTTATTAGCCTTCCATCTTCATCCAATCCCCGCCGCCTGCGGATTTCGTCAGTCAGAGGCTTGTGGAATCCCACCGGGTGCGGCGGTGCCGTTTTTGGTACGTAGGTCATGTTAGCTTCTTACTTAGTGGAGTTTCTGAATTGCCCGTTGATATAAAGCGCTTGCGTCAGCGGCTGTTAAAATTCGGCTTTGGCAGACGCAATTTCCAGCCTTCGTCGGTGCATTCAAAGCTAAGAGCCCGAATGTAAGAATGCCTGTCTGTGGCTGCTATGAACCCAGAGCCGTCATTGCCGTATCAACTGGATGCTGCGGATACATTCGGCAGTTCGCAACCCAGATCGGACGCGTCCGATCTGCGTTCTTTTTCCAGCCTTCTAACAGGGAGAGCTGTAAAGCCGACCGTGGTTATGACTGACTCATAGATCGACCAACCTTGCAGCTCATAACAAGTTCTTTAACTTCGGCGGTTATATTGCTGCCTCTCAGCGCTTGCTAACACACGAAGCTTTTCCGCTTCAAACGCAGTCGAGAGTTTCTCACTAAAGCTTTCACCGTGAGGAATATCCAGATTGAAAATTTCAATCTCTCTCTGTTCCTCATTGGTAAGGTAATTTAAAAATGCTTCGGTTCGATCTAATCTCACCTTTACTCTGTCGGTTCTTTTACGCGCTGAGAAAAGCCTGTACTCCTCATTTGCGAGCTCAGTAATGCTGTTACAGGATTGCTCATCGAAATAGTTGCAATCGGTGCAAATAAGATCAAGGTACGTGAACGTAAACGCAAGATCAGTCAGCATATACACCCCATAGTTTGTAATTCTAATTCGATCTACGGAGTCATCAAAGTAGTCAAGCCTGTTGTTCGCCTCAATAAACCCGTGGCGAAGCAACACATCAACACAAAGATTAAAATCAGGAACCATTCGAAACCTCTCCGAAAAATATGCCCTCAACTCAGCTAGAGGGACATATTCGGAGGATCCCGAACCAATATTCTTGGACAGTTTTCGCAAGATACGAAGGCTAGTAAAATGGGACGATAAACGACTATCTCTTGCCTGAAAAATATTTGGAATATCACTCAATTGCTCATCATAGAAATACCTTGTAGGAACCATGACAGGCTTGAGTACTTGGTGGATCTGAAAATACCAACGACCTACGTCCAGCATTTCTTGAACATTGGTGTAACCGGACAGTAGAAAAGATCTAAAAAGATCTAAAGTGAGACGTATGTCACCGTGCCCACATGCAGTCAGGAAGTTATTCAAGGGAGAGTCTGCCGCGCGAATTCCGTCTGCTACAATTTCCAAATATGTGCATATATCATGAATGAGGTTGTCATTCTTGACATAAGTAATTTCACTTCTACGATTTGCATCACGTAGCATCTCTATTGTGTATTCAAGCCTTTTCAAAAACACCGTCGATGGCTTAGGTGAACTCAAATGGAAGCCAGAATTTTGAAATGCATCGAGAACACCGTGAATTTTGGAGTTGTGAAACCTTTCCTCGCGCATTGATATTAACGTGACGCACGAAAGGCTTCGGGAAATTTCTTGAGCTGTAGTAAAACAATAATCCTGAATCGGCCCGCTGTATTGGTCTGTGTTGTCAATAACTACGACGACGCCTTTGCTATTTGCGCTGCATCGGTTTGCCAAGCATTTTGCACAGTACTCTAGATCATTCTTCCAATCGGCAACCAGCTTGTTAAGGCGGTCATTGTAAAGCTCTCCTCCCTTTGGGAGGCCCGCGAGTTCTTGCTTCGAAGCAATGGAAAACTTCTCATAGAACAACTCATCCAGCAGGACATCCCTAGGTGAGGAAAGAATATTATCGGCATCGAGGTCGGAAACAAGACGCCGCCATATTTCAGAATGTACTTTCTCCTTGTCTTCGGGCACATCCAACATATCGACTACAGCAGAGACCGAATTCTCCTTCAACCATCTAGGAGGGTTGTGCTTTAAAAGCCGTCTTATGAAAGTAGATTTTCCCGCTCCTTTACCTCCGAATAGAACAAGTACCTCACCCCCTCTAGAGTTCTTGATGTTCTTTGTTATACGCCCCCCAATCGCGCCTCCTTTTCCAGTATCTTCTAACTGCTCGACGCCATACTCCTCGAAATAGGGAGTAAGTGAGTCTTTAATTAGGGAGCGCATACCTTTTAGGACTTGAGCAAACCCTCGATCGGCAACATAGCATCGATCCATGAGCTCTATTTGGTCATCGTTGATCACACCGAAGTGTCTGTTTGCGATCGGACGCAGAGCAGTAGCTAGGCGGTTTGCTGAGATGGGATGGGAGTATGCGGCAATTCTATCCTTCGCAACAAACACTTGTCTGTCCTTTGGTGGGGCGCTGGACAATGCACCTGGAAGAGAGGAGTGTTCAGTGATTGCGAGGTAGGAAAAAATGTTCTTCGCCTTGATCTCATCGTTAGTAAAAAACTCCGGCCCTCTGATTACAAAGGCCTTAAGTTGATCCCAGCGCTTGCCCTTCTCAAAGCACTTGAAAGCTACCCATTCGACTCCATTGGTGATCGCTCCGTACTCGCAACCTGTGTCCATACAGTACTCACGAACCTGTTTCATCGCGGGGTTTATGTTTTCGTCTGTAAGGAGAGTCTTGATGTCGATATAGCAATGAGTCTCGTCTTTCTTGTGGGGGAAAGGGAGAGTGAATGACTTGCCGATTTTCTTCGCCTCGATGAAGAATAGAAAATCACCATTCTGCTTTGTCAGAACGTAGTCCGCGAAGCCGGGCGCGATATATTCTTCGACTTTAGTTATGGCCCTTGGCCAAGCAAATATATCATGAAGAATATGGTCAATGACTTCGTGGCGGGTTTGAGCTTCGTTCGCACTCCCATCAATCAGATTTTGGCAGATGTCGTTCAAATTTTTATTCATTTCGACCTTGGCGTGCTGGGGGTTAATGACTGTTTAACCAGAACATGGTTTAGTCTACCTATTCGATTCTAACCTAACTAGGCTGATCGCAGAGCGATAGACAACGAGCATTTCGTCTGCGGTCAGCTTCCCTCGTTCTTAAGTGGTTCAAAAACTGCGGGCAACAGTGCTTTGACGCGTCTAACATGAGTTTCTCCGCCACTGATCTATTTGTTGGGAAACACATCTTTAGCGTGAGTCGTTGAGCAAGCGCCACCGACAAATTAAGTCGAATCCGGGACTCGTCCCGGATCAATTCAGAGCGAGCGAGAAGGGCTATGGTTCTTTATCGGGAGTAGTCACGATCGCTTTTTTTCGCAAAATGGGCACAATCTGCAGTTACTGCTTCCAAGGGTAGCATTAGAACCAACTGCACCGAACGGACGTAAGGTATGCCACCGACTTAACGAGGTCCGTTCCTTGTGCATGGCCGCTGCGCGTCGCTTTCGGAGCTGCCCGTACATCGAAGGGCAGCTGGGTGGCCGATTGCAAACAGAATAAGCGTGTGCAGCGAAGGTCGGAGGCGCACCGCTGGTGTCTCGGTCTAGATCGCAAACGGCACGCTGTGCGGTCTTGAAAGCAGGTGATGCTGCGGGCACTGCAACCCAATTCTAAGAAATTTGTGACTCAAAAGTCGCGCATTGCAAAACTGAAGGTGGGGGGGGTCTTTTCCGGGTATGAGTCTCTAATCGTTATGAGGTTGCATGAAATGGACTTAACGAAGTTGCACTCCGACTTGTGAACAGGTACGGGCCCGATCTGAAGGGGGTAACCCATACCCCCGCAGGAACCTTTTAAGTAACTGTTTTTACTTGTATTTATTACATTAAACTACCGCTGACGAGGACGATCTCTATGTCGCATCGTCAGACGAGACATTAAGTTTACCATTCAAGGCCCTCGAGGTGGTCGTATTGGGTGGATTCCGACTTGATTTGGTGGAGATTCTGCATGTAGGCATGACCCGCGTTAGCGGGTTTGTATTGCCCCCTGCTGACCAAGCTATGCTAGCCTTACATAGCGCGAGTATTAACGCACCATAACAGCCATTATGTTAAATTCATACTTTGCGATACATTATGTAAGCATCTGTATTTGTTAAATAAAATCTAGAGCGCGATTCTTCGCCGAGTTCCTCGGATTCCGCGCAATATTATTACCCAGCCAAGCCTCCCGTAACTCGCTGTAATTGCTAAACTTTTGCTAAATTCGTGGATTCTCGTTGTTGGCTTGGTATGTCCGTTTAGCGGCGGTGGGAAACGCGCCGATCACGTTAGATATGTATATACATTAACTATGCAACACTCGCGAGTTGTACAGAGCCGCGTCAGCGGCGACTGATCAAGCAAATCAATTCCTTCACGGTTCCTTGGGAGGGAGTATGGCTACACCTAGAGCTAATTGAAGGTTGGTTCCACAATCCCGGCACGACCAGCTTGTACCGGCGTGTGCGTCTTTTTCCCAAAGCCATGTCATTGTATTGCAACCGTCATTTGGACACTCCACGCCGATTTGCCTTGGCTCTATATTTACTTGGTTATTATCCATAGATTTCATGTCGTATGTGACGCCACAATTCCAACACTTTACCGACCTCACTGCTGCATCCGATGCGATCCGACGACTAATTTCCTTCCCGCAATTCAAACAGTCTAGCGTACCCTTTTGGGTCATGTTGAAGTTCCAGAGCGACGAATCCAAAACTACCTTCAAAGCAGTGTAGATCACCTCACAACGCGCAAATATCTTCTCTCTGTTTGGCTCCTTACCTGCTTCGATCTGTTTTTGTGTTGGCATATGTAGAAATGAACCCAAAGCATCGTAATGCTTCTTCAAGGTGGCCAAATTCAATACATTGTCAGTGCCCAGATACCGCATGGGCTCTGAAGGTTCAGCGTCTGGTCCATTTTTTGCAAAACTGATGTCCGACGTGCTGTCCGCTTGCGGGTCTACTTCCAACATTCGTTCCATCAGTCGTCTTGGCTGCCAAGTTTTCATAGCATCTGGCCCAAGGTCATCAGCAAAGGGCTGAGCCCTTTCGTATGTGACGCCTTCCATACACATCCGCAAATACAAGCAGGCAAGTAACAAGTCTTTCTCGTCATCTGAGTCAAGCAGCGCCCTAGCCGATTGCAGTAGACCTCGTGCCCTTGCTCTGTAATTGGGTGGCATGCATTCTCCTTTAAGCGGTTTACTTGACGCCATACTGCTGTGACTTCGCTTTCTATTTGGGGACATTATTGGTCTAAATTCTCACTTGATGGAAGTCGCTTGACCCACCATATTTCCACACATGTCCAAGTATAAGCACAACCACTATGTCCCCGAATGGTATCAGAAACGATTTTTGCCTGAAGGGCAGAGCCAGCACTTCTACTTAGACCTTTCACCAGAAACACACACGCAAAGCGGTCGCACCTATACCCGACGAGACCTCCTAAGATGGGGGCCAAAACGCTGTTTTGCTCAGGACGATTTGTACACGATTAAATGGGGCGGTCTTGAAATAAGAGACATCGAGCGTTTCTTTTTTGGCAAGGTCGACTTAGATGGCAAAAAGGCAGTGGAGTACTTTGCTGACTTCAGTATCCGCGAGGGTATGCAGGACGCACTTCAGTCGCTTATGACCTACATGAGCATCCAAAAGCTACGCACACCAAAAGGATTGGGCTGGCTGCGTCAAGTGACGGGGGGGCACACTGAGAACGAAACACTAATCAGATTGCAGGAAATCCAAAACATCTTCTGTGCGATCTGGACGGAGTGTGTATGGCAGATTGCCGATGCGTCAAAATCTTCCACTAAGCTGATCATTTCTGATCACCCTGTCACAGTCTATAACCGTGAGTGTTTTCCGGCTTCGAGGCACTGTCGCGGTCATAACGATCCAGACATCCGATACGCAGCTTCGCATACGTATTTTCCCCTGTCGCCCGACAAGGTTTTGATCTTAACAAATCTGTCATGGGTACGTGATCCGTTCCAAAACCCTCTGAAAACCAGACCAAACCCAGAGTTCTTTCGTGACACCATTTTCAAAGCGACTGACATTCAATTGGAGCGCTTCCTCACGGAAGAAGAAGTTATTGAAATCAACTACATCACAAAGAAACGCGCATTTCGATATATTGCCGCCTCAGAAAAGGACTGGCTTTATCCGGAACGGCATCTCACTTCGACCCATTGGAGAAAGCTTGGAGACGGCTATTTGTTGATGCCTGATCCTCGCCATGTTCACGGAGGGGGTGAAGTAATCATTGGGTATGATGGAGGCAGAAGTGATGCTTTTGGTGCCTATGGGCATAAGCCGTGGCAGCGAGGTTACAAAGATCAAGGGCGAGAAGATCGTGAATGGCTATCAATGCAGAAATTCAAAGCTGAATGGGCATCCGTCCACGGTCCTGAGTATAGAGGGATTATCCATGATATCGGAGGAAGGGAGCCACAAAGAAGCATGGGTGACGAATGGCATGAAGAGGAGTGCAGACGGGATTTGGAATACCTAAAGCAACCCGGCGAACGCGCTCGACGAAGGAAGTTGTTGCGCAAGGCCTCAATAGTCTAACGTGGGGCACTAGAAACGAACCACCGGGAGTTCCGGGAGTTGCCGGGAGTTGAAATCACCCCCCCCGGACCAGTTTTTACTATATTTTACCGATACTTACGTAAATTCTACGGGAGTCCGGGAGTTTTTTCTTATCTTAAGGTCTGGTAGAATCTTTTTTGAAGCAGCCACCACAAACTTCGCAATGAAAGAAAAAACAAAATAAAAGGGCGAGAGCGCCGCCCCCCCCCGGAACTCCCGGTCTCCCGTGAGTTATCCTCAACACATTGATTTATTAAATATTTTGTTGCCGGGTGCTTCCCGGAATCCGACCGGGAGATTTTTCAACTCCCGGCAGATATCGGATTCGCCCGCGTTAGCGGGGTACAAGCGCCAATGCGTAGCAGTTCGAATTGGTAGAGGTATCGGTTTCGCGTTCAAACCGGGCATCATATTCCTTACCGTCGAGTGTGACGCGATAGGTTCTATTCGCTGCTGCTTTGAAGCGCGTACCTGCCTTGCGGGTGTTGTGATACTGAACGTCCAGATCGTCGCCGGTAGGCACTTCCCGGTATCCCCAGCCATCCAGACGTGGAATGTCCGGCATCGCGTGCAGAATATCGAACAAGCCGAATTTGCCCTGTCTTACTTCATCTGCGGTCTTTGATCCGACATAGAGTCGCGCATCTTTTGCGCCGTGCATAGCCTTGGCAATAGCTCGAACAACGCCCGCAAGTTCATCGTCGGTACCGTCCGACAGCCCCTTCAATTCAGATTGATTTCTCATGAGGCCAGCGACACCGCACGACTTGAGGATTCCACCCATGACCCCCGCCCAGTTTTCAAAACTGGCAAGCGTGGCATCACTCTTGTTCATGCCCTCTGCGACCCATTTCTGAATGATAGTCAGGCAGGCATGCACGAGACCGTTCCGGTTCTCTCGTGTCCACGCTCGCACATCTGCATGACGCCATCCATCCGCAGGCGTCCAACTCTCCGGTTCTGAGTCCTTACGATCAAGATCAATCAAGATGCACCGGCGCAGAAGTTCAGAACTCATGGTCAGAGTATTGGCCGCGAATATCCACGTGTTGCGGATATGCACAATGACCGTCTGCGTCTTACCAAGAATACGGAATTTGAACCCCGTTTCAGGCGCGGTCATCGCTGATGCCAAATCGCCCGAGTCCATCTCATGGTTGATGTTGTCGAAGAATATGGCCAGTTCACCATCCAGAAGAGCGGAAGAAAGTGTCTTGCTCAGTTCGGCTTTATCCTTTGGCATAGCAAGCGCAGGTGCTGGCGCACCGCTTGCGATGGTGGTGCACACATCAACCAAAAAACCGGCACCAGTACCCGGCGCAGGCTTGTTGACGATATGCCCCGGCGTGGGGCCGTGGATCATGTTCCGGGCAAAGGGCATCAGGATCATTGCCAACGCATTTGCGACGGCAGGAACACCCTCATCGGAGAAAGCCTTTTCCATGATCTCCTTGCGGGTCAGCCCCCCCAACGGAAAGTCAGCAAGCACTTCTTCAATGATGAACTTAGCAGCGTTCTTCACCTCTTCCTCAGTCGGGACACCGCTAACGCGGTCCAATACCAAATCGCTATCCAAGTACATCTCTGAACCGGCATGATACCCGTTCTCAGTCACCAGCGTTCCATCTGCCGCAAAGAAAGGTGTATCCACCACACCACGAAGCGGCAGCAAAAACTCAGACAAGTCTTGGGCGAACAAGTCACTGACCACACCACCGGGTGGAAAGATGTGCTGAAAGTCCATTTCACCCTTCGGCCTCTCGAACACGGTTACCTTACCCAGTTCGTGTTTGCGACCATCGAAGTTCAGCACCTTCAACCGTCCATTCCGAACGATTGCGGCCTCTTCCAGGTAGTGGAACAAGAACGGATCGCGCGCGTTAGCCGTTTTCACACAATCCTTGGCATAACTCGTCTGCTTTGGTTCATCTGCGTCAATGCAGATCGACTGGCGCTCTTTCCTGTTTCTCTCACGTTCGTTCCGCGCCTGCGACTTTTCCAGATCGTCCCAGAACTTATTCAGGTCGCGTTTCCCCAGAGACGTATTCGCTACAACTGATTTCGTGATGCGCGCGCGCGACGACTTGTCGACTCCCGCGCTGATGGCATCAGCGAACAACTTTTTTACCTGCCGGTCTGTAGCCTTCATTCCAAGTTTTCCGGCCTGAGCTTCGAAGTCCTGGCTCGCGTCAGCGAGGTCCTCCCCAACGTTTTGTTCGGCGATAAACTGGCGAGCCTGTTCAATTCGACGTCTAAGGTAATCGTCAGTGTCGTACTTAGCCCGGTCACGTTCGGGGTTACGCTCCGCGTCTTCAATCTGGGTGCGCAGTGTATCGAACAGTTCTGAAGAATCACCGTCAGGCCCATGAGCGGCGAACCACGAACAAGCCGCGCAATAGATCGGAGAGTCAAACCCCCCTCCACCCTCATGATCACCGATAGTATCAAGAATGTTTTCGAACCCGGTGACAGCGCTATTACCGATGACGCGGGATTTGGGCTGCGTTCTATCCCGTTCTGACTTGGTCTTGGCAGCGGCTTTGTCTTTCGAACTATCGTGACGCGACTTGGTTGCATTGAATGCCAGCTTATCGAGCCATTCCGGCGCGTCCGCGATGCAATCCCACGGGGTTACTTCCCACTGGTAGATGTTGCCGCTCTTGTGGATCGATGGCGCGGCGATGATTTGCCCACCCTCTCCACGAATATCAACACCAGTGCTAATCGCTGACGCCGTGTTGAAAATGGGGCGCTCAGTCTTGAAGATAAAATGCCAGCCACCGGAACCGCTAACGCTCTTCGCAGTACGCGGCAATTCACCGTGTTCAGCCTCAAGTGCAGCTAGCGCGGCCTTACCTTCTTCACCGTCGATGTCGAGAACAAAGAGACCACACCCTTCGGGAAAGGTGATCGAAACATTTCTCGGAGCGTTCACACGCGCGTAGGGGTAAATCTTGCCCTTCTTGTTCGGTGGGTACTGACCGTCGCCCGTCCAAAACTGAACAATCTTTTCGCGGTCATTGCTTGCGCGGAGTTGCCAACCTGCCCCGCGCGGAATCTTCGCCGTCTGCTTTCCATCCTGCAAACCAGTACCTTCGCCGGTTCCGGGATCAATGGCGTGGCTATCAACCATGTGCAGGCCGCAGGTCTGGTATCGAAGCGCATATGCGAGCGTCATTGCGTTGTGGTCTGCTACATCTGCATAGTCGGAATTGGAGCGCTTCAACCCGGCGTCGAACAGCGTTTGACTAGCTTCTACAAGCTCTTCCGGCACTTCGTCCTGCGCACGCTGACGCGCGGCCTCCGCTCGTTTGGTGTGATAAAGGCTCTTTGAAGGAGGCTGATTGAAAACGCCCTTGGCGGGCAAACGGTCGAATGGCTTTCCGCCAAGCCTCGACTTGATCGAAACTACCTTATCGGTGCATCCAAGGTCTTCCGAGTATTCTTGCAGTGTTTGCTCAAATTCATCTTCGGCCAGACCGGCAACACAAAACGGGTTGCTGTCGTTCATATTGTCCTTAGCGGACAGACTATCTTTCATGTTGCCTGTAACTCCTATTCAGTTGCCGTTGGTCTGGCCCGCTAACGCGGGCCTGCCAAATTTACTGCTCTGCCTGTTGCAGAATTTCAGTCAGCTCGTCGCGCAAACGGACCAGCGTCGACCGGTTGCCTTGTGTGAGAGACATCAGACCAACTTGCGCGATTTGATCCGTCACGTTCACAAGCTTGTCTTCTGTTTCGTTCATATCGTTCCTTTTCTGATTGCATGGCGCGCCAAACTGGCACGATGAATATGTAACACAGTCAGAAACGATTCTCAATTTTATTGTTTATTTTCAAAATGTTACTTCAAGTTATATTTCACCCCTCACGGTCAGAAATATTGACTTCAAGTGAAACTTCGACCCCTGCGACGGGGGACAAATCCTACTTCAAGTTTAAGATTGAACGAGTTTTTTGGGTTATTACACTTAGATTTCGAAACGGTCATTTTCCGCTTCAGGAACAATAAAGATGCGCGACCGCCAGTTAAGCTGGAACCATGTTAGAATTACCTGCCCCGTAGGTCGCCAGAATGGCAGTCAGGAGAGTCCAAAATCTATTGTTGAGCCGAAGGTATGCGACTGCTTCACCGCCATGCTCCGTCCGTCCACCCGTCGCCCATTGCCGCTTTCCGGGCGGGCGGTAAAACCCCGCGTCCTGCATAATCTCAGAAAAGTCCGCACCGACAATAGACTCGATCCGTTTCGCAATGGCCGACGGTATTTTGTAGACTGAACGACCTTCGTCGTGATCCTGCGCATGTGTGAATGCTCGGATGAGGCGGCTGCATTCACGCCGAAACTTTGTACGCTCGACATATTTCATTTTGGTGTCTCTTTTTGTGTGGGGCTATTTGTGCCCCCGCCGTCCCGATCACGGCGGGGGCAACGTGCACGTAGCTAGGAGCGGCTACGTGCCTCGGGGAAACTCGGTTTCGAGTTGAACGCTAATCGCCCGTTCGATTGAACTAGTGTTTGCTCGAAACTGTTCGTATGAGTGACAGGCCAAACGCGCAGCGTTCCAGAGGGCCAGACGTCTAAAGTAGCGCGCGCGTGCTCTACGAAACGCGCTGTCGTTCAGCGGGATCATCGTCCCCGCCTCTTCTCGGCGCGCTCTTCTGCACGATCTACTGCGGCCAAAAGGCGTCGCCTTGATCGTTCTTTTTCGCTCAACGGCTGGCTATGACCACTTGCTGACAAGCAGGCCACCAAACTGTTGTACTGCGCTGAGCTGATCGTTGCGCCACTGAGATGGCAGTAATAGTTGCTGCCCACTTTCACGAAATGCGAGGCAACTGCCCCTCCAGCTTTGCGAACTGCGTTTATGGTGTTTTCGAATTCGGTCATGCCAGGCCCCAAGCACGGGCCTTTGCCAACCTCTCCGACGGGTTGAGGGTGAGCACCCTGCGGAGCAACGTCGCTTCATCCGCTACGCTGGAAGGTTCTGCTGCAGGTGCTGCACCAGTCAGCCCCAACTCACGGGCACGCGTCATTTTTTCCGTGGGGGAGAGTTGGCTCAACTTGGCAAGGGCCTCTTCTTCACCAGCCTCCACAGCTTCCCGTTGCTCGTTCTTGCGGACTTGTTCCTGAACAGCCTCAAGCTGCTTGATCTCATCCAAGTAGCGCGCGGACAGTCCTTCATCGGTGAGCACCGCCAGTCGCGCCGATGGCATAGCAACGATTTCCTCACGTGACAGTTCAACGCCCAACAGGCGCGACGCATCTGACATTATCTTGTCGCTGACTGCTTCCCAACGCGCTTTCAATTTTTCATCTCCGGACACGATGTTCCGGAACTGCTCGCCGTTATCCATTATGCTGCCTCTTTTTTATACAGATTTTCATGTCGGGCATTCGTAATTGCATACGGAACAGCCCAGTGTTCGAAGGGCGGCAACGCGTCCGCGTCACCCAGTACGGTCCATCTCAAAACCGGGTC
This sequence comes from Ruegeria sp. YTSC230, assembly GCF_059609665.1. Taxonomy (NCBI): domain Bacteria; kingdom Pseudomonadati; phylum Pseudomonadota; class Alphaproteobacteria; order Rhodobacterales; family Roseobacteraceae; genus Ruegeria; species Ruegeria sp. YTSC230. Next base: position 293,746 of record NZ_JBXWMC010000001.1, on the reverse strand, counting down.
CGTCAGGATCAATTTCAAGCGCAAAGCCTCAAGGTGCTCAAAGAGCACTGAAGACTGCACAGACGCCGCCAGAGCATTGGTGAACGCCACACGCGCGCCAAACAGGCGTTCAACCTGTTCACCTCTCAACCAGCCTTCGAGGCGGCGTGCGCGTGGTACGGCAATATCTCCAGTCCAAAGCTGTTCACTGTCGTCGTGAGCCAACTCAAAGAGGGCTGGAACGTGTTGCCGTTCCTTTGGTTTGATTGTCGGCAAAAACGTCCGCCAGCCGATAACGACGCGCACCATTTTGTCCGTTGGAATATTCGAGTCCACGCACTCGGGTAGTGATAGTGTTTTGAGACCGCCCGAGCGCATTGACCACGTCGGATTGACATACAGCCAGCACTTTTTAACCTACTCACATATAAGAATTATTTTCTTCTGGCATTTTTGCCTTTGTATTAAATTTGTACTCGATTTTTGCCGTTTTGTCAAAGTTACCGCAAAAAAACGGGTCACGAATTGGGGGCAAAGAAAAGGCCCGCTGACGCGGGCCTTCGAACAACTCAGCTAGTTGAAAGCGCTGTTAGTCGGCAGCTTTACCAGATGGGCTAGACCGCAGTTTCGCAACTGATCTGCTGATGTCAGTCAACACACCCACCAAGATACCGAATACGATTGTGTAGAGGCCTTGGTCAATTGCCTGTCCAGTGGTCTTGGAGCCGAGATAGCGCGCAGCACTGCTGGGGTCTTCCGAAGACAGAACAGTGATAGCCATTACGATACGCAAGATGCCAAACGCGATAGAAAGAACGGCCAGAATTCGACCAAGTTTCGTAAACATCATGCCTAAACCCCATGGAGTATTTCGATTTCTCAATGCATCTTTTGGTAGATCGCTGAAGGCAGAAATTCAACGATGTTGAAAGAAATGAAAACAGAGTCACATGGATGATCATTAACTTGGAACTAAAAGAGGAATTGGTCCCTCCAGAGGATCACCACACCTTCACTTTGCACCACACTGGCGGAGTAACCACGCGCCGAACAACCAAGGGTTGGGCTTTAGAGCCGGTTCCGATTGAGGGAAAACCACACATTATCGGTTTTTTCTCCGATCAACAGATCAAAACTGTGATCAAAAACCTTGGCGTGAAGCCGATCTGTTATGAGCAGCAAGGTTTTAGTAATGGCGTAAACCACCGGTTCTTTCGTCCTTGGTCTACCGAACTGCTCACAAGGGAACAAAGTGCCGGTGATCTTTGGTCGTCCATAGTAAAAAACATGAATGCCGAAAACGGAAAAGAGATCGAACTTGCCCGTCACATTGCGCTTGGGATACGCAGTGTTGAAGTGCACATGGGGAGAATATCAAGCTTCTACAGCATGCAACTTCTTGGAGCGATCACTAGCGGAAAGACTGTGGGGCATCGCTTCTCGATGGGGCCCAGCCTTGAGATATCAGCCAGCGTGCACGACTTTTATTCGTCAGTCGGTTCGCTTCGAGATTATTTGGCCGCGCTCATCGCGGCGCGAAATGACATGTCTAAGAAAGTGAATGACTTCACTAAATTGATGGCTGGATTCAAAGAGCAGCGACCTTTTTCAGACCGAATGATGGGCGTTCTCTTTGCAGGAAATCACCTAAAGCAGGTCCGTGACGCATGGGTTGCAGATGGTATTCTAGATGAAATCCGATTGTTCCGTAAGCGGATGGTTCACGGAAAACCATACGGTTCGTTCGAGGATGAGCAATGGGGGCGATTGGTAAATGCGCATGGCGGTGAAAATCTGTCAGTGCATCTGTATGAGCAGTGTTTGGTTGGTGACGGGGGCAAGAAGCATGAACTGCTTATTGTTGTCCGACGTCATTACTTGTTCATGATGAAGCTTCTCGAAGAGATGGCTCGCGCTTCAGGGTATTCTGCCGAAATCCCGGTATTCGACGAGAGCAACTCGACTATTATCAATATAAGCCGGTGACCAGTTAACCCGCTAACGAGGGCACTACCAATACTCCACAGTATCCATTGCTTCCCGAAGGATCGACAAACCTTCGGGCGCATCGTTAAAACGTGTCTTGTAGTTCCTCAGATGCCCCTGTCCTGAAACGTGCCCAGAACAAACCGGGCAAAATCATCTCTGCGCTGAACCAGCCTAACCCGCAAGTGGATCAACCTGCTTCAAGCTGTGATACAAGTACTGCATACCTGCACCGTCACCATAACCACCCTCAACAGCATCCCTATTGGCGCGACCCGTCAGGTAGCGGCGGTGCGCGTCAGAAATATTGGCATTGTCGCAGGCGTCCTGAAAGCGATGTCGGAAGCTGTGAAAGACCGCCTTGGGGTCCTTGATGCCCAGCTTGGAACGCAGAAGGTATGAGAACCGCTTGCCATAGTCGGCGCTGACGCGCCCACGAGTGTCGGGCGTCATCTCTTCAAGCTTCTTTGCATAGCGCCCAAACTGGTTGAATGCGAAGGCGTCAGCCGGTCGGGCTTCAACCACGCCCCGCAAACCGGCTGCAATCAGAGCGGGGTGGATGGGCACCCAACGAACGGACGCCGCATTTTTGGTTTTTTGGTCTTCGCCTTCATCGGTGATTTTCATTGACCAAACGCCGCCGATTTCCTCGAAGTCATTTGTCCGAAGCTGACAGGCCTCTTGAAGTCTTAACCCGTGGTAGGCGGCAATCCATGGTGCCCAGCGGTCCACTGTCGTATTTCCATATTGGTCCGCGTTCGATCCTTTGACGAACTCCAATATCTTAGCGACTTCCTCACCAGTGAAGGCGCGGCGGGCTTTTTCGGCGCTGTGCTTTACCTTGGGCTTAACCAGCTTCATGCCTGCCCAAGGGTCGGCCTCGACAAACCGACGCCCTACAGCGTGAGACATGAGACCCTTTAGCATGTCGAAGTATTTCTTCTGGGTGGCATAGCCGATGGTATCTGCCCCGGTCTTCTTGGCATCCGCGACAAGCTGCTGAATGGTCATATCGCGGCGTTTACCACTCTGGACCTTAGGAAGCCCTTTAAGCGCGTCGGTAAACTTTCGCAGGTGAGCACCAGTAATGTCTTGTAGTCCAATCTCGCCATGCTGTTCAGTGAACCGTCTGACGTATGTACGCCCGTTTTCTGCGGTATGTGCATCAACGGACGGTGCCCAATCTTCGACCAGATCGCGCAAGCTGAACACGTCACCGACAAGATCGACGTCTTGCCCGATCTGGCGCAACACCCTGCCCCGCGCGTTTGTCTGGGCGCAAATAGCCGCTAAGGCGGCGCTGTGCTCTGCTTGCTGTACCTGTAGCTCTTCTGGGTCGGCCAACTCGCCAACTAGCACCTTAGTGGGCGCGCCTCTTCGACCGACCTCGACGTCGAAAGTGCCCGCGTCAGCAGGCTTACCGGCCTCTAAGAAAGCCAGTGCTTTCTTGCTTCGCTCGAACTCATCCAAAAGCCCGGACAATCCACCCGCCTTGTCCAGCAGCGCCCTTTGATCTGGCGGCAAGTGTCGGGCCAATGCCCGCCAACCCTCTTCGGCCTTGGCCTGTTCAAGCTGCGCATCCATGATTGCACGAATGCGCCGCGCCTCCTTTGCGGCAGCAACCGGGTCCGTCGATCTGGTGGATTTTTGATAAACATCTTTTCCAGCCCAATGCCCCCTAATCGACTCGGGTATCGCGATTTTCACATGATACCGCCCACGCAACTGAATAGTGTCAGCAACCTTTTTCATCCGCCAATCCTTCAATCGTCACATTATAAAATGTGACGATCAATGTGACGTTTTGCAAGGCTAACGCCCTATTTTCACTAAGCTCTTTATTTTCATAGTTGAAATGCTGGTGCGGTCGAGAAGACTCGAACTTCCACGGGTGTTACCCCACAGCGACCTCAACGCTGCGCGTCTACCAATTCCGCCACGACCGCACTGCCAATGACTTGGTAGAGGGGCGTATAGACGGTGGCGAACAGGATGTGAAGAGGCAAAAAACAAGCCGATTTGAATTCCGTGTTGCCATCCTTATCTGTACTGCAGACAGAGTTTATTTCCCCCTTCCCCGGAGCCCGCCAATGACCGCGCAAGATCCCCGCCCAATTGTCCAGATTGATATCGTCTCAGACATTGTGTGCCCCTGGTGCATCGTGGGGTTTCGCCAGCTGGACCTGGCTTTGAAAGAACAAAACGTGCTGGCTAATCTCAGATGGCATCCTTTTGAGCTGAACCCCAATATGCCGCCAGAGGGCCAGAACCTGCGCGAACATATTATGGAGAAGTATGGCTCTACGGTTGAGCAGAGCCAGCAGGCTCGCGATCGGCTGACCCAGATCGGCGCCGAGCTTGGCTTTACGTTCAACTTCAATGACGACAGCAGGATGGTGAATACTTTTGCAGCACATCAACTGCTGAACTGGGCCGAAACGCAAGGCCGCCAGCATCCGTTGAAGATGGCCCTGTTCGAGGCTTACTTTACCAATCAACAGGACGTATCCCAATCCGAGGTCCTGCTTGATGCGGCCCAAGTGGCGGGTCTGGACCGGGACGCTGCCCATGCGGCTCTGACTTCGGGCGATCACAGTGCGCCGGTTCGCGAAAAGCAACAGTTCTGGACCAGCCGTGCTGTTTCAGGTGTCCCGTCGATGGTGTTCGCTGGCAAGTACCTGGTGACCGGTGCGCAAGGGGCCGAAACCTATTCGGACCTGTTGCAGCGGTGCCTGACCGAGGCTGCGTGACCTCTTTTCTTCGCCCCGCCCCGGCGGTAAGGAGCCCCCATGGAATGGAAGATCACTGACGGGCTGACCGATTACAACGACGCCGTCGCCTTCATGGAGGCGCGCGTGGCCGCAATTGCGGCCGGTGAAGCAGATGAATGTGTGTGGCTGCTGGAGCATCCGCCGCTTTACACCGCCGGCACCTCGGCCCGGATCGAAGACCTGACCGACCCGGATCGCTTTCCGGTCTTTGAGGCCAAGCGCGGCGGTGAATACACTTATCATGGCCCCGGCCAGCGCGTGGCCTATGTGATGCTGGACCTGAACAAACGCGGCAAGGATGTGCGTCGTTTCGTCAAGCAACTGGAAGAATGGGTGATTGCAGCGCTTGCCGAGTTCAACGTGCATGGTGAAATCCGTGACGGTCGCGTTGGTGTTTGGGTGCGGCGCAATGACAAACCACTGACCGCTTCAGGCCAACCTGCCGAGGATAAAGTGGCGGCGATCGGATTGCGCCTGCGCAAATGGGTCAGCTTCCACGGCATCTCGATCAATGTCGAGCCTGACCTCGAACATTTTTCTGGCATCGTCCCCTGCGGCATCACCGAACATGGGGTTACGTCGCTTGTCGATCTGGGGTTGCCGGTCACTTTGGTGGACGTGGACACCGCCCTACGGAAAACCTTCTCAGAGGTTTTTGCCCCCAATGGGGGCTAAATCGATACCTGCGAATCGTTCAGAATCAATGCGCTGTTAACAATCCCGCAATTTTTAACCCCGCTGTTTCCATACTGAGCCAAAATTTCCCAATGGCTACAGTACAAATAGGGCAAATGGGTGAAAAACTCACTCAAATGGATACATCCCGCGTGTTTGCGGGTAGTATAGATTTACCGTTCTTAGAGTGAGTGGTGTGTTAACCGGTGATCTTGGGTCATCCTGAGTAATCGGAAAATTTTTTGTTAACGAGTCTGCCGTTCCGACCCCAAATCGGAGCGGCAATTCACATCCCACTCTATAGTTTCTCTTCTGTATGCCCAAAACGAGACGACCCGACACACGCGCGGTCGATCTGCTCAAGCTCAAGCGTGGCGTGACCAATGGCAAACCGGTCACGGAGCGATTGTCTGACGCTAGCCCTCACCCCTTCCGCATCGGCCCAGGCCGCCGCGTCCACGACCAGATGGGCCGTTAACGCTGGCTCTCGCTCCTGCATGCTCCACAGGTGGACATGGTGAACCTCGGACACACCCGGTACGTCCTCGATGGCCGAGGCGACCTCTTCCGGTTCCAGTTCTGGGGGCGCTGCCATCATCAGAACGCGGATCGTTTCGCCAATTTCACTTTTGACATGCCACAGTATGTAGACCGAAATCAGGATCGTGACGGCGGGGTCTACCCATGTCCAGTTGAACAGGATCACCGCGGTGCCGGCAATGATAACGGCCACCGATCCCAAGGCGTCCGCCACGTTGTGCAGAAAGGCCGCCCGGATGTTCATGCTGTCCTTGGCCATCGAGTAAGTTAGCGCAGCCGTGACAAGGTCCACAATCAAAGCCAGTGCCGCGATCCAGACGACCATCCAGCCGTTAACCGGCTCAGGCTCAAAAAACCGCATCACGCCTTCGTAGAACAAGTACACCGACAGCACGACCAGAGTGGTGTAGTTGACCAGCGCTGCGACGACCTCGGCCCGGCCATAGCCGAAGCTCATGCGTGGATCGGCAGGTCGGCGGGCGATTTTGCGGGCGAAAAACGCGATGACCAGCGCGATGGCGTCAGAGAAATTATGCAGGGCGTCGGCGATCAACGCCAGCGACCCTGAAAAAATGCCCCCAATGACCTGTGCCAGCGTCAAGAACATGTTGACGGCAATGGCCCAAGCAACGCGCGCGTCCCCTGCCTCCGGGTCTATGTGGTGGTGCGCGTGGCTGTGCCCCTTATGAGAGTGATCATGTGCCATCTAAAATGTGTGTCCCTTGTTACGGCTGCACATTGCATGTAATTCCTCTAGTGACTAGAGGTTCAAGAGCCCTGAGGAAAAAAGATGTATTCAATTGGGTATCTGTCGCGTCACACGCAGGTCAAGATTCCGACCATCCGGTTTTACGAAGACAAGGGGCTGTTGCCGCGCCCGGATCGAACAGCGGGTAATCAGCGCCGGTACGACGACACTGCCTTAAAACGACTGCTTTTTGTTCGCCATTGCCGCGATCTGGGTTTACCGCTGACCGACATCGAAGGTTTGCTGTCTCTGGAAGGCGCATCTGGCGGCGACCTTAACCAAGCGCATGAAATTGCCGAAAGACAACTGGCCGACCTACGGGACCGTATTTCCCGCCTGCGCAGCCTCGAGGCGGAACTGTCTCGAATTTCCAAAGCCTGCGATGGCAAGCACGACCATGTCTGCGCCGTGCTTCACGCATTTGGCGATCATAGTGAGTGCGCGGGGCCACACACGCACTTGAAGTAACTGCCTCCCAGTCAGCTCAGCGCAGCTTTGATCTTTTCGGCATGCTGCGCGATCAGGTCGAAATCGCCCATCGTTCCGGGTGCCCGCACAGCAACACCATCATGGCGCGGCAGAATATGGAAATGCAGGTGGAACACCTCCTGCCCTCCGGCGGCCTCGTTGAATTGCTGAATCGTGACCCCGTCCGCATCGAACGCTGCGACGACAGCCTTGGCCATTTTCTGGACCGTTGCGGTCACAGCCGCCAGTTGTGCAGGCGTTGCATCCAGAATGTTGCGGCAAGGGGTTTTGGGGATCACCAGCAGATGCCCGTCCGCGCGCGGCATGATATCCATGAAGGCCACCGTATCGTCATCTTCGTATACTCGGCTCGAAGGGATCTCTGCGCGCAAAATCTTGGCGAAAATATTCTCGGGATCATAGGCGGTCATTTCAATTCTCCGATTGACGCGTTGCCGACAGTTCTGCGGCGCACCCCGCCCCGGGTCAAGCGGGGAACGCAATTCCCAGCCGCCCCCTTGAATTCGGGGCGCTGATACCCAGATGAATGCGGAATTTGGTGAAAATTTCGCGGGTCGCCCTCCTGCCCGCGACAATTAATCTTGATCCAGATCAAACTCGACCATTGAAGGTCGTCCCCCCGCAATCTAAAACCAGCAGGAATCCCGCGCGTTGGAGAGGTCCAACTGCGCGGTGCAGTTGCAACAGGAGGCACCTATAATGGCAGACGCAGCCATTCATGGTCACGACCATGAAGACCAGCGCACATTTTTCCAGCGCTGGTTCATGTCGACCAACCACAAGGACATCGGGATTCTATACCTGGTCGTCTCGGCACTTGCCGGTCTGATTTCAGTTCTGATGACTGTTGTCATGCGGATCGAATTGATGGAACCCGGGGTGCAGCATATGTGCCTGGAAGGCTTCCGACTGTTCGGTAGCGGAGCCGAGCTCTGCACCCCTAACGGACACCTGTGGAACGTTATGATCACCTACCACGGTGTTCTGATGATGTTCTTCGTGGTCATCCCTGCGCTTTTCGGCGGATTTGGCAACTATTTCATGCCGTTGCAGATCGGTGCACCGGACATGGCCTTCCCGCGGATGAACAACCTGTCTTTCTGGCTTTATGTCGCTGGTACGTCGCTGGGTGTGGCCTCATTGCTGAGCCCCGGTGGTAACGATCAGCTCGGTTCGGGTGTAGGCTGGGTTCTGTACCCGCCGCTATCGACAACCGAAGGCGGCATGTCCATGGACCTTGCGATCTTTGCCGTGCACGTATCGGGCGCCTCCTCGATCCTCGGCGCGATCAACATGATCACCACCTTCCTGAACATGCGTGCCCCGGGCATGACCCTGTTCAAGGTGCCGCTGTTCAGCTGGTCGATCTTTGTCACCTCGTGGCTGATTCTGTTGTCCCTGCCGGTTCTGGCAGGTGCGATCACCATGTTGCTGATGGATCGCAACTTTGGCTTCACCTTCTTTGATCCCGCCGGTGGCGGCGATCCGATCCTGTACCAGCACATCCTGTGGTTCTTTGGCCACCCGGAAGTGTACATCGTGATCCTGCCTGGGTTCGGCATCATCAGCCACGTCATCGCGACCTTCTCGCGCAAGCCGGTCTTCGGTTACCTGCCGATGGTCTGGGCGATCATCGCGATTGGTGTGCTGGGCTTTGTCGTGTGGGCGCACCACATGTACACCGTTGGCCTGTCACTGCGTCAGCAGGCGTACTTCATGCTGGCCACGATGGTAATTGCGGTGCCGACCGGGGTTAAGGTCTTCTCGTGGATCGCGACCATGTGGGGCGGTTCGATCGAGTTCAAGACACCGATGCTGTTCGCCTTCGGCTTCCTGTTCCTGTTCACCGTTGGCGGTGTGACCGGTGTGGTTCTGTCGCAGGCCGGTGTGGACCGTGCGTATCACGACACCTATTACGTGGTTGCGCACTTCCACTACGTGATGAGCTTGGGTGCCGTGTTTGCGATCTTTGCGGGAATGTACTTCTACTTCTCCAAGATGACAGGTCGCCAGTACTCGGAATTCTGGGGCAAGGTTCACTTCTGGATGTTCTTCATTGGCGCCAACCTGACCTTCTTCCCGCAGCACTTCCTGGGCCGTCAGGGCATGCCGCGCCGCTACATCGACTACCCTGAGGCATTCGCCCAGTGGAACTATGTATCGTCGATTGGCGCGTTCATCTCGTTCGCCTCGTTCCTGCTGTTCTTCGGCATCGTGATCTACGCCCTGCTGCGTGGCAAGCGTGAGACCCGGCCGAACCCCTGGAACGAATACGCGGATACGCTGGAATGGACCCTGCCGACCCCGCCGCCCGAGCACACGTTCGAGCAGCTGCCAAAGCAGGAAGACTGGGATAAAGGCCACGCCCACTAATCCCGGCAAGAAAGACTGACAAAGCCCCGCAGATGCGGGGCTTTTCATTTTTCAGACCTCGAGAATTAAACAACGCTGGCATAGACTTGCCCGAGAATAAGCCGTTAGACTGATCTGCAATCGCCAATTGCGCAGGATCCGGTCGGTCATGATCCTTCACGACGGAATAACTGTACGACAGATGGTCAAAGGCTCCTTTGGCTTTATCTGCATCGTGCTGACATGGACGCTGCTGGTTGTACTGGCGGATGAACTCACGACAATCGAGCTGATCTCGAACCCCAGCCCGCCCGTCACCATGCTCGGGCTGGCAGTGGCATTCTTTCTGGGCTTCAAAAACACATCGGCCTTTGCGCGCTGGTCCGAAGCGCGCAGCATCTGGGGCGAGATCGTCAATGCCAGCAGGGACTGGGGCAACACTATTAGCAATCTGGTACTGCCCGACGGCACACCGATTGATCCCGCGCTGCGCGACGAACTCATCGAACGTCACATCGCATGGCTCAATATGCTTGCCTTTCAGCTGCGCCAACCCTCACCAACAGGACGCAGCCGACGTCCATGGATGTTTGGACACAAACCTATTTCAGACCGCACCGAGCTGCATCAAAAGCCCGAATGCTGGCGTGAACGCCAATTGGAAAGCGACTTGCCCAGGCTTGAAGGCAAGAGCAATCGCGCCGCCTATCTGATGTTTCTTCAGGGCGAAAAGCTTGCTGAGTTGGCGCGCAGCCGTGGCATTGACCCCTATTGGCACGTCGCCCTGATGGACCGCCTCGCGCGGTTTACGACGACGCAGGGGCAATGTGAGCGCATCAAAAACACACCGTTCCCAAGACAGGTTGCCGAAGTCGGTCGCGTCTTCAGTTGGATCTTCATCTTCATGCTGCCGCTGGCGTTCAACGACGAGCGATCGATCATCCCCGAAACAGATATCTCCGTATTGCAGCTTGTTATCTTCGACTGGCTGACATTTGCGCCGGTTGGGGCGCTGGTCTGCTGGATCTTCTTTGTCACCGAACGCGTCAGCGCCTCGATGGAGGATCCGTTCGAAGGGGATGTGACCGATGTTCCGATCTCGGCCCTTTGTCGCAGCATCGAGATTGACTTGCGGCAGATGACCGACTGCGGGGTTGCGCCTCAACCCGCGCAACCCATCGAAAAAGTTCTGTTTTAGAGCGACCCGAGTTGGCGCGTGCGCAACGCCATTTCAGGGTGCGTTCGATAATCTGCCCAAATTAGGGTATCATGTATCCAGAAACCCTGGGATCGGAGCCATCAGATGCCCGAAATTGACTTTTGGTTTTCCATCGGCAGCACATACAGCTTCCTGACAATCATGCGCCTGGATGATTGGTGTGATGAGCATGACGCGACCGTCAATTGGCGCCCGTTCAACGTGCGCACCATAATGTCCGAACAACAGAACATTCCCTTTGCGGGCAAACCGGCCAAATCCGCATATATGTGGCGTGATATCGAGCGGCGCGCCGCAAAGTACCACCTGCACGCAACGCTTCCTGCACCCTACCCGATCTCGGATCTTGCGCTGGCCAATCAGGTCGCTGTGCTGGGTATGTCGGATGGCTGGGGCAAGTCCTTTACCCAAAACCTGTACCGCATCTGGTTCGAAGAAGGGATTGAGGCGGGCAGCGAAACAGCGCTGTCAGAAGCACTGCACCGGTGTCAGCAGGACCCGCGCCTGACCCTTGCACGCGCCCGCAGCCCGGACACGATCTCGGCGCTTGAAACCGAAACAGAACAGGCCACAAAACTGGGCGTTTTTGGCGCCCCCAGCCTGGTCGTTCGCGGCGAGGTTTTCTGGGGCGATGACCGGCTGGACGACGCGTTGTCGTGGGCCAGAGTTGGGCACGTCATCTGATCTTTCCTGTTAGACACCGGCAGGTGTTGCGCTATTTTTGCACCATGCCGTATCGATGGAATCAAACCTCAAGTTCCGAGCAAGAGTTGCGCCTGTGGCCGCACAACTCTCTGCCCCCACGCTGGGCGATGCGTGTGGTGTTGGCGGTCTTCCTGTTTGGCTTGATTCCCCTGATGGCTGTTCTTGGGTCGGTTTTGCTGTGGGGTTTGCTGCCATTCATGCTGTTGACCGTTCTGGGACTGTGGTTCGCGATCCAGTCCAATTACCGTGCACGCAGCGTATTTGAGGTGTTGACCCTGACCCGCACGCAAGCCCGTCTGGTACAGCATCACCCCCAACGGGGGCAGCAGGAGTGGTCCTGCAACCGCTATTGGGCGCGTCCCGAAATGCATGAGCGCGGCGGCCCGGTCCCGAATTATGTCACACTGACCGGTGACGGCCGCGAAGTTGAAATCGGCGCGTTTCTGTCTGAGGAAGAGCGGATTTCGCTGTTTGATGAGCTCACAAAAAAACTGCGCGAGCCTGTCGCGCAGCTTTAGCATCTTCGCAAACAATATTGCTTAGCAGCTGCCGCCTGGCGCAGCGCAGAGCTGATCTTTGACCATCGGGCCAACCTTGCCGAAATCCATCTGGCCGGTGTAGCGGGTTTTCAGCTCACCCATCACTTTGCCCATGTCGCGGATCGACCCGGCGCCGGTGGCCGTGATTGCGGTCTGAATGGCCTTGCTCACCTCGTCATCGTCCAATTGCTTGGGCAAGAATTCCTCGATGACCTCGACCTCGCGCAGTTCCCGTTCGGCCAGATCCAATCGGCTGCCCTCTTCATAAGCGCGGGCGCTTTCCTTGCGCTGCTTGGTCATTTTACCAAGAATTTCAAGCACCTCTGTGTCGCCGCAGCCTTTGGCTTCTTCGTTGTCAGACGCGCGCGAGGCGATGTCACGGTCCTTGATCGCAGCATTAATCAGGCGCAGCGTCGACAAGCGCTCGGCATCCTTGTCTTTCATTGCTTGCTTCAGGGCAGTGTTCACCCGTGATCGCATATCCATATGTTCTGTCCATCCCCATGGCAAAGGAACCCCGACCATATCGAAACAAAAAGCGCGATACAACAGGGGGTGCATATGGTTAACTTGTTGATTTTAAACAATAGCCCAAAAATTGAACAGACTTGACCCGAGCGTACAACCCCCTTAGGTATGCGCCGGTTTACCTTGCAGGAGAGTCGCGCCATGGCCCAGAACGCCCCGTCCAAGCCCACCGCATGTCTGGCATTGGCCGACGGTACATTGTTCTACGGTATGGGCTTCGGCGCCACCGGCCAAACCGTGGCTGAACTGTGCTTTAACACCGCCATGACCGGATATCAGGAAATCATGACTGACCCCTCTTATGCGGGACAGATCGTGACCTTCACCTTCCCTCATATCGGCAATGTCGGCGTGAACCCCGAGGATGACGAGACCGGCGATCCGGTTGCCGCCGGGATGGTGGTCAAATGGGACCCGACCGAGCCCTCGAACTGGCGCTCGGCCGAAGAATTGAAAACCTGGCTGGCCCGCCGTGGCCGCATCGCCATCGGTGGTGTGGACACGCGTCGCCTGACCCGTGCCATCCGTCAGCAAGGCGCACCACATGTCGCGTTGTCACATGATCCCGACGGAAACTTTGATATCGAGGCCCTGGTTGCTGCCGCGCGTGGCTTTGCCGGTCTGGAAGGTATGGATCTGGCCAAAGAGGTCACCTGCGCCCAAAGCTATCGCTGGGATGAAATGCGGTGGGCCTGGCCAGACGGGTACAAACGTCAGGAAGCTCCGGTTCATAAAGTTGTCGCCGTGGACTTTGGCGCAAAGCGCAATATCCTGCGCTGCCTCGCCTCGGCCGGATGCGACGTCACGGTTCTGCCTGCAACAGCGACGGCCGCCGAGGTGCTGGCCCATAATCCCGATGGCGTGTTCCTGTCGAACGGCCCCGGAGACCCGGCAGCCACCGGTGAATACGCCGTGCCGATGATCAAAGACGTTTTGGGCACCACCGACCTGCCCGTCTTTGGCATCTGTCTGGGACATCAGATGCTGGCGCTGGCTTTGGGCGGCCATACCGTCAAAATGAACCACGGCCACCACGGGGCCAACCACCCGGTCAAAGACCTGGATACCGGCAAGGTCGAGATCACCTCGATGAACCATGGCTTCGCGGTGGACGCCCAGTCCCTGCCCGACGGCGTTGTGGAAACCCACCGCTCGTTGTTTGACGGGTCCAACTGCGGCATCCGCATGACCGATCGCCCTGTCTATTCAGTGCAGCACCACCCCGAGGCCTCGCCTGGCCCACAGGACAGCTACTATCTGTTTGAACGCTTTGCCGAAGCTATGGCAGACAAGAAAGAACAGGCTTAACCACTTCATCGTTTAGTGTTAACGCGCTGTTAACCTTGATTGAGCAACCCTGACGCGGGTCACCGTGTCAGGGTTTTTTTATGGTTGAACATAGCCTGCAGCAATTCGCGCGCGCCGCGCCGATTTCCAATCGGTCGCGGAAACCCCTAGGCACCTGTTTGGTCGAACGTGGATGTATCACCACCGCGCAACTGGAAATGGCTCTGCATCTGCAGTCCAGACAACAGGCCCCACTGGGCGAGATCCTTGTAGGTGAGGGTTGGATCAGCCGTCAGGAGGTCATGGATGCCCTGTCCGAGCAAACCAACCTGCAAATCGCCGATCTGAAAGACACGCCCCCTTCCCCGAGCTTATGTGACATCAAACCGGTCGAGTTCTGGCTGAAGCATAATGTGATCCCATGGCAACGCATCGGCCCGATCCTGCTGATCGCGACCGCTGATCCGAACCGCTTTGCCGCGGTCCGCGCCGCCCTGTTCGACACTGAACACACGATTGCCCCGGTACTTGCATCGGTCAGTCAGATTGATCATGCAATTGCCAGCGCGTTTTCCGACACTTTGGCAAAAGGCGCGGAAACCCGGGTCGACAAGGATCAGAGCTGTCGATCATGGACGCCGACAAAGCGCGCGGGTCCCATCGCGGCCCTTGCGGGACTTCTTTTCTTTTTTACAGCCTTTCCTCTGGTTGGTCTGGCTGCTCTTTTGACCACGGCCACCGTTTCACTGCTCTTGTTCATGGTTTTGCGCATTGTGGGCTTGGTCTCATACCTTATGAGATGCCGCCAAGTGTGCCCAACCCCCGAGCCTGTTCCACTGCGATTGCCGCGCGTATCGATGATGGTGCCCCTTTACAAAGAACGAGAGATTGCAGGCGCTTTGATAAGGCGGCTGCAACGCCTGACCTACCCAAAAGCGTTGTTGGACGTCATTCTGGTACTGGAAGCCTCAGATGAGGTCACGCGCACCACATTAAGCCGAGTGGATCTGCCTAGCTGGATCAGAACGGTGGAAGTCCCGGAACTGAACGGACTGACGACAAAGCCCCGAGCGATGAACTACGCGCTGGATTTTTGTCGTGGGGACATTCTGGGTGTGTGGGATGCCGAGGACGCCCCGCAACCGGATCAGATCGAACGCGTGGTCCGGCATTTTGCGCGGGCTGGCGAAGATGTCGTCTGCCTGCAAGGTGTTCTGGATTATTACAACCCGCGCACAAATTGGCGGTCACGCTGCTTTACCATCGAATACAACAGCTGGTTTCGGATCATCCTGCAAGGCATTGCGAATCTGGGTCTGGTCGTCCCCCTTGGGGGCACAACATTCTATTTTCGCAGGGATAAATTGCTGGAGCTTGGCGGCTGGGATGCCCACAACGTAACCGAGGATGCAGATCTGGGCGTGCGCCTCAGCCGTGCGGGGTATCGAACCGAGATGGTCGATACCACCACCTATGAAGAGGCAAACTTTCGTGCCTGGCCGTGGGTCAAGCAGCGCTCGCGCTGGCTGAAGGGGTTCATGGTGACCTATTTGGTGCACATGCGTGCGCCGCGGCGTCTGATAAGCGACATCGGGCTCAAGCGATTTCTTGGTGTTCAGGCGTTCTTCTTGGGGACTATTGGCCAGTTTCTACTGGCACCAGTCCTATGGCTGTTCTGGTTGGCGACATTGGGCTTGCCTGGCCCGTTCGATCCGCTTTTGTCTGATTGGGCCTTCTACGCACTCATCAGCCTGTTTCTGGTGGCCGAAATTACCAATCTGATCGTTGGAATGCTGGCCGTAGCAGCACAGGAAAGACGATTCCTTATGCCGTGGGTTCCGACAATGCCGCTGTATTTTCCGCTAGGCGTATTAGCCGCCTACAAAGCCCTGTGGGAGCTAGCCAGCAACCCGTTCTTCTGGGACAAAACTCAGCATGGGCAGGCCCGCGAAGAAGTACAGCCGCACTGACGGTCATTTCTCGCGCAACACCGCATCCTGTTTCAGCCGGGTCATGAAGGCCACCGAGATATGTTCTTTCAGCGCGCGCTCTGCCGCCTCTTCATCACGGGCGGTGATCGCCTCGACAATGCCCTTATGCTCACTTTGCGCAATCTCGCCACGGCCCTGAACGGCAAGCGAGGTCGTAGCCATCAGAGCCATTGTGCGGTGCACAAGATTCAACTGCTGCACCAGATACCGGTTGTGCGAAGCCAGATGGATCTGTTCATGAAACCGCCGGTTGGCCCGCGACAGTGCCGTTGGATCATTCACCAGCGCATCGTCAGCGGCGACCATGTCCTGTAGCACTTTGATCTCTTCTTCGGTGGCGTGTTTCGCGGCCAGCTTTGCGGCCAACCCTTCCAATTCGCGCCGAACCACATAAAGTTCGGCCATTTGGTTGTGATCCAATGAGGCCACGATCAGTGATCGTCCGTCACGCTCTAGCAGGGACTGCGTCTCAAGTCGCTGCAACGCTTCGCGGATAGGTGTACGAGACACGCCAAATCGTTCTGCCAGCTCACTTTCGACCAATCGGTCGCCGGGCTTGTAAACGCCCACATCAATCGCTTCGAGAATAAGGCTATAGGCGTCTTTGTTGGGCTGACGGGATTGCGGCATGGGGTGTTTTTTCTCCTCGTTCGGACATGTCTATCCGCCTCAGGCCCGTGCAATCAAGTGTAGCATTGAAAACCTGTGCATGGCGGCCTAAACCCAACTCATGGTCAAACCTTCTTTTTCGCACGTCACCCAATGGGTGTTCGACCTCGACAACACGCTGTACCCGCCTCATATGCAACTATTCGACCAGATCGAGGTTCTGATGACGGACTACGTGGTGCAGGCCATTGGCGTCGACCGAGCCGAGGCGGATCGTCTGCGCTCGCACTATTGGCGGGAATACGGCACCACGCTGGCCGGCTTGATGGCCGAGCATGACCTGGACCCCGAACCCTATCTGTACGCCGTGCATCAGGTGGACATGAGCCACATGGACCCCGACGCCGAGTTGGCCGACAACATCCGGTGCCTGCCTGGCCGTCGCATCGTTTACACCAACGGCAGCGCGCCTTATGCCGAACGTGTGCTAAAAGCACGCGGTCTCAGCGGTTTGTTCGATGCGGTTTATGGCGTAGAACACGCGGGCTATCTTCCAAAACCTAAACAGGCCGCGTTCGAGGCGATCTTTGCACAGGATGGCATCGACGCCGACAAGGCGGCCATGTTTGAAGATGATCCGCGCAATCTGGCTGCTCCGCACGCGATGGGAATGCGCACAGTTCACGTCGCGCCCGAGCCGCATAAGGCCGATCATATCCACCATCACACCGACGACCTGACTGCGTTTCTGTCCCGCCTGCGATAGGCTGTCACACTGCGACGATCTGCACATTCTGCAGGTGCATGATCGACCCTATATGCGCCTCAGCGACGAACAGAATCGGAGACCCCATGAGCGCGATCGAGATGCCCGGACGCCTGCCCATCTGGCAGCGCCTGTTATTTGCAGTTCCCCTGTTTGGCTGGTTAGTCAAAGATGCCGCTCATGCAAAGGGCGAAGAGTGGGGTTATACAGCGGCCGCGATTTTCAGCATGTGGGGCTGTTCTGCCCTGTTGTTCGGTCTGCCGGGCCTATACATCCCAGCCGTGATGATGGTGCCGGTGATGTTCCTGATCCTCATCCTGATTTCACGCGGCTGACACGCGGGACAGGATGTCACTTGGCACCCGATGCAGAACCGAACTAGGTTCTGCCCAACACTCGGAGGCCAAGGTCATGAAAGACAGCTGTGACATCCTGATTTCAGGCGGCGGAATCGCCGGTCTGACCGCTGCGGCAGCCTTTGGAACCGCCGGGTTCGACGTTATTTGTGTCGACCCGACGCTCCCGATAACCGAGCGCGACGTGGACGGCTCTGATTTGCGGACCACCGCCTTTTTGCAACCGGCGCACGGCTTGTTAGAGCAATGTGGGTTGTGGCAACGGCTGGACGCACACGCGGCCCCCTTGCAGATCATGCGGATTGTGGACGCAGGTGGAGATGTTCCTGAACCCCGCGTGGTACGCGATTTCAACGCCGCAGATATTTCGGATCTGCCCTTCGGCTGGAACCTGCCCAACTGGCTGTTGCGACGCGAGATGGTGGCACGACTGGCCGAACTGCCCAACGTCGATTTCCGCCCCGGTACTGGCACTGTCAGTCTGTTCACCCGCACTGCCGAAGCGCGTGTCGGCCTGAGTGACGGCAGCCGCATTCGTTGCAAACTGGTGGTCGCCGCTGACGGGCGCAACTCTCCCATGCGCGAGGCGGCTGGGATCAACGTCCATACCACGCGCTATGGCCAGAAAGCATTGGCCTTTGCAGTCACACATCCCATCCCGCACGACAATGTTTCGACCGAAATTCACCGCTCGGGCGGGCCGTTCACCCTGGTCCCCCTGCCCGATTGGCAGGGGCAACCGTCTTCGGCGATTGTGTGGATGGAGCGCGGACCCCGCGCGGTTGAGTTGCTCAACACCGAGCCCGAGGCGTTTGAAGCGTTGATGACCGAACGGTCCTGTGGGTTGTTCGGACCGTTAAAACTGGCTTCGCGCCGGACCATCTGGCCGATCATCAGCCAGTCAGCAGAACGTTTATCAGGCGAGCGAGTTGCACTAATGGCCGAGGCCGCCCATGTGGTGCCACCAATTGGTGCACAGGGATTGAACATGTCGCTGGGCGATCTGAGCAGTCTGCTGGAACTGGCTAAGGCCCGCCCCGAAGGTCTGGGCGACGCGCAGATGCTCGATGCCTATCACAAAGCCCGCCACACCGAGATCGAGATGCGGGTCAAAGGAATTGATCTGTTAAACCGCGCCTCGATGATCGAGGCGCGACCGTTAAGGGACGTCCGGGCAATGGGGCTAAATGCGCTCTATTCTCTACCGGCTGTTCGCAAGACCTTGATGCAAATGGGCCTCGGCGTACGCTAAGGCCCGAATGGTTTCACAGAACCTGATCCAGCACGCGCTTGAGCCGCCCGATGGTGCCGTCGACGTCGTACAGTTTGTCCAGACCAAACAGACCAAGGCGGAAGGTGCTGAACCCTTCAGGCTCATCACATTGCAGCGGCACACCTGCTGCGATCTGCATGCCCAACGTCGCAAACTTCTTACCATTCTGAACATCCGGGTCCGAGGTATAGCTGACCACGACACCCGGCGCGCCAAATCCGTCCGCTGCTACCGAGACGATGCCCTTGTCCCGCAGCATCGCCCGCACTCCATCGCCCAACGCCCATTGGGCGTCCCGCAGCTTGTCGAACCCATAATCGCGGGTCTCGACCATCGTATCGCGGAACGCCTTCAACGCATCCGTTGGCATGGTCGCGTGATACGCATGCCCACCATTTTCATAGGCTTGCATGATCTGTCGCCATTTTTTCAGATCAACGGCAAAACTGTCGGACGTCGTCTCCTCCAACCGCGCTTCGGCACGCTCAGATAGCATGACAAGGCCAGCGCAGGGCGATGCACTCCACCCTTTCTGGGGCGCCGAGATCAGGACGTCCACACCGGTGGCCTTCATATCGACCCAGGCACAACCCGACGCGATGCAGTCCAGCACCATTAAGGCCCCCACCTCGTGCGCCGCGGCGGCCATGGCGGTCACGTAATCATCGGGCAGAATGACACCGGCCGAGGTCTCTACATGTGGGGCAAATACAACATCCGGACGCTGTTCACGGATTGTTGAAACAACCTCGTCAATCGGTGCGGGGGCAAAGGGAGACGGGCTGGAATTGCCGGTTTCACGGGCTTTGAGAACCGTCGCTGACGCCGTCAGATCACCGGATTCGATAATCTGGCTCCAGCGGTAGGAAAACCACCCATTCCGAACGACCAATACATTGGCGTTGCGCGCAAATTGCCGGGCGACGGCCTCCATGCCATAGGTGCCACCACCAGGGATAATCGCCACACCATCCGCATTATACACATCCTTCAGCAAGCCCGAGATGTCGCGCATCACCTGCTGAAACTGAACCGACATGTGGTTCAGCGACCTATCCGTAAACACGACCGAGAACTCTTCGAGCCCAGAGGGATCGACGGTGTCCAATAGCGCTGGCATGGTTTGTCCTTTCAAATTGTCGTCAGCGGCCTCGCGACCCGGGTTAATTTGCCGAGACCCGTACTGAACCCGAATATCTGACCTAAGGGAACTAAAAACAAAACACTCAAATGATATTTTGTTGGTCGAATTTGGCAAGAAATGACGCCAATTAGTGTCAGCTGCCCTTTACACTCTGACGTGTTTCTGACCAGATGCACTCACTTTACAGAAGAAAGGTATTTCGACAGGTGAATGCGCATAAGCGGATCAGTTTTCAAGTTGTAAGGGACGAAGTCAAACGGCGGATTGAAAGCCGCATTTGGCCGCAGGGATCGCTTCTGCCAACCGAAACGCAACTTGCCGAGGAATTCAATTGCGCACGCGCTACAGTGAACCGTGCCCTGCGCGAACTGTCCGATCAGGGCTTTGTCGAGCGCAAACGCAAAAGCGGGACCCGGGTCAAAAAGGAACCCAGCAAGCATGCCAAGCTGGAATTTTCTTTGGCTCGTCAAACGGTTGAAAACCAAAATGCAACCTATCGGTACTCGCTGGTCGAACGCAACGTGGTCGCAAGCCCCGGTTGGCTGGCTTCACAGATCGGTGTATCGGCGGACATTCGCGTCCTGCAAGTCATCTGTATGCACTATGCAGATAACCGTCCCTTCCAATTGGAAGAACGCTGGATCAACATAGATGCGGTGCCCGAAATCGAACATGCCGATCTGACCAACCACGGCCCTCATGAATGGCTACTGAACGCCTCTCCGTTTACCGAGGCTGAGGTCTCCTTTTGCGCGATATCCGCGGACGGACGATTGGCGGAATTCATGGGAACAACCCCCGGAACGTCGATGATCCAGCTAGAGCGCACGACCTGGAAGAACGGAAATCCGATGGCATTTGCCCGGATGACGCACCATCCCGGATATTGCATCCGCACGCGGTACTGAACGGGCTTATCCGATCGGTCCCGGCAAACGTTCCTCACTTAGCAGGACGTTAGCTTCGACATCCCCTGCGCCGGGTAAGGTCATGATCCGCCGGCGCAGGACCCGCTCAAAATCGGACAGGTCGCGGGCAACCACTCGCAGGCGATAATCGTACAGACCCAGCACATGCTCGACGGTCTGAACTTCTGGAATAGCACTGACGGCACGCTCAAAATCCTCCAGACTGACCTGCCCCTTGCGCGCCAGTTTCACGCCAAGGAATACCGTCACGCCAAATCCCAACGCCTCGGCATTCAGGCGCAGCCGGCGACCTTTGATAACGCCCGAGGTTTCCAGCCGGCGGATGCGGCGCCATGTCGCCGGTTGTGACAGACCCAGCTTACGCCCCAACGCCCCGGCGCTCTGGGAGGCGTCCTGAGCCAACGCACACAGTATTTTTCGGTCCAGCTCATCCAATTCGGTCATACCGGCAAGACCTCTTCGCTCTTGACCCTCGCGATATGCATCAAGGCCTCAATATCCGCGATATGCGGCAGGGTCAGAATGCGGTCACGGTAGAGTTGTTGGTAGTGTGACATGTCTCTGGCAATCACGGACAGCCGCACATCCACCCTGCCCAGAAATGTTTGCAATTCGATCACCTCGGGCACTTGCCGGGCGGCGGCAGTAAATTCGTCAAACGCGCGCGATTGAGTCTTGTCCAGCGTTACGCGCAGAGAAACCTCGACTGCATACCCAAGCGCTGCCCAGTCGATCACGGCCTCGTGCCCCTGAATGATCCCGGCGGCCTGCATCTTTTCGACCCGGCGCCAGCAGACACCCTGGCTGATACGGCAACGCTCGGCCAGTTCCGCAGCAGTCAGGCTGGGATCGGCCTGAAAGTGGCGCAGGATTCGGCGGTCTATGTCATCAAGCATGAATTTTTCGCATTTCTGGTGTTACACGAATTATTCTTCATCTTTTTCACAAATACTCAAGTGCAACCCTATCGCCAATACAACATCCGGCAGGTAAAACCCTCGGCAATCTAACCAGAAAGGACCGGCGACATGCGCGTCTATTACGATCGCGATTGCGACATCAACCTGATCAAAGACAAGAAAGTGGCGATCCTGGGCTACGGCTCGCAAGGCCACGCCCACGCACTGAACCTGCGCGACTCGGGCGCGAAGAACCTTGTCGTCGCTCTGCGCGAAGGCTCCGCATCGGCCAAGAAAGCTGAAGCCGAAGGCCTGGAAGTCATGGGCATCGCCGAAGCGGCAGCCTGGTGCGACGTCATCATGTTCACCATGCCCGACGAACTGCAGGCCGAGACCTACAAGAAATACGTGCATGACAACATCAAGCCCGGCTCGGCCATTGCTTTTGCCCATGGCCTGAATGTCCACTTTGGTCTGATTGAGCCGAAAGAAGGCATCGACGTCATCATGATGGCCCCAAAAGGCCCCGGCCACACCGTGCGCGGCGAATACGTCAAAGGCGGCGGCGTGCCCTGCCTTGTTGCGGTCGATAGCGACGCAACCGGCAAGGCGCTGGAAATCGGTCTGTCCTACTGCTCGGCCATCGGTGGCGGCCGCTCGGGCATCATCGAAACCAACTTCCGCGAAGAATGCGAAACCGACCTGTTCGGTGAGCAGGCCGTTCTGTGCGGCGGTATCGTCGAACTGATCCGTTGTGGTTTCGAAACTCTGGTTGAGGCAGGTTATGCACCCGAAATGGCCTATTTCGAGTGTCTACACGAGACCAAGCTGATCGTTGACCTGATCTATGAAGGCGGCATCGCGAACATGGATTATTCGATCTCGAACACTGCCGAGTACGGCCAATACGTCACCGGCCCGCGCATTCTGCCCTATGAGCAGACCAAGAAAGCGATGAAAGAGACGCTGTCGGACATCCAAACCGGCAAATTCGTGCGTGACTTCATGCTGGAAAACGCTGTTGGTCAGCCGACCATCAAAGCAGCACGCCGTCACAACGATGAGCATCAGATCGAGCAGGTTGGTAAGAAACTGCGCGACATGATGCCGTGGATTTCCGCCGGCAAGCTGGTCGATCAGGAAAAGAACTGATCCTGCCAAGCGAATGCGAAGGGGCGGCCCATCTGGCCGCCCTTTTTTGTCCAAGCCTCTAAGCGAAACGAAGATGGTCCAGCACCCCACATCCCGCGATTGGAGCGGTGTTATCACCCTTGGCCTGATCTGGGGCGGGACGTTCATGGTCGTTGCCATGGCACTAGAAGGGTACGGACCTATCACCGTCGCCACCGCGCGCACTACGTTGGGTGCCATGATGTTGCTGGGGTTGATGGCGGTCACAAACCGCAAGCTACCTTCCGGATCCGCCGCCCTTTGGACCTCGGTCATTGTGATCGGTATCTTGTCGTCTGCCCTGCCCTTTGTTTTGCTAAGCTGGGGGCAGCAATATGTGCCTTCGGCCTTTGCCGGCCTGTCGATGGCCGCGATTCCGCTGATGGTTCTGCCGCTGGCACATTTCTTTTCAGACGAGCCTTTGAACCTGAGAAAACTGGTGGGCGTGACCCTTGGATTCTGCGGTGCGTTGGTGCTGATTGGCCCCGGTTTGGCGCAACTCGGCCACGGGTCGGAACCTTTGGCGCAGCTAGCCTGCATCGGGGCCGCCTTGTGTTATTCTCTGGCGTCGATCTTCACCCGTCAATGTCCGCCCATTGATCCTGTGGTTCTGGCCGCCCTGACCCTGCTGGTCGGCGCAGTAATCCTGCTGCCGATCATGTTCGTGACTGAAGGCGTCCCGACATGGGAAGGTACCCGCCCAAGCATTGCCATCATCGTTTTGGGGTTGGTCCCTACGGCATTCGCAACACTGCTGCGCGTATCCGTCATTCGCAGCGCAGGATCGGTGTTCATGACACTCGTTAACTACCAAGTGCCAATCTGGTCGATGGTGTTCGGCGCATGGGTTCTGTCCGAGGCGTTGCCGGTGCGCTTTTTCGTGGCGCTGGCTATGATCCTGACCGGGCTGGCCATCAGTCAGTGGTTCAGCCTGCGAAAGATGCTGACCGGGCGCTAGCCTGTGACGGCCTCGACTTCGGCAACGATGCCGTCGACAACCTGGGTCAGCAGCGCATCATCTTCACATTCCGCCATGACGCGGATCAGAGGTTCCGTACCCGATTTGCGGATCAGCAACCGCCCCTGCCCGTTCAGCCGCGCCTCGGCGTCAGAAATTGCAGCCTGCACACTGGCGGCCTCAAGTGGGGCTTGTCCTTCGCCATAGCGCACGTTCTTCAGCATTTGCGGTACGGTTTCGAACTGCACCGCCAATTCCGATGCTTTGCGACCCGTATGAACCATCTCCGCCAGGAAATGGAGGCCCGCCATCAGGCCGTCACCTGTGGTCGCGTAATCGCTCATGACGATGTGGCCTGATTGTTCGCCGCCCAGATTGAACCCGCCTTCGCGCATACGTTCAACGACATAGCGGTCCCCGACGCCGGTGCGCTCCAGACGCAGACCATGGTTTTCAAGATGACGTTCCAGACCTAGGTTCGACATCACCGTTGCAACCAACGCACCGCCTTTCAGGCGGTCTGCCTCGGCCCAACTGGTCGCCAAAAGCGCCATCAACTGATCGCCATCCGCGACCTGACCATTCTCGTCGATCATGACGACGCGATCGGCGTCACCATCCAAACAAATCCCGACATCTGCACCATGGGCCACGACGGTTTCGGCAGCCAGCTGCGGTTTGGTCGAGCCACAGTTGAGGTTGATATTCTTACCATTCGGCGTGATGCCGACCGGGATCACCTCGGCACCCAGTTCCCACAAAACCTCGGGCGCCGTGCGGTGCGCGGCCCCATTGGCGCAATCGACTACAACTTTTAGCCCATCCAAACGCAAGTCACGCGACAGCGAAGATTTGACGCGTTCACCATATCGGAACCGCGCATCATCCACCCGTCTGGCACGGCCGATATTCTGGGCCTGCGCAGGTTTGACACCTTCTTCGATCAGCCTTTCAATCTCGAGCTCCGCCTGATCAGACAGCTTGTATCCGTCAGGGCCAAAGAACTTGATACCATTATCTTCGGCCGGGTTATGGCTGGCCGAAATCATGACCCCCAGATCTGCGCGCATCGACCGTGTCATCAGACCGACAGCGGGCGTCGGAACCGGCCCAAGCAGCAACACGTTCATCCCGGTCGAGGTCAATCCGGCCGTCAGGGCGTTTTCCACCATATAACCGGACAGGCGCGTATCCTTACCGATCACCACACGGTGAACGTCTGATTGGTCACGGCGAAAGTAACGGCCAGCGGCGGCCCCGATGCGCAATGCCATTTCGGCCGTGATTGGATGGGTATTGGCGGTACCCCGCACCCCATCGGTTCCGAACAGCTTGCGCATAATGTCACTCCGTCATTTCTTGCCTGCCTCCGCCTTACCGGACGGCGACCCAAAGGCGCAAGGCCTGAGCGGTTTCAGCAACATCGTGCACGCGCAAAATTTGAACGCCTTGTGACAATCCAGCCAGCCCGACGGCGATTGATCCCGGCGCGCGGGCGTCCTTGCGCGGCTCTTTGCCTATTTGTCCGATAATACCTTTGCGGGACACGCCCAACAGGATCGGACAACCTAAACCATGAAACAGGCTGATCCCCTGCAGCAAGGCCAGGTTATGTGCCTCGGTCTTGCCAAACCCTATGCCCGGATCAATGATAATCTGATCCCGATCCAACCCGAGGTTTTCGAGACGATCCACCTGACCTTCAAGGAAATCGTAGACGTCCAGCAGAACGTCGTCATAGGTCGGATTGTCTTGCATCGTGCCCGGATCGCCCTGCATGTGCATCACACAGACCGGAGCGCCAACTTGCGCGCAAAACGGCCCAAGCTGTGGGTCGAAGGTAAATCCTGTTACATCGTTGATCAGCCCTGCTCCGGCCTCCCACGCGGCTTTGGCGACGGCGAATTTGCGCGTATCGATGGATATCAACGCATCAGTGCGGGATTTGATGGCTTCGATCAGGGGGCGGGTCCGGGCGATCTCTTCATCTTCGGGCACGAAGGTTGCGCCGGGTCGGGTCGATTCGCCGCCGATATCCAGAATGGTTGCGTCTTGTGAAACCATCTGTTCAGCCGCAGATTGGGCCGCGCTGACCGAATTGTGCACACCGCCATCCGAGAAACTATCTGGGGTCGCATTCAGAATGCCCATAATGTGCGGGCGATCCATGGCAAGGCCCGCAACATCGGCACGCGGACGCGTCAGTCGGTCCAGCGCATCACCTGGTACATCCTGCACGGCAATGATCATTGGACGTTCTTTTCGGCTTAACCGTTCAACATGGGTAAACCAAAGCGGCTGGCCAGCTAGCGGCACTGAACCCGGCGGACGGTTCGGACCATGCTGAACCAGAGGTCGAAAATAAGCGGTCACAGTTGTGCCTGATCCACCGAGATCGCACGCAAAGGGGTTTCAGGGGCGTCGGGCAGCGCGCCGCCGATCACCATCATCTCACTCGCCTCAAAAGTGGCAGCAAACCATGCCGCCAGCGCGACCGCATCCGAAGGTGCCGCCGATTGGCCGTCAACAGCATCCAGCACGATTTTCGAGGGCGCCCAGACGCAAATCTGACCATTTTTCATGGCCCAATCCAGCTCAGTCCGCGTTGAAACGACGACACAGCGGTGATCGCGGGCAGCTAAAACCCAGGCATTCTGTTCAATCGCCAACAGATCAATTCGGCGTTGTGTCATCGCGTGGCCAGTCTGTGAAACAGGCATATCCGCCGCGCCGACACATAGGATCAACGGGCGTTCACGATTTTCCAGCTGATCGATCCACCCGGTCAGATTGGGCGAGGCAATGGCCTCATTCGACAGGAAAGCCAGACGGGGATGCGGGCGTTCCTCTTCGACGACGTCGTGGTGAGTCTTGTCTTTTCCGCGCACGATCTCGACACCCAAAGCGCCAGGACCACGATCCAGTTTTTCTATTCTGACAAAAGCTCTTACGGCCTGCGGTTCAAGTAAAATTCGCTCGGCCACCCGGTCTGCCAAAGTCTCAAGCAGGTTAAGACGTTCCGCCGCAAGCTCATACGCGATCGCCTCAGTCACCCGGTCATAAGACAGGATGCGATCCACGTCATCGTCGATGGGATCACTCAAGGGGCGAACCTCGACCACGATGTTAAAGCAAATCCGCTGGGTCGTTCCACGCTCGGCCTGAAACGCGCCGATTTCAACCTCGACGATATGATCACGCAGAGAAATACGATCCAACGGCCCCCGGGCAGCGGTCGCTTCGGACCGCTCGGACGGGTGCGCAAAGGCAAGACGGATTTCAGAGCTCATACAGGCGGACCTTTTCGGGCTTTGTGGACGTGTTTGCCCAAAATAAACGATGCGCGGGCGTATAACACCGCAACATGCGTCTTTCCAGCCATCGAATGCGGCGTCAGGTTACGCGGAACCAGCTCATCATACCCGAAGCAGCGTGTCCCAGCATATGGCAATGCAGCAGCCAGTCTCCCGGATTGTCCGCGACCAACGCGATCTGACGGGTCTGGCCCCGGTCCACCAGCACGGTGTCGCGCCAAGGCCCCAAACTGCCATCCGGCAGGATGAGCCGGAAGTGGTGACCATGCAGGTGCATGGCATGAGGGAAAGCGGTTTCGTTCACAAACTCGATCCGGTGCACCTGACCCAGACGCGCATCCAGAAACGGATCCTTGGGTCGTTCCGCGTATCCGTTCAACGCCCAGAACCGGCCCAGTTGAGCCAGCTCACGGCCTGTCAGGTCCTGATCGCCAAGCTTGGCCCCTTCCAGCCATCGCATCGCACCGCCCTGCAGGGACATACGATGCAGCGGTGCCTGATCATACTGAAATTCAGGCATATTGTTCGCAGGCAATGGTTCAATACCCTGCCTTTGCGATGTGGACGCTTCGGAAACTTGAAAGCGTACCAAGCCATAGCCGCCATCCCGCTCGATACTGGCAAGACCCGCGACATCCCCGGACGCGGACGTCACATCCACGACAAGGTCCGCCCGTTGTGCGGGCGCAAGTGGAAAGCTGTCCTCTACAGGCAATGGAACTGCCAGCGGCATGCCATCCAGTGCCACGATCCAACCCGCCAGCCCGTCCAACGCCAAATCAAATATCCGAGCGTTCGATGCATTGATCAGACGCAATCGCAATCGTTCCCCCGATCCAACAGGATAAGCCGGATCAAAGCCGCCATTGACGGACACCAGATTACCCAGCCGCCCCGCATGGCTAAGGTCGTGTCCATTGTCAAAATCATCCACGATATGCGCGCTTTCAGGGTCCAGCCGCCAATCATCCAACATCAGCGTCAGATCCTGATCAACATCCGGCGGGTTAGATTCTTCAACGATCAGGGATCCATAGAGACCTCGGGCAACCTGTTCGGTAGACCGGTTATGCGAGTGATACCAATAGGTTCCTGCATCTGGCGCAACAAAGTCATAGTCGAAGGATTGGTCCATCTCGACCGCGTCCTGCGTCAACCCGGGCACGCCATCCATTGCGTTGTCGATCCGAATTCCGTGCCAATGCACTGCCGTCGGTTGAGACAGGTTGTTTATCAGCTTGCGACTGACGCGCCCGCCCTGAGGCAATCGGATGTCGACTCCGGGAACGCGGCCGCCATAGGTCCAAACCGGCGTAGCTGGATATCCGTCAGGCGCAATCTGTTGCACCGCTTCTTGCGCGACCAGATCAGAGCTGACCGCATGTGCTACCTTTGGCAGCAGAGCAAGCGCGGTCGAAGTTTGCAGAAACCGTCTGCGGGATAACATCATGGCGGACCTCCTGGCCCGCTACATAAGGCAGAAAACGCCCCGCGCAATCAAGGTTCCAGCGCGGGTGCGTCAATCAGTTGCTCGCGGTCCGATAGTTGTGGCGGTAGAAAATGTGAACGCCGATCCGGGCCGTTTCTTTGTAGACACGTGACCATGACGGGCGCACCGCTTTGGTGTGGTAGTGGGTCGCCCCTTCGGTCAGCCCGACGCCAACGCCGTCGATTGCCGCGCGGGCAACCTTGGACACACGCTCATAGGCTCTTTTCTCGCGGATAACTTCTTTCTGACCATCGCAGGTGTAGGTGAACTGGCATTGGTACTTCTTACCGGTTCCCTGCTTGATCACCCCGCACAGCGAACTTGGAAAGCGGCTACTTTTGACCCGATTCAGGATCACCTCGGCCACGGCGAACTGACCGCGAACGCTTTCGCCGCGCGCTTCAAAGTACAGCGCCTCGGCCAGACATTTGAAGTTCTCGTCCCCAGTGGCGGTTGGCAATTGGTCTAGCCAATTCTTTGAATAGGATACTTTTTCAAGCACAGGCGATTTACGCGGCTTGAACAGGCCCAAATAATCGCGGAACTTTTGCCCGGGCAATTCGCTTCGGGTCACAAGTTCGCGTTTGGCAGATTCGGTGGCTTCCCTCTCGGCGATGGAAACACTCGGCAGCACGGTTGCTGCCAATGTGGCAACAGCCAATATGTATCGTAGCATCAGATAACCTCGCACAGGCACATTCAGCGCCAGACCCTCCCCCGGCGGGCGCGATGAGGCTCTTACCGAATTCAAACGGCGACGTCCAGTTCTGACGGAAAAGCAAGTGGAAAATCGCCGTTTCGTCAACAATATTTGACGACGGCGCTTTCTGTTACCTACTAATTCTAGAGTGCCGCCCTTCTGTCAACCCCCAAGTCTGGACGAAATCGCCAGTTGAGCGGCAGCCAGCCGAGCGACGGGCACCCGGAACGGCGAACAGGACACATAGTCAAAGCCCAATTCCCGGCAAATGGCGATTGATTCGGGGTTACCGCCATGTTCGCCGCAGACTGACAATGTCACTTCTGGCTGTGCTTGCCTGCCGCGTTCAGCCCCCAGTTTAAGCAATTCTCCAACTCCGTCCGCATCCAACACATGAAACGGATCTTCGACAAAGACACCCTGCCGGACGTAGGCCGACATGAACCGACCAGCGTCATCGCGGGACAGGCCATAGGTCATCTGCGTCAGGTCGTTGGTTCCGAAACTTAAAAACGCGGTTTGCGGCGCGATCTCGGCTGCCCGTAAACAGGCCCGAGGGGTTTCGACCATCACGCCTAGCCGATACTCAAATTCCTGCCCGCGTTCACCGGCGACGGCT
Source organism: Ruegeria sp. YTSC230 (assembly GCF_059609665.1). Taxonomy (NCBI): domain Bacteria; kingdom Pseudomonadati; phylum Pseudomonadota; class Alphaproteobacteria; order Rhodobacterales; family Roseobacteraceae; genus Ruegeria; species Ruegeria sp. YTSC230. The sequence continues at coordinate 263,711 of NZ_JBXWMC010000001.1, read as the reverse complement.
GCTGCCACAGAATCGATGCGCGCCTTGACCAGTTCGACCTCGCGCTTGGCGGATACCAGCGGGATCATCACCTCGGGCACCACCGGTGCGCCGTCTTTGCTGGCTTCAAGCGTCGCCTCGAAAATCGCACGCGCCTGCATGTCGTAGATTTCGGGAACCGTCACACCCAGACGTACGCCGCGCAGGCCCAGCATCGGGTTATATTCGGTCATGGCGTCGACCCTGCGTTCGACATCCGAGACTGGCAGGTCCAGCGCTTCGGCAAGTTCGCGTTGGCCGGTGCGCGTCGTCGGAAGAAACTCGTGCAACGGTGGATCGAACAGACGGATACAGACAGGCTGTCCCTCCATGATCCTGAAAAGCTGCGCGAAGTCATCGCGCTGCATCGGCAACAAGCGTTCCAACACCGCTTCGCGACCGGATGAGGTCTGCGCAAAGATCATTTCGCGCATTACGATCAGACGACCGGGGTCAAAGAACATGTGCTCAGTCCGACACAACCCGATCCCTTGCGCCATGAAGTTCCGCGCTGTTTGTGCGTCTGCGGGTGTGTCGGCGTTGGCGCGAATTGCAATGTCTCGCTCTGCGTCCGCCCAACCCATCAGGGTCTGAAAACAATCATCCAGCGCGGCCTCGAGCATCGTCGGCCTACCCGCCAACACCTGACCCGAGCTACCGTCGATGGTCAATGTGTCGCCTGTTTTGAAAACCCGCCCGTCGGGAGCCATCAGCTGTTTTTTCTTTGTCTGAAACCGCATCTCGGACGCGCCGACGATGCACGGCAAGCCCAAACCCCGGCCAATCACGGCCGCGTGGCTGGTCATGCCGCCCTTTTCCGTCAGGACCGCCACGGCGGCATGCATACCGCGCACATCTTCCGGGGAGGTTTCGCGGCGCACCAAAATGCACGGCTCTCCCCGCGCGGCGCTTGCCTGAGCCTCCGCCGAGGTGAAAACGATCTTGCCGGTCGCAGCACCCGGACTGGCGGCAATTCCGGTGGTCAGGGTGTCGCGTTCCGCATCAGGGTGAACCTGCCGGTGCAACAGCTCGTTCAGGGAATGTGGATCAACCCGCATTACAGCCTCTTGCGGCGGAATGATCCCGTCTTCGGCCAGGCGCACAGCGATCCGCATCGCCGCGCGTGCGCTGCGTTGAACCCGGACACCATCCAAAATGTGAACGTGGCCATTTTCAATCACGAACTCGACCTGCATTTCCTCGCGCAGCTTGACCCGCATCAGCGCCGCATGGGTTTTGAGGTCCGCAAATGCCTTGGGCGCGACCTCCTCCAGGGACTTTCCGCGCGGATCCTTTTCCAGGTACAGCGCCGCGACGCCTTCCCCCAGCGCATCCCGCCCCTGACTTTGGCTCAGATACCGGCCGGTTATCTGAGGCAATCCAGTGGTCGGATCAATCAGTTGCAGCACGCCCGATCCGCATTCCCCTTGCCCGACGCCGGGGATCATCTCTTGGATCACCAGCCCCAGACCGGCATCCGCTGGCGCACCCTTGGCCTGACGCAACAATCGGGCTGAGGTGCCCTCCCATGCGCGTGCCATCGAACGCAGCACGGCAATCAGCTGCTCTCCGCGATCCTGTGGAAAGGCTTCGTCCGTCTCGTCTTCGTAAGCCCGCAGAGATTCCTGCAGCCCTTCACGGCCATCTGCATCGATCTCGTCAAACACATCCGGGTCCAGCCGCGCAACATGAACCGCGTAGCTTTGGACAAAGCGCAGATACAGCGCAGCCGCGGCCTCGACCCCCATCGAATCCGACAGGTCAACATAGCGCGCGTCATTCATGCCGATGTTCAGGATGGCACCCGGGCCGCCCCAATCGGGATCTTCGGAACTGGGCCGGACACACAGCAGCGCGGTCTGTTCAAACTGCTCAAGAACAGCGGCCAAATCCGGCACCTGCCCATCCGATATCTGATGCACCGCATCAAACGACAACGCGACCGTTCGTGGAACCGGCAGTTCCAGACGAACCAGACGTTGCAGACATTTCGCCCGCCCGCCATGCGTGTTGGCGGCAACGGGCGCTTCGGACGTGATAAGCGTAGTATGCGGATTATTCTGCACTGCGGCACCTTTTGATTTCACCGCAGCATAAGCCCCTGCACCAATGGCGCAAGGGCGTTCTGGATCAGCCTTCGATGCGGCTCAGATCAGCAACACTGGAGCAGACCTGACGGATCTGGCTTAGCAGGTTCAGGCGGTTACGGCGCAGGATGTCATTGTCGGTATTGACCTGAACATCCTCAAAAAACGCATCCACCGGGCCGCGCAGGTCGGCCATGGCCGACATCGCACTTGGGAAATCCTCGGCTTTCAGCGCCGGGTCGATCTTGGCCTGTGCAGCTTCTAACGCGCCGAACAGAGCCTTTTCACTGTCAGTCTCCGCAAATTTGATATCAGCGCCATAGGAATACTCGACCCCGTCTTTTTCCTCGGCCTGGGTCAGAATATTGTTGGCGCGCTTGAACCCCTGCACGAGGTTTTCGCCATCCTCGGTCGCGATCACGGCATTCAGCGCGCGGGCGCGCTTGACCAGCAGGTTGAGGTCATCATTGCCGTCCATCGCGATGCAGGCGTCGATGATGTCGTGGCGAATGCCCTCGTCGCGGAGGAAGGTTTTGAGTCGGTCGTGGAAGAAGGAGAGGAGATCGTCGGACGCGTCCGGGACTTTCTTCTCCAACCCCAGAAATTCAGCGGTCGGCTTGTCGCCGAGATTGTCTTTGACCGCTTTGAAGGCTGCACCGAAGACGCCGTGATCCGCGATTTCTTCCAGCAGGTCCTCGACATCTGATTTCGGCAACGCGTCATTGATGGCACCCTCTGCCCGAACCAACTGGCTATCAAAGAACCGATCCAATCTTAGACGCAAATCGTTTTCGAGTATCAATCGCGTCACGCCCAACGCCGCGCGGCGTAGGGCAAACGGGTCTTTCGATCCCGTGGGCTTTTCCTCAATCGCCCAGAACCCGGTCAGCGTGTCCAACTTGTCGGCCAGCGCCACAGTTACTGACAACGGCGCGGTGGGCACATCATCCGACGGCCCCAACGGCGAGTAATGTTCCTGCGCCACGGCGGCCACGGCGGCGTCCTCGCCGGCGGCTTCGACGTAATAACGACCCATAAGCCCCTGAAGTTCCGGGAATTCATAGACCATCTCGGAGCTTAAATCGGCCTTGGCCAGACGAGCGGCTTTCTCGGCCTGATCGGCATCCGCGCCCGTCACCGGGGCCAATTCGCGGGCAAGCGCCGCGATGCGGTCGATCCGCTCGACTTGAGTTCCCAGCTTGTTGTGGAAGGTCACATTCTCCAGCGCGCGGGTCCATTGGGCGATGTCCGATTTGGCAACGCGCAGATCGTTCTCCCAAAAGAACTTGGCATCCGCCAGACGAGCCGACAGAACCTTTTGGTTCCCTGCCAGAATGGTCGCGCCATTGTCGGTGGTTTCACGGTTCGCAACAGTGATGAACCGCTCAATCCGGCCCGTTTTGGGGTTCTTCACGGAAAAGAATTTCTGATGCTCTTTCATCGAGGTCTGCAGAACCTCGGGAGGCAGTTCCAGAAACTCATCGTCGATCTGCCCCATCAGAACAACTGGCCATTCGACCAGACCCGCGACCTCGGCCAGCAGGCCTTTGTCATCGACTACTTCCAGACCCGCCGCAAAGGCAAGGTTCTGGGCGTCGTTCCAGATGTGCTCTGCGCGTTCCGCAGGCGACAGCACCACAAACGCGCGTTTCAGCTTGGCAGCGTAATCCTCAAAGGACGACACGGCGAACCGACCCGGGGCCATGAAACGATGACCCTCCGTGGTATCGCCGGACTTGATGCCTTCGATCTCCATCGGAACGACCTGCGCGCCAGCCTCATCGGTCAGAATACACAGGATCGAGTGCAACGGACGCACCCAGCGCAGACCGCCATTGCCCCATCGCATGGATTTCGGCCAGGGGAAGTTGCGGATCGTCGCCTCGAGTACCTCGGCGATGATCTCGGCAGCGGGACGGCCCGGTTTTTCGACGGTGGCGAAATAAACCGCGCCTTTGGGCGTTTCACGCTCTTCCAGTTGATCGCGGGTCAGACCTGCGCCCCGCAGGAAACCTTCGATGGCTTTGTCCGGCGCGCCGACTTTCGGACCCTTGCGTTCCTCGCGGATCATGGGGCTTTCCGAAAGCAACCCTTCGACCGCCAGCGTCAGGCGGCGCGGCGTTGTCAGCGTAGCAGCAGATGCGTAGGTCAAACCGGCCTCGACCAAACCATCGGTGATCCGCTTTTTCAGGTCTTCGCCGGCACGGGTCTGCATGCGCGCGGGGATTTCCTCGGAAAACAATTCGATCAGCAGGTCGGGCATATTCGGTCCTTAGAAATTAACGATCGTCTGAATGACGATGGCATTAGCGATATCCACAAAGAATGCGGATACAAGGGGCAATACGATAAAAGCAATAGGCGATGGGCCATATCGTTTGGTGACAGCGGTCATATTTGCAATAGCAGTCGGGGTGGCCCCTAGGGCAAAGCCTCCGAAACCGGCGGCCAGAACGGCGGCGCGGTAATTGCTGCCCATGACAGGAAACAGAACCCAGATCACAAATGCCACTGCGAACAAGGTCTGGGCCGACATGATGACCACAATGGCAAGGCCGAGTTCCGCGATGGTCCAAAGCTGCAGGCTCATTAATGACATGGCCAAAAACGCACCCAGCGAGAATTCCGAAATCAACGCCAGCGAGGGGGTGCGTTCAATTGGTGGGCGGCTGGGTGCAAGCCATGCGCGCAGGTTCGCGATGACGATGCCCATGATGAGACAAGGCACGAACAGCGGCAGCTTCAAACCGGCAGCGCTGATCGCCTCGCCCAGCGAATACCCCGCAATGATCGCCAGGTTGAGGAACAGGAGAACGCGCATGATCGACAGATGATCGATTTTGCTGGACACGTCATCGCCGTCAGTGGGAAGCCCCACTGTGTGATCCTCGTCGGGGCGTGCAGGGCTGAGGTTGCGCCCTTCGACCAGAAGCCGCGCTATCGGTCCACCAACCAAAGCAGCCAGAACAAGCCCAAGTGTTGCAACGGCAACGCCTAGCTCAGTTGCGCCGTCCAGGCCGGTGGCCTCGGCAACCTCGGGGGCCCAGGCAATCGCAGTTCCGTGCCCGCCGATCAGAGATGCCGAGCCGAACAGAACCCCAGCCTGCGCCGGATACCCGAACATAGACGCCCCAATTGCCCCGATCCCGTTTTGCGCAACAATCATCGCCAAAGTCAGGATCAGAAGTAAAAACAGAGGCTTGCCGCCTGATATCAGGTCAGAGAGTCGCGCGTTTAACCCGATGCCCGCAAAGAACACCACTAACAGAAAATCCCGTGTGGCAAGGTCAAAGGATAGCTCAAGATCGAAGGCCAGATACAATATCAGCACGACCAGTGAGGCCAGCAGGCCACCCGTGACAGGTTCGGGAATGTTAAACTGGCGCAATGCGGCGACGCGCGCATTGATCTCTACCCCCAAAAGATACACCGCAAAACCCAACGTAGCGGTCAGGAAATCAGGTATCTGCAGGGTCTCGGCGGTCATCTTATCCTCAATTCTGTGGCCGGTCCGGGCATTCTTCGCCAATCACGGTGCCGTCATAGGCCTTTTCGCCGCAATTGTTCAGCGCGTGCCAGACATAGCCTTTGCCGCCATTTGTAACGGCAACAATTCGGTCAACGCCAAAGTGGATGTTTTTTGCGCCCAGAAAGGCTTTGGCCTCGCCTGATTTCAGGGCATCCGCCACCGCCACGGCGTCAAAGCAATCGAACCATCCGGGCGCGGTCAGCGGCTCTGCATTCTCGACCGCGACATAGTTTTCCTCAATCTGCGCAAGCGTCATATCCGTTTCGAAACAGGCACGGTAGCGGATGGGTGAGCTGTCCGCGTCAATCGCCTGAAACGCACTGTAGGATATAGGCGTGGGCGCCTCGGCCCCTTCCGTCATCAACATGACATCCTGCCCGGGCTTGGATTCCACGTCATAATAAAATCCGTAGATCTGCAGGTAATACATCCCAAAACCGGCTACTGCCGCCGAGATCAGCACTATGATCGCAAGCACTTTTCCTGTCATTGTCTTTTCCTTTTGCTCACGATGCCTCTTTCACGATCGGTAAAAATAGGACAGGTTCCAATTGATTACAGGCCGAAAAGAGACTTTTGAAATGGACAGCACCCTTGCCGTAGGATTCTTCGGAGCGCTTTTTGCGATCATGAATCCAATCACGAACCTGCCAGTGTTTCTTAGCGTCACCGACGGCCTTGCCCCGGCTGAGCAACGCAAAGTGGCTACAAAGACGGCGCTCTACTGCCTGATCCTCGGCGCATCGTTTGCGGCTGTGGGAAGTCAAACGCTCAGCCTGTTCGGCATCAGCGTCGATGACCTGCGCGTCGCGGGTGGTCTGGTTGTTCTGATGATTGGCCTGAATATGCTGAACGGAAAGCCCAGCACGTCGCATCACGGAACCGAGGGGGAACGGCAATCCTATCCTGAACCTGATACGGTTGCCTTTTATCCGCTGGCCTTTCCGATCCTTGTCGGACCGGGCACAATTACCACGTTGATCCTGTATGCAAGTCACATCCATAAACCGGTAGATGCCATTGTTTACGCTGGCGTTTTCCTGGCCGTCTTGCTGTTGCTGTTCGTGACATTCTGGAACGCCGCAGCCATTGCCAAACGTCTGTCTGACAATGCTCGTGTTATCATGAGCCGGTTCATGGGCATGATCCTGTCGGCCATCGCAATCAGCATGATCGCGGCTGGCCTTAAGGTCTTGCTGCCCGGACTGGCCTGAGCGGCGCATTAGGCCAGGAACCCGGCGGCCTCGGTCAGCAGGAATGCGTCTGCGCATTGCTTCGCCAAAGCCCGCACGCGGCCGATATAGGCCTGACGCTCGGTTACCGAGATCACGCCCCGCGCGTCCAGCAGGTTGAACACGTGACTGGCCTTGATGCACTGATCATAGGCCGGGTGGGCCATGATGATGCGCTTGCCGGTTTTCGGGTCGTCATGCTCTTGTGCCAGAATGGCGGCGCACTCAGCCTCGGCTTCTTCGAAGTGGCGCAACAACACTTCGGTGTTGGCCACGTCAAAGTTCCAGCGGGCGTATTCTTCTTCGGTCTGCTTGAAGATATCGCCATAGGAAAGCGGGCTTGGTGACTGCGGATCGTTGAACGGCATGTCCATCACGTGGTCGATGCCCAATACATACATCGCCAGACGTTCCAGACCATAGGTCAGCTCGCCCGAGACCGGTGCGCAATCATGGCCGCCGACCTGCTGGAAATAAGTGAACTGGCTGACTTCCATGCCGTCGCACCAAACTTCCCAACCCAGACCCCATGCGCCAAGGGTGGGGCTTTCCCAATCATCCTCGACAAACCGGATGTCATGCAGGTTCATGTCGATGCCAATCGCCTCAAGCGAGCCCAGATACAGGTCCTGCAAATCCGGCGGGCTGGGTTTGATCAGCACTTGATACTGATAATAATGCTGCAACCGGTTGGGGTTCTCACCATAGCGCCCATCCGTCGGGCGGCGCGAAGGCTGCACATAAGCTGCGGCCCAGGTTTTCGACCCTAGCGCGCGCAAGGTGGTCGCCGGGTGGAATGTACCTGCACCAACCTCCATGTCATAGGGCTGCAGAATGGCGCAGCCTTTTGAGGCCCAATAGGTCTGAAGCCGCAAGATAATCTCTTGAAAAGAACGTGGTGCGCTGGACTGGTCGGTCATGACATTCCCTTTGGACGCCACTGCGCCCGGTTCCGTTGGGTTTTGTCCTTCCTATGCAAGGGGCCGTTGGGCGTCAACGGGCGGCAAAGCCTATGCTGTCACTGCGCAGCCACACTGGAAATTCCCCGTATTCCGGGCATGGCTTTCGGTACGTTGTTTCGCGTAGGGTCCGGCAAAGATAAAACACTGCAGACACGGGCAGACAATGACTCGCATATTTACGGCAATTTTGTTTCTTTTTCTCATCGGCGCGCGCGCTGTTTTTGCACAGCAGGACGCAGGCGTCTGGGTGCAGGTCGAAGCGCAGCCCTCGCTGCGCGAAGCGCAGGAACGTGCGCGGGCCTATGCCGGCACCCTGCCGGACGTAAACGGGTTTCGATTGAACTCTGGCTGGTATGCCATTGTTATCGGGCCTTATTTGCGCAACGACGCGGAACAGGTTCTAAGCGTTTACCGCGCCGAGGGGCAAATCCCTGCGGACAGCTATATCGCGTTTTCTAGTGCACTGGGTCAGCAATTCTGGCCGGTCGGAGAGAACATATTGGACCGGGGTGTCGTGACGCCACCAGTTGAACCTCAGCCGGAACAGCCGGTTGTTGGCGTAACACCGCAGGCCTCGGACGAGACACGTTCACAAGCGCTGCAAAGCGAGCGCCTTTTAAGCACGCAGGAACGCATGAATTTGCAAACCGCCCTGCAGGCCGCAGGTTTTTACAATTCAACGATCGATGGCGCATTTGGCCAAGGCACGCGGCGCTCCATGGGCGACTGGCAACGGTTCAACGGCTTTGAAGCAACCGGCGTTCTGACGACCGCACAGCGCAAGGCGTTGATTGACGACTTTAACGCCCCCCTTCTGAGCGTTGGGATGGAGCGTTACTCCGACCCGCAGGCCGGTATCGATTTGGATCTGCCGCTGGGTGTCATCGCATTCGACCGTTATGAGGCCCCGTTTGTTCACTTCAAAAGCACAACCGATCTGGACGCCAAGGCCCTGTTGATCAGTCAGAAAGGCGACAAAGCCACGCTGCGCGCCCTTTATGAGGTGCTGCAATCGCTGGAAATCGTTCCGCTCGATGGCCCACGGCAGCTGCGCGGCGACAGCTTTACGCTGGAAGGGCGCGGTAAGGGGATCGTGACCTATAGCGAAGCACGGCTGGACGATGGCCAGATCAAAGGCTTTGCACTGGTTTGGCCCGAGGGTGACGATGCCCGGCGCGCCAGAGTGCTGGCCGCAATGACGGCCAGCTTTACCGCAACTGGCACCGTGCTGGACGCCGCAGCGGGTGCCAATGCCGAGCAGCGGATTGATCTGGTGTCCGGACTGCAGGTACGCACACCGCGCCTGTCCCGTTCGGGCTTCTTTGCTGATACCAGCGGCACGGTCCTGACCGTATTTGAGGCAGCGGACAGCTGCACACGCATCACGCTTGATGACGATCAGGAGTTCCAGGTCGCCTTGTCAGATGCAGATCTGGGCGTGGCGGTTCTGCGCCCCAGCCGCAATCTGGTTCCGGTCAACGTGGCAGAATTCAGCGCAGATGCGCCGCGTATTCAATCTCAGATCGCGGTGTCGGGCTTCTCGTATGAAGGCGCCTTGGGCGCACCGACACTCACCTTTGGTCAGATCGCTGATGTGCGCGGCCTGAACGGGGAAGACGGCGTGAAACGTCTGGCATTGGCGGCCCAGCCCGGCGATGCGGGCGGACCGGTTTTTGACGGCAATGGCCAGGTTGTTGGCATGCTGCTGCCGACCCCGACCGAAGGACGCACCCTGCCCGCGTCCGTCAGCCTTGCTGCAACGGCCACCAGTCTGAACGAAGTTCTGGCCAAGGCGGGTGTGTCCGGTCAATCGGGTCAGCCGACGGCGCAAATCTCGCCCAATGAACTCAGCCGCCGGGCGACCGGAATGACCGTATTGGTTCATTGCTGGGATTGATCTCTGCGCCAAATCGCACAAAGCGCCGCTCGTCTGAGCGGCGCTTTTTTGTTGGCTAAAGGATATCCGGCGTGATGCGTATCAGCGTCGGAACGGGTGCGGCAAAGGCCGACCGAACCGCCTCTTGCATCTCTGGCAAACTTGATGGCGCAGACGACAACGCGCCAAAGGCCTCGGCGAGTTTGCAGAAATCCGGGTTCCGCGCGACAACCGCATTTGGGGCGATCTGACCTCGGACCATGCTGTCCTCGATCTCTTTGAGCTTTCCGTTGTCCCAAAGGATAATCGGCAGAGACAGGCCCAGTTCGACTGCTGCACCAAGCTCTTGCATCGTATAGTGAAAACCGTAGTCCCCGGCGATCACCGCTGTAGGCTTACCTCGGCGCGCCACAGCCCCGCCAATTCCGGCCGGCAGCGCATAGCCAAGCGTGCCGAATCCGGTCGGATGGTGCCAGTGATAGGGATAGCCCATATCCCAAACCTCTTTGGCGACATAAGCGAACTGGGTCATGTCAGAATAGATCATGGTGTCGCCGGGCATCGCCGCGCGAAGGGCATCCAGCACCGGGACGATACCCGGTCGTTCCGCATCCACTTCGGCCCGCCAACGGCGGCGCGTGTCAGCGACTTCCTCCGCTGTCCAGCCCGTCGAAGGTTTAACATGGTCTATAGCCGCCCAAAGTGCATGGGCAAAGCTTTCCCCGTCAGCCTGTAATTTCACTGCGGCGCGATGGTGATCGGACAGAACCTTCGGGTCCACATCTATACGCACCAGATTGCCCGTGTGGCCCAATGCATTTCGCCACAGGTCGACCTCGCCCAATTCCGCGCCCACGACGACCACAAGGTCGGCGGAAGCGATAACATCGGCGCTGCCCGGTCGTGGCAACATGGCTCCGTAGTCCAAGGCATAGCCCAACCCCGCCATTCCGCGCCCGGCATACGTGGTAAAACAGGCCGCACCCAACTGCGTCAGGATTTGCCGCCACAGATTCGACCGCGCACCACCACCCAGAATAAACAACGGGCGCCGTGCGATGTTCAGCATGGACATTACCGGAGCCAAGTCCGGCGGCAGAACTTTTGAGCGCAAACCAGGTTGGTTGGGAAACAGTGCGGGATCAGCATCGGCCTCAAGCTGTGCAATCGGCACCTGAATGTGCTTTGGACGTGGACGGTTGAGTTCGAACTCCTCAAAAGCACGCTCGACCAGATTGTAGGCTGCCTGCGCCGTATTCGCCTGATGCGACCAGTCAGTCACGGTTTCAGCCGCAGCGCGTTGGTTTTTCATCTGGTGCAACTGCCCGTGCACGCCTTGCGTTTCATCAAGGCACGAGGACATCACCAGCATCGGGACAGAATCCGTATAGGCCTGCCCCATCGGTGTCATGATATTGCACAACCCCGGTCCGGTGATGACATATGCAACACCCGGCTTGCCGGTCGCACGGGCATAGCCGTCGGCCATGAACCCTGCCCCCTGCTCGTGCCGGGCCAGCACATGGGTGATTCCGGCCTCTTCGATCCCGCGATACATTTCCTGATTGTGCACGCCGGGAATACCAAAGATCACATCCACTCCGCGATCCCGCAGCATATGCGAAATCTGCGCACCAAGGGGTCTTTTCATCAATTCCTCCAGAACTGGACAGTGAAGAGTGCATAAACGGCCAAAAGCTCAAGCCGCCCTACCAGCATTCCGATTGAAAGCAACCATTTCGCGGTGTCGCTGAGCCCTGCAAAGTTGCCAGCCGGTCCGATTTGATCCCCCAACCCCGGACCTACATTGGCCAGCGCTGTGGCTGCCCCGGAGACGGCAGTTATGAAATCCAATCCTGTCAGTGCCAGCGCCCAGGCCAGCACGCCCAACGAGAGCACAAAAAACATGAAGAAGCTCATAACCGAGGTCAGGACGTCTGGACCAATCGAACGGCCATCATATTGCGGCTTGAAAACACCATGAGGTGAGCGGATGCGGCGGATCTGGGTCTTGATCGAAGCAAACAGTAATTGATACCGGAAGATCTTGATGGAACAGGCGGTTGAACCCGCGCAGCCGCCAATCAGACCGATCAGGAAGAACATCATGATCGGGAAACTGCCCCAGCCCATGTAATCGACGCTGGCATATCCGGTACCCGAAATGATCGAGGTGATGTTGAACAGGGATTCCCGAACAGCCTGTTCCCAGTGATGCGGGAAAACGGAGGTCAGAAAGACCGCCATAATGACCACTAGCACCAGAATGGTCGCCAGAAAGGTCCGTATCTGGCTGTCGCGGAAAATGGACCTCGTATTGCCATTGGCGAATTGGACGTAGCGCACGAAAGGCAGTGCAGCGAGGATCATGAAGACAGCGGCCGCATATTCTGCTGGGCCGGAAAACGTGCCAAAGGACGCGTCATAATTTGAAAACCCGCCCGTTGAGATCGTCGTCAGGGCGTGCACCACGGCATCAAAAAAGCCCATCCCCAGACCTGCATAGACCAACGCGCAAACAATCGTCAGAAAGACATAGATCAGGGAAATCTGGCCCGCGATCTCTTGCGCCCGCGGAAGAATTTTCCCCATAGTTTCAAACCCTTCCGAGCGGAAGATTTGCATGCCCCCGACGCGAAGCTCGGGCAGGAACACCATGGCCACGACGATGATGCCGATGCCGCCCAGCCATTGCAACAGGCCACGCCAAAGCAGCAACCCCTGTGGCAGGTTATCGAGGCCGGAAATCACAGTCGAGCCTGTCGTCGTCAGGCCCGACATCGCCTCGAAATACGCATCGACAAAGCGCAGTTCGGTCTCGCCCAAAAGAAACGGAATGGCGCCAAAAAATGGCAATGCGACCCAGACCCCTGTGGTCAGTAAAAAGGTCTGACGGATCGTCAGACCTTCGCCGACTCCGTTCGAGCAACTCATCGCCAGAACGACGCCGGTCAGAATCGTGATGACGCCGCTTTCGAGAAAAACGTGCCACTCGCCTCGGCCTTCGATGAAGTCCGCAAGCATAGGCAACAGCATGGTCGCCCCAAGAATGGCGACCAATAGGCCAATCACATATCCAACCGGGCGCATATCCGTCATGAGGCGCAGCGTTGGCGCGCCTGCACGACTGTGTCAAGCCGGTGTCGGGTTTTACCCGTCCGTTTTGCGTGCCGTTGTTGGCATCGCGGGCGGATTAGACGGGGCGCGCGGGCGACGCGCCGGAGTTGCCTGTGCCACCTCGGGCTTTGCGGCAACGGCTTTTGCAGGCGCCGGCTGCGCCGCGACCGGCTTGCCGGGTGCTGGTTTCGCCGCGACCGGCTTGGGTGCGGCCGGTTTGGCCGGGGTCTTCGGCGCAGTGGTGTTTACTGCCACAGGTTTCGGCTTGGCAACCGCTGCCGGTTTTGGCGCAGGTGTTTTTCTAGCAACGGCAGGCTTTGATTTGGCTGCCGCTGCGGGTTTGGCCGCTGGCTGCCCTTTGGCGACGGCAGGATTGGCGGTAGGCTTTTCTGCAACTTCGGTCGATTTGGCTGCAACCAGAGTGGGTTTGGTTACAGCAGCCACCGTTTTGGGCGCGGTCGGCTTGGGTGATTCGACCTTGGGTTTTGCGGCGGCTTTCTTGCGGGCAACAGGCTTGGGCTTGGCCACCAACGCAGGTTTTGCCTTGGCGACCGGTTTGGCCTTGGGCGCGGGTTTTGCCGAGGGTGCAGCCGGGGCCGGAGCAGCAGCCGACGCGTGCAAGGCACTAACCGACACAAACGGCAGCTCCATCGCCGAACGGGTCAAAATCTGCATAATTTTCATTTGGTTGCTAACCGCATAGCCGGCCATTCGGATGGCCGCAGCCTGAAATTCCAGCGGTTGGGAAATTGGATTCATACTTTAGTTCTCCTCTGAAAGCGATGCAGCCTGCAAAAGAGTGAATTGAGCTGCCCGTCCCGATTTTTCGGGCGGATCAAGCAGTCACGAAGTCCTGAGCGTCGCACGTCTCAGCTTCCTTTCAGAGTGGCAGACGTACGAACAGGAATTCGCCTGCCACGGCTGCATTCCACACCAGTGTTACTTGAACGACCGTGCAAATGCAGCATGAATTGCCGCGCTGCGGCGGAAAACCGCTCTTAGTCTAAAAATGATACTTTATTGATCCACCCTGCCCCGTCACCCGACGTGGAACAGGGTGGTGAACAGCCGCGGGTCCAGGCTGGGTGACACAAAGGTCGGACCTTCGGTCAGAACCGACACCGCATCGTGGCTGTGCAGGCTTTCCTGGTGGCTTGCGACCACGCGGAAATCGCCGATATGGTGATCGGCCAGCAATTCGGCACAGAACAAACGGGCAGCGTCTTCGACAAAGATCGGATTGGCCGCGTTAAGCTCGGCAAATGCCTGTTCATCCTCGCGTTTGACCATCACCTGCGTTTCTGTCGGAACGGCACGGCGGCACAAGGCAATCAGATCCTCGAACCACAGGCAATCCGTGTCGCAGTCGACCACAACAGATATCCGCGCCACTGAACGTTGCGAATGCGGTGTGGCCAGCTGTCCACGTGTTGCGCGTGCGTGCTCGCTAAGTTCCAGCGAACAGGGACATGTTGAGGAATAGACATAGTCCAGATGCATGATCTTCTGGCGCACTCCGCCCTGTTCAACCAGCTCAAGTGCGATGTCGTAATACTGGTACCCTTCCAAACCGGACCGCAGGCTTTGCACACGGTCGGGATAGGAAAACCGCATCTGGATACGGGCGTCAAAGCTGTCCAGATCGGTCATATAGTCATCCAGCGCGGCCTCCATGACTTCAAAGCTGAACGTACGCTCGGCGTGTTTGTAAAACGAGCGCATGATCCGGGACATGTTGATGCCCTTCTTTTCGGCTTCCAGACTGACAGTCCCGGTCACCGAGGTCTCCAGCGTCAGGTCATCGCCGCGCTTGCGATGAAAGCGGATCGGCAGGCGAAAGTTCGAGATACCAACATGCTGGATTTGCTGTTTTGCACCCCGGATCAGACTGGACGGGCCATTCTGCAGATCCGGCAAGGTCGCGCGATACGCGCTGTCGACCGTGAACCCATCAGGATATTCGCGCGACAGGGACGGATAATTCACGGGCACCAGACCAGGCACAAGGCGCGCAATCGCCGGGTCGAGCTGGCTGATCTCGGCCTCGGTTGCGGACTCGGCCCATTTGCGCAGCGTCTTCAGCGCGGCTGCGGCTTCGTCATTGTCGGGCGTGTCCTCAATGTCGCGGGGGTGCACGTTCATCGATCGGGTTCCTCGGTTGGTCGCCGAACCTTGTTTGTATTCGGCTTGCTTTCCAGTGTAGCTTTATACGCTGAAAAACACAGCCCGGATCGAAATTCGGCGAAAATCGCACGACTTACGTCATTTTCACCTAGTTTCGACCCGGTTGTCAGTAAACCGCTGCCGTTAGTTAACGTTGCGACACGTCCAGCGCATGCTTGATGTCTGCAAGCAGATCGCCCGCATCCTCCAATCCTACGGAAAAGCGGATCAGGCCCGGTGTAATGCCCAATTCGTCCTTCTGATCGTCGCTCAAACGCTGGTGCGTCGTCGTTGCGGGGTGTGTTGCGATTGACTTGGCATCGCCCAGATTGTTCGAGATGACAGGGATCGTCAGCGCGTTCAGGAACGCAAACGCCGCGTCCTTGCCGCCCTTGATGTCCAGCGACAGAACTGTTCCGCCTTTGCCGCCCAATTGGGCTTGGACCAATGCATTTTGCGCATGGGTTTTCAGACCCGGATAAAGCGTCCGTTCCAGCACCGGATGCCCCTCAAGCGCTTCGGCAATGGTCTGTGCCGTCTCTGCCTGAGCGTTAACGCGCAGCGCCATCGTTTCCAGACCTTTCAGCATGACCCAAGCGTTGAACGGGCTCAGCGCACCACCGGTGTGTTTCAGATAGGGCTCAACCGTACCCCGGATGAAATCCTTGGTGCCAATGATGACGCCGCCCAAAGCACGCCCCTGCCCGTCGATATGTTTGGTCGCGGAATAGACCACGACATCCGCCCCCTGTTCGATCGCGCGCGAGAAGACGGGCGTGGAAAAGACGTTATCCACGATGACAAGCGCGCCAACCGCATGGGCCAGTTTGGCAACCGCCTCGATATCAATGACCTCAAGCGTCGGGTTTGACATGGATTCGAAGAAAACCGCCTTGGTCTCAGGGCGGATCGCCGCTTTCCAAGCGTCCAGATCGGTGCCGTCAACAAAGGTGACGTTCACACCATAACGGGAAAGGATGTTTTCGAGGATATACAGACAGGACCCGAACAATGCCTTGGCCGACACCACATGGTCGCCCGCCTGTAGCATCGAGGTCAGCGCCGCGTTCACCGCAGCCATGCCGGATGCTGTGGCAAATGCGTCCTCGCCACCTTCCAGCGCCGCGATGCGCTGTTCGAACATCGAAACGGTCGGGTTGCCATAGCGGGCATAGATGAACTCATCCGGGCCGGATTCGATGAACCGCGCCTCGGCTTGTTCGGCTGTCTCATAGACAAAGCCCTGTGTCAGAAAAATTGCTTCGCTGACTTCGTTGTATTGGCTGCGACGGATGCCGCCATGGACGGCTTGGGTGCGTTTGTTCCAGCTCTCGCTCATCTCATTCCTCTCGACCCTTGTCTGGCAAGGGCATCAAAAAAACCCCAGACGCGGTCAAGCGAAAGGGGCCTTTCATCCTGACCTTTTAGCGGTGTTGTTTAGCGTGGCCCGCAATCCGGTAACAAATCGCCACGTAGCTTCTGCGATGCAAATACGCCGCGTGTACATGGCCGTCAAGCCCGGTTGCCCTGTGTCACGCTTTCGTAACCGCCTCTTGCCGATTGCGCAGAATACCGCATGATCGCCTCAACCTGAGGAGGCACCATGATCGATCTGTATTTCTGGCCCACGCCGAATGGCTGGAAGGCGTCCATCGCTTTGGAAGAGATGGACCTTCCCTACACCACTCACCTGATCAATATCGGCAAGGGTGATCAGTTCGACCCCGAGTTCCTGAAAATTGCGCCCAACAACCGGATGCCTGCCATCGTTGACCCGGACGGCCCGGATGGCGCACCTATCTCGGTGTTCGAAAGCGGCGCGATCCTGATGTATCTCGCCCGCAAGACAGGGCGCTTTTATGGCAAAACCGAACGTGACCGGATCGCGGTCGAGGAATGGCTGATGTGGCAAATGGGCGGCGTCGGTCCAATGGCAGGTCAGGCGCATCACTTCCTGAAATACGCGCCAAACCTCGAGCCACCGCAGGACCTGCCCTATGCCAAGGACCGCTACCGCGCCGAAGTCGGGCGGCTGTACGGAGTATTGGACCGGCGGTTGGCCGAAAACGAATATGTCGCGGGCGATTTCTATTCCATCGCGGATATGTCGATCTGGGGCTGGGCAAGCCTGTGGGAAGGGCAACAACAGGTGTTGGAGGACAAACCGCACTTTGCCCGGTGGCTTGAGACAGTAAGTGCCCGTCCGGGCGTTCAATCCGGGCGCGCGTTACACGCCGAGCTGCGCGGCGATCACAGGGACAAGCAGGCGCAGGGAGTGTTGTTTAAGCGTTAAGGCACGTTGTTCCAATGTCCTCTATGAGCCCAGCGCCGACCTTGACCGATGCTTTTTACTTGGCTCGTGCAGCACTCGCGAACAACACAAACTGGACGTTGGACATATTGAAGAACAAAGGCGAGATAGAGGACGGGGCAGTCATCTGTCGTAGAGCCGAGAACTGACGCGCCGGAAGCATAGACACTCCACGCGTCTGGATGTAGCGCGAGACAAACCTTTGCCCGGAACCAAAATGACGGAAACGACATATCCTAGCCCTATCCGATCGCACCGCCATGCCGACATTGCCGTCCATGCGTTCGGGCTGGTAGCGATCCTGACGGCCGGGGGAGTACTTCTTTCAAAATCAATCCTCGGCCTCGAACCTAAACTGGTTCTCGCGGTTGTGGTTTACGTTCTTTGTGCGCTGTCATCCAACTTAGCATCCGTCGCCTATCACTTTTCCACGTGGCACCACGGGCGCAAGCTGATGCGGCGCATTGATCACGCAGCGATCTACCCCAGCATCTCGGGCACCTTCACACCGTTTTTCGTCTTGGCAGGCACGACATGGACGATGGCCTTGCTGTGGATTTGTTGGGGGCTGACAGCCGTGGCCATCTGGAACAAGATCACGAACGAAGCGGTCAAGTCACGATGGTCAACTGCATCCTACCTTGGACTGGGCGCAATTGGGTTGAGCGCCCTTCCAGACCTCACGAATGTACCCATCACAACATTGTGGTGCATTTTGGCTGGGTCCTCCGCCTACGTCATTGGAACGGTTTTTTACGCCCAAAAAACTATGCCTTATCGGTATGCTGTTTGGCACACATGGGTGAATATTGGCGGAGCGCTGATGTTTGCGGGCATATGGATCGCCCTATCCACTCAATGGTAGATTTTGTAGAGGCAGGGACTAACAGTTTCGCAACCGGTATGTTGGATAATGCCGCGGAATAATAGGTCTGCTTTGGGCTTATAGGACCTGTTATGTCTCACCGCAGAGAACGGCTGCGTTGAGCCCTTAAGGAGCGATGCAAAGTCCGCTATGCGGATGAATCCGCCCTTCGATCTTCTGGCACTTAGGTCAACTATTTGCTCTTCGCAGCCGCTGAAAAAAACACCACCAGCCGAGAGCGGAAATTCGCTGCGTTCCGTCTGAACGTCCGCTTTCGCAGCAACTGATGAAAGATACTCCGAGCGCAGTTCAGGCTAAACAGCAAATACGCAAAGCGTCTAGAATCGCGGCGTGCATATTGCGGCCTGCGATCGCGTCACCAATTCGAGCCAGATAGAACTGGCCATCCGGCTCTTCGTCACTGAACGGGAATGAGCCATTGATCAGCGCCTTGTGATCGACCTGCCCAAGGTTTCGCGAACCTGGCTTTAGATCGTGATAGAGCGCGTCCGTCGGGATTAGACCATGTTCGACAACCACGTGGTCGACAAGACGCTTGGTGATATCACCGGTCAAGATATTGCGCAGGCTGGCGCACACCCGGTTTCCCTCTTGGCTTAGAGCACCGAGTTCGTGGAGGCAGGTAAAGGTCACCCCGTTTGCTGCCAGATCGCGCAAAGCAACGGCGGAGGTTGTTGGGCCAAGGTCATGCAGAAGCGCACGGTCGGGGGTCACAAGTTCGACGCTGTGGCCGGCCCTTGCCAACGTGTCGGCCGTGACTGCCGCGGGATGGTCTCCAACCTCGTCGAACAACAGAACTTCGCCCGAGACACGTGCTTCTCCGGACAGAACCTCCCAGCTGGAGAGCGCCAGATCGCCGCCCGGAATGGATAATGGCTCGGGCCATCCGCCGGTAGCAACTATGACCAACTCCGGGAGTTCTCTTAGCACGTCACTGGCCTCGACATAGGTATTCATGCGGAGATCAACATTGAGGGCGGTCACCTCGGAAATCAACCAATCGGCAACACCCCATACCTGCCTACGTGTCCCCCCCTTGGCTGCCAAAACAAGCTGCCCGCCCAGTCGATCTGATGCCTCGAACAAAACCACATCGTGACCGCGCAAGGCACTGACCCGCGCCGCCTCCAGCCCACCAGGCCCGCCACCGACGACAACCACCTTCTTTCGGGTGCGGCTGGCAGGAATAACATGGGGTAAAGTTTGCTCCCGCCCGGTGGCGGCATTGTGTCCGCACACGGCAGGCTTGCCCTGATTGACGCGGTCTACGCAATACCCGAGACCAACACAGGTGCGGATACGTTTCTCTTCCCCGCGCGCCAGTTTTGCGACCAGATAAGGATCAGCCATTTGGGCGCGCGTCATGCCCACAAGATCGACATGACCGCCGGTAACCGCGTGTCGGGCCGTTGCAATGTCCGCGATGCCGCCTGCATGCAGGATCGGCAAGTTGACGGCTTCGCGGATGCGCCCGGCCACAGTAATATGCGGGGCAGCTGGCAGACCCATTGGGCGCACCCATTCAGCAAGACCAAGGTCATCGTAGGGCGCCCCGACCAGGATGTTGAGCAGGTCGACATGGCCACTGTCTTCCAGCATCCGGGCGGCGGCAACGCAATCCGCCGCGCTAAGCCCGCCCTCTATCAACTCATCGCCGGTGATACGCATGGACAGTATGAACTTTGGACCAACCTCTGCGCGCACCGCATCCAAAACCTGCAGGGTCAGGCGCATGCGGTTTTTCAACGTTCCACCAAAGGCATCGTCGCGTTGGTTGGTAAGCGGAGAAAGAAACTGGCCCAGCAAATGCGAATGGGACAGAAGCTCGATTCCGTCGAACCCGCCCTGCTGACAACGTCGCGCCGCAGCGGCAAAATCGCAGACCACTCGTTCAATGTCCTCTTGTTCCATTGCTTTGGGAAAGGCACGGTGCGCGCGCTCGCGCACGCCGGATGGCGCCAAAACCGGCAGCCAATGACCGTCATCCCAAGCGGTTCGACGCCCCATATGGGTGATCTGGCACATGACCGCGGCCCCGTGCGTGTGAACGCCATCCGTAAGCTTCCGGAACCACGGAATGATACTGTCATTGCCAGCATAGAGCTGGCCAAAAACCGAAGGGCTGTCGGGGGCAATATTGGTTGACCCGCCGATCATGGTCAGGGCTACACCCCCCTTAGCCTTCTCTTCGTGATACAGCCTGTATCGGTCTCGAGGGTGACCGTCTTCGACATAGTTGGGTGCATGAGATGTACTGACGATGCGGTTGCGCAGCGTCAGGTGCTTGAGCTGAAACGGATCAAGTAGTTTCGCCATGATCAACTCCCTTCGGTAACCACACATAGCCCCGGGTCGGGCCCGTTTGCCGCCTTCTGTGACTGACGACGTTTGCTGTCAAAGTTATGCTACTTGGGAAGTACGAGGAGAGAGTTCACTAATTCCGACACTGATCCACAAAATGACGACCAGACTAAGAAATGCAATTGCAGTAACTTCTTGGGACAAGGGAGACCGGACTGTACCGTTCATCTTGGTATGGCCTAGCAAGAGCTGGACCGCTTTGAGGTTGCCGGTTTTCTCCTAGATTTGGGTGACTTTCTTGCGCCTCATTGAATGGGTTCCGTTTGCGCTTGCTTCCAGGCCGATCGATGTAAACTTTCCTCGAACAATCCGCGCATATTTGACGCGTCGAGATGTGTGATCTTTCGTGGAATCCGCCAGGCCAAAGGTATTCTGAATCGGCCATGAGTTCATCTTCCATCCATTTCTGGACAGAGGCACGGGTGCCCTCGGCATCTCAAAGCGCACAGGTTTCTGCGTCTTGCTTTGCAGTACGAAAGTGCGTGCCTTGATCTGCCCCGATGACATAACATCGACCATCTTCACCAGATCACTGCCGCGAATCTTGCTGTCGATTGCCATGTTGAAGAGTGCAAGATCGCGATTGTTGCCGACAAGCTCGAGGCGAATTCGGATTGCCCAGGCGTGTTTTGGTTTGAGCGGGTGCTTTTGACCAACGATACGGCCTTCGTTCCAGGCTGGGTGAAGTGCCCGAATGACAGGTAAGATTGGTGTTCCCGTGACTGATCCTCCGATCCGCCATGCCCAACCACAACGACAACCCGACTTTGACGCGGTCCAATATCACAGGATGCCGCGATTGCTCCGAGGTCCTCTCAGAGCCCGTTTTTCCAAATGCTACAATGCGTCAGGGTGACTAGTATGCGCGCAAAGCTGACAATGAGCAGTATCATTCCAGTCCTTCGTCTGGCGCTGCGCAAAATGAGCCTTCAAGAACTACCGACCTACCCAATCATCAAAAACTGCCATCATGTCGCTTCTCAGGCGTGCGACATCCTCGTCCACTGATGCGGAAAGATCGCATTCGAATGAGGGCAAGACCTCGACGCGGATCGTTCCGCTTTTGGGTAAGTGTTTGCCGCGGGGCAGCAGGCGGTCCGAGGCGTGGATGACGATGGGCCGTATTGTACGGCCAGTAGCGCGCGCAGCCATCACCGCACCCGCCTTAAACGCCCCAAGACTTTCAGACTTAGTGCGCGTGCCCTCAGGGAAAAGCACGACTGAGCAGCGCGCGGGCATTGCGTGCACGGCAGCCGTGAGTGTTTCGAGCGCCACCGTGCCGCTTTTGCGGTCAATCTCCACCAGGCCCGCGCCTTTAAATCCTCGGCGCAGGAGGGCTGCGTCGCACAGTTCCTTTTTGGCAGCGAAGGTGATCCACTTGGCGTCGGGCACCACGTCCATCAGAACAAAGCCATCTAGGTGGCTGCGGTGATTGATCACGATGATGCTGCCGGTGTCGACGGCCAGCGTGGCCCTGTCGGCCTCTGTAATGTCTGTCCGGATGCTCAACAGCCATAAGAGTCGCGAACATGCGCGTTTGACTTGCCGCCAGTACCAACCGCGAAAGCCTCGCCGTTTACCGCAAAGCAGGGGAACAAAGGCGATGAAGAAGAAATAGAAGGGACCCATCAGGAACAACGCGGCGCGCTTTATGGCGCGCAGGCCTGCCTGGTCTGTGGCCGCTGGAGCGGCCCGTAAGTTCGGAGGTTGGAGTGACATGGGTCCCCGTTGCGCATGCTGTCTGCCGGGGGAAGTTCACTAGGACCCTTCGCTTGGCTTTCGCTGCCTGCCCTTTGAGCGCGTGGCCCGACAAGCACCCTGCGCCCCACCTCTATGGGGCAATGGGCGGGTCCAATCAATAGAAAGTCAGATATTGGCGATTGGCTTCAATGGCTGGTTTGAGATCAATGTGTTCATTCGATTTTATGCTGTGAGCGCAGGCCGCATCAAATATTCTGCAACTGTGTAGTTCCTGGTCCCGCCATGCGGCGGAGAAGTCAGCCGTTCGGTCGGCCTGCAGCGATTGTAGGACTGCGAATTCGCGCAGTACGCAGCAATGCCGCCATTGGCCATTTTCAATCAAAAGCCGCTCTGCGGTGTAATGCGAAACTTTGGCAAGCTAGCTGAGCTCGCGAAAACGTCTTAGTCGAACCACGATACGTCCCAGTTGGGCGTCTTTTATTGTTCTTCACATCACTGGTCACGCCCGGTGTTTGGCCAGTTCACTCCAACACAGTTCAAGAGCAGTCGACGTGTTTTGGGACTTGCGCGCCGCGCAGATGTTCCATGAAAGGCTCTGCTTCATCGAAACAGGTTTGACTTTCTTTGTGCTGATCAGTTCTGAAAAAGTGTCTGGCATCCCTCCTACGATATAGTCTGGCTCTGCCAATAATCCGGTCAAAAAGTTGTAGTCGTCGCATTCAATATTCGGCTGGGCATTGACCTTATTGACCGCCTCGGTGTTGCCGCCAAGTGACTTTATCAGGGTCGCTCTCCAGTGTTTATGAAGATGCGGTGATGCAAAGGGAAAGTCGAAAACACCTGCCATTGTTTGTGGGCCGCGTTGGTGAATTTCATGATCGGGGTGCGCAACAAACTGAATTTGCCGTTTTTCCATCACCATGATTTCGACATTGTCGGCATCCGGTGTGTAGGTCAGATCGCCCAGAAACACATCGAACTGCCCCGCTTGCAACAAGTCGAGCGGACGCGCGTAGGCGCTCACCAGTATTCTGAATCGAAGGTCGGGCATTACCTGCCGCACAGATCGCAGGACGGGCACGATCAGAGATCTTGTGGTCAGAGGCCCGCAACCGATCAGAAAAGTGCCAGGTCCGGCGTCACGCAAACTGGCGACACGCGTCGCATAGCGATCCAGGTCTTGCCGCAGAGCCTTAGCGATAGGCAAAAACTCCTGCCCCGCCCGCGTCAGCGTACTGCTGTTGCGCCTTCGATGAAACAGCACGAGCCCGGCATGGTCCTCGGCTTGCCCGATATAGCGGGAAAACGACGCGTTGGAGACACCCATCACGCGGGCCGCGTGTTGGAAGCTGCCAGTTTCAGCCAAAGTAAGAAAGGCAGTTAATGCGTTTTCATTCATCGTGCGGTCAATATCATCTCAGTTATCGGTTTTTAACTTTCATAATGTGAAATCCTAGTAAAGCTATGTTGCAGCATTAAAGTTTCGACCGTTATCCCTGATGAACCTTCCGATATTCCCAGCATCGGTATCGCCTTCCACTTCCACAGAGGTCAAAATGTTCAACCTTCGATCCATTGCGTTTTCGGCAACGGTGGCCACAGCTTCGGTCTGTGCTACGCCTGTTTTAGCCGAAACCGACCAACCCAATATCCTTGTCATCATGGCCGACGACGTGGGTTGGGCCAGTCTTGGCAGCTATCATCAGGGGGTTAAAAGCATCAAAACCCCCAATCTCGATCAACTGGCAGCGGATGGCATGCGCCTGACGGATTATTATGCTCAGCCAAGCTGCACGGCGGGGCGTTCGGCTTTTATCACCGGGCAGTTGCCGGTTCGTACCGGGATGCATACCGTCGGCCTACCCGGAGACCCCGAAAAGGGTCTGAGTGATGACGATCCCACCTTGGCCAACATGCTGAAATCCTTGGGTTACACGACCGGCCAATTCGGTAAGAACCATTTGGGCGATATGAACAAGTTTCTGCCAACAGTGAAAGGCTTTGACGAATATTGGGGTTGGCTCTATCACTTGAACGCGATGGAATACACGTCTGATCCGGACTGGCCCAAAGATCAGAAATTCAACGACACTTTTGGTCCTCGGAATATCATCCACGCCTATGCGACAGATACGGTTGATGAAACGGTAGACCCGCGCTGGGGTCTGGTCGGCAAGCAACGCATCATCGACGATGGCCCCGCTCCGCCTGAACGGCAAAAGACGCTGGATGACGAAGTGACGGCCCATACACTGGGCTTCATCAACCGCGCGGTTGAAAGTAACACTCCGTTCTTTGTCTGGATGGCACCAGCGCGTGCGCATGTCTGGACACACCTGAGCCCTGAATACGAAGACATGCTCGGCGATGGGCGTGGATTGCAAGATGTGGTGATGAAGGAACTTGACGACAACGTTGGAAAAGTCATGGCTCGGCTGGAAGAACTGGGCGTTTCCGACAATACGATTGTTGTATTCACGTCCGACAACGGCCCCGAAACCATGACTTGGCCCGACGGGGGAACAACGCCGTTCCACGGCGAAAAGGGCACGACCTGGGAAGGCGGTTTCCGCGTGCCTGCCATTATTCGCTGGCCCGGGAAAGTTCCCGCCGGAACCGTGAGTAATGGCATCTTTGCCGGTCTCGACTGGATGCCAACCCTGGTCGCGGCTGCAGGTGGGCCGGATGACTTGCCGGGTGCTTTGTTAGAGGGTCACGAAGGCTATCAGGTGCATCTTGATGGTTACAATCAGTTGTCGTTCTTGACCGGCGCAAGCGACAGCAGTCGCGAAGAAATCGTCTACTACGAGGGGCCGGACCTGCAGGCCGTACGTCACGGTGACTGGAAAGCGCATTTCACAATTCAAACCGAAGGGTGGGCTGGACCCAAAGAGGAACTGAATGCTCCGCTTCTATTCAACTTGCGCCGTGATCCTTATGAAAAGGCGGCCGAGGAGTCGGGGATGTATACCCGGTGGATGGGCAACAAAATGTGGGCCTTCGGTCCTGCAGCTAAGATCGTTCAGAACCACCTGTCTACGTTCAAGGACTATCCTCCGCGGGGATCGGACATAACCAATCAAACTCACGTGGAAGAACAAATCTCGACCGAAGGCGGGATGTCACAGTAAAAAAACAATACTCGGGAGGCATCCAATGGTGCCTCCCGATCTTCGCAATCGAGTACGGGAAAATATCTGCGCACGTGGATCCGCTTTGATACCTTGCCCGGCCACTCGCGTATGCCGCAGCATCAAAAAGTCTGGGCTCGATGCTGATGTGGGAGCAATCGCGGCATCATTTCGACTGCCCCACCTGGATCAGGTTTGGAACGGTTCTTACGGCGCGCGCTCACTCCGCCGTTAGCCAATCCGGAACGGTTCTTTTTCGTCTGTGCGGCATCGGGCCGTTTTGACCCCTTTTTCTTTAGACTGCAGTGCGCACGAAAGGCAAAAGTCCCCGGATTACTGTTATTCGTGACCGGATGGGAAATCCAAACCAAACTTGACGAACGACCCAAACTCGCCAGGTCGCAATAAGCAAATTCGCTTCACCACATGGGTTTCTGGTAAACACGTTTCACCCCACCGAAGCCGCCGCTGTGGCCGCAATCTATGCCTTCTTCATCGCCACCTTTGTCTACAAAGAAATGGGGCCGCTCGCCGCCCCCAAAACCCGTAGCCTGTTCGCTGCCGCTGTGATCGAAGACGCGCCTGCTGGCCCACGCATTCCCCTGAAGAGCAAGCCTTGGGCAGTTTTCACCGCGATTGTGCATCCGGACACTCAAAAGACCTTGTTTGATGCCGGCAAACTGACGATCACACCGCTGTTTGTGATCGCCAACGCGCTGATCCTGAAACACGTGTTGATGGATGAGCAAATCCCGCAACAGGTCGCCAATGCGATGCTGTCGGCGGGCTTTGGGCCTGTGATGTTCCTGGTCGTCGTAAACATCGTCCTGCTTATCGGTGGTCAGTTCATGGAACCCTCGGGCCTCTTGGTCATCGTGGCGCCTCTGGTGTTACCGATTGCCATCGAGTTAGGCATCGACCCGATCCATCTGGGTATCATCATGGTGGTCAACATGGAGATCGGCATGATCACCCCGCCGGTCGGCCTGAACCTCTTCGTCACCTCGGGCGTTGCCGGAATGCCGATGATGAGCGTGGTCAAAGCAGCCCTGCCGCTCCTGGCCGTGCTGTTCGTGTTCCTGATCATCGTTACCTATGTTCCGTTCCTATCTACATTCCTGCCCAATTCGTTCATGGGACCGGAAATCATAACCCAGTGACGCGGAAGGCGCTGGTCAAGTCTTAGGGGTGTTGTGAAGCGAACCCAGGGGGTGTTGATGTTAAACCGACCAAGGTCCGCTTAGTCCGCACAGCAAACATCGGCGCTCCTTATTGTAAACTGTCCATGGGTTTCTATCGCTCTCTACGTCCCACCATTTGTTCTGAAGTAGTAGAGGTAAGCCAAAGCTATGAACACCAATGAAAAAGCTAAGTCGACACCGAGATAAGAAGCACCAGTTGCCAACCTGACTACAACCATGGCCGCAACCATCACGCACAAAACCGCGAACTCGATCGATCGCCTATTCATGACTGCTCCTTATTGTGAACTTCGTTGCCTTAAGTATCCCCACCGACTCCGCAACGCTGACATTTAAGAAAAGGAGCGTCAGTAATCCAACGTGCACGTCACTTGTAACCAAATATCCGACAAAACAACCGTTTCATCAGCACTCCTACCCAGTTTTTGAGTTCTTGATGTCGGCTAAAAACTTGTTACGCATCAGTAAGAAGGCAGCAACCAGGATCAAGGCCACGTAAAATACTGGTTTCTCGTGGGAGGCGTATGGCTTTGGGAGGAAGTCGACGTCGGGGATTTCAATGCCGAAGAACTCTATTGGTAACGTGTACCTGACCGCTACTAGGTAAGCTACTGCGCTGAGAATATAGCAAACCTTCAGGGCGACCTTTTGATTAATCATAACGCCTCCACCCTCCTTATTGTGAACTAAACCAATGGACCACGCGGAGGAGCGTTCCCACAAACAGCAAAAATAACGATATTGTCTGGGCACAGATAAACACCCAAGTTATTGCCGATAGCTCATCCGTCTTTTCAAAAAAGTTACCGAAAAATACGAGTCCCAGATATGAAAGAACAAAAACCAAAGCCAACCATTTCAAAGCCCTACGCCTCCACATTGTGAACTAGCTCAAAAAATTCAGGAGGGCTTGTGACCCAACTGCTAAGAACGCAAATGCCGCTGCAAGCTTACCCCGGCCACTGATCACCTCTTCACGGTTCGTCACCTGCTTAGGTAGATGGTAAGAGGCGGTATACCAGTTGAAGGCTGAGAATCCGCCGAATATCACCACGGCCCATTTCAACACTTCAACAAACAAGTCAATTCTCCTTATTGTTGACTTAGAACGTCTGGTCCGAGCCCATTTTAATCAATACTGCGCGTTCGATGGATGACTGCTTTGCCGGTCATTTTGCAGCTCACTGTAAGGGCAGACGTCTTCTTCAAATGGAACATAGCGGCGGCGAAAGCTAGTACCTTCCACGGCTGCTGGAAGACTGATCCTATCCATCCTGAAATGCCGAAAATCCTCCCTTACCGGGTCCCAGCCCACGAGGTACCATAAAGGGGGCAGGATCAGCATTGCCTGTGGCTCCACTTTGCGGCGGGTCCGCCGTCCTTTTGCATCGCGATACTCAAACGAGATGAGCCTGCGTCCAAAGAATGCCGCTTCAACGGCGGGAAGCAACTCAGCATCCATTTTATCCAAATCCGAAAGGTCTTGCAGCGGGGACAATTGACCAATGTGTAAGCAGTCCAAGAAAGCGCGCAGGTCGCGCACTTTGTCTGCGGGCAGGGCCTTTTCGATCTTGGCTAGTCCGGCATCTGCCAGCTCCGAGAAAGGAAGGTTTCCCGCCGCCCGCATGGCTGCCACGCTGATGAGCAGTGCAAAGACCTCTGGCACCGATAACTTGGCAGTTGTCTGCATGGATTGCGGATCAAGCTGCAAGCCGCCACCCCGCCCCACGTCGGAATGGATCACATAGCCTTCATCCCGAAGCGCGCTGATATCACGAAGGACAGTGCGGCGGGACACGCCCACCTCATCAGCAAGGGCATCAATAGTGGATGTACCGTTTCGGCGGAGGGTCCGCACAATCTTTTCATGTCTGAGTCGAACATTCATTCTGACACGATAGCACAAACGGTGACAACTTTTGTCACTGTTTTGATTTAAACCGTTTCCAGAAAAGCAAAAAATGGAGAATTCGACATGGAACGGACAGCAGTGAATCCCTGGGAGTGGTCGCTCAAACTTGGCTACAATCAGGCCGAGGTGATCAAAGGCACGACACGTCTGGTCATTTGCGCAGGGCAGACAGCGGTGGACGAGAACGGCGCGCCCCAGCACCCTAGCGATATGCGTGCGCAGATCAATTTGGCCCTGGACAATCTGGAAGCCTTAATCAAAGAAGCTGGCATGGATCTGAGTAATGTCATCAAGCTGGGCGTCTATGCCACTGATGTGGATGAGGCATTGAAGAACTTCGATCTGCTGGGGATGCGCTTTGGCCCGCATCGGGTCGCCCCGCCCATGACCTTGCTGGGTGTCACACGCCTCGCTATCCCCGGATTGCTGTTTGAGATAGAAGCAACCGCAGCTGCATAGGTGAGATCATAGCGGCCATTTGATTTCGAAAACCAAGTGGCTGCCATGTCCCGCATAGCGGACCTATCCCTCCCCCCGCACCAGCACATCCAGCATGCCCGAGATATCCTCAACCTCTTCCGCGATCACATGGGTCACCGAATGCGCCCGCTGCATCCGGCCCGTGACCCGCAGCAGCCGCCCCGAGATCACCGCCCGGCGGAAGGTTTCGTAAATTTTGCGCCAGACCACCACGTTCACGATACCGGTCTCATCCTCGAGCGTGACAAAGATCACCCCCTTGGCCGTCCCGGGCCTCTGCCGCAGGATCACCAGCCCCGCGACCGCCACCAGCGCGCCCTCGGGCGGGTCGTTCAACCGGTTGGCGGGCAGACACGCGGGCGGGCGCGGCCAGTTCCGGTCCGAAGACACAGGGCGGGTAGGTAACGCAATCATGAGAACAAAAATAGAACAAACGCAAGGAAAGTCCATAGGCGGCGTGACGAGTCGCAAATGAGGCTGGAAAGACCTAAATGCCTTCACTATGGAAGAATTCGACAAGCGAAAGAGGAAGACGCACGCAATGGCAAAGATTACCTATGTCGAGCACGGCGGTACCGAACATACAGTCGAAGTCGCCAGCGGCCTGACCGTCATGGAAGGGGCCCGTGACAACAATATCCCCGGCATCGAGGCCGATTGCGGCGGCGCCTGCGCCTGTTCGACCTGCCATGTCTATATCCACCCCGACTGGGTCGAGAAGGTTCCGGCCAAGGACGACATGGAAGAGGACATGCTGGATTTCGCCTTTGAACCCGACCCGGCCCGCTCGCGCCTGACCTGCCAGATCAAGGTCACTGATGAGTTGGACGGGCTGGTTGTTCAAATGCCCGAAAAGCAGATCTGATGCTTTTCAAAGCGATCGCGGCTGCCGCGATCGCAATTGGAATCTGTCCGAGCCAGACAAGATCTCAGCAGCCATGGCAGTATGAACCGTTGGGTTCGGCGGAGTACTCGGAACCCACTGCGCGATACCCGCACGGGGTACTTGGTGATCAGATCGAATACGGCGCTCTGATCCTGCAATACGCGCCGGAATGGGCGAAATACACAATCCGGCTGCCAAAAGATCGCGTTTTCGAAGATATCCGACCGCGCCTGATTGATTTTGACAACGATGGGCGTCGCGAAGCTCTGGTGGTTGAAAGCCATCGTGATAAAGGTGCACGGCTTGCAATCTACAATGGCGGCGGCCTGATCGCCGCTACGCCCTACATCGGAACCCGCTTTCGCTGGCTCGCTCCGGTCGGAGCGGCCGACATGGATGGCGATGGCAACGTCGAGATCGCCTATGTCGATCGCCCTCACTTGGCCAAAACCCTGCGCATCTGGCGGTTTGCAGACGGCAAACTGACCGAAATCGCATCGCTGCCCAATCTCACCAATCACCGCATTGGAGAAGATTTCATCTCCGGCGGTCTACGCGATTGCGGCGGCACTCCGGAACTGATCCTCGCCAACGGCAACTGGACACGCGTCATCAGCGTCACTTACGAAAACGACTGGACCACCCGCGACCTCGGCGCGTTTACCGGCCACAAAAGCCTGAACAACGCACTCAAGTGCTGATCCGCCTCTTCATCTGGCCAAAAATATCCTGGGGGTGAGGCCGCAGGCCGAGGGGGCAAAGCCCCCTGTCCTACCAACCACTCAAAGAGCTCGCCAGCCGATATCGCGGCGGTAAAAGCCTTCGGGCCAATCCACACCTTCAACCATCGCATATGCCCGGTCGCGCGCCTCTTGCAATGTATCCCCACGCGCAGTCACATTCAGAACGCGCCCGCCTGCGGCTTGAACCTGCCCATCAACAGCCTTGGTGCCGGCGTGAAAGATCATGTTGCTGCTGTCTTCTGGTAGCGCATCCAAGCCCTTGATCGCAGATCCTTTTACGTAGGAACCCGGATACCCCTGTGCCGCCATCACAACGGTGATCGCATGATCGTCGGCCCAGTTCACCTGCGTCTCGCTCAAACGACCTTCGGCTGCGGCATGAAGCAGGTCCAGAACCTGGGCACCAAGCCGCATCATCAGAACCTGGCATTCCGGGTCACCAAAGCGGACGTTGTATTCGACCAACCTCGGTTGGCCGTCCTTTATCATCAGTCCCGCGTACAAAATGCCCTGAAACGGCATGCCCCGGCGCTTCATCTCGGCCATGGTCGGGCGCACGATCTCTTCCATCGCGCGCGCCTCGATCTCGGCGCTCAGGACCGGTGCTGGGGAATACGCCCCCATACCGCCGGTATTCAGGCCCGTATCACCTTCTCCCACGCGCTTGTGGTCCTGAGCCGTGCCAATGGACAGAATGTCCTCGCCATCACACAAGACGAAGAGAGAGGCCTCTTCGCCCTCCATGAACTCTTCGATCACCACCTCGGCCCCCGCGCCGCCAAAAGCGCCGCCGAACATGTCGTCGATGCCCTCCAGCGCGGTTTGGTCGTCCATGGCGACGATCACACCCTTGCCTGCCGCCAAACCATCGGCTTTGACCACGATCGGCGTGCCCTGTTTGCGGACGTAAGCCTTGGCAGGCTCGGCCTCGGTAAACCGCGCATAGGCCGCAGTCGGTGCGTTAGATGCGTCACAGATTTCCTTGGTGAAACTCTTTGAGGCCTCCAGCTGCGCCGCATCTGCCGACGGGCCAAAGACCAGCACACCCGCTTCACGCAGACGATCCGCGACGCCAGCGGCAAGGGGCGCCTCGGGGCCGACAATCACGAAATCAATCGCATTCTCTTCGGCAAAGCTGACAACCGCACCGCCGTTTTCGACATCCAGTGCCGCGCACTCAGCGATTTGGGCAATCCCGGCATTTCCCGGTGCCACGATCAGTCGGTCACATTTGGGATTCTGCATCACCGCCCAGGCTAGGCTGTGTTCGCGCCCGCCGCTGCCGAGAATAAGGATGTTCATTAAGGTCTCCGATCTGCTTGGCCTCGCCTTCCGGGCGTTCTAAGCTGGCCGGGCATTTGACACAAGGCGCTGAAATGTCCGACCTGCTTGATGACCCGATCCCGGGCCAAAACACACCAGAATATACCGTTTCGGACATCTCGGGTGAGGTGAAACGCACGCTCGAAGGCACGTTTGGGCGAATCCGTGTGCGCGGTGAAGTCGGACGCGTGTTTACGGCGCGTTCGGGGCATCTGTACTATGACATCAAGGACGACCGGAACGTTTTGGCCTGCACCACCTGGAAAGGTCAGGTTTCGGGCCTATCCGTGGTGCCGGAAGAAGGTCTTGAGGTTGTCGTCACCGGTCGTCTGACGGCCTTTGGCGCGCAATCGAAATACAACCTGAACGTCGATGAGGTCGCGGTCGCCGGGCAAGGCGCACTTATGGCCTTGCTGGAAAAGCGCAAGAAACAGCTCGAGGCTGAAGGTCTGTTTGCGCCCGAACGGAAAAAGCCTCTGCCGTACCTGCCGCAGATCATTGGCGTGGTGACCTCACCATCTGGCGCTGTGATCCGGGACATCCTGCACCGCCTGCGGGATCGCTTCCCGCGCAAGGTGCTGATCTGGCCTGTCGCTGTACAAGGTTCCAACTGCGCACCCGAGGTTGCGCGGGCCATCGACGGCTTCAACAAACTGACGCCGGGCGGCTCGCTGCCCCGGCCCGACCTGATCATTGTCGCCCGGGGTGGCGGATCGATCGAAGACCTTTGGGGGTTCAACGAAGAAATCGTTGCACGCGCGATTGCCGCGTCGGACATTCCGCTGATTTCTGCCGTGGGTCACGAAACGGATACAACGCTGATCGACTTCGTCTCGGATCGACGCGCGCCAACCCCGACCGCCGCGGCTGAACTTGCCGTGCCGGTTCGGATGGAACTTCTGGCCTGGACGGGTGAGCAAGGTGCACGCCTTTCTCGTGCAGCGACGGACGCGGTTCAAAGACGCTCTCAACGGCTTCGCGACCTGTCACGCGCGTTGCCGCGCCCGGATAGCTTGTTGAACACCCCACGCCAACGCCTTGACTTAATTGCGGATCGGCTGGCACCCGCACTAAATCGCGGCGTGCAGAACCGACGTCTGCAAGTTGTCGAGCTGTCTGCACATCTGCGCCCTTCGACGTTGCGCAATCTCGTTTCGACCAGAAACGAGGCCTTACGCAACCTGTCATCCCGTCTGTCTCTGCGCCCAATCCACAGAGAGATCGAACAACAAAAGCAGAATATCAACAGGTTGGCCGACCGTATGAACGCGGCACAGGCCACGCGCCTGGATCGGATGCGGCAACAGCTGGACGCCGCTGATCGCTTGCGTGAAACACTTAGCTACAAGGCGACGTTACAGCGTGGCTACGCTGTGGTCCGAGCTGAAGGCGAGGTTCTGACAACCAAGAAACAGGCGTCAAAACACAGCGCATTCGAGATCGAATTCGCAGATGGTCTGCTGAATACGGGCCAGCCCACGACTTCACCGGCGGCCCCTAAGAAGTCAGCAAAGAAAGATGCACCGGACCAGGGCTCGCTGTTCTAGCCGAATGCGCCTTCAGACCCCGACTTCAGGGCCGAGACAAACCATTTCTTCATTGATGTCCTCGGCCTCGTACAGTTCGGTGGCGTCCGAGTTGCCCTCGAACAAGGCGATCAGGCCCCCGTCAGACTTGGTAAAGACCCAGCATTGCGGGTCAATCCGGTCTTCGTAGACAAAGCAGATCTGGCCCGCTTGTTCGTACCAGACACCCTCTTTGCAATTGCCGTCCAGAAAAGACCAGATCACGCGGCGATTGGGCAAATAGCGTTCGACGCCGTAAACCGTTCCCTGAAACCCATAGAACATGGTTTTTCCGCGCGTATAACTGTCGAATTCAGCCCCAGACAAAGCTGACTGAGCCGCTGCCGTCTGCGCAGAAAGTGTCAGAAGAATCGCAATACGCCTGAGCATGGGAACATTCTGACAGATGCCGGTCAGCATCGCCAACAGACAATCCCCTAAAACCGGCTGCCTTAACGTCACCGCTTGAGTTGTAATGGCGATCCCGGTGATGCTGCCAAAAAAGCCAAATGGGGGACATTTGATGACAACCGCTTTTTTCTGGATCGCTGCCGCCAGCGCGCTGGCCTATTTGCCGATGTCACCGCGCCCGGCCAGCCCCCTGCGATCCCTCTTCAAGACGGCCTCTGTCGCGCTACTGGCGCTGGTTGCTGTCTTAAGTGGCGCCCCCATGCTACTGACCCTTGCGCTAGTCCTGTGCGCCTTGGGCGACGCGCTGTTATCACGCGAGACGGACTCGACCTTCATGGCAGGGATTGGTGCATTTGCAGCAGGCCACCTGGCCTATATCGCTCTGTTCCTCAGCCACCCATCCAGCGACACCGCTCTGATCTTCGACAAGCCCGGCATCTTTTGGTCGCTGATCATCCTCGGGATCGTTGCTGCAACCCTGCTCGCCCCCCGTGCCGGTGACCTCAAGATACCGGTTCTGGGCTATATCCCGATCATCCTTGGCATGGGCATTACGGTCCTCGCCTTGCCCGAGGCGGGCGCGTTACGCTGGGCCCTGCCCGCCGCACTGGCCTTCATCGCGTCGGACCTGATTCTGGCGACTGAAAAGTTTCTGCTGCCTGACGGCCATCCGGCGCTACGCATCACGCCCTATATGATCTGGATCCTCTACTGGGGCGCGCAAGCGGGGCTGTTGATTGCGCTTTTGTGACCCTTTGCAACTGCCGCAAATCCGCATTAGGTGAGAGGAACACCTGCGGAGACTAAAAATGGCGTTTTTCTCAAAGCTCAAGGACAAGCTGTTCAAATCCTCGTCCCGCCTCGAACAGGGGCTGGATGCCATCGTCGAAGACGGTGGCGAGGAAACGACCGCCCCCGATCCAGTTATCCCCGAGCCTGAGCCGCAGCCGGAACCGGTTCCCGAAATTCCGCAGCCCGTGCCAGAGACACCTGAACCCGCCCCTGTGCCACAGCCGGTCGAAACACCTGAACCCGCGCCGGTCGACCCAACCCCTGCTCCGCCCCCGCCTGAGGCCGCGCCATCCAAAGGGGTGTTGGGACGCCTGTTTGGCCGGAACGAAGCCAAGGCCGTCATCCGTCGTACGTTGGACGACGATATGCTTGAGCAGCTAGAGGAACTGCTGATCGCCTCGGATATGGGCGTCGACACCGCTTTGCGGGTCACATCCAACATGGCCGAGGGGCGATTGGGCCGGAAACTCTCCACGCAAGAGATCAAGCAATTGCTCGCCCAGGAAGTCGCCCGTGTGATGGAACCGGTTGCCAAGCCTCTGCCCATCTACCCCAAGCGTCCGCAGGTCGTGCTGGTCGTTGGCGTCAACGGGTCCGGCAAAACCACGACCATCGGCAAGCTCGCTAGCCAGTTCAAAGCTGCGGGCAAAAAGGTCGTTATCGCCGCCGGGGACACATTCCGCGCTGCCGCCGTCGAACAGCTCCAGGTCTGGGGCGACCGCGCCGGCGTGCCGGTGCTGACCGCACCAGAGGGGTCAGACCCGGCCTCCTTGGCTTTCGACGCCCTGACCCGCGCGCAGCAAGACGGCGCAGACCTGCTGATGATCGACACGGCCGGTCGCCTGCAAAACCGTGCGGACCTGATGGAGGAACTGGCCAAGATCGTCCGCGTAATCCGCAAAATCGACGAGACCGCCCCGCACAACACGCTGCTGGTGCTGGATGCCACCACGGGCCAGAACGCGCTGAGCCAGGTCCGGACATTCCGCGATCTCGCTGACGTGTCAGGCCTGGTGATGACCAAACTCGACGGCACCGCCAAAGGTGGCGTATTGGTTGCACTGGCCGACAAATTCGGCCTGCCAATCCATGCCATCGGCGTTGGAGAACAGATCGACGACCTCGCCCCCTTCGACCCTGAAGAGTTCGCCGCCGCCCTCACTGGCCTGGACCGAACCTGATCCCCCATTCATCTGGCCCTAAATATCCTCCGGGGGTCTGAGGGTGGAAAACCCCCGGCCTCTCCACCCAGCGAAAAGACTGACATTTGAGCGACTGGCTGATTTCTCTCGAAGGCACCGAAGCGGGTCATCAGCTGGCTCTTGGCCTCGCTCTGATGGCCGCCTTCCTGCATGCTGTATTTGGCGCGCTGCAGAAGGGCCGCCACGATCCCTGGCTGTCCCGTGGGGCAATCGACGCCTGCTATTGCCTGATGGCCGCCCCTTTTGCCTTTTTCGTGGTGCCGTGGCCTGAACCCTACATGTGGTCCATCTTCGCCGTGGTCTGGGTGATCCACATCGCCTACAAGGTCCTTCAGGCGATGGCATATACAAAGGGTTCATACACTGTCGTCTACCCGGTCGTACGCGGCACTGGCCCCCTTGTCACGGTCATTGGCGCCTACCTTCTCTTCGGCGAGACCTTTACCGGGATTCAATGGTTTGGCGTTTTGGTTCTGCTGGCCGGTATCTTCGGCCTGGCCGCCTATAATTTGCGTTTTCTGGAAACCAACCGGGAAACGCTGGGCATAGCGCTGGTACTGGCCATCGCAACCGGCCTGTTCGTCGCGCTCTACACCACTTATGACGCCTATGGTATCCGGGCCACCGCCGACCCGTTCACCTTTCTGGCGTGGTTTTTCATGATCGACGGTTTTGCGATGCCGATTTACGCCTTCTTCAGATGGCGCGCCATGATCAACCGCCCTGCCGTTGGCCCACTAATGTTGCGGGGCTTGGCCGGAGGCATCATCGCCCCTATGTCCTTCGGAGCAATCATGCTGGCGACCCGTCTGGACAAGGTCGGCGAAGCTGCCGTTCTGCGAGAAACCTCGACAGTCTTCGCGGCGCTGATCGGGTGGCTGGTGTTAAAAGAAACTGTGGGGCCAAGACGGGTCGCGCTGATGGCATTGATTGCATTGGGCGCCGTAATAGTTGAAATGGGCGGGTAAAAATCAGGAAACCGACATGCCAGGCAAAAAAGAAATCAATCCATTTCTGAAACAAGCGTTAGAGCTTGGGCCGCCACTGGCCTTTTTCTTCATCTACCTACGCCTGCGTGACGACAGTTTTCTGATCGGAGGCATTGAATATTCAGGCTTTATCATTGCGACGATCATCTTCGTCCCGCTGATGCTGGCCGCCATGGGCATCCTCTGGGTCCTGACCGGCAAACTGAGCCGGATGCAGATATTCACCGCCTTCATGGTCATCTTCTTTGGGGGCCTGACCGCTTGGTTCAATGATGAGCGGTTCTTCAAGATGAAAACCACGCTGGTTTACGGTTTTTTCTCGGTCATCCTTGGAATTGGCCTTCTGCAAGGGAAATCCTACCTGGCCTATGTCCTCGAAGATATGCTGCCGATGCGCCACGAGGGCTGGATGATCCTGACCCGCCGGTTGTGCGGCTGCTTTGCGGTTCTGGCCGCTGCCAATGAATTTGTCTGGCGAACCATGTCGACGGACCTGTGGGTCAAAATTGAAACTTTCGCCTTTCCGATCGCGCTGATGGCGTTCCTGATGCTTCAGTTCAGTCTGTTGCAACGCTACATGGATGATCCAGACCACCAATAGGCGAACACTGATAATCGGTGCGCAGCTTATGCGTTTGCTTTCATATTGAGCCGTCACACAGCGCGCAATCAGGCAAACCAATAAAAACCTTGGAATAATAGCCCGGCTGTGGAACATTGGGGCACCACTCAATACCAGCAGCCGGAGACCCCTCAACCACATGAAGGCACTCCCAAACAGCGGATTCCTGTCCGAGGCATCAGACCGACTCAGGGCTATGCTTTCGGCACTCGCGACCGAGATTTCCTTGGATCAGGGCCAGGTGCTGTTTGAGCAGGGGGACGAAGGCGATGCGCTGTATGTGATTTCTGAAGGTACGCTTGAGGTTTCATTCCTTGCGATGAGCGGGCGCAAGCTGTCTTTGACACTTATGAAGCCGGGCGAAGTGTTTGGCGAAATCGCGTTGTTTGACAGCGGGCCGCGTACCGCCACAATCGCAGCGGCCGAGCCATCGAGTGTGCTGCGCGTGCGCCGCAGCGACGTCATGGACCAGATCCGCCAGCATCCCGATCTTGCCGTCGACATGATCCGTCTGGCGGGGCTGCGCATGCGCTGGATGGGGTCACAGCTAAACGAACAAGTGTTCTTGCCGATGCCCATTCGTCTGGCGCGCAAATTGCTGCATCTGTCTGCCCTTCAGGACGACCCCGCAATGCGCATCACCCTGTCCCAAAGCGAATTGGCCGAGTTCGTCGGTGCCACGCGCGAGGCTGTATCCAAGACGATTTCCACCTGGAAACGCGACAATGTCGTCGAGGCATCCCGCGGCGGACTGATGATCCAGGACTTCAACGCCCTGAAAGAACTGGCCGAATCCGACTTAATCTGACCTTGTGACCTCCTTCACATACGGCACATGCCAAAATAGCTAATGTCTTAGTTGTTACCGTAGGGGGCCAGAGAATCATCCCCGATATCTGTCCACTGGCCTCTCCCTGTACCAGAGCCATGCGCCTCCCCGGCGTGTGGCTCACTTACTTTCAGCGCCACGTGGAACGGAAAAGGCCGAGGCATTGCCCCGGCCTTGTCACAAAGTTTGGTGTATTGCGTTACTCGCCCAGGCTCAGCGCCACAAAGCGGGGGTCGCCACCGCGACGTACAAGCAACAACAGCGATTTACGCCCGGCCTCACGCGCCTCTTCCATGCGTGCTTCCAAATCTCCAATCGACGTTACCTTTTGCTGTCCAGCCTCGGTGATCAGATCACCGGCGCGCAACCCTTTGGAAAACGCCTCAGAGGCCTCATCCACTTCGGTTACAACCAGTCCCTCGGCGTCCTCTTCAAGACCAAGATCCGTACGTAGCGTGTCCGTCAGTGGCGAAATGGTCAGGCCCAGAATAGCAGCGTTCTCTTCCGTTGGAGCCTCAGACGTTTCCTCATCGCCCTGCTCGGCCCGTTCGGCATCCTCACGACGTCCCAGAGTAACCAGGACGGTCTGTGTGCCGCCATCGCGATGCACGACAACACGCACGGCTTTGCCTACGGTCGTCTCACCGACCTGACGCACAAGACCGCGTGTATCTTCGACCTCGACCCCATCAAAGCTGAGGATCACGTCACCAGCCAGCAGTCCGGCATCCTTGGCCGGCCCATCCGGAACATCGCTGATCAGCGCACCGCCCGGCTTGGCTAACCCCATTGCCTCGGCCATGTCCTCGGTAACATCCTGAATGCGAACGCCTAGCCAACCGCGGCGGGTTTCACCGAATTCGCGCAGTTGATCGACCACCTTGACCACGACGTTGGACGCCATTGAAAAGCCGATCCCGATCGAACCGCCGTTGGGCGACAAAATCGCTGTGTTCACACCAATTACTTCGCCATTCATGTTGAACAGCGGGCCGCCCGAGTTACCCCGGTTGATCGCAGCGTCGGTCTGGATGTAGTCGTCATACGAACCGCTCAGCGCCCTGTTGCGGGCCGAAACGATCCCGGCCGAAACCGAGAAGCCCTGCCCCAACGGGTTGCCCATGGCAATAACCCAATCACCGACACGAGCGACGTCACTGTCGCCAAACTGCACGTATTGTAGCGGTCCCGGGGCCTCGACCTTCAGCAGCGCAATATCGGTTTTCTCGTCCGTGCCGATCACCTTGGCAGGCAGTTCCTCCGGTGGCTGTCCATCACCGGGGAAGAATTCCACCAGGATTTCATCAGCCTCGGCAATCACGTGATTGTTTGTGACGATGTAGCCGTCCTCGGAAATCACGAACCCCGAACCCAGCGCGTTGCTGCGGCGCGGGCGATTTTCATCATCACCGTTCCGGTCCTGAAAATCGCGGAAGAAATCCTCGAAGGGCGACCCTTCGGGCACAATGCCCTGCGGGCCGGTCTGGCCTTCAATCAACGTTGAGGTGGTAATGTTGACCACGGCCGGGCTGATCTTTTCTGCCAGCGGCGCCAGGCTTTCGCTCCGCGCCTGTGCTGCGACGGTTTGGGCCAGAACAAGAATCATCCCCGCAATGGCCAGCCACATCAGCCGCATGAAACCAACACCCTCGTCCTGCCGGACTGAAATACTGCGTGCTTGTGCCTGCACTTGGGAACTCCTTGTCAACAAGTCTTGTAAAACTGCCCTCGGGCAAATCTTCTCAGGAACCAATGTAGTCGGTTTGTCCTTGCCCGCAACTCGGGATCGCGGGGAAATCACCTGCAAGTGAGGTCACCGCATCAAAACCCAACCTGATAAGCCCCCCATAGCAGGACAAACCCACTAACTACGCTCAGCAGACCGGCCAGCCGCCGCGCCTGCTCGGGCAGTGACCGCAATGCCTCTAACATGCGCTCAATAAGCGAAGGGGCTAGCGCATAGGCCAGCCCCTCTACAATCAATACCAGCCCGAAAGCCAGAAGGATCAGTCCCATTATTCGGAGGCCGCAGCAGCCGGAGCTGGTCGTCCGGTCGGCGAAGCGAGGTAGTTGAAGAACTCGGAATCCGGGCTCAGAACCAACGAGCTATTGCCGCCCTGCAACGCGTTCTCATACGCAGTCAGCGAACGGTAGAATTCAAAGAACTCCGGGTCCGCGCCGTAAGCTTCGGCAAAGATCGCGTTACGTTCGGCGTCCGCTACACCACGGGTAATTTCCGCCTCACGACGGGCATCTGACACCAGTTCGACCACGGTCCGGTCAGCTTGCGCACGCACACGCTGCGCCGCCTCGTTACCACGGGCACGTTCGTCTGTTGCTTCACGTTCCCGCTCGGCCTTCATACGGTCGAAGGTCGCCTCAAGGTTGGCCTGCGGCAAGTCGGTCGCCTTCAATCGCACGTCGATTACAGTCACGCCCAGCGCCTGTGCTTCGGCAATCGCGCTGTTTCGGATGCGCAGCATCAGCGCCGCACGGTCCGAGCTCAGGATGTCACGGGACGAAACCGAACCCAGCACTTCGCGGGTTTCGGCCCGCAAAATACGATCCAGGCGATCCTCGGCAACCGGGATACCACCGACACCAACGGCCTGACGGAACTGATTCAAATCTGAAATCCGGTAACGTGCGAATGCATCGACAACCAGACGCCGATCGTCCAGAGGGGTCACCTCAAGGGGCTGTACGTCAATCGACAGGATACGGTCGTCATAGCGGACAACTTCTTGAATCACCGGGATTTTGAACGCCAAACCGGGGTCTTCCTTGACCGCGACGACACGACCAAATTGCAAGACCAGCGCGCGTTCACGTTCATCCACGATAAAGATCGAAGACAGGCCAACGACACCAAGGATCACGACTAGAATGAGGATAATGGGTGATTTACGCATCAGTTGCTCTCCCCGGCTGGGCTACGACGCAGCTCGTTCAGCGGCAGATAGGGCACAACACCCTGCCCTTGCCCGGATGAATTCTGGTCCAGAATGATTTTGTCAACGTCGCCCAAAATCTGCTCCATACGTTCCAGATACAGACGTTTCCGCGTCACATCGGGTGCTTTGGAATATTCTTCCAGAACTGCGCTAAAGCGGCTGGCTTCACCCCGCGCACTGTTGATCTGTTGGGCACGATATCCTTCGGCCTCTTCCAGAACCTGCGCAGCTTCGCCGCGCGCTTCTGCCAACACCTTGTTCGCATAGGCATCGGCTACGTTCTGCAACCGGTCCCGTTCCTGCGCAGCAGCCTGAACGTCGCGGAAGGCGGCGATCACGTCCTGCGGCGGGTCGGCTTTGTCAAAGTTGACGCGGACGATATTGATCCCTGAATCGTAACTGTCCATCGTGGATTGGATCAGTTCCTGCAAGCGATCCGCGATGACACCACGATCCCGGTTCAGAATCGGTGCAAGCTCGCTTTGAGCGATAATCTCGCGCATCGCTGATTCCGATACCGCCCGGATCGTTTGGCGCGGATCCCGCAAGTTGAACAGGAACTTCGCAGGGTCATTGATGTTCCAGACGACTTGATAGTCGATATCGACCACGTTTTCGTCGCCGGTCAGCATCAAGCCATCATCGCTGCCGCGCGCGCCGCCCATATCTTCGTTCTGTTCACGGGTGACCGGGATGACTTCGGCGGTAACGAAAGGCCAGGGCGCAAAGTTTAGACCCGGATTTCCGACGGCCGAGAATTCGCCGAGGAACAACTCAACCGACTGTTCTTCGGGCTTGACCGTGTAAAAACTGGCCGCCCCCCACAATACCGCCGCGACGACGACACCAATAAGAACCGTACCTTTTGTGAAGATGGGGCCACCGCCGCCAGAGCCCTGACCGTTGCCACCTCGGCCTGAACCGCCGCGGCCGCCCATAAGGACGCGCAGCTGTTCCTGGCCTTTCTTCATCAGCTCATCAATCTCGGGGATCTGCGGACCATCGCCTTCGGGGGGCTTGCGCCCATCACCGTTGTCACCCCGATTTCCTCCGCCGCCCGAGGAGCCTCCGCCCCCCCAGGGGCCGCCGCTATTGCCCGCCATATGTATCTATTCCCTTGTGTTGGACCGTGTGATCACGGGTTCCCTTGTAACTTGTGTGCGCGCGGTTGCAAATCAAGCAGTGCGCACAGGTTGCCGCATTGTTACCAATTCCTCTGCCATCACCGGATGAACGGCAACCGTGCGGTCGAAATCTTCCTTGGTTGCGCCCATTTTGACGGCAATGCCAGCCAGCTGGATCATCTCACCCGCGCCCGGCGCGACGATGTGGCAGCCCAAAACTTTACGAGTCGCCTGGCTGACGATCAGCTTCATCAACACGCGCTGCGTTCCACCGGCAAAGGCTTTTTGCATTGGCTTGAACGATGTCGCGTAAACCTCAATCGGTTCCTGTGCCGCGCCTTCTTCTTCGCTCAGGCCCACGGTGCCGAATTCTGGTTGGGTGAAGATCGCGGTCGGGATCAGTTCATGATCCACAGGCGTCGGGTTGCCTTTGAACACGGTTTCGACAAAGGCCATCCCCTCGCGGATCGCGACGGGTGTCAGGTTCACGCGGTCGGTCACGTCGCCGATGGCATAGATCGAGGGTACGCCAGTCTGGCTGTACTCATCCACCACGATCTCACCTTTGCGGCCACTTTCCACGCCCAGCGCCTCGAGGCCCAGATTATCCGCATTCGGGGCACGCCCGGTGGCGTACATGACCACGTCGAACTGATCCTCGGTGCCATCGGTGGCCTTGACGCGGATCTTGTCGCCTTCTTTGGTCATTTCCAGCACATTGGTGCCCAAACGAACATCGATGCCGTTCTGGCGCATCTCTTCGCAGATCAGGCCACGTGCTTCTTCGTCGAATCCTCGCAGAATTTGCGCACCGCGATAGAATTGAGTGGTTTTGACGCCCATCCCGTTCATGATTCCGGCAAACTCGCTGGCGATGTAGCCGCCACCGACAATCAGAATGCTTTGGGGCAGCTTCTCAAGGTGGAAGATCTCGTTCGACGTGATCGCCAGGTCCGATCCCGGGAACTCGGGCACGACCGGACGACCGCCTGTAGCGATCAGGATGTGCTTGGCTGTCTTGCGTGTCCCATCCGCCAATTCGACCGTATGTGGATCCACAACGGTCGCCCGCTGGTCAAAACTTTCAACGCCGTTGTTTTTCAGGATATTGCGGTAGATGCCTTCAAGCCGGTCCAGTTCAGTCACCAGCTTGCCGTGAAAAGTATCCCAGTTCAAAGCACCGGCCTGAATGTCCCAGCCATAGGCTTGCGCATCACCGACCATACCCGAGAATTCGCTGGCGAAGACCATCAGCTTCTTGGGCACACAGCCTCGGATGACACAGGTGCCGCCGTAGCGGTCTTCTTCGGCCAGCCCCACTTTGGCACCGTTCTCACCAGCTGCCACA
Organism: Ruegeria sp. YTSC230; assembly: GCF_059609665.1. Lineage (NCBI taxonomy): Bacteria > Pseudomonadati > Pseudomonadota > Alphaproteobacteria > Rhodobacterales > Roseobacteraceae > Ruegeria > Ruegeria sp. YTSC230. The sequence continues at coordinate 219,955 of NZ_JBXWMC010000001.1, read as the reverse complement.
CGTGCGGCCCGGACCCCACCTGAGCCTCCGCCGATAACGAACAGATCATAGTCAAAGCTCATTTGTCCTGCCTCTTCCAAATTTCCGCAAGCGCCCGCAGGCCTTGCATGGGGTGTACTCTATCTCGCGCTGCTGTCCAGAGTGATCGCCGGGGCTCCGGCCTCTTCGGTTGCTCGAACTTGCGCAGGGAACCGCTGCAGCGTTGTGAACAAACGCCCAGATATGGTTGCATTTGTTTTATTCAACGGCGGCCTCCGCGTCTTGGATTGGTCAAACCAAGTGCCAAATTGTACGTGTCCCAAATCGTTCGCGGTCACGACTTCACTCAAAGCAATGTAGCGTCCGAATAAAACGAGTGAAGAAAAGCGATCTGTGTCTGCTCCGCTTAATCCGCCAGATCCGAGAACAAGTTCTCGCCTGCCTCCACCGCCTGATCAAGTTCGATCGTTCCATCGTTGATATCGCGCAGCTCGACCCGACCATCGCCGTGGCCGATCACAACTTTGTCACAGATGTCGATGAACAAACCATTCTCGACCACACCCGGGACCTGATTAAGCACCAGCGCCAGTTGCCTGGCATTTCCGATGCGCTGAAGGTGGAGGTCCAGAATGTGATTGCCCTCATCCGTGACAAACGGCGCCTCTCCGTTCATGCGCAGCGCGGCAGAAGTGCCCAGAACGTCCATCGTATCCAGCGCCTCTTGGATCAGCGTTCGCGTTGTCTGCCAGCCAAAAGGGATAACCTCGACCGGTAACGGGAACGCGCCTAGCGTTTCGACCTCTTTACCGGCATCTGCAATAACGATCATCTGATCGCTTGCCGTGGCAACGATCTTTTCCTGCAGATGCGCGCCGCCGCCGCCTTTGATTAGGTTCAGATCGCCGTCAAATTCATCCGCGCCGTCGATGGTCAGATCCAGCCAACCCGCCTGATCCAGCGAGACGACCTCGATCCCCAACTCACGGGCCAGTTGCGCGGTGCGGGTTGAGGTCGGAACAGCCTTGATCCGCAAACCTTCCTCCTGCACCCGCTCCCCCAGACGGCGGACCATCCAGGCGGCCGTTGATCCGGTGCCCAGCCCAACGCGCATCCCGTCCTGAACCATGTCAGCGGCCCGAAGCGCCGCGGCATATTTGGCTTTGTCTATGGGTGACAAATCTCCGGTCATTGTTGCATTCCCCCTTGGTATTGCGGAATTTATACGGAATGTCCGACGCAACTGCGAGCGCCAATTGGCCGATCCAACAGGCCAACTTGTCGCGAAACTACGCGTTTCCTATTGGAAACGTCGCAATCGAGACGTTCGACATCCCTGCTGGTGTATAAATACAGCCTATGAACGCGCCCTATAGATTGCACTTTGCCCCCGACAATGCCTCTCTGGTGATCAGACTGGTGCTGGAAGAGATGGGCCTGCCTTATGAGACGGCTTTGGTGGATCGACGGCAAAACGCACAGGATGGCGCGGCTTACAGAGGGTTGAATCCGAACGGCCTGATCCCGGTTCTTGAAACGCCACAAGGTCCGATCTTTGAAACAGCCGCCATCCTTTTGTGGCTGGCAGATACACATGCGCAACTGGCTCCCGCCTCTGACAACCCGGATCGGGCTGCGTTCCTGAAATGGCTCTTTTTCGCATCGAACACTTTACATGCCGATCTGCGCATCCTGTTCTATGCCGAAAAATACACCGACGCGGCACAGGCCGAAACCTTGCGCAACGGTATCCGCCCGCGCCTACGCCAACATCTTCGGGTTCTGGATGACGTTGCTAAAACTGCGCCCAGTTGGTTGCACGCCGATCAACCCTCGGTCCTTACATACTACCTTGCCTGCCAGATGCGGTGGATGTCCCTTTACCCGGAGCGCGCTGATCGCAGTTGGTATCAATTGGCGGATACGCCTTACCTACAATCCATTCTGATGCGCCTGGAAAGCCGTCCCGCAACCCGGGCTGCCATCGCGGCCGAGGGGTTGGGGGTTACCCCCTTCACCAGTCCATCTTATGCTCACCCTCCAGAAGGCTCTGCTACCTGATATGTTCTTGTCTGTTTTTGATATGTTCAAAGTGGGCATCGGCCCGTCCTCGTCACACACAATGGGGCCGATGGTTGCCGCCGCACGGTTTCTGGACCTGATGCGCGCCTCGCCGTTTGAATTCGCCGGTCTTCGCGGATCGCTGCACGGATCGCTGGCTTTTACTGGCGTAGGTCACGCAACAGACCGAGCTACGATCCTTGGACTGGCCGGGTTTGTTCCTGACACCTATGACAACGACAAGGCCGAGGCCGCGTTGGCCGCTATTGCTGAAACGCACTCAGTCACGCCCGAGGGGTTGCCGACCCTGCAATTCGATCCAAAGGCCGATCTGATCTTTGACTACGACCACAACCTACCCGGTCATGCCAACGGCATGATCTTGATGGCGACAGACGCGCAAGGCGACGTGATCCTGCGGCAGGTCTATTATTCCGTAGGCGGCGGTTTTGTCCTGACCGAGGAAGAACTGGCCGATGGCAAAGCCACCAATGACGGCCCTGCCGTGCCTTTCCCGTTTCACTCGGCGGCCGAAATGCTTGAGATGGCAAACGCTAGCGGCAAAAGCATCGCCCAGATGAAGCGCGAGAACGAAATCGCGCGGGGCTGTGCGGACAGTTTCGCCAAAGGCACCGCGCGCCTTTGGGAAGTCATGAACAACTGTATCGAACGTGGACTGAAGACGGATGGCATTCTACCCGGCGGCCTGAAAGTGCGCCGCCGCGCCAAGGGCATTTACGACGCACTGCTGGCCGAGCGAGGCATGAACCTAAACGCACCGCACACCATAAATGACTGGATGAGCGTCTATGCGATGGCGATAAACGAGGAAAACGCGGCTGGCGGGCAAGTCGTCACTGCGCCCACTAACGGGGCAGCTGGTACGATGCCTGCCGTACTGCGCTATTACCTCGACCACGTTCCCGGTGCCTCGGAAAGCCATATCGAGGACTTCCTCCTTACGGCAGCGGCCATTGGCGGGCTGGTCAAATACAACGCCTCGATCTCGGGTGCAGAAGCCGGTTGTCAGGCTGAAGTTGGAAGCGCCTCGGCAATGGCTGCAGCGGGCCTCTGCGCCGTGATGGGTGGTACGCCCGAGCAGGTCGAAAACGCCGCCGAAATTGCATTGGAGCATCATCTAGGCATGACCTGCGACCCGGTCGCTGGTCTGGTGCAAGTTCCTTGCATCGAACGCAACGGGTTGGCGGCCATCAAAGCCGTCTCGGCTGCTTCACTTGCGCTGCGTGGCGATGGGAAACACTTCGTGCCGCTGGATTCAGTGATCGAAACCATGCGCCAAACCGGGCATGATATGCACGAGAAGTACAAGGAAACGTCTCTGGGCGGGTTGGCCGTAAACGTGCCAAACTGCTGACAGTGACAGCAATGGAGGTCAACGATGCAAGGACATTGCCTGTGCGGAACGATTCGGTACGAGGTTGTTCCTCCGGTCCTGTCCTGCGTGAGCTGCCATTGCGATAGTTGCCGCAGGCAATGTGCGGCCCCGATGACGACCTATTTTGGCGTGCGCGACGGGCAATGGCGCTGGATTGGCGAGTCTCCGAAAAACTTTAACTCCTCGCCCGGTGTCGAGCGCAGCTTTTGTCCCAATTGCGGCACGCCGATCTCGTTTCGATCCCAAGCCATGTCGGACGTGCTGCATCTGTATGTCGCCACATTAGAGGATCCCAACCAATTGCAGCCCACGCTGCACGTGGCCCATGAAGAACGGCTGGATTGGCTGAAACTGGACGACGACCTGCCCGTCTGCATCGGACCCGACTACACGAAGGTGCAGCCGATTTCATAGAAGCTTTCAACCGGGTGCCAAAACCCGTAGCGTCGCCGCATGACCCAGGATCGTCCCGTCTTTGGCATCTTCTTGATGCTGTGTTTTTGCGTGCTTGCACCGATGGGCGATTCCATCGCCAAGCTGCTGGGTGAGACGACACCGGTCGGCGTTCTGGTGTTTATTCGCTTTGCCGTTCAGGCGTTGATCCTGATACCTTTGGTGGCCCTGACCAGGCGGCACTGGCGCATGCGTGGACGTCTTGTGTGGCTGGCGTTCATCCGAACGGTTCTGCATATCGTCGCTATCGCGGCAATGTTCAGCGCACTGCAATACTTGCCGCTGGCGGATGCAGTCGCCATCGCCTTTGTCATGCCCTTCATAATGTTGTTGCTGGGCAAGTACGTGCTGGGTGAAGAGGTCGGTATGCGCCGCCTGATCGCCTGTGTTGTCGGGTTCGTGGGCACTCTGCTGGTCATCCAGCCCAGCTTTGTTCAGGTCGGTGCCGCCGCTCTGTTACCCTTGGTCGTTGCGATTGTCTTTTCCCTTTTCATGTTGGTGACACGACAGATTGCCAAGGAAACCGACCCAATAGCCTTGCAGGCCGTATCCGGAGTGATGGCGACGGTTCTGCTGCTGCCGGTTCTGGCGCTGGGAACACTCGGCAATGTTTGGGAGCTGTCTTTCATTGTTCCCGAGCGTGAAAGTCACCTGCTGCTGATCGGAATCGGTGTCCTGGGCACTGTCGCGCATCTATTCATGACGTGGTCGTTGCGCTATGCGCCGTCCGCCACGCTGGCCCCCATGCAGTATCTTGAGATCCCGGTGGCGACGTTCTTTGGCTGGTTGATCTTCCATGACCTTCCGGATGGCATGGCCGCTGTCGGCATTGGTATCACCGTCGCCGCAGGCCTGTATGTCATTCTGCGCGAGCGGGCCAGCGCCCGGTCTGCCCCGACAGAAACGCCTGCATAACCTGATCCAGAGCGTATCGCGGCACCATCACCAGCAATCCCGGCGCATCCACCGTCAGTTCAACATCCGCCAGCGCGCGGTTGGATGTGCCTACCTGCCCGCCTGGTTCCATCACCAAATCGTCGATGGGCCACTCCAGCCCTCTGCTGGTACCGGTTACCCGCTGAAACGGAAAAAATGAAACGACATCGCCAACGGTGATACACAGGGAAATCTGTGGAGGCGCGTGGAAGACGACCTCGGTCTCGCCCAACAGGACACAGGGGCGATCCTGTCTCTGAACCAACGTGTTAAGAACAGCAAGCTGATGGTCCAACCTCCCGCCCAAGAACCCTGCCCCCAACACAACAGGCGCGTCGATGCTGCGCAGGGCCTTGTCAAAATCCGTGCTGTTTTGTTCCCGTATGGGATACAACCGGTCCACTGGAATTTGGTCTTTGTGTCGGCTGTCCAGCGAATCGAAATCACCAATCACGGCATCAGGGAGGCGACCCGATTCTACCAATGGGGCGGCACCACCATCGGCCGCCACGACCGTATTGGCGCGAATCAGCATCACCTCCAGGTCGTAAGGGCCGATTTCCCCACCTCCGACCAGTGCAATTGGCTCAAATGACCGTACAATTGGGCGTTTTTTACTTAGATTGATCATTTTTCCCGGATTTGGACACATTGAGACCACAAAATGATAGGTTCATGCAGAGAGTTCCGAGCCAATAGGTGTGCCTGCATAAGGTGGTTGGCTCTCGTAGTTTGTAGAGGACGTGCGTCTGATGGTACAGAACAACAAGGTATTGACCGTTTCTTATGGAACCTTCTCCTGCACTTTGGAAGGATTCGACGATTCATTCGAAACGATGAAGGCAATCGCAGAATACTTCCGTGATCTTTCTGCCGACGATCGGTATTTTGGTTCTGAACCCCCACAGCCTGACGCAGAAATGCTGACCCGGATCGCACAGCGTGACGCCGCAAAACATGTAGAAGCCAGCCAGAGCGATTCCGGCCTGTTGCTGCGCGCGACCCAGCAGGCTGCAAAGCCAGCCCCAGCTGTGGTTCCAACCGCGGCGCAAGCAGACCCCCAAGTAATGAGCCCCAGTGCCACCCCCCCTGCACAAGGGGCCGAGTCGTTCTTTGCTGATGCCGAGCCGGTTGAAAGCGCGCCTGCCCCAGCTGCCGACAGCATTGCCGCAAAACTGCAGCGCATCCGCGCCGTCGTTTCGCATTCCGAAGAAAACTCGGTGATTTATACGGAAGACGAAGACACAAGTCTGGGTAATCAGCCAGCTGCCCCGAAGGATGCGGTCGCCGCCGCGTTTGAGGCGGGTTCGCTCGAGGCGTCGGACCTTTCGGAATCGGACAAGCCCGAAGCAGCCGCTGAACCTATGGCACCAGCTTTTGAGGCAGAAGAAATCGAGGACACCCCTGCCGTGGCAGAGCCAGTGGCAGAAGCCGAAACAACGGAAGAACCGGTAGAACCCGTACAGCCGTTCTCTATGCAGCAGGACGCCGACTATGAAGACGAGGAAGAGGCGCCCACGCCATCGGCACTGTTCACCGATCTTGAAGAAACGGCCGAAACCGATGAGCCCGGCAATATCCTGAGTGAAGAGACCGAAGAGGATCAGATCGAAGAGGTCGCAGAGACCCAAGAGGGTTATCTGACCGCCGAGGATGAGGCCAATGTTCTAAGCGAGATTTCGAAGGTCGAGGCCGCAATGGACGGTCAATCATCGAACGAAACTGCCCTGGATCAGGATTTGTCCCGCCTGATGGACAAGGCCGACAGCCAGATGGATGACCCGGCGACCAGCACGCAGCGCGAAACCTATTCGCATCTGCGCACGGCCGTCGCCGCAACCGAAGCTGAGCGCGAGGACCGGCCCCAGCAAGAAGAGTCCGAGGAAAGCGGATATCGCGGCGATCTGACCTCGGTCGTCAGCCCGCGCCGCCCCGAGATTCAAGTCACCAGCATGCGCCCTCAGTCGGACACCTCGTCGCCGCTGAAACTGGTTGCGGAACAGCGTGTCGACGCAAGGGAACAGGACTCCGGTCCGGTGACCCCGCGCCGCGTTACGTCCAAGTCAGAAGACGAAGCAGGCGACTCCAACGAAGAAGGTGGTTTTGCCCTGTTTGCACAGGAACAAGGCGCACAATCGCTGCCCGACCTGTTGGAAGCTGCAGCCGCCTACTTGTCGTTCATCGAAGGTCAGGAACAATTCTCGCGCCCGCAGTTGATGAACAAGATTCGTTCGCTCAAGCAGGATGACTTCAACCGTGAAGAAAGCCTGCGCTCGTTCGGTCAATTGCTTCGGGACGGCAAGATCGAAAAAGCCGGTGGAGGTCGCTTCGCTGCATCAACGCAGATCGGGTTCCGTCCTGACGATGAGCGCGCCGCAGGCTGAACTTAAATAATCAAAAGAAAAAGGGGCCGATGCAATCATCGGCCCCTTTTTTGTAAGGTAAAAGAAGTGCTCTCTCAATCTTCCGACTGATCCGGGTCTGCTTGCCCAACGCCTTTGAACACGAACTTGAAGGGCAAGGCCCACACGATGCCCAGACCGACATAGACCAGCAGTTCAAGCCAGATCGGCGGGCGATCAAGCCAGTTCACAACCGTCACCACAGCCACGATATAAAGCGGCAATCCAATCAGCAAAAGCGCCAGAGACCAGCGGCGGCGCGCCTTATAGCTGAGGCCTTGTTTCTGTTCCTCTGCCATCAGTCTGCAAACGGGTCTGTCACCAGAATGGTGTCATCCCGCTCCGGGCTGGTGGACAAAAGGGCGACGGGACAATCGATCAGCTCTTCGACCCGGCGCACATATTTGATGGCATTGGCCGGCAGATCCGCCCAGCTGCGCGCCCCTTCGGTGGATTCGCTCCAACCCGGCATCTCTTCATAAATCGGCTTGCAGCGCGCCTGTTGGTCGGCGGCGGTCGGAAGATAATCCAGACGTTCTCCGTCCAGCTCATAGCCAACGCAGATTTTCAGGGTTTCGAATCCGTCCAGAACGTCCAGCTTGGTCAGCGATATACCGTTCACACCGCTGGTCGCGCATGTTTGGCGCACCAGGCAGGCATCGAACCAACCACAACGACGTTTGCGGCCTGTGGTCGTCCCGAACTCGTGCCCACGCTCACCAAGCCGCTGACCATCGTCGTCGTCCAGCTCGGTTGGGAACGGCCCCTCGCCTACACGGGTTGTGTAGGCTTTGACGATGCCCAGAACGAAATCGATAGAACCCGGACCGATTCCTACGCCTGTGGAAGCTTGACCGGCGATAACATTGGACGACGTCACAAACGGGTAAGTTCCGAAATCAATATCCAGAAGCGCACCTTGCGCGCCTTCGAACAGGATACGCTTGCCGGCCTTGCGCTTTTCGTTCAACACTTTCCAGACGGGTGCAGCAAACGGCAGAATTTGCGGCGCGATCTCTTTAAGCTGAGCGATCAGAGCATTACGATCAATCGGCTCCAGCCCAAGGCCGTTTCTCAGCGCGTTGTGGTGAACCAAGGCGCGATCAACTCGCAATGCCAGCGTTGCATCGTCTGCAAGATCAGCCACTCGGATCACACGTCGGCCAACCTTGTCTTCGTAGCAAGGACCTATGCCGCGGCCGGTTGTCCCGATTTTCGCAACGGAGTTTTGACTTTCACGCGCCCGATCCAGTTCACCATGGAACGGCAGGATCAACGGCGTATTTTCAGCAATCATTAGATTTTCAGGGGTGATTTCGACGCCCTGAGCCTGAATGGTTCCTATCTCTTTGATCAGGTGCCAAGGATCCAGCACAACACCGTTTCCGATGACACTCAGTTTTCCGCCGCGAACAACACCGGACGGCAGCGCATGCAGCTTGTAGACTTCACCATCGATGACCAGCGTGTGACCGGCGTTATGTCCGCCCTGAAAGCGTGCAATTACGTCTGCACGCTCGCTGAGCCAGTCGACGATCTTGCCTTTTCCTTCGTCACCCCACTGGGCGCCGACAACAACCACATTGGCCATATCCGGTCCTTTTGCGCTGAGATATCAAACTCGGCTCGTATAACGGGGGTAACGCGACAGGGAAACCGGTAATTCGACGCAGTTGAGCAGTTCCGGGGACTACTTGTCCGTTAGCTGCACCGGATCGCCGTGTGGGGTTGTCAGATACGCGTCTTCCCAGGCGTCGCGCAGCCGGTTTACGTCGTCGGGCATGGCTGTGCCTTGCTCGGTCAACAATGCCTCAAGCGTTTCCAGCCACGCGAAAAAGTAGTCGTTCCCGCCGTTCAGTTCCCGATCCAGCCCATGGCGCTTCAGGGTGTCCGAGAACCGCGCAGCCCAATCGGGCCAATCAAACCGGCCCGTCTCATTCAGTGCGACCGTCACGGCAAACACCTGCGCATGCCAGGGTTCAGCAAAAACAGGCTCAGGGGCGGAATGGGCAACGCAATTGCTCATGCCGGGCCCAGATAGCTTTGCCAAAGATCCAAAACCACCTCGTCATTGGGATGTTCCGGGTTGGTCCAAAGTTCGGATGCCGGGAATACAACAGCATATAGTGGCTCAGGCGCGTCTCCCAATCTGTGAGCGCTGGAATCCGGCAGCACGTGCGTCCCGTGCATCATTAGAATGCGCCCCTTCGCTCCGGCGGCATAGTGGGGCAACCGAGTATGACCGCCGTCGACCAAGCGGTTGGCAGTTGGACGTGTTGTTACGACCTCCTGCCCTACCGCATATTCCGCCGGCACGCTCGAGGGCCGATCCGCAGGACCGCCGCTGGCCAGCACACCAGCAACCGCTTCGGCCTTCATCTTGCGGCCCGCCAGCGGGTGTTCTTCTTTGTCTGCCTCGCCACGTAGGTCTTCTTCGGTCAGCACGCCGCTTTCGACCAGCAGGTCCGTCAGGGCTGAAATCCATTTCTCATAATAAGAAAATCTCGTGTAATCCTTGGGTGAGAGCCTCTCGCGGGCGTGACGTGAGATATCAATATTCCATTGGCCTAGCGATCCAGCAGCCAGCGTGACTGCCAATGCCCGCGCATGCCAGTCTTCAGCAAAAACCGGGGCATCATCGGGTTCGGGGTGCACAGGTCCATCGCCGAACCGCCCCCCCATATCGTGAACTCTGGTCATGACGGCACCTTTGGCAGGCCGGTTCCGATCATGCTGTCGCGTGTGACAAGTGCCGCCAACTCGTCTTCGGTTAAGCCATCCGTGTCTTCTGGCCGCATCGGAAGCACAAGGTACCGCACCTCGGCCGTCGAATCCCAAACGCGAACCGAGGACGTCTCGGGCAGGGTCACCCCGAACTCAGCCAAAACCTTGCGCGGCTCACGCACAGCCCGCGCCCGATAGGCATCGGATTTGTACCAACCCGGCGGAATACCAAGCAGCGGCCACGGGTAACAACTGCACAGGGTGCACACGACCATGTTGTGCTGTTCAGGTGTGTTTGCGACGACAACCATGTGTTCGCCCTGACGCCCGTAGTAACCCAGATCGGCGACAACCGATGTGGCATCTTTCAGCAACGCGGCTTTGAAGTCCGGGTCAGTCCAGGCTTTGGCGACGACCCGCGCGCCGTTCTGCGGGCCGATCTTGTTCTGATAGGTATCAATAATTTCATCCAGCGCCGCCGGATCGATCAGGCCCTTGCGAGTCAGAATCGTTTCCAGCGCCTTTACCCGCAGCGCAGGATCAGGTGGCAAAAGGGTGTGCGGGTGGTCGTGATCATCATGTGGCATGGCCGCAGCCTGCGCGAGGTGCGGCCATGCTGTCCAGTCCCTTTGCCGTGATCTGAAACATCACCGTTCTTGATCCCAACTCCTCCCTTGCCCCCGCTGGAAAACTTGCATAAGTACCACGCGATACACGCCACGCTGTACAGGAACACCATGGAAAACGTCGTTCTCATTATCCACCTCCTCTTGGCTCTGGGCCTGATCGCCGTCGTTCTGATGCAGCGGTCCGAAGGCGGTGGCCTTGGCATGGGCGGCGGGGGTGGCGGCGCCATGACCGGACGCGCCGCAGCGACTGCTTTGGGCAAAGTGACGTGGATTCTGGCCGCTTGTTTCATCGTGACATCAATCACGCTGACAATTCTGGCCGCTCAGAAATCCTCGGGCAGTTCGGTGATCGACCGTTTGGGCGTTCCGGCCCCGGCACCGACCGAGGAAAGCACACCTGCGGTTCCGTCGGCTGACGATCTGCTGCCTCCGGCAGATGGCGACAACGCGCCGCTGATCCCACAAGCCAACTGATCCACAAAACCTAGAAACCTGAAAGAGAACTGCAACAGCATCTTGCGGTTCTCTTGCGCTATTGGCGCGAATCCTTTATATGTGAAGTCCCGTGGTGCAGCGGTTTTTCGGAACCGTCGGGCAGCTGATTTTGACGTCTCACGGGAGCAGCCGAAAACATGGCGCGTTTTATTTTCATCACTGGTGGTGTGGTTTCGTCTTTGGGTAAAGGACTGGCTTCGGCGGCTTTGGGCGCGCTGTTGCAGGCCCGAGGATATTCGGTGCGTCTGCGCAAGCTGGACCCCTATCTGAACGTCGACCCCGGCACCATGTCGCCATTTGAACATGGCGAAGTGTTCGTGACCGATGACGGGGCCGAGACCGATCTGGACCTTGGCCACTATGAGCGGTTTACGGGCGTGGCCGCACGCAAGACCGACTCGGTCAGCTCGGGCCGGATTTACTCCAACGTGCTCGAGAAAGAGCGCCGCGGTGACTACCTGGGCAAGACCATTCAGGTGATTCCGCACGTCACCAACGAGATCAAAGACTTTATCTCGATCGGTGAGGATGAGGTCGATTTTATGCTGTGCGAGATTGGAGGCACCGTCGGCGATATCGAAGGCCTGCCCTTCTTTGAAGCTATCCGTCAGTTCAGCCAGGACAAGCCGCGCGGCCAATGCCTGTTCATGCACCTGACACTGCTGCCCTACATCAAAGCCTCGGGCGAATTGAAAACCAAGCCGACCCAGCACTCGGTGAAAGAGCTGCGCTCGATCGGTCTGGCGCCTGACATTCTAGTCTGTCGCTCCGAGGGTCCCATCCCGGTCAAAGAGCGCGAAAAGCTGGCGTTGTTCTGCAACGTACGCCCGGACAGCGTGATCGCGGCACAGGATCTGTCGACCATTTATGACGCCCCGCTGGCCTATCACCGCGAAGGTCTTGATCAGGCGGTTCTGGATGCGTTCCAGATCAGCCCTGCCCCCAAGCCTGATCTCACAAAATGGGAAGATGTCAGCGACCGCATCCACAATGCTGAAGGCGAAGTCAAAGTCGCCATCGTCGGCAAATACACGCAGCTTGAAGACGCCTATAAATCGATTGCCGAGGCCCTGACCCATGGCGGTATGGCCAACCGGGTTCGCGTAAAAGTCGAATGGGTCGATGCCGAGGTGTTTGATACCGAAGACGCAGCCCCGCATCTGGAAGGATTCCACGCGATCCTCGTTCCCGGTGGATTTGGCGAACGCGGCACTGAAGGCAAGATCAAAGCCGCGCAATACGCACGCGAACACAAAGTGCCCTACCTGGGAATCTGCCTTGGTATGCAGATGGCTGTGATCGAAGCAGCCCGCAATGCCGCTGGCATTACAGAGGCGGGCTCAGAAGAGTTTGACCACGAAGCGGGCAAAAAACGTTTTGAGCCTGTTGTTTACCACCTGAAAGAATGGGTGCAGGGCAACCACAAGGTCGAACGCAAGGTCGGTGACGATAAAGGCGGTACCATGCGTTTGGGCGCCTATGACGCGGTACTGGCCGATGGCTCGAAAGTGGCAGAGGTATACGGCGGCACCAATATCGAAGAGCGCCACCGCCACCGCTATGAGGTGGATATCAAGTATCGCGACAAGCTGGAAAAGGCTGGTCTGAACTTCTCGGGCATGTCGCCCGATGGCCGTCTGCCCGAAATCGTCGAATGGTCGGACCACCCTTGGTTCATCGGCGTCCAGTACCATCCGGAACTGAAATCCAAACCATTTGAACCGCATCCACTGTTCCGCGACTTTGTGCGCGCAGCGAAAGACACCTCTCGCCTCGTTTAAGAGCTATCTGTGTCGGACTGTCACCCCGCATTGTTTTGTGGGGTGTAACCTCCTAACTATTTGAACAAGCATGCCCGCGTGCCGCGTAATTTGATGCAGTTCAAAGATTCAGGAGTATTCCGATGAGCAATTCGACAACGATCACAAACCTCCAACAAGCGCTTCACATGGAAATGACAGCAGCGCATCAGTACCAGTTGCATGCGCATGTGCTGAATGACTGGGGCTTGGACATCCTGGCCGAGAAGATGCGCGGCGAGATGCAGGAAGAACTGGGGCATTCTGATGCCTATATCGAACGCATTCTTTTCCTGGGCGCAAAGCCAGAGCTTGAGCTTCAGAAAAACCCAAAGGCGGCGGACGACCTGGAAGAGATGTTTACCGCAGACCTGAAGGATGAAATGGAAGCCATCGATTTCTACACCCAAGCCGCAGCACAAGCGGCCGAGGCTGGCGACGTTGGAACCCGAACATTGTTTGAACGAATTTTGCTGGAGGAAGAAGGCCACAAAGCATGGCTGGAGACCGAGTTGTCACTTCTCAAGCGGCTAGGCGAGTCGGCGTTCAGCGCCAGATACGTATCTGGCACTGCCGGCCAAGACTAAATCATCTTCAACTGATCTCACCATGTCGCAGAATTCGGGCCAACAAATGTTGGCCCATTTTCTTTCGTCACCGCAAAGTGACGGTGTGCGGCCAAAAAACACTACTCGGGCACAGTTCCACGTGGTTACTGTTGGGTAAATGATGACAGGAGAGGCCCAAATGACCGATCAAATCCAAAACGCGGAAACCTTTGCGGCCCTGCACAAAAAGGGCGATCCGGTCATCCTTTTTAACATCTGGGACGCTGGCAGCGCCGGTGCCGTGCGGGATGCAGGCGCCATGGCATTGGCGACCGGCAGCGCACCCGTTGCAATGGCGCAGGGGTTTGGCGACGGCCAGAACATCCCGCTGGATGTCGCTTTGGACAACGCCGGCCGAATCGTCAGCGCCGTAGACCTTCCTGTTTCTTTGGATTTCGAGGGGGCCTATGCCGAGGACGCGGTGGGAATCATCGCCAATGTCCAAAGTGCACTTGAAACAGGTGTCGTCGGCTTCAACTTCGAAGACCAGATTGTCGGCACCAAAGACCTGTACGACATCGAAACCCAGGCGGCTCGCGTTGGTGCGATGCGCGAAGGGTGCGACGTCGCTGGCGTCCCTGCTTTTATCAACGCCAGAACGGACATCTTCCTGAAGGCTGCTCCGGAAACGCATGACGAGGCGATGCTCGACGATGCGATGGCACGCGCCAAAGCCTATGCCGACGCGGGTGCCAACGGATTCTTTGCACCCGGCCTCAAGGATGAGGACATGATCGCCCGGCTTTGCGAATCGACTGATCTACCTGTGAATATCATTGCCCTGCCCGGGACGCCGGATACCGCGACACTTGCGTCACTGGGCGTCGCCCGGATCAGTTATGGGCCTGTGCCGTACCGGAAGATGCTGGGCTGGCTGCAGGAACAAGCGAAACAGGCGCTGCAGTCAGGCGCCTAGCCAGCGGGTAGATACCGATACAAGCGGATACCGGCAAAGTTGTGACCATTCACGGCTATGACGGGTAGTCAGCGCTTGGCGGGCCACAAAATATGGAATAACCTCGCGACATGTTGAAAAAATTCCTTCAGGCGTTTCGCCCGCCACAGCACGACCATTTGCCCGATCCTGACGCCGAACTGGCCTTGGGTGCTTTGATGGTGCGCGTGGCGCAGGCGGATCGGGATTACAAGCTGGAAGAAATCAGCCTGATCGACCGTATTCTTGCGCGGCTCTATCAGCACAACGCGATCGAGGCCGCCAAAGTCCGCGCCACCTGCGAAAAATTGCACGCCGCCGCGCCAGACACCGATACATTCGGCAAGTTGATCCGCGAAACAACCGACCTGCAGGAACGTCTGGCCGCGCTGGACGCTTTGTGGGAGGTCGTTCTGGCCGATGGCAATTCGGACGAAGGCGAAATGAAGATCGTCGAAGAAGCCCGCATCGCCATGGGCCTGAGCTTTAAAGACAGCCAAGAAGCGCATGAACGGGTACAAACGCGCTTGGAACAGAAGTAGTCCGCTTCTATAACCAATTCATGTTCAGCGATTTTCTGTCCCGGCTCACGCAGCCGCAGCCCGACCCACTTGCCGATAACGACGCCCGTTTGGCCCTTACGGCCCTTCTGGTACGCATCGCCAGATCCGACAACGACTATGCCGACACGGAAATGGCACGAATCGACCGGATATCGGCGGAACGCTATGGCCTGTCCCCTTTTGAGGCCGCAGCCCTTCGCGCCAGCGCCGAAGATCTAGAAGCCGAAGCCCCCGATACCGTCCGCTTTACCCGCGCGATCAAAGAGGCTGTCGCTTATGATGACCGATTGGCCGTGGTTCAGGCGATGTGGTCGGTCGCACTGGCCGATGGGCATCGGACCGGCGAAGAAGATTCGCTGCTGCGTCTCGTAGTCAGCCTGATGGGTGTCAGCGATGTCGATTCTGCCCTGGCCCGGCAAAAGGCAGCCAAATCGTGATTGCAATGCTGGGCATGTATGACATGCCCGCGCTGCAACCAGCCAATGATCGGTTCTGGTCGTCGATTCGGGCGCATCTTGGATTTGGCCCCGCGCATCTGACACGTGGCGCTGACGTTTGGGATGTCTGGCATAGCCCCGACCTAGTTTTTTCTCAGACGTGTGGCATGCCTTACCGCACCCGATTGTATGGGATGGTTCAGCTTGTCGGCACGCCGGACTACGGTCTGGCAGGCTGTCCGCCCGGGTACTACCGGTCTGTTATCGTGGCCCGAAGAGACGATACCCGCGATCTGGACCAGCTTGCCGACGGCACCTTTGCTTACAATGAATCGCTTTCTCAGTCCGGTTGGGCTGCGCCCATGGTTCATCTGTCACGTCACAGCCGCCTTCCAAGTTCAGTGTTGGAAACCGGCGGTCATGCGCTTTCGGCAGCCGCTGTTGCGGAAGGCCGCGCGGATTATGCCGCGCTGGATGCGCTTACGTGGGAATTACTCAAGGAACACTCGAATTTGGGGACTGAGCTTCGCGAGGTCGCAGCAACGGAACCTTCGCCCGCCCTGCCCTACATCACGGCCAATAGTCAGGATGCGCCCCAGATTGCAAAGGCGGTTCGTGCAGCCATCAACGATCTTTCCCCTGCCGACCAAAAGATGCTGCACTTGCGTGGTCTGATCGACATTCCAGCCGAGCATTACCTTGCCGTTCCCGACCCGACCCCTGAGGCTGCCAAATTGATCGATCCGTGACCACTTTGGTCAGAACGTCTGGTCATTTTGACAGTTTGTGGCCCGTTCCGTGTCATTTGCGCATTGCATTGCTCTGAAATTTCAGCCCTAGTACCGCACCAACACCAATAGCAGCTGGACCACCCGTGACAGATTCCACTCCGGTCATCGAGATCAAGAACCTACACAAGAGCTTTGGCAATCTTGAGGTATTGAAAGGGGTGGATATCACCGCCAGACGCGGTGATGTCGTCTCACTCATCGGTTCGTCCGGTTCTGGCAAATCGACGCTTCTGCGCTGCTGCAACCTGTTGGAAGACAGCCAAGAGGGCGAGATTCTGTTCAAGGGCGAACCTGTCCGCTGGACTGGTAACGCACATAACCGCCGTCCGGCCGATCCCAAACAGGTCCTGCGTATTCGCACAAACCTGTCGATGGTGTTTCAGCAGTTCAATCTGTGGGCCCATATGACCATCCTGCAAAACGTGATGGAGGCCCCCGTGACCGTCATGGGCCGCGACAAGGCCGAGGCTGAAGACAGCGCCCGTAGGTATCTGGAAAAGGTCGGCATCGGCGACAAATGCGACGCGTATCCCGCGCAACTGTCAGGCGGTCAGCAGCAACGCGCCGCGATTGCGCGCGGCCTGTGCATGGAGCCTCAGGCCCTGCTGTTCGACGAACCGACTTCGGCGCTGGACCCCGAACTGGAACAGGAAGTAATCAAAGTGATCAAGGATCTGGCCGCCGAGGGCCGCACCATGATCATCGTGACACACGATATGAAAATGGCTGCCGATATCTCAAGCCATGTGGTGTTTTTGCATCAAGGCCTCATCGAAGAAGAAGGCCTGCCGGAAGACATCTTTACGACCCCTGAATCCACGCGACTTCAGGGTTTTCTCTCCGCCACCATGGCGGCATAAATTCAGGACAGAACCAAAAAGGGGAGTAACAATGAAAAACCTGATTCTGACCACAGCAGCACTGGCGCTGAGCGCCGGTATGGCCATGGCCGATACGGTCCGCATGGGCACCGAGGGCGCCTACCCTCCGTGGAACTTCATCAATGACGCCGGCGAGATCGACGGTTTTGAGCGTGAGCTGGGTGACGAGCTGTGCAAGCGCGCAAACCTGGAATGCGAATGGGTCAAGAACGACTGGGATTCGATCATTCCGAACCTGGTGTCGGGCAACTATGACGTCATCATCGCGGGCATGTCGATCACTGACGAGCGCGACGAAGTGATTGATTTCACTCAGAACTACACGCCGCCAGATCCGTCGGCTTATGTTGCAACCTCCGACGACGTAGATGTCGCGAACGGCGTTGTTGCGGCACAGACCGGCACCATTCAGGCCGGTTACATTGCTGAATCCGGTGCAACTCTGGTCGAGTTCGCCAGCCCCGAAGAAACCATCGCAGCCGTGCGCAATGGCGAAGCTGACGCCGTTCTGGCCGATAAGTCTTTCCTTGCGCCGATTGCAGATGAAGACGCGGACCTGCGCTTTGTCGCCGAAGATGTCCCGCTGGGCGGTGGTGTCGGCATCGGTGTGCGCGAGTCGGACGGTGATCTGAAAGAGAAGCTCAACACTGCCATCCAGTCCATGAAGGACGACGGCAGCCTGAACGAGCTGATCACCAAATGGGAAGTGTCCTCGACCTTCTGATCTGAATCAGGTTGCGCGCCCCAATACCGGGGCGCGCCGCCCCTGAGCCTTAGCACCTCAAGAGGCCCGCCATTTTCTCGTTTTGCACTGATCCCGATACGCTGGGCACGTTCCGCTGGTTTTCCTGCTACCTCACCAACGGCGTACACTGGTCGTTCTACCTTTCGTTCCTGAAGGTTCTGCTGTTGCTGGCCGTCACGGCGCCCGTGGCGTTGAGTTTCGGGTTCGTTGGTGCCATGGCCGCCCGCTCGCATATCCCCCCCGTCAGCTGGCTGGGCAAAGGCTATATCGCGATTGTACGGGGTGTGCCGGACATCGCCTTCTTCATGTTCTTTGTGATCGCGCTGGATCAGGCTTTTGAATGGACGCGCCATAAGATCCTTTGCCCCGATTGGCCGGACCCGATCCGCCAGGGCAACGACTTCATCGTTTGCCAGTCGGCAAAACTTCCGCTCAGCACCGCGCCGGAATTTGTGCATGAGACCTATGGTTTCTTCCTCGCAGTCATCACATTCTCGATCGTTTTCGGCGCTTTTGCGGCCAACGTGTTGTTCGGCGGCATGCGGGCGGTTCCCCATGCCCAGCTGGAAACAGCAGCCGCATATGGCCTGTCCCCCGGCCAGACATTCTGGCGCATCCTCGTGCCGCAAATGTGGGTTTACGCCCTGCCCGGTCTGTCGAACCTGTGGATGGTGCTGATCAAAGCCACGCCACTGCTGTTCCTGCTGGGCATCGAAGACATCGTCTATTGGGCCCGCGAATTGGGCGGCACGAAAACCACGAAATTCACCCAATACCCCCATGGCGACTGGCGCATGTGGTACTTCCTGGCTCTGCTGATCTTCTACCTCGGCATGACCCGCGTCTCGGAAATCGGGCTTGAAAAGCTGATGCGCCGCCTGTCCCATGGACAGGCCACATCAGGTGGAGAGCTTCTGCGCAAGGAGACCACCGCATGAGCTGCATCCAGACAATTCAGGATTATGGCCTGCGTTCCCTGGGCCTTGGTGAGCGGCTACTGCCGCGCAACGACTTTACCCTGTGCGAGCAATTCACCCTGATTGGTTCAGGCATGATCTGGAATATCTATTTCGGCATCATGGCACTGGTCACCGGGTTCTTTCTGGCAACCGCCGTGGCAATGGGCAAAGCATCCACCAACAAATGGCTGCGCAAGCCGTCCGAGTGGTTCATCTTTATCTTCCGCGGCTCGCCGCTGTTCATCCAGTTCTTCTTTGCCTACTTCTTCTTCCTGTCGCTGAAGAAATCTTACCCGATGTTCGACGCCCTGACATCGGCATGGCTGGGGGCGTTGATCGTTCTGTTCCTGAACACCGCCGCCTATACCGGCGAGATCTTCTATGGCGCGCTTCGCTCGATCCCCAAGGGTGATATCGAGGCCGCTGATGCCTATGGCATGTCCGGTTGGTCGCGATTCCGCCGGATCATTTGGCCCACCATGCTGCGTCTGGCCTGGCCTGCCTATACGAACGAAGCAATCTTCCTGTTTCACGCCACCACGCTGGTCTTCTTCTCGGCCTTCCCCGCCTGGCAGCAACGTGGCGACGCGCTGTACTACGCCAGCTATTTCGCCGACAAGACGTTCAATCCGTTCATCCCCTACCCGATCTTGGCCTTCTACTTCATCCTGCTGACGCTGGTGGTGGTCGGGGTGTTCGGGCTGATCAACAAACGACTGAACCGCCACTTGCCAGCGGCCAGAAAGGCCAAGATGAGGTTCCGTCTGAACCTGGCGCGCTAAGTCAGGCAACCACACAATTCGGCAGCCGGGCTTGTTTTTGGCCCGGTTTTTTCTTGCCGCGAATCTCAGGAAAGTACTGAGAAAGCGTTATGAATAAGGGAAAATGGTACCGCCTGCTGGATTCGAACCGGCGACCTCTGGATCCACAATCCAGCGCTCTAACCAACTGAGCTAAGGCGGCACTCGTGAGGGGCGATGTACCGAACACGCGCAGGGAATGCAAGAGAATTAAAGACGAATTTCCCAGCTTTGTTCGACAAGATCACAGCCAAAGGAATGAACCTTTTTGCTGCCGGTTAATTGCCATCCGGAAGCCCTGTAAAGTGCACAAGCTGCCCGATGGCTTTCATGGGTCCATAAGGCCATATCACGATAACCAGAATCGCGGGCGAACCCCGTGCATGTGTTGAGCATGCGTTTACCCAAGCCCTGTCCACGGGCCTCTGGCATCAACAGAAACAACCTCAATTTTGCGGTGTGGTCGTTCAGCGCGACACAAAAGATACTGCCAAGGCGCGCGCCACCCTGCTCCGCGATCCAGCCCCGCTCTCGTGTCGGATCGTGCGCGTCAACGAATTCCGCCAGAATCCGTTCAACGAGGGGCGCGAAAGTGTCATCAAACCCCTCGTCTAGCTGATAGAGGCGACCGTGCTGTTCGACCAACCAGGGCGCATCATCTGGCCGAAATGGTCTGATCAGAATATCATTCATACCTTACCTGACCTCAAAGGCGGCTTGATTCTCAACCCTTTGCGCGCTAGCAGGAACGCTCAGTCCCGGAGGCGCAAATGGGCATCAACACCGAACGTGACATTCAGGCAAACCTTCAGATCGGCCCGACCGACCACGGCATGGTGCGCCTGTTCATCGAGGCCGACGGCGTCGAAATTCCGATGGATTTCGAACCTGAAGAAGCGGAAGAAATCGCGGACGAAATCCTCGCCGCTGTGCAAGCTGCCCGGATCGTAAAAGACTGACAGTTCAAATTCTTGGATCACGCAATGCCTGCAATCTGCGGGCTGTATCTGTTGCAAACTTCTGAATCATCTTCTTGCGCCGCGCAGGTGCCAGCTTATCTTCCGGTGCCATTCGGATAATTTCGGCGTCATATGCATCTGCGATGATCAGCCCGGTTTCCTCGGGCAACAGATCGGTTGGGAAATCGGTATCGACGGCCCAGAAAAAGCGATCACACCAATCCAGATACCCCTGCCATTTGGAATCCGTCAGATAATCTGCGCGGCTAGATTTGCACTCGATCACCCACAGTTCCCCCTTGGGGCCCAATCCCATGACGTCGACGCGCAAACCGCGGGTGGGGACAAATTCCTCAACAGATACAAAGCCATGCGCCAACAAGTGGCGCGAAACCCCACGGGCCAGTTTTTGTCCGGGCTGTAAATCCAGTGTCATTCCTGAAATGTGAACAATTGGTGAACAAAAATCAAGCGCCTGAAAGACCCTTGACATGATACCATATGGTATCTCATAAATTGCAATACCAAATGGTATCACTATTGAGGTGACCAATGCAGACGCAAATTCAAAACGCGTTCCGCGCCCTTGCGGACCCAACCCGACGGGAGATTGTCCAAATCCTTGCCTCTGGCGACATGACGATCGCTCAGCTGACCGATCAGTTCGATATGACCCGTGCAGCGGTCAAAAAGCACCTGAACGTTCTTTCCGACGGTGGCCTCATCACCGTCGAGGCGCGTGGACGCGAGCGCATTAACCGGCTGGAGCCGAACGGATTGGCCCCCATCCTCGACTGGTTCAGCTATTTTGACCAGTTCTGGGATGATCGCCTGAATAGTCTGAAGGAAGCTATTGAAAGGAATAAAAAATGACGAATGCAGTTCTGCAAAAACAGATTTTCCTGAGGGCCACGCCGGAAACCGTATGGGCCTATTTGACCGAACCCGCCCGCTTGGCAGAGTGGTTTCACAAACCAGAGCGTCCGTTGGCCGCCGGTCAGAAGCTTGAGATGTTCGGTACATCCAGTGGCGATCTTCTGATCTGGGGTGAGGTACGCGCTGCCCGTCCGCCCGAATATCTCGAATATACATTTACCATCAAACCCATGGGAGACGCTGTTAGTGTCGTAAAATGGACGCTGGACCCGGTACCGGGCGGTACCCGGCTGGGTTTGGTTCACGAAGGGCTGCCGCAAGGCGCAGAGGCATTTGGCCTGATCCTTGCACTCGATGACGGTTGGGACGAACATTTGGGCAAGATGCGCAATGCGCTGCACGAAACTGTTGACGCCTGACCCCTTGTGCAAACCCGCCGCAACCCCTACTTAGGCCCGTGGCGGGTTCTGCCCTTCTTGTGATTGGTAGCATTCTGGTGGCCTTAAGCAATTCCGAGGGGGCTGGCTCTGTTCAGGTCCTGGCCTGATTACCTGGCGCCCACCTGTACATACAGGTCCTCGGGAATCACACCGCACGGTTGACTGGCGGTCCCGCCACATGAACTTATCCCTCGCCCGGTCTGGGAGAGTCTTCATTTTCCGAAATAGGTCGGCTTAGCCCTTGTCCACCGCCACGCGGGCGGGTTCGAATTTGGCCGCAATAGGTGTACCGCGTCTAGGGCCCTGCGGCTTTTCCGCCATACTCATGATCGCGTAAGCGAACTGAACACCGGCGAAAACAATGCCATTCATGAACCAGATCATTGCCAGAGCGATTAACCCGATCTCGGATCCGAAAATCAGGCCGCGCAAGTTGGCCACGTTCAGCGCCAGCAGCACCCCGACAAACAGGGCTGAGATGACAAATCCCCATGCAACTTGCGTGATGTAAAGGCGGATCAGTTTGGGCACGACAAAGCTCCTTGTCTGATACCGTGATGATAGCGCATGGTCGTGCTGAGTAAACTGCAGCCTCAACGGGTGCGACACTATATTCGGAGTCTCTATGAATGCCCTCAGCCTGTTCACGCTTGATCTTCTCGAAGAGCTGTCATTGCGCCATGATGATCAGGAACGTTGGGAGTTCACGTTAGACCGTCTGAATGAGATCGGGTTTAACGCCCTGAACATGCTTTGTTTTACACCCGAGACTGGCGCAATTCATTGGGTTCGAAGTTCAATGTCCAAAGGTTGGCTGAACCGCTATGACAGCCAAGGTTACGCCGAAGCAGATCCGATGCTGGCGCAGGTTCAAAATGGCAAGGAAAGCCTCTACGTGCAGGCCGCAAGCCTCCGGCCCGCGGACGGCCATTCCATCAAGGCGCTGGGTCTGAATCACGATCTGGAAAAGGCCGGATATATCCACCTTTACTCTCTGGTGGTTCCCTGCCCCGACAACGAGGCCAAGCTCGTGGTTCTGTCATCGGACAGAGCGGACGCCCAGGTTCAGATGACTGAACGGCAGCGCGAAATGCGTGTCCTGGCAACCGTCTTGGCCACCAATCTGGGATCGGATATCCCCAGCAATCACGGTCGTGTGTACGACATCGCCAGCATTGCTCCAACCGCTCCGGACCTGACGCCACGAGAGCTGCAGGTCCTGAACCTTTTGGCTCTTGGGCACCGGAACGACAGAATCGCCGAACTGTTGAACCTTTCGGAAATAACGGTACGAACCCATTTGAAGAATGCGCGCGAAAAATTGAGAGCCCCGACCCGAGAATCCGCACTGGTCCGTGCGATGCAACTTGGCCTGATCAATCCGTCGGGCTATCGGAATCGATAGGTGGCACGCCGGCTACGTTCCGGTAAAATGTTGGTGTCGTTGGGAAAAACTGTGAGTGGTGGAGGCCGAAGACTTGTTTGAACAAGCGTATTGTTAGATTTCAGGCGCAGCGCTTTGTGTGGCTGCGCCTTATTCATCTGGACTAAGGCTTAACTCAAAACGCCTCTGGCTGTGCTTCGCGGGCCATGTGATCCAAAACTGCGTTGACGAATTTCGGTTCTTTACCTTCCGGGAAGAACGCGCGCGCCACATCAACGAACTCGGTGATGACGACCTTTGGTGGCGTATCGCCTTGGGTCAGTTCGGCCCCGGCTGCACGGAAGGTGGCGCGCAGGGTCGGGTCAATGCGCGCGATGGGCCATTTGGCGACCAAAGCGCGGTCGGTCATCTGGTCAATCGATGCCTGAAAATTCACTGCGTCTTCAACCAACTTGCGGAACACGCGGATATCGCCGTCCAGCATTTCCTCACCCTCATAGACAGCGCCAAACCGATGATCCAAAAACTCGTTCACGACTGCTTCCGTCGTTTGGCCCGATTGCTCCATCTGGAACAGCGCCTGCACGGCATAAAGCCGGGCGGCGGATTTCATCAGGCGTTTCTGGTTGGCCGGTTTCGGCGCGTCTGTCTGGGTCATGCTGTCGTGGGTCCGTTGTTGTCGCCCGCCACAAGGATGGACTCGGACGGCGGCTTGAACCCGACGCCCTTTTTGGAAGAGCCCCACTTACGGCTGAGTGCAATCAGATGCAAGGCCGCAGCTGCAGCGCCGCCACCTTTATTCATCTTTTTAGGATTTGCGCGGACTTCGGCCTGATCGTCATTTTCGACCGTCAGGATACCATTCCCAATAAGAAGACCCTGCAGACCCATCAACTGGATCGCCCGGCTCGAGTCGTTGCACACCGTTTCATAGTGCGTGGTCTCGCCACGAATGACACAGCCCAGCGCCACGTAGCCATCATAGTTGCACTGGCGATCTGCCATGGCGATGGCAGTCGGGATTTCAAGCGCGCCCGGAACCTCAACAACTTCGCAGGTACCGCCAGCGGCTTCGATCTCGGCCATGGCACCAGTAACCAGATTGTCGGCAATGGCGCGATAGAACGGGGCCACCACGATCAATAGTTTCACAGGCTTGTCGAATGTCGGCGTTGGCAGTACGCCATGTTTGTCTTGTTCAGCCACGATCAATCATCCTTGAGAATGGAACGGGTTCCGACGATGGAGATTCCAAACGCGTCGAGACCCAGATATTTCGTTTCCGGTGTATCGGTCAGCAACACCAGTTCCTGGATGCCCAGCTTGGACAGGATCTGCGCCCCAAGACCGGTTTGCTTGATGGTGCGCGGGCCTTCGTCATCGGTTGCGTACAGCGCGTTGCGCGGTTCACGAAACAGGCAAACCACGCCACGCCCCTCGGCGGCGATCTTTTCCATAGCACGCGGCAGTTCCTGCGGCGATTTTGGACCCAGGCCCAGAACATCAGGCGCTTCATGCAGTGCATGGGTTCGGGTCAAAACCGGCTCGGGCGTGGTGATGTCACCCTTGATCATGACGACATGTTCGATGCCATGTGTCTGATCCGTGAACAGACGCATTTCCCATTCGCCGCCGTATTCTGACGTCACAGTCCTGCGCGAGGTTTCGACGACCAGATTGTCGTTGCGCGAGCGATACGTGATCAGGTCGCTGATCGTGCCGATCTTCATGTCATGTTCTTTGGCGAACGCGACCAGATCAGGCAGGCGCGCCATGGTGCCGTCGGGCTTCATGATCTCGCAAATCACCCCTGAGGGGTTCAACCCGGCAAGCCGAGAGATATCGACCGCCGCCTCTGTATGACCGGCGCGCACCAGCACCCCGCCCCGCTTGGCGCGCAGCGGAAAGATATGACCCGGTGTCGCGATGTGCGCCATCGTGTTCTGTTCGTTGATCGCCGTTTCAACGGTCAGCGCGCGATCTGCTGCCGAGATGCCGGTTGACACGCCTTCGCGCGCCTCAATGGACACGGTGAAAGCGGTTTCGTGACGGGATGAGTTGTTCACGGCCATCATCGGCAGGCCAAGGGCGTCGACGCGCTCTGCCGTCATCGGCAGGCAGATCAACCCGCGCCCATGGGTGGCCATAAAGTTGATCGCCTCAGCATCCGCAAACTCGGCCGCGATGACCAGATCACCCTCGTTCTCGCGATCTTCATGATCGACTAGGATATACATCCGGCCCTTGCGCGCCTCTTCGATGATATCTTCGATCGGACTGATCGCGTCGCGCAGCTGGGCCTCGACGGGACCGGGGGTTTCAAAGCTCATGGGGCAGCCTTTCACAAGAGCGTGTCTGGACGGCTGGATAGACCACCAAGCGCTCAAATACCAGAGCGCTTGCGGCCACGGATCGTCAAAACGCGGCGTCGAAACCGTTGGGTCAGGACATCTCGGCCAAACGGGCGACGTACCGCGCCAACGTGTCAATCTCGAGGTTCACCTGATCACCGACCGAGACATCGCCCCAGGTTGTCACTTCTTTGGTGTGGGGGATGAAATTGATCCCGAAATCGCAACCGTCCACGTCATTGACCGTCAGCGAGGTTCCGTTCAGCGCAACTGATCCCTTGGGTGCGACAAAGCGGGCCAATTCCTTGGGCGCGCGCAACGTTACTCGGGTGCTGTCGCCTTCGTCCTGCAGGGCAACAACCTCGGCCACGCCGTCGATATGGCCGGAAACGATGTGCCCACCCAGTTCGTCCCCAACCTTGAGGGCGCGTTCAAGGTTCACGCGTTTGCCAACTTGCCATGTGTTCAGATTGGTTTTCGACACCGTCTCGGCGCTGATCTGCACATCGTACCAATCATCCCCAAGGGCAATCACAGTCAGACAGACACCGTCACTGGCGATGGATGCGCCAATATCAATACCCGCAGTGTCATAGCCGGTTTTGATCCGAGCACGCAGATCCCCTTGCTGGTCCAACTCGGTAACAATTCCGATATCGGTGACGATCCCTGTGAACATTGCTTTCACCCTTAGCTTATAACCTGTGCATATGTGTAACCGTCGAGGTAAGCCCAAGAAACGCTGCGGGCAAGCCCTGCCTTGCCTGGATTGATGTATACAGGCATAATTTTGGTACCAAACGATAAAGAGCAGTCCCGGATGCATCCACTCGCCTCGCGCTCGCATCGCCGTGTATTCCTGTTTTTGCAGGGACCGCATGGCCCTTTCTTTAGCGCACTGGCACGCGCTTTGCGCGCCGCCGGGGCTGATGTTTTGCGCGTGGGGTTTAACGCGGGCGATGAAGCGTTCTGGTTTGATCGCAGCACCTACATCCCGTTTTTGGACAATTCCGAGCAATGGCCCGAAACCCTTAGGGAACTGATCCGGTCACGATCGGTCACAGATATCGTTCTATACGGCGACACCCGCCCGGTTCATGCCAAAGCTGCGGATGTTACGCGCGAAGTGGGTGTGACTGTCCATGTCTTCGAAGAGGGGTATCTGCGCCCGTGGTGGGTCACTTACGAACGGAACGGATCAAATGGACACTCACGGTTGATGTCTTTGGACGTCGCCCAGATGCAAGATGCGCTTGACCAGTCCGAGGCACCAGTTCCACCGCCACCGTCCCATTGGGGCGATATGCGGCAACACATATTCTACGGTGCGCTTTACCACTGGTTTGTCCTGTTCCTGAACCGGAGGTACTCCAACTTCAAGACGCACCGGGAATTGCCGGTATCAACAGAGTTTCGCCTGTACTTCAAACGGCTTGCGCTGATGCCTTTCCACAGAATTAGGCGTCGCTGGGCCACCATGCGCGTTCGTCAAAACGGCGCACCCTATCACCTGGCCTTGTTGCAACTGGGTCATGACAGCTCGGTGCAGGCCCATTCAGATTATACCTGCATGTCGGATTTTCTGGAGCATGTAATATCGGGTTTTGCCAAAGGCGCTCCGGCCCATCACCTTCTGGTTCTGAAGGAACATCCGCTGGAAAACCATCGCGAGCCACTGCGCCGCAGGGCGCGCGAAATAGCTCGCGCGCACCAAGTGGCGGATCGCGTACACTACGTTCCCGGCGGCAAACTGGCTGGATTGCTGGATGACGCGAACACAGCAGTGACGATCAACTCTACGGCTGGTCAACAAGTTCTGTGGCGCGGAATCCCGTTGCGCAGTTTTGGAAAATCCGTCTACGACAAACCTGAGTTTGTTTCACAGCAACCCATTGCCCAGTTCTTTACCGATCCGGACGTACCGGACTACGAGGCCTATCGGGCTTACCGGCAATTTCTATTGAAAACCAGTCAGTTACCCGGCGGCTTTTATTCACTGCGTGGGCGACGGCAACTGCTGCGCCGCGCCGCCGACATGCTGTTGCAGTCGCATGATCCCTACCAGTCCGTTTTGTCCGACAACGAGGCGTCGACGCCACAGTTGAAACTCGTCGAATAAGCTGGGTTGGTTGGTGCTGGATGTTGAACCCCGAACAAGCTAAGTTGACGCAAACAAAAGACGACTGAGGATAATCGGCAGTGCAGTGCTTTCCAATTCGCTGGGTGCGAGGGGCCGCCCTTGTGGCTGTATGTGGCGTGCTGGCCGCGTGCCAGCTCCCTAAATCTGGCCCCAACAAGTCCGAGATTTTGGCGGGTTCAGTTGAAAATGGTGGCAATGCCTTTGTCGTCGAGGTGGATGACAGGGTCGCACGAGCGACATCCAAAATCCCCCAATTCGGTTTTTCGTCTTCCTTCACCAGCGCGCAGAGCCTGACGGCGGATACCGTTCGCCCTGGCGACGTGTTGGGATTGACGATCTGGGAAAACGTCGATGATGGCCTGCTTTCAGGTGAAGTCGGATCCTCGACCACGCTGAGTGAAGTTCAGGTAGACGCCGACGGATTTATCTTTGTGCCATATGCCGGACGTGTGCGTGCGTCTGGAAACACACCCGAGCAGCTGCGTCAGGTGATCACTGCAAAACTACAGGATCAAACGCCAGACCCTCAGGTCGAGGTCCGCCGGTCCGCCGGGGATGGCGCAACTGTCGCGGTGTCTGGAAGCGTCGCGGCGCCGGGAATTTATCCAATCGAACTCCCGACCCGCACGTTGACCGGCATGCTGTCAGAGGCCGGAGGTGTATCAACTGGTGTAGGTGCATCAGGTGGTACTGACATTTCGCTCGTGACATTGATCCGCGGAAACCAAAAAGGGACCATCTGGTACGATGACCTGTTCAGCAATTCCAAGCTGGATGTGGCCCTTCGCGGCGGTGACCGCATTCTGGTCGAAGCGGACAGCCGGTCGTACATTGCCCTTGGTGCAACTGGCGGCCAGTCGCGCGTGGCGTTTGACACGCAGGACCTTTCGGCGCTTGAGGCTTTGGCGCAAGTCGGTGGCCTGCTGTCGCTGTCTTCCGATCCAACGGGGATATTTATCTTGCGTGACGAACGTCAGGATATCGCACGCTCGGTGATGGGCCGTCCGGACCTGCAGGGCGATCAGCGTATGATTTACCTGCTAAACCTGACGGCACCAAACGGTCTGTTCATTGCACGGGATTTCGTCATTCGCGATGATGACACTATTTACGTGACCGAAGCACCATATGCGCAGTGGACCAAGTCTATTTCCCTGATCTCCGGTGGCCTTACCCCCCTGGCCAATGTCGCCACGCTGACAGGCAACTGATGTCGCCTGAAACAACAGCCGGGTCTGAACGTACCCGGCTGCTTGTCTACAATGGTGGTTTCCTGACATCCCACCGAATTCGCCGAATATTGTCCCTGTCCGGTTACGACATCCGGATTGGCTTGCACAAAGACGGTGATGCCGTCGGAGTTTGGGGCAACAGCCCGACGGCCCATCGCGGCCTTGCTGTTGCGGCTCGGCATAATGCCCCAGTGCTGCGCGTCGAAGATGCCTTTCTTCGGTCTTTGCATCATGGCCGCAGCGGAGAGCCGCCTCTTGGCCTGTTGCTTGATCGATCCGGCTTACATTTCGATGCGGCTCAGGCGTCCGATCTGGAAACGCTGTTGGCCACCGATCCCTTGGACGACACCGCCCTGCTGAACCGCGCACGGGGCGGGATTGAACGGATGCGCGACCTGCATCTTAGCAAATACTCGGCCTTTGATCTGACCGCTCCGCCCCCTGACCCCGGCTATGTACTGGTGGTGGATCAGGTCCGCGACGATGCGGCTGTGACGGCCAGCGCCGGGGATGAGGCCCGGTTTCGCGAAATGCTGGTCATGGCGCAGGAAGAGAATCCTGGCGCCAAAGTTCTGATCAAGACACATCCCGAAACCATCGCCGGGCATCGTTCAGGCTATTTCACCACCGCTGACCAAACCGATCGCGTCTCGGTCATCAGCACACCGGTTAGTCCGTGGGCTTTGTTGGAAGGTGCGGTTGGCGTTTACACCCTGTCCTCACAGATGGGGTTCGAGGCGATTTTGGCCGGACATAAGCCGCGTGTTTTTGGCCAGCCCTTCTATGCAGGTTGGGGACTGACGCAGGATGAAGCACACCTGCCACGCCGCCAACGCAACCTGACGCGCGCGCAATTGTTCGCTGCAGCGATGATCCTCTATCCAACCTGGTACGATCCATACCGGGACCAGCTGTGCGAGTTGGAAACTGTTCTGGACACGCTTGAGGCGAGAACCCGCGCCTGGCGTCAGGATCACAAGGGATGGACCGCCTCGGGTATGCGCCTGTGGAAACGCAAACATCTGCAACGGATGTTTGGGCGTGAGAAAACGGTCCGCTTCACCGACGATCAACCAGCGCAGTCAGATCGCCCTCACATGGTCTGGGCAAGTAAAGCCAAGGGCACGGAAAGTGCCGTCCGGGTCGAGGATGGCTTTCTACGCTCGCGCGGGCTGGGCGCAAAACTTGTACCGCCCCTGTCATTGGCAACGGACAATCAGGGGATCTATTACGACCCGACGCATCCCAGCCAACTGGAAGGGTTTATTGCCGCACGGGAAACTCTGCGGCCAGATCAGGAATTGCGTGCCGAAAGGCTGATCGCTCAAATCGTGTCCGCCCAAATCACCAAGTACAACACAGGGGTCGGCGCACCGGATTTGCCTGAGGGGCATCGCATACTCGTCCCCGGTCAGGTCGAAGACGATGCTTCAATCCAGTTGGGCACCAGTACTGTTCGCACAAATACCGATCTTTTGCACGCCGTGCGCGAGGCAAACCCAAACGCCATCCTGATCTACAAACCGCACCCCGATGTCGAAGCGGGCTTGCGCGATGGGGCAGTAGAGGCCGCAGACCTCGCCGATGTCATCGCCACCCATTGCGACCCGGCAGCTCTGCTGTCGCAGGTCCAGGAGGTCTGGACCATGACCTCATTGCTAGGGTTCGAGGCTTTGATGCGCGGTGTCAGTGTGACCACCCTGGGCGCGCCTTTTTATGCGGGTTGGGGGCTGACGAACGATTTGGGAACCGTCCCAGTCCGCAGGGGCGCACGACCAACGGTCTTAGGTTTGGTTCACGCGACGCTGATCGATTATCCCCGGTATATGGACCCTGTGACAGGTGAGCCCTGCCCCGTAGAAGTTGCGGTTGAACGGCTGTCACAAGGTGCGGCGCCCGCAGGCGGTCCACTGCTTCGAGTTTTGTCAAAACTACAAGGCGCATTCGCGACCCATGCACATATCTGGCGTCGTTAACGCAGCGCCCGCGCCCAACGGTGCAGGATGTCCGGCCCGATGACCTGGGTCTCGATCAATTCAAAACGCGGGGCATTGTCCAACTTGTCCAGCCCAAGCGTGCCGATGGCTGACAACCCTTCGGCACCGATCGCAAGCCCGGCGGTGAACCCGACCAATTCATCGACCAAATCCGCAGCAAGCAGCGACGCCGCCAATGCCGCCCCGCCCTCGCAGAATACGCGGGTCAGACCTGCTTTACCCAACTGCTGCAACAAGTCCGCTGCATCGATCTGGTGATCGTCCAGCGCACAAGGCAGCAGTTGCGCCCCAAGCCCGTCCCACGCGCGGGCTCGCTCGGCATCCGGGGATGGGCCGTGACATAGCCATACGGGTATCTCAGCAGCCGTGCGCGCCAGCTGCCCCAACAAGGGAATGTCCAAATGGCGCGAGACCACAATTCGCACAGGCTGAGCGTCGACCCCTATATCCCGAACGGTCAGGGATGGGTCATCGGCGCGCGCGGTGCCCGCCCCGACCATCACCGCATCATGACGCGCACGCATGGCATGCACCGCACGCCGCGCTTTTGGGCCAGTGATCCATTGGCTATGCCCCGAGGCGGTGGCGATGCGCCCATCAAAACTGCTGGCCAGTTTCAGGGTTACGAAAGGACGCCCCTGTTCGGTTTTCAGGAAGAACCCCGCAAGATCCTGGGCTGCTTGGTCGGCCAGAACACCGGTGACAACTTCGATCCCCGCCTCGCGCAGCATGGCAAAGCCCTGCCCTGCAACACGCGGATCGCTGTCTTCGATAGCCGCGACAACGCGGGCCACACCCGCCGCGATCAGGCCCTCGGCGCATGGGGGTGTTTTACCGTGATGGGCGCAGGGTTCAAGCGTGACATAGACCGTGGCACCCCGCGCCGCGTCTCCGGCTTGAGCCAGCGCTTGGGGTTCGGCGTGCGGGCGGCCACCCGGCTGGGTCCAGCCGCGTCCCACAATGCGCCCATCACGCACAATCACGCAACCGACGGCTGGGTTCGGCCAGCACGTCCCTTGACCGCGCCGCCCCAAAGACAGGGCAAGCGCCATGTATCGCTTATCTGGTTCGCTCACTCGTCCGTCGAAGGCTGCGGCGGGCGCAGTTCGTGGACAAACTCCTCGAAGTCATCGGCCGCCTGGAAATTCTTGTATACGCTCGCAAAGCGAACATAAGCGACGGTGTCGATCCGCGCCAGAGCTTCCATGACGATCTCGCCAATTTTGCTGGACGGGATGTCGGTCTCGCCCATGCTTTCCAGGCGACGCACGATACCAGAAATCATCTGGTCAATACGTTCCGGATCAATCGGGCGTTTCTGCATCGAAATGCGGATCGAACGCTCCAACTTGTCCCGATCAAAATCTTCGCGTTTGCCGTTGGTTTTGATTACCACCAGATCGCGCAACTGGACACGTTCGTAGGTCGTAAACCGCCCCCCACACGCGGGACAGAACCGACGCCGACGAATGGCCGCATGGTCCTCTGCCGGGCGTGAATCTTTGACTTGAGTATCGATATTTCCGCAAAACGGGCAGCGCATCCACCGTCTCCTCGTCCCTGGTTCCGCCTCTTTTTGTAAGCACTATGACTTACTTATCCACAACTATAGGGTAGCCGCTAGGATTTGGGTAGTCGGAAATTTCCACCGCAAGATAAAGGGGTCAGGCGAAATGCGCCGCGACCTTTCGCACATGCGCTGCGGTGCGGTGTTCAAACAGGTAAATACCCTGCCATGTTCCCAGCACCGTTTGCCCCG
Organism: Ruegeria sp. YTSC230; assembly: GCF_059609665.1. NCBI lineage: Bacteria > Pseudomonadati > Pseudomonadota > Alphaproteobacteria > Rhodobacterales > Roseobacteraceae > Ruegeria > Ruegeria sp. YTSC230. The sequence continues at coordinate 187,225 of NZ_JBXWMC010000001.1, read as the reverse complement.
CAGACACGGGAACAGAAAGCGATACAGGTAAAAGTGCCGCCTTGATATGGGCGGGCATGTCGTCGGGGCCTTCGTACGTATGGCGCAGATAGGCCATAACTGGGTTATCAGACGGCGGCACCAAACGTTCAAAAAAGGCGTGCAGATCTGTTTGCACCTCAGGATCAGCGTTTTCCTGAATGGTCAGCGAACACGACGTATGCCGCACGAACAATGTCAGCAAACCATCGCCTGAGACCGAGTTAAGCCAGTTGCGCACGTCCCGGGTGAATTCGTACAACCCTGGTCCGTTCGTCGAAATAATAAACTCGGTCTGCATATGGCGATCAGTCCTCGATCAGTCGCGGAATGGGCGGATGTTGCAACGTCCGTTTGCCCCCTGAACCGACATGCTTTCGCCAGCCTTGAAACCGACTGAGATCGAACTGCTTTGCTGGGCAACGTTTGTAGGTTGCTGCAGCGAGAATTGAACGGCCGTGCGGCGACCCGTTGCTTCGCTGGGACCATAGCCGCGCACCACATAAATACGTTGCTGCCAACCTGCACCCAAAGTCCGGCGCGCAAAGTCTGCAGCCGCGCACCAATACCCGTCCACGTCCTGACGGGCCCGCGGGATCACTTCGAACATATTGCTGTTGACGGCAACCGTCTGAAATCCGTTTCGCGCAGCCGAGGCCGACGATAGGGGCACAGACAGCAAGATCGCGGCAGAAACCGCCAATGTCATAACCTGTTTCATAATCATACTCTCATTCATTTCGAGGTAATTTCTCAAATAGTATACATTCTTACCGGGCAAAGCTGGTTCACAATCAATTCAGGCAAAGCGGGTCCCCGCGTGATCGAACGTTAGCCAGCCCTGATACCGGATTAAAGCCCCAACAAGCGGCATCCGGGCCGACACGTCAAACCGGAACCGTCCTTCATCATCCTGCCATTCCTCGGTCTTTGATTGCGGCAGAAGCACCTTCGGGAAAGGAACTCGCAACAAGCTGAGGCGCTTGATCTGGATCTCTAACCTCTCGGGTACAAATACCGGCTTTAACCATACGGAGACCTGCCCAAACTGCTCGCAGACGCATCTCTGGTCCTGGTCCAAAGTCAGCCGCGATCGGGTGATGTGACCATCGAAATCGCGCGTCCATATCCAAGCGTTCCCCTCTTGCTCGACCCTGAGACCCACCGGGATGTCGTCACCCCCGGACGGCATGCCGGCAAAGCGCAACGCGAGTTTGGCCAGCCACCTCTTGCCCGGCGTGACCGAGCATCGCCCGGAATAAAATCCGCCCGTGCTGTGCAAGGCCTGCAGCGCCTTGGGCAGGTTCGTGCCCACGGGCAAGGCTTGCAAAAAGGGATCAGGGTGCACTCAGAACCCCTCTGGCAGAAAGCGAGCTTGCAGCGTTTTGTCCGGGATCATGCAGGTCGGCGAACGTCCGAAGATTGCATACCGGTTTCTGGCGATTACATAGTACAGCGGGTCTTTGATGGTGCGAGGAAGAAACCTGCAGACCGAAAGAACCCACCAAAACCCCGGCAACTTGCGCATCGCTGCTGCGAAAGCATCCAACCGTTGATGAACCACGCCATCGGTAACGACGAGATTGGTTTCAAAGTCCCGCGTCGGTAGTCCGAGGTGAGAATACAGCCTTTGCCCCAATGGCGACTGCGCGGTGGCAAATTTGAACCGCTGCGCCTTGTCCCGGGCGGCCATGAAACGAAAAAACCCAGAACATAGAACGCATTCGCCGTCAAAGACGATGAAATCCTGACCATCCGCCGCATCTGTTGCCAGTCTGGTCATGCCAGTTACGCTCGTTAACCCGTTTTGACGCACATTCGCATCACTGCGCATTCCGGGCAATGCGACACTGGGCCATTTTTGCGAATTGATATGTGTCGGGGAGCCTCGGGTCATCTGCGCGACAAGTTTCCTGGGCTCTGACCTCATCCCCACAAGGCTTAACCCGACAGCACGCGGAAAATACGTATGACACCCAATGTAGTCTTGCGAAATTCTGCCATTGTTATTTGAATAGATGACAGCGGCCGGAACAAATGCCGCGAATTGAAATACGCTGCTAACTCGGGTTTGAACATGGACGTCGATATTGCCCGCATTCAAGTGTTGTCCAAAACACTAGATCAAAGGGCAGAAGATCCTTCGATTGGTGATCGCGTGCTGGCCAAATCCGGTCTGAGCCGCAGCGACATTGCGCCACCTGCAACAGCCTATAGCGCGCACAAAGAGGCGTTGTTTGTCCGCTACGCCTGCGACGCGCTCAATGACATCACCTTTTCGGCCAGTGCTGGGCTTGGCTTCATGTCGTCCTCCAGCCTGACGGCGTATATCAGTAAATACTCGCGTGATCTGAAGCAGGTGATCGAAAACTCGTCGCGGTTTCACGGGATGATAGACCCGGCGTTATTCTTCAGTCTGCGCGTTTCCGGAAATTTTGCTTCAATCGAAGCCGACTGGAAGGATGCCAGTTTTGCCCGATATCACCGTCGTACCGAATTTTTGATTTTCGCGGCACTCGCCCGCATACGCTCGTTAACGCAGACAAGTTTTTTTCCTATCGAAATCCGCTTTCAGCACGAGGTCGGCGAAGCCGGAAAAGAGTTTCAGAAACTAGCGGGCTTTCCTGTGTCCTTTGGTGCAGAACGGTTGGAAATAATACTGACGCTGTCTTCATTGGATCTGCCGGTGCCGACATATGACCCCTCCCTGCGCGAGCATCTTCTGTCATATGGCGACAGGGTTCAGGCCGAAAGTGACCAGCCCGCGCAAAAACTCAGGGCGCAAGTCGAGGGGCTGATCACCCGGTCGATGCCCGGCGCGATCATTCAGGCGGACGACGCAGCCTCGAACCTTGGGATGAGCCCGCGCACGTTTGCCAGACGGCTGAACAATGAAGGCACAAGCTATCGTGAGATTGTCGAAGACTTGAGGTGCGATCTGGCGCAGACCTTTATCACCAACGGGATGCCCTTATCGGAAATCGCCTATTCGCTGGGTTATGCGGATCAACCTGCGTTTTCTACGGCTTTCAAACGCTGGACCGGTCAGGCACCCAGCACATTCCGCACTCGGTTGGAACCGTAACACGGAAAGGGTGGCCGGGGGTCGTCAGCGGCACAGCCTCGCCCCGGCCTGTCCCATGAGTGGACAAGGCAGAAATAGGGGCCGCAACGTCGCTTGCCTTGTGAGTTCTCGCCAATTTGAGGTTTGAACCGGTCACCGTGATCACCGCGTGAACGGATAAGAAAAAGGCGCCTCGTTTGAGGCGCCTTTTTGATTACTGATCCAGGAAAGACCGCAATTTGCGCGATCGGCTGGGATGCTTCAGTTTCCGCAGTGCTTTCGCCTCGATCTGACGAATACGTTCGCGGGTCACGCTGAACTGCTGGCCTACTTCTTCCAGCGTATGGTCGGTGTTCATGCCGATGCCAAAACGCATCCGCAGAACACGTTCCTCACGCGGTGTGAGCGAGGCCAGAACCCGTGTGGTCGTTTCCTTGAGGTTTTCCTGAATGGCGCTGTCCAAAGGCAGCACGGCATTCTTGTCCTCGATGAAATCGCCCAGTTGGCTGTCTTCCTCGTCGCCAATTGGTGTTTCGAGGCTGATCGGCTCCTTGGCGATTTTCATCACCTTGCGAACCTTCTCAAGCGGCATCTGCAGCTTTTCGGCCAGTTCTTCCGGCGTCGGCTCGCGGCCGATTTCATGCAGCATCTGGCGACCGGTCCGGACCAATTTGTTGATCGTTTCGATCATGTGCACCGGAATACGGATCGTACGGGCCTGATCCGCGATTGACCGCGTGATCGCCTGACGGATCCACCAGGTCGCATAGGTCGAGAACTTGTACCCGCGACGGTATTCAAACTTGTCGACCGCCTTCATCAGGCCGATGTTGCCTTCCTGAATAAGATCAAGGAATTGCAGGCCACGGTTCGTGTACTTTTTGGCAATCGAGATCACCAGGCGCAGGTTGGCTTCGACCATTTCCTTCTTGGCCTGACGCGCCTCTTTTTCACCCTTCTGGACCTGCTGCACGATGCGGCGGAATTCGGGGATGTCGAGACCGACATACTGACCGACCTGAGCCATATCGTTGCGCAGTTCCTCGACCTTGGCGGTCGAGCGTTCGATGAACATCTGCCAACCCCGGCCCGGTTTTTCTGCCATCTCGGTCAGCCAGTTCGGGTCCAGTTCGCGCCCGCGGTACGCGTCGATGAATTCGCGACGGTTGATGCGCGCCTGATCCGCCAGTTTCACCATCGAGCTGTCCAACGACATGATACGACGGTTGATGCCGTACAGCTGGTCAATAAGCGCTTCAATACGGTTGTTGTGCAGATGCAGACCGTTCACCAGTTCTACGATCTCAGACCGCAGCTGTTGATAGGTCGCCTCTTGTTTTTCCGAGAAGGTGTCGTCTTCGTTCAGGGTCGCCGAGATCCGGCTATCCTGCATTTCCGACAGCATCGAGAAGTCGGTCGAGATCCGTTCCAGCGTGGTCAGAACCTGATCTTTCAGCGCGGCTTCCATCGCGGCCAACGACATGTTGGCCTGCTCGTCGTCGTCGTCGTCGTCATCATTGTTCAGCGGGTTGCCGTCGGCGTCCAGCTCGGGGCCGGTGTCCTTGGCGGGTTTTGCCGCCGGAACCGCAGAAGTATCGACAACCGGCTCTTCTACATCCCCGTCTTCGTCTAACTGGTTGCCAAACGTGGCCTCCAGATCGATGACGTCGCGCAACAGAATGTCTTCGGACAACAATTCGTCGTGCCAGATGGTGATCGCCTGGAAGGTCAGCGGGCTTTCGCACAGACCGGCAATCATGGTGTTGCGCCCGGCTTCGATCCGCTTGGCGATGGCAATCTCGCCTTCGCGGCTCAGCAATTCGACGCTGCCCATCTCACGCAAATACATGCGGACCGGGTCATCTGTGCGATCCAGCTTTTCAGCACCAGCACCTGCCAGCGCAACCTCTCGGTTACTTTCTGCGGCAACCAGTTCGGTCGAGCCTTTGTTCTCTTCTTCCTCGGCCTCTTCATCTTCGATGATGTTGATGCCCATCTCGGACAGCATCGACATAACGTCTTCGATCTGTTCCGAGCTGACCTGATCAGGCGGCAGAACCTGATTGAGCTGGTCGTAGGTGATGTAACCTTTCTCGCGGGCCTCGGCGATCATTTTCTTGACGTTGGCCTGGCTCATGTCCAGCGAGATTTCCTGTTCCTGCTCGTCGGATTTGCGGTCTTCGTTTGTATCCTTGGCGGCCATTCAATGCTCCTGCAGGGATGGGTGATTCGTTTGTACCGAATCATTAGCGCGTAGAAGTGATTCGGCCACCCGTTTACCCGTTTTTCTTTTCCAGTGCCTTACGAAAACACCACTTTAGCGACGTTTCCGTTCAAAATTGATGCCAGACATGATCGCCTGAAACGCGTCTTTCTCGTCGCGGTTGATTCGTGCGCCGTTATCGGCGATGTCAAAAACCGCCCTATCCTCGTTCTGACTGCGGCTTGTGCGGTTACGCTCTTCGGCGGCCTGGGCCAGCCGGTATGTCAGCGCTTCATCAGCCAGATCAGACAGTTCCTCTGCAGCTTCGGCAATCTCGGCATCCAATCCCCGGAGCGCTTTGATTTTCGCGAGTTCCTCGGCCAGAGTCATCTCGGCCTTTTCGACGTCGCCTGGTTTGAACACACAAGGGATTACTGCGACATGGCGAAGGGCCAGCAGGTTTTCAAGGATTTCGCCGCCCAAAGTTTCAAAAATGTGGTCTTTCAGATGCTCTGGGTCGTCGATCGCATGCCGAAGGATGGCGGCGCGCAAGGCGGCATGATCGGGATCATGGCACTCCATTTCTTCAAGCTGATGTTCGAATTGAACCACAACGGTGGGATTCAGGATGGCGATTGCCAGAATTGCAGCCTCGCGCATCTGGATATCCGCGGTTTCTGAAGACGCCAGAAAAGATGAACGCGCACCTGGGGTTGCTGGTTGTTTCGGAGGTTGCCATTTGCCGCGTGGCTGCCATTGGCGATTTTGCGGCTGACGTTGCGGGCGGAACAGTTGCCAGCGCAGGTCTTTGATCTCTTGCCCGTAATGCGCCCGGATCGAGGCGTCGCGGATCAGTTTGATCTTGTCCCTCAGTGACTTATCCAACGCAGCTTTGCGTTCCGGACTGTCGAACACCTTGCCCTCTGTCTCACGCTGCCACAGCAGTTTGACCATCGGGATCGCGCCTTCAAGCACTGATTTCACCGCTGCCGGACCCTCAGCCCGCAGCAGATCATCGGGATCCTTGCCCTCGGGCATCAGGGCAAACCGCAGGGATTTACCCGCCTCCAGCAGCGGCAAGGCCAGATCAACCGCGCGCATCGCGGCGCGCAAACCCGCCGTGTCGCCGTCCAGCGCAATGATCGGTTCGTCCGAGACGCGCCACAGGAGCTGCAACTGGTGTTCGGTAATAGCCGTGCCCAGCGGCGCGACCGACGCTCCGAACCCGGCTTCGGCTAGGGCAATTACATCCATATACCCTTCGGCTACAATCAAGGGCTGCCCCTTGCCGGAGGCTTGTCGTGCAGGACCGTGGTTATAAAGACTGCGCCCCTTGTCGAACAATTCCGTTTCGGGCGAGTTCAGGTATTTCGCATTGTCATTGGGGTCCATTGCCCGACCGCCAAACGCGATGCACCGCCCGCGCGGATCGCGGATAGGGTACATGATCCGATTGCGGAACGTATCATAAGGCTTTTTGCCCTTGTTCGAAGGTTTGGCCAGCCCGGCCCCAAGGATCAGGTCCTCGGCCACGTTCTTTCCGCGCAGGTGATCCCACAACCCTTGCCAGCCATCCGGCGCAAACCCGATCTCCCACCGGTCCAACGCCTGTGCATCCAATCCTCGACGGATCAGGTAATCGCGCGCGGCGCCCCCTGCCCCGGTCTTGAGTTGCAAGCGGAAGAATTGCGCGGCCTGCTCCATGACGTCGGCCAGTTGCGACCGGCGGTCCTGTTTTTCCTGTGCCTTTGGATCGCGTGCTGGCATGGGCATGCCTGCCTCGCGCGCCAAAATTTCAACCGCTTCGATGAATGAGACATTCTCAGTCTCTTTCACAAAGCTGATCGCATCGCCTTTGGCATGGCACCCGAAGCAGTAGTAGAACCCCTTTTGGTCATCGACGTGGAAGGACGCGGTCTTTTCGTGGTGAAACGGGCATGGCGCCCACATGTCCCCCTTGCCTTGGTTGGACTTGCGCGGATCCCACATCACTTTACGCCCGACAACCTGAGACAGGCTCAGGCGGGTGCGTAGTTCATCCAGAAATCCGGGGGGCAGAGACATGGGTCAAACCTGACAGAAACAAGAACGCGCGCCAAGGGTATGACGCGCGTTTGTCCACAGGGAAATGATGGGGCTGTGGATTATTGCAGCAAACACAGCTCAAGCCACGCGGCGCCCAGATCCTTTTTGCGTACATCGCGCATCTTTTGTTCGTAGACCCAAGGCGCGATCAACGGGATGGCAGCATTGTAATTTTCGGGCCATGTCGGGCTGGTTTCGGCAACTGCCTGGGGCACGTTGCGCTCTTTTACACGGTCCAGCCGTGCCTTCTGGATCGCCGCAACAACTTCAGCCTGGTATTGGCAGCTTTGCTCTTTGGTTTCTTCCGCAACTAATGGGGTGGCCAGCAAAGCGGCTGTAATGGCGATACGCAACATAGGGAACTCCGGTAATCGATTCTGTCGCTGCAGCTTACCTGTCGCAGGCACGGCCTGCCATTGCCGTTTTTGGCGTGTCTACCGTGGTTAAGTCGGCCAGCCCTTACCGTTGGGGCAGCCTGACAAAGCCAGGCTGCCCCTGATTTCAAAACATCACAGCCCTTTGGCGCGATAGCTTTTCGAGACGCGGTCAATGGCCACGATATAGGCCGCCGTACGCAGATCCTCGACATCATCGCGGCTGTGCCAGACTTCGCGCATGGATTGATAGGCAATGCGCATCGTGTCATCGAGGCCCGAGCGCACCAGTTCCAGCTCGTCCGCGCCGCGAAGGTACTTGGCCTTAAAGTCCGGAGACATCGACCAGGCATCGCCAAGATAACGATCCAGCCGCTGCAGCTCACTCACGATCAGCTCGTGCCGCGCCTCTTCCTGACGGCGCTGCATGCGACCGAAACGAATATGGCTCAGGTTCTTGACCCATTCGAAATAGGAAACGGTCACACCGCCCGCGTTTGCATACATGTCCGGAATGATCACCGTGCCCTTCTTGCGCAGAATCTCATCCGCACCTGCAGTCACCGGGCCATTCGCGGCCTCAATGATCAAAGGTGCCTTGATCCGGTCTGCATTAGACAGGTTGATGACCGCCTCCAGCGCAGCAGGAATTAGGATATCGCAGTCTTCTTCAAGAACTGCCCCACCCTCGGCCGAGTGTGTCGCATCGGGATAATCACTGACACCGCCATGCTTGACGATCCACTGGCGTACGGATTCCACGTCGATGCCGTCGGGATTATAAAGCGCACCATCCCATTCGATGATGCCGACAATTCTGGATCCATCCTCTTCGCTCAGGAACTTCGCGGCGTGATAACCCACATTGCCCAGCCCCTGAACGATGACACGTTTTCCATCCAGCTTGCCGGTCAGCCCCGCCTTTTGCATGTCTTCCGGGTGGCGGAAGAATTCACGCAGGGCGTATTGGATGCCGCGACCTGTTGCTTCAACCCGGCCTGCGATACCGCCCGCGTTCAGCGGCTTTCCTGTAACACAGGCGCGTGCATTGATGTCCGTCGTGTTCATCCTGGCGTATTGATCCGCCATCCAGGCCATCTCACGCTCACCCGTTCCCATGTCGGGGGCTGGCACGTTTTGCGACGGGTTGATCAGATCGCGCTTGGCCAGCTCATAGGCAAAGCGGCGGGTGATCTGCTCCAACTCGTGCTCTTCGTATTTTCGGGGATCGATGCACAACCCCCCTTTCGATCCGCCAAAGGGCGTTTCAACCAGAGCACATTTATAAGTCATCAGGGCGGCAAGCGCCTCGACCTCGTCCTGGTTCACAGCAAGGGCGTAACGAATACCGCCCTTTACAGGCTCCATATGCTCGGAATGAACCGAGCGGTAACCGGTGAACGTATGAATATCGCCGCGCAGGCGGACGCCGAACCGAACAGTGTAGGTGGCGTTGCAGACACGAATCTTTTCCTCCAACCCCGGCGGCAGGTCCATAAGGGACGCCGCCCTGTTAAACATCAAATCTACACTTTCGCGAAAGCTGGGTTCATTAATGGCCGTCATGTAATCCTCCGTGCCGACGAACGACGAGCGTTCTGACGTTTTGTCGCACCCATTGCCTAAACGATCAATAATTAAGCAACAATAAAACCCGAAATCGTCACGAAAGCTCTCGGACCGGGCTGAGTCGCGCACGGCGCTTAACTTTGGAAGAATTGTCGCCTGACCGAAAACAGAGGCAAAAAAGCCGTTCAATTATCTACGGTTCGCGCCCAAAGTTGCCATATCTTCGGCACTTCCGCCCAATTCACGCCACGATTCGCCGTTAGTTTTCAAACGTTAACTTTTCCTTAGCAGCGCCGGATGTCTGCTCAGCGAGGTCGGCCAGATGAAAATGCGCATATTTAAGTGCAACACCAAGAATTTTAAGAAAGCAGCTGCGTCTGCTGATCGTTTTTCCCGCGACGAGGATGGCGGGGTCTTTACGATCTTTGTTGCCGTCGGATTTATCCTCATCATGGCGACAGCCGGAATCGGTGTGGACATAATGAACTTTGAGCGTGACAGGGCCAGCCTCCAAGGTACGCTCGATCGTGCGGTTCTTGCTGCAGCGAACGTCAAACAGGAACTCCCACCGGTGGAAGTGGTTAAATCCTATATCGAGAAGTCTGAGGTCCGGGGCAAACTAACCGGAGAACCTGTGGTGGTCGATGATCCTCGCGGTGGATCAAGGAAGGTCACGGCCAACGCTGAAGTAGACGTTAAAACACACTTCCTGACGTTTTTTGGATACGGAACGCTTACAGCCGCGGTCACAAGTGTCGCGGAAGAGTCTATCGGCTCGATCGAAATCGCGATGGTTCTCGATATCTCCGGATCGATGAGCTGGGATTCCGCGACGGAAAACAAAACAAAAATGGAAGCTCTTAAGGACGCCGCTACACAGTTTGTGACGACGATGTATCAGAAAGAGAATCCGGACAAGATTTCGATCTCGATCATACCGTACAACAACCAAGTAAACGCCGGTGCAAATATCCTGGGCAACATGCCCGGTGTAACGACCGAGCACGACTATTCGCACTGCGTTGACTTTGTGGATAGCGATTTCAGAGAACACTGGATTGACCCGGACAAAAGTCTCAATCGTACGGCGCATTTCGACCGCAGAAACTATTATGACGATTACAATGACGAAAGACACCAAATCTCGCGCTCGGTTTGCACCACCCGTGCGGGCAGCGATATTACAGCAGTGACGAACGTTGTTTCCGAATTGCACGATCAGATCGCGGCGATGACTCCAGGCGGAAACACTTCGATTGATATCGGAGTGAAATGGGGGGCCGCGCTGCTGGACCCTCAATTTCAGCCTGTAATTAACAAGCTTTCCCGACAAAACGCCGATCCTGATTCTGTAGATCCGGATACGGGTCTGGATGTCACCACGGGCCTTGATCCTAAGAAGATTGTTCCGGCGGTGTTTGACAACCGTCCGATGAAGTATGAATCAGACGTCAAAAAAATCTTGATCGTCATGACCGACGGCGAGAACACTGAAAACTGGGTTTTGAACGAGGCATACCGCGATGGGCCTTCGGATGTTTGGTACAACCCAAATTATGAGCATGAGGTCAGAAGTTGTTGGTATAATAGGTATGGTCAACTCCGCTGTAGAACCGACAGGTACGGCGGCGAATATAGCGTCCGCACATCTGCCCCTGACGAGCCGCCTGCGTACTATTGGACCAGACAGGAGTTGGAGGGCCAGACCGAACCCTTTGGCGGTGAAGCGGCAGATCAATCAGTGCGCCTGACCTACCCGCAACTGTGGAATCGCGTCACTTTGGACTGGAACGCCGAGTACAACTACGCTTGGCAGTCCAACCACAATCAAACTTGGTATGACAACGCATTCACCGAGATTTACCGGACCAAGAAAGACACCCGGTTGAGCGATATCTGTACCCAAGTCAAGGGTAAGAATGTTGATGTCTATGGCATTGCATTTGAAGCGCCCGACGTAGGTGTTACTGCGATTAGAAATTGTTCCAGCGGCGCAGGGTTCTTTTACGAAGTCAAAGCGAGTGGCGGCCTGGGCGATGACCAACGTACGATTACAGAGGTCTTTGACTCAATTGCTACGGCAATCAAACGCCTGAGGTTGACGCAATGATCCGCAAAGCTCTGGGAAAAGTTCTTCGGTTCAAACGCACTGAGGACGGTGGCTTGACCATTGAGTTCGTCATTTGGTTCCCCGTCTACATGTTCTTCATTCTGGGCGTCATCGAATATTCGCTGGTTACAATTCAGCAGGCGATGCTGGATCGTTCCATGGACCTAGTTGTGCGTAACATTCGACTTGGGATCGGCTTGGAGGACACGCAGCACGATACGATCAAAGACGCGATCTGCAATGAAATGGTCATCATGCAAGATTGCTCCAAAAACCTGCAGTTGGAGATGATTGTTCAAGACCCATATGGGGGGGTGAACCTCCCTGTCGAAGCGGACTGTGCGGATAGGGCGGAAGAGGCCAAACCGGTCCGAGAGTTTTCAAGTGGCGGGGCGAATGCACTGATGATCTTGCGCGCTTGCGCGAGGGTCGACCCGCTTTTCCCGACGACGGCATTAGGACGGGGTGGAACAGACATGAGCCGGGCTTTGTCAGACGATGATGGCCTGATCACACTTACGTCAACGACAACCTTTGTTCAGGAGCCTTGATATGACGCGTCTTTATTCATGCCTCCGACGCGCTCTCGGGACTTTTGTGCGTCGCGAAAGTGGTAGCCTGACGGTGGAATCGGCTCTGTTAGCTCCGATGCTCGTATGGTCCGTAGTGATGACTTACGGGTATTTTGACGGATTTCGCGAAAGCACCGCCAACCTGAAAGCTGCGTTCACGGTCAGCGACTTGATCTCGCGAGAAGCTGAGAACGAAATTACCGACACCTACGCGAGCTCCATGTATGTGATATTCAATCGAATGGTGCGCGATAACACGCCGCTGAAGATGCGTTTGTCACTGGTCAGGTACAACGCCGAAGACGATCTTCATATTGTTGAGTGGTCGACACATTGCGGGTTTACGGGTACTTGGAACAATGGAAACGTCAAACCATTGGCTGACACCCTGCCAGCGATGGCGGACTTGGACACTTTGATCGTTGTGGAAACATCCAAAGACTATGATCCGCCGATTAACACTGATTGGTTGGCCAGTCCGCATAAGTTTGACAACGTGGTTTTCACGCGTCCACGATTTGTACCGACAATTAAGGCAAACGTTTCTGATCGGTTCTGTCAGCAGGATGTAGTGGGTGTAGCACCTGGAGCATAAATTTGGTTTCGGCGGCTGTGGTCAGGCCGCCGATGCCAACACGGCGCCCCAATCGCCACCACAGTCCCGGTGCCCAGCTGTTTCCTGCGCTTTCCGTAGTCTTCAACAAAAATCCATTTGACGGCTTGAACGCAAACACCCCCTGATCGATCGACTCGATATCTTCGACACGCGCAATCACTTGCCCTGAACCGGTCCGCAATTCAGTCTCGGTCAGCTCGATCCAGTCACTGGTGGCTTGCCACATGCGATAGGCCAGCCAGAACGCCGCCACACCAACGACAAGTAAAAAGACCAGCCAGGCCGGTTCCGGTGGCGTGGTCAAAGCGACATAGATGACCAGCACACCCACGGTCGACAGCATCCCCACCCCTATCCAACGTCTGGATGATGAAGGTCGGACCGTGGCCAGAATTTCTTGTTGCATTGACGTCCCCTGCTCTGCTCGGTCCGGGTTTATCCGCTTTGTCTGCCGAAAAACAGAGGGAAGCCGACTATGGAATTGCGCACAGCACCCGTGTTTGCACGCAAATTGACGCATATCGCCAACAGCATACATGATCCCCACAAATTCAGGAGGCCATCATGTCCCTTAGACCAACATTGGAAACCCGCAAAGCCATGCCAACCATGGAAGGCGCAGGCGTCAAATTGCACCGGGCGTTTGGCTTTCAGGACCCGTCCGAGCTTGACCCGTTCCTGTTGTTCGACGACTTCCGCAATGATCACCCCAAGGATTATCAGGCAGGCTTCCCTTGGCATCCGCATCGCGGCATCGAAACCATAACTTATGTCCTGTCCGGCTCGGTCGAGCATTCGGATTCGCTGGGCAACACCGGCACTTTGGGCGCAGGCGACGTTCAGTGGATGACCGCTGGGTCCGGAATCCTGCATCAGGAAATGCCCAAGGGAAACGGTGCGGGCCAAATGCACGGTTTCCAGCTGTGGGGCAATCTGCCGTCAGATCAAAAGATGACAGCCCCCCGCTATCAGGATGTCCAAAGCAAAGAGATCCCCGAGGTCATTGATGATGACGGCACCACTGTGCGCGTTATTGTTGGTGAGTTCTGGGGCAAAACCGGCCCGGTAGACGGTATTGCCGCCGACCCGCAGTACTTGGATATTCAGGTTCCGGCCGGTGTGAGAAAGACCTTTCGCATCGACACCTACCGCCGGGCGTTTGCCTATGTGTTCCAAGGACAGGCGGCCTTTGCCGATGCATCACAACCTAACGGCGTGCTTTTGGAAAAAGAAGTCGCGGGACAAGAGGTTAACATCCGTGATCTGTCCGGTGACCGCACTCTGGTTCGGTTTGGCACCGGTGATGAGGTCACGGTTCAAGCTGGTCCGGAAGGTGTCCGGTTTCTGTTGATCTCGGGCGCGCCCATTGATGAGCCTGTCGCATGGCATGGTCCAATTGTCATGAACACGCGTGCCGAACTGGAACTGGCGTTCAAAGAACTCCGCAATGGCACATTCATCCGCGCCGCGCACTGATTAAACAAAGTTGGTCAGGCGGTTACGGCGCGTCTGACCATATCCCAATAAACCTGCTCTACTTCGTCCAGCGACAAGCGTCCGCCTGCACGGTACCAGGTCATCACACCGTTCAGCATCGCGATCACTGCCAGAGTCGCGATTTTGGTATCGGCAACGGCAAAGAGCCCAGACTTCTGCCCATCCTGCAAAATGGCCTCAAGCGAATCCTCATAAGCCCGGCGCAGGCCTTCTATTTCCGAGAAGTTTTCGGGCGTGAGGTTGCGCAGCTCCATATAGGCAATAAAGACTTCATCCGGTCGCTCCATATGAAACCGAATGTGAAAGCCGACAAAGCGGCGCAGCGCGGTCTCGGCATCAGCGGGTTTTTCAAGTTCACCATAAGCGGCCAACAGATCCTGCATGTGATCCTGCATCAGGCGAAACAGCAGGCTTTGCTTGTCGGGCGTGTAGTTGTACAACGCCCCCGCCTGCACACCCACATCTTTTGCGATCTGGCGCATGGATACAGCGGCATAGCCATGTCGGGCAAACAGCCCCAGCGCTGCTTTTCGAATGCGCGGGCCGGTGATATCGGAGTGTGAACCTTGGGTACGTGCCATACCGCCACCGTATATGAACAAGCGTTCATATAGAACCCCGCTTGAACGACCGCCGCAAAAGGTGCATCACGGGGTCAGTCACCATTGAAAGGGTTCGGTATGAAGCCCCTGCCACTTTTGGTTCTGCTTCTGACTTGCGCAGCCTGCACGGACTTCCCGGAATTGGAAGGACGCGAACAGCCGAATGTGCGCTCGGCCGCGTATCCGAAGCTGGTCCCACTTCAGGACATTCTTGGCCCGCCCATAGATCCCGTGAACGAAGCGGCCGAGGTTGAAGAAGACCTGACCGCGCGCCGCGAAGCGCTGGCCAAAAGGGCCGAAGCGCTGCAGAACGCGCAAACCAACTGACCTTTCGCGTTTCAACCGACTGTTACCGCTGTCCCGGATTGCGCCTCGACGCCGAACCCGTTAAGGCACCTTTGAACGGGCAAACAGCCCGAAACCAAGGACATTCGAGCGGAAAGGAACCCACGGGATGACACAGGCGCTGCGGCTGGGAATTGCCGGCTTGGGAACAGTTGGCGTGGGTGTCGTGCGGATCGTGCGCCGCCATGCCGACCTGCTGCAGGCGCGTACAGGTCGCGCGATCGAAATCACCGCTGTTTCTGCGCGCGACGCAAACAAAGACCGTGGCGTGAACCTGTCGGAGTATGCATGGGAGACTGATCCCGTCTCATTGGCGCAGCGCGACGATGTCGATATTTTTGTCGAACTTATGGGCGGCGAAAACGGCCCCGCCAAAGCATCTGTCGAGGCCGCGTTGGCCGCTGGCAAGGATGTGGTGACCGCGAACAAGGCTTTGTTGGCCATTCACGGTCAGGAGCTGGCTGAAAAAGCCGAGGCCGCAGGCCGTGTAATCCGTTTCGAAGCGGCCGTTGCAGGTGGTATCCCTGTGATCAAATCCCTGACCGAGGGGCTGGCCGGGAACGAAATCACCCGCGTCATGGGCGTGATGAACGGCACCTGCAACTATATCCTGACGCGGATGCAATCGCAGGAGCTGGGGTATAACGCGCTGTTCGAAGAATGCGCCGAACTGGGCTACCTCGAGGCTGACCCGAACCTGGACGTGGGCGGCATCGACGCGGCGCACAAGCTGGCGCTTTTGTCCTCGATCGCGTTTGGCACCAAACCGAATTTCGACGGCATCCAGATCGAAGGCATCCAGCATATCAGTCTGGATGACATTCATCAGGCAGCCGACATGGGCTATCGCATCAAGCTGCTGGGTGTCGCTCAGCGCTCGGCACGCGGTCTGGAACAGCGAATGCAGCCGTGCCTTGTACCCAGCGGCTCGCCCCTGGGTCAGCTGGAAGGCGGCACCAATATGGTCGTCATCGAAGGCGACGCGGTCGATCAGGTTGTCCTGCGCGGCCCTGGCGCAGGCGAAGGTCCAACGGCAAGCGCCGTGATGGGCGACGTCTGCGATCTGGCGCGGGGATTGCAGATCCCAACTTTTGGCCGTCCCGCCACGACACTGGAAGAGGCAAAACCTGCCATAACCGGCCTGCCTGCCCCCTACTACCTGCGCCTCGCACTGTTCGACAAGCCCGGTGCGCTGGCCAAAGTTGCCGCCATTCTGGGTGGCGCGGGCGTTTCGATCGACCGGATGCGCCAGTACGGGCACACCGAAGCCACCGCGCCGGTTCTGATTGTTACGCACAAGACCACACGGGCCACGCTGGATGTCGCTTTGGAAGGGCTTCGCGCGACCGATGTCGTGTCGGGGGAACCCGTCGCATTGCGGATTGAAGAGGTTTGACCCTTGCGGCCTGCACAAAACGCAGGCTATGCCCGATGAAACGCCTTTATAGACCTGAGGATACGAAAAATGAGCGCTGCCAAAATCGATTTCAACGACCGCCTGTTGTCTCTGGGCCTTGCACGGGTCGCAGAGCAGGCCGCACTGGCCTCGGCCTCGCTGGTCGGACGTGGTGACGAAAAGGCTGCGGATCAGGCGGCTGTAAACGCGATGCGCGAACAGCTGAACCTGCTGGACATTGCCGGCGTGGTTGTCATCGGCGAAGGCGAGCGTGACGAAGCACCGATGCTGTATATTGGCGAAGAGGTCGGCACCGGAAACGGCCCCGGTGTGGATATCGCATTGGACCCGCTTGAGGGCACGACTCTGACCGCCAAGGACATGCCGAACGCGCTGACCGTGATCGCGATGGGCCCGCGCGGCTCGATGCTGCACGCACCCGATGTTTATATGGACAAGCTGGCCATTGGTCCGGGCTTTCCGGAAGGCGTCGTGAACCTCGACATGAGCCCGCGCGAGCGCGTTGAAGCGTTGGCCAATGCCAAAGGCTGCAAGCCTGCCGACATCACCGTCTGCATTCTGGAGCGTCCCCGCCACGAAGCGATGATCGCTGAAGTGCGCGAAACCGGCGCCTCGATCCGCCTGATCACCGATGGTGACGTGGCCGGCGTCATGCACTGTGCCGAAAGCGAAGAGACCGGCATCGATATGTACATGGGGCAAGGCGGAGCACCCGAGGGCGTTCTGGCCGCTGCCGCGCTGAAATGCATGGGTGGGCAGATCTTTGGCCGCCTGCTGTTCCGCAACGACGACGAGCGTGGCCGCGCCGCCAAGGCGGGCATCACCGATCTGGACCGCGTTTATTCTCGCGATGAGATGGTAACCGCAGACGTGATCTTTGCCGCAACTGGCGTGACCGGTGGCTCTTTGCTGCCGCGGATCAAACGCCAGCCGGGCTGGGTTGAAACCACCACCCTGCTGATGCGTTCCAAAACCGGTTCGGTGCGCCGCATGTCCTACCGCACGCCAACCTGGCCGCACGACAACGCGTGATGGCTTGCACCTTTGCCTTTGGCAGAGGTTTCGATAGATACAATGAGGCCGGATCCGAGAGGGTCCGGCCTTAGCATATGAGAGGCAGGCATGAGCTTTTTAGGGGTTGAGCAGTCACTGACCGGGCGGCGTTGGATCGGACCGGAGGCCGAGGTCGAACGGGCCACGGAAATGCTGGTGCAACAGTCCGGGCTGCCACGTGCGCTATGTCAGGTTCTGGCACGGCGCGGAGTGCCACCCATGGAAGCCGAAAGCTTTCTTGAACCAAAGCTGAAGGAATTGCTGCCCGATCCCCGGTCCATGAAAGATATGGAGACCGCCGCAACGCGGTTTTTGGAAGCTGTCCGAAACAAGCAGCGGATCGCGGTTTTTGCCGATTACGACGTCGATGGGGGCAGTTCGGCGGCTTTGTTGCTTGTCTGGATGCGTCAGATGGGGCTGCAAGCCACGCTGTATGTGCCAGACCGAATTGATGAGGGTTATGGGCCGAACGTGCCTGCAATGCAGGAACTGGCGGCTGCACATGACCTAATCATCTGCGTGGATTGCGGAACCCTTAGCCATGAACCTATCGCGGCGGCAAAAGGCGCGGATGTCATTGTGCTGGACCACCACCTTGGTGGTGAAACGCTGCCCGATTGCGTGGCCGTCGTGAACCCAAACCGGCAGGATGAGAGCGGTGATTTGGGGTATTTCTGCGCTGCCGGCGTGGTGTTCCTGATGCTGGTTGAGGCCGGGCGGCAACTGCGTGAGGCTGAGGTTAAGGGTCCCGACCTGATCGGGCTGCTGGATCTTGTGGCATTGGCAACCGTTGCAGACGTGGCCCCGCTGATCGACGCGAACCGGGCGCTGGTGCGGCAAGGCCTTAAGGTCATGGCACAGCGGCAGCGGCCCGGATTAGTGGCGCTGTCGGATGTGGCGCGCATGGATTCAGCCCCTACCAGCTATCACCTGGGTTTTCTTCTGGGTCCGCGCGTCAATGCGGGCGGGCGGATCGGTCAGGCCGATCTGGGCGCACGACTGCTGAGCACGGACTCGATGACCGAAGCTGAAGCGCTGTCTCAAAGGTTGGATGAGTTGAACACCGAGCGTCGTGATATCGAAAACGCAGTACGTGCGGCAGCACTGGAACAGGCCGAGAAACGCGGATTGGAAGCTCCTCTGGTTTGGGCGGCGGGCGAAGGGTGGCATCCCGGCGTTGTCGGCATCGTGGCATCCCGCCTCAAGGAAAACGCCAACAGACCCGCCATTGTCATCGGCTTTGATGGTGATGAAGGCAAGGGTTCAGGACGGTCGGTTTCTGGCGTTGATCTGGGGGCATCAATCCAACGATTGGCGGCTGAGGGACTTTTGGTCAAAGGCGGCGGGCACAAGATGGCCGCAGGGCTCACCGTTATGCGGGATCAGTTGGAACCGGCCATGGAACGCCTCAGCGAGTTGTTGGCCAAGCAAGGCGCGGGCAAAGGCGGTCCTGCAGACATGAAGCTAGACGGAGCACTTATGCCGGGCGCAGCTTCGGTCGATCTGATCGAACAGATAGAAAAAGCCGGTCCTTTCGGGGCCAGCGCCCCTGCCCCACGCTATGCGTTGCCGGACCTGCAGGTGCGCTTTGCCAAGCGCGTCGGCGACTCCCATCTGAAACTGTCACTGTCCGACGGGGTTGGTGGTGGCCTTGATGCCATTGCCTTTGGAGCTTTTGACGGACCGATGGGGGAAAAGCTGTCCAACCATGGCGGCGCGCGCTTTCATTTCGCCGGACGGCTTGAGGTGAACACATGGGGTGGACGGCAAAGCGTTCAGTTGAGACTGGAGGACGCGGCAGAGGCAAACTGAGCCCATTTCCAGCCTTGCCAAAAAAGTTTCGCATCCCTGCATTTTTCGGCTTGCGGGGGTCAGAGGTAAACCGTAAAAGGCCCTCCACAAGCCAGCGTGGCCCGTTCGTCTATCGGTTAGGACGCCAGGTTTTCAACCTGGAAAGAGGGGTTCGATTCCCCTACGGGCTACCACTTGTGCTAATGCCACTATCAGATGGCCCGTTCGTCTATCGGTTAGGACGCCAGGTTTTCAACCTGGAAAGAGGGGTTCGATTCCCCTACGGGCTACCATTTCCCTGACCTACACTCCAAATTTTTCGCGACTCAGGTCCTGTATCTGTCCCCACAGAGACTTGAATTCCGGCGTATTTTCCGCGGCGTAGTGGAAGTTCTTCATAAGACCTGTGAGCTGGGTGAACACCTGACGCACTTCACCCTTATCTTCGAATTCCGCAGTTGATTGCGTAACATCATAGATCAGCTTGAACGTCATCTTCTGACGCTCCAGCGGGACGGTTGCGTCGACTTTGTCAAAGGCATCCTGCTGTAGGTACACCATGTCCACGAACAGCGCCTTTTGCTGCGTGACGAAGTCCTCGATGGTGACACCTTCTTCGCCGGTCACCTGCATCATCTGGTCGACTTGTTCGCCTTTTTCGATCAGGGCCAGCAGATCGCGCACCTTGCCTGTCCAACCGGGCTCAGCGTTCTTGTCGTACCAATCCGAGAGCTGATCGGTGTATCGCGACCAGCTAAGCATTGGGTCAACCGCAGGATAGAACCGTTTATAAGCCCGTTCCGAGGACAGCCCCAGAAAGCACTTCACGGTAGACAGCGTGGACTGCGTCACAGGCTCGTCAAAATTGCCACCCGCTGGTGAAACCGTTCCAATCAGCGTCAGACTACCCAGATCGCCATCATTGGTCCTCATCGCCCCTGCGCGCTCGTACAGGCCCTTGATCGAGCTTTCCAGATAGGCAGGGAAGCCCTCTTCACCGGGGATTTCCTCCAGCTTGCCTGAGGTCTCGCGCATGGCTTGAGCCCAGCGGCTGGTGCTGTCAGCGATCAACAGCACGTCATAGCCCATCTGGCGGTAATACTCGCCCAGGGTGATGCCGGTGAAGATCGAAGCCTCACGTGCCGCTACAGGCATGGAAGAGGTGTTACAGATGATGATTGTCCGGTCCATCAGACTGCCGCCCGACATCGGGTCGGTCATCTTGGGGAATTCGTGGATCGTTTCCACCACCTCGCCCGCACGCTCACCGCAGGCCACCACGATCACGATATCCACTTTGGAGTTCCGCGCGATCAGGTTTTGCAGCACGGTTTTGCCCGCACCGAACGGGCCGGGAATACAGGCCGTGCCACCGCGCGCTATGGGGAAGAACGTGTCGATCAGGCGTTGCGAGGTCAGCACGGGTTCCGTTGGGTACAACCGTTCCGACAGGGCGCGTTTCAGGATGGTTTCAGGTAACGGTCGTCGTACCGGCCACTTTTGGCACAGGGTCAGCGTGTGCTCCCCACCCTGCTCGTCTTCAAGACGCGCGACAATCTCGTGGATCGAGGCTGCACCTTTCTGTACCCACACAACATTGTAGTCGCCGACCCAGTTGAAAGGCAGCATGATTTTGTGGGTAAACCGGCCTTCGGGAACAGTACCGATGCTGTCGCCGCCCTTGACCATATCGCCAACTTTGACTGTGGGAGTGAAAGACCATTTTGCCTGATCATCCAGCGGCGCCACATCCGCCCCGCGCGGCAGGAAAGTCCCGAACTCGGCCGCAACCTTGGTCAAAGGCGATTGCAGGCCGTCAAAGACCTGCCCCAAAAGCCCCGGCCCAAGTTCGACCGAAAGCAGCTGTCCTGACTGTTCAACCGGATCACCAACCGCTACGCCGTCCGTGCTTTCGTAGACCTGAACGTCGGCAGTATCGCCGCGCACGCGCAGCACCTCAGCCTTTAGGCGTTCCTGACGCCCGCCCGGGCCCGGACGGGTAGGAAGGATGAACACGACCTCGTTCTTGACCAGTTGTCCCGGAACGCCGGCGGCGTCTTGGTTGGCCTGAATTTTCACAAGCCCTTCCTGGACAGAGACAACGCGGGCGGTTGCGGTTTGAACCGAAGATGTTTGGGCAGTCATGCGCTTACTCTCTCAAAATCGAAATCTGCGACATTGCTCATGGCTTGCTGGGCCAGCTTCTCAAATCTTGCGGCCGCATTCTGCGCGTTGCTTTGCGCCCAGCGATCGAAAATGTTCCAGATCAAGACATAGATGGCCACGGCCTCAAAATCGAACAGGTGACGGGCGGCGTGTCGTTTCAGTTGCTTATGGCTGACTGACAGCAGCAGTCGTTCCAGACCCAAGGGGTCCTCGGCCTCAAGCAACTGGCGTGCTTCCTTGATCCACGGCATCGCCGTGGACAGACGGAAATCCGGGTCACCCCAATTGGCGGGGATGTGACGGCTCCAACGTCCAAACCCATACGCACCGGACAGCGGATTGCCACCCTGCCCGCGCAGGCGCAGTGCTGCAACAACAGTACGCAGGTCCATCCGTTCAAGGAACAGGCGGCGCAAGGATGGTTGCGGGATTTCGGCCAACGCCTGTTTACACCTCAAAACAGCCTGCGCGTCAGTGACATCCATGTCATATGCGCTCCAATTCAGAGCATGTTCCATAACCCTCAAAACCTTAGCGTCCTCGGGCGTCAGCGCCTTGAGGCGACGATCCAGCCGCAGCCGCGACAGCGGAGGTTGTTTGGCCACGAACAACCGCTCAGAGCCCGGCAGACTGCTGATCAGGGCGATATAGGCGTCTTGGTCAGACATCTCAGCGGATCACACCTTCCAGCACGGCGCGAAACCGTGGCTGCAGATGCTCCATCAGCAACGAGGCGACCGCCTTGTCTGTCAGATCAAGTACTACGCCCTGATCTTCGGCCCGCACACGGATACCGCCCTGCGCGTCATCGGATGCATGCAACTCTACCTGTTCTCGCAACATATCGGCTGTCAGGCCGAGGACGTACTTGGTCAGCTTGCCGGATTGAATGTCATCGGCGTTCTGCTTGATGTCTTCTTGCGTTGCTACTTTGGCGGGCAGAATGACCTGCACCTTGCCATCCAGATTGACGCCTTCGGATTCGCGGCCGACGACCTCCAAAATCATCTGTTTCAGCAATTTCGGGTCGGCCATTTCCTTGGTCACCAGACGTTCGACATCTTCGCGAAACCGGTCGGTCAATCCGGCCTTCATGGTCAAAACCGCATCACGCATAGCGGTGTTAAGCGCCTCTTCCCCAGCAGCGCGATATTTGTCGGAATCGGTGCGCGCCTTTTTCTGATAATCGTCCGCCTCGCGTTTGGCATCCGCCAGAATTTTGGCGGCTTCGGCCTTGGCCTCAGTGCGCAGTTTTTCGGCGTCGGCCTGACCAGCAGCCACGCCATCGTTGCGCAGCTTGTCGATTAGCGCATCCACGCCATGAGAAATCATGCCATCCTGTGCCATCAACTGATCCCCGCGCTTATCACCAGGGCAAAGACAAAGGCGAACACGCCAAACCCTTCGATGATCGCTGCTGGGGCAAGCGCCAGGCCAAAGATCTCGGGCTTTTCCTTGGTTGCATTGATCGCCGCCGCACAGGCCCGGCCCTGCCAGATCCCGCAATACATCAGCGCGATACCGGACAGGATACCGATCCCGAACAAGCCGCCCGCATTTTCGGGCGTCACGTCGCGGTTCAAGGTGAACATGATGACAATGCCGTAAATCACCATAGTCGATGGAAATGCCGAAACACCGACAAAGCGGCCATAGCCGCCGTCTGTTTCCGTCATCGCACCTATACTGGCCTGCCCGGCGATGGCACAGCCGACGGCGCTGGCCGCTGCACCCAGCGCCATGGGCGCGTAGATACCCAGCCAACCCAATGTAAGAACAAGCTCATTCATTCCTGAACCTCCTTGCGGGCGAACGGGCGAAAGACAATGCCTTCGTCCGGCAGACCCCATTTAAAGAATTCGATGTAATTGAGACGTAAACCGTGGACGACGCCGCTCATCATGGCGAGGGCGAAGTTGAGAATGTGGCCAATGATCAGGATCAGCAGGGCGAACAGAACGCCCAACCCCTTGAGCGAATGCATGACTGAAACCGCCAGATCGTTGAACGTGATCGCCAGTGAGGCCGAGGCCAGACCCAACGCAAACAGACGCATGTAACTTAGCACGTCTCCAAATGCGCCCATGGCCCCGGCCAGGCTTTGCAGCCCTTCGATCAGACGCCAAATCCAGTCGGTGGGCTTATTAATGACCCGCTCGCTTGAGAACCAGACGATGGCCAGGACGCCGATCCCCATCACGGCAGCGCCCGGCACCGGAGAATTGCCCTTCATGTAGCTGAGCCACAGAACAAACCCGCCAATCAGCGCCGCGATCCACCCCAGATTGGCAATGGCCTTGCGACGCCCCCATGCCGCCCAGGCGGCAAGCGCGTTAGCCAGTACCAAATGCAAAACGCCAACGATAATCGAGACCATCATCATCGCACCGAAATTATTCAGGTCGAGCAATTTGAGCTTGGACCAGAACGACCCCTCAGCTGGC
The DNA here is from genome assembly GCF_059609665.1 of Ruegeria sp. YTSC230. Lineage (NCBI taxonomy): Bacteria > Pseudomonadati > Pseudomonadota > Alphaproteobacteria > Rhodobacterales > Roseobacteraceae > Ruegeria > Ruegeria sp. YTSC230. The sequence continues at coordinate 163,299 of NZ_JBXWMC010000001.1, read as the reverse complement.
GACACGCCGAAATAACTGCCGACGAGGACGCCGTACAGGATTGTTGCGCTGGAAATGACCACCCCGAAGCGTCGCCAGGATCGTTCACCCGGTGTTGCATCAAGCCGTTTCCAGAATAGTAAAAGGCCCAACAGGATGATCGCGCCGTATCCCGCGTCGGCTACGATCATTGCGAAGAAGACCGCAAATGAAACGGCGACGATGACACTGGGGTCCCAGTCCTTGTAACCCGGCACTTGATAAAATAGCGCCAAGTCCACTGCAGCACTGCGCTTTTCCGGTTGTTCCAACAAAGTTGGCGGGTTGTCATCGGGGCTGGGGTCTTCGATCAGTACGGCAGCGTCCTTGGCGATTGCCATGTCCAGAACCGCGTTTATTCGATCTTCGGGCACCCAGCCTTGCAGGGCAAACATCGCCTCTTCGTCGCGTACTTTTTGCGTGGCATGGGCCAGCTCGGCCGCGCTTTCCGCAAACGAAAGGTTCCGGCGCATCAGCGTCAGGTATCGGGTCTGCGCAACGCGTTCGGCCTCAAGCGCTTCGATCGCGATCTCAGCCTCTTCCAGTTGCGCCTCAAGCTCGTGAATGGGCAGCGATCCTGTGTGCGTGCGCGGAACCGGAAGGATATCGTCATCCGGCTCATCTGGGTCAATCAGTACGGCGTAGATGAACCTATGGTCCTGCTCGAGTATGGCCCAGGGTATATCCAAGGCCTCCAGCGCATCGCGATGTTTGAGCGGCAGTTGATAGAACCACAGCCGGTTCCCCGCCAAAACATCGTCTGGTGGAAAATCCAGATCGCCCCAAGGGCGCACCTGTGCAATGCGGTTGGCAAGAAAATCCCTGTGATCCGTCATGTCACGAGTGCGCTGCATCAAGTCCAGCACATCCCCGACGAACTGGTCCATGTCAAAACCGGGATCGCGCTGGATTTGTCGGCGCGGTTCGGACACGTCATTCAGGAACCGCAGTGCCTTATAGGCATCCCGCGCGCCGCGCTCACTGATCTTTTCTGGCTCAGAGGGTGGCGGGGCCAATGGCAGGACGTGCATACAGCCCAGTTCCTGCAGCGCCTTTAGGGTCGCAGCCTTCTGCCCTGCCCGCCCGACCAGTGACAGTTTTTTGAGCCTCGCAACACTCATGCTACAGCTTCCTGCGCATGTTTTCGTTTTGAGATTTTCGAGCGCACGACGGCCTGCATCTGCTCATCGCTCAGATAGATACGGATTTTCTTGATGTTGGCTTTGGCGCGCGGGATCAGAACTTTTTCGAACAGGTTGACACGCTGGGTGATGGTGGCCACAGCCCTATCGAATATCTTCACCCGCTCTTCGGCCACTTTGACCCGTAGACGCGCCTCGATCATATCGTGCAGCAACCGGGCCGCCGCATCGACCCAATGAGGTTTGGCCAGATAGGAATACGGACGCACCGCAACCTCAATCCGGTCCAGCGCAGGCATCTGGACCCCCACGACGTTGACCTCTTTGACTTTGTAGTCTTTCAGCTCGACCAACCCGTCCAGATCAACGCCTTGCTGCGCCAGCATCGGCAGTTTTTCTCCAACCTTTTGCGCCAGTTCCTGCACCTCATCCTGAAGGCGCTGCACATCTTCGCGCGCCTTCGCGCGCTCTGCCATCAATTGCTGACGCTTAAGGTCCAGCGATGGCAGGAACCGCTCATAGCTTTTCAGCTGCGTCTGCTCGCGCGCGAGCGACGATTTATTCAGCTGCAACCGCGCCATCGGCATCCTTTGGAAAATACTTGTCGATCAGGGCCTGCTTCATCAGTAGCTGCCCAGGTGCGAAACACTCGGCCAGAGTTTTCCACCCCAAATCCAGCGCATCTTCCAGCGGGATTGAAACGTTGATGTCCATGAAACGGGTCTTGAACAGGTCGCCAAACTTCAGCAGCTGATGGTCATAATCCGACAGGTCAAAGGCCATCGCCTGTTTCTGCGCGGCGTCTCGGCTTTCGGAATAGAACCGGATCATGGTGTTCATGATCTGCCCGTGATCCTCGCGCGTTGTCTTGCCAATCACGTTCTGCTTGAGGCGCGAGAGACTGCCGAACGGGTCAATCACGCCCGAATGCAAATAGATCTGCCCCTCGGTGATATAGCCCGTGTTGTCGGGCACCGGATGGGTCACATCATTGCCGGGCATTGTAGTAACGGTCAGCACGGTCACCGATCCGCCTTTAGCATAGTCGCAGGCTTTTTCGTACCGGCGGGCCAGCTGGGAATAGAGGTCCCCCATGTAGCCACGCTGCGACGGCACGCGCTCTTGGCTGATACCCACTTCTTTCATCGCGTCGGCATAAGCGGTCATATCGGTCAGTAGAACCAGAACGCGCTTACCCTCTTCCACCGCGAATTTCTCGGCAACGGCCAGCGCCATGTCAGGCACCAGCAAGCGTTCGACCAGTGGGTCCATCGCCTGATTGACGAACATCACTGTCCGGGAAAACACACCCGCATCCTCAAACGATGTGCGGAAGGTAAAGTAGTCATCAAAGATCAGACCCAGCCCGCCAAACACCACGATATCCGCGTCCGCCTGAATGCCGATACGACTGAGGAACGCGTTGAACGGCTCACCCGAAACCGAAAAGATAGGGATTTTCTGGCTTTCGACCAGCGTGTTGAACACGTCGATCATCGGCACGTCTGTTCGGATCATCTTGTTGGGCACGGCGCGTTCTGCCGGGTTCACGGTTGGCCCGCCAATATCCACGCGCGGCTCAGACGACAGGTCGGGTCCGCCGTCGATTGAAACGCCCGCACCATCAAAAACGCGGCCCAGAATGTTCTGTGAATACGGCGTCTGCATCGGGTGGCCAAGAAACGTCGCCGTGGCCTCGGTCGAAATCCCCTTGGTGCCGGAAAACACCTGCAAGGTTACAACGTCCCGGTCGATAAAGATCGCCTGAGCCAGCGTCTTGTGGCCGTCCACGGTTTCAATCACGGCCAGATCGTTGAAACGCACGGCCGCATCAGTCGATCCGTCCAGAGGCACCCTGACCTTTATTGTGTCTCCGACGATCTCAAGAACACGCGTGTATTTCAAAAGACTTCCGGACATTGCTCATCCTCGGTCGTTAAAGGTGTTTTTGAAATCAACGCCCCGAAATAACTTGGCGTTTTTTGCAATCATAAGTTCAGCTTACAACGAATTCATGAATTGGCAAATGAGGATGTCTTGGTTGCGACAAAGGAGACGAAAACCGCCTCTGGTGACCAAAAATCGTTGGTATTCAAACGCACAGGGAAGGCTCACCACCCCCTGCGCCCGAACAGGGATTGCAGTCGGCTTTGCCCGGCAAAAGGATCGACCTCTGTTGGCGCCGTCAGGCCCGAGACAACGCGGCGCACCATTACCCAGCAGATTGCAGCAAATATCACACCTCCCAGCGCCTGCCCCAACAACACCCCCGGAGCGCCAGCCAAATAGGCCCCGGCGACCGCAAAGGGCCACGTGCCCAGCGTATGACGCCCCCAGTTAATCCACGTGGAATAAATGGGATAGCCAAGGTTGTTGAAGCTTGCATTCGCAACAAAGATCACCCCGTTGAAGAAGGACGCCAAGGCCAGCGGTCCGCAGAACAGATAGATCAGCGCCCGCGTCTCGCCTTGGGCCTGAAACAAGTCGGCGATTGAGGCACGCAGGACGAACAGCACCGCCGCCATCAGAACCACATAGACGGCAGTGAATTTTACGCCGGCCAGGAATGCGCCCTTCACCCGATCATACTGCCCTGCCCCAAAGTTCTGCCCCACGATCGGGCCTATGGCCCCGGACAGTGCAAACACGACGGAAAAGGCGACAGGCATCAACCGCCCTATTACTGCCATGCCTGCCACGGCATCTGTGCCAAACTGCGCTACCTCACGGATCACGATGGCGTTGCCGACCGGCGTGGCGACATTGGTCAGAACCGCCGGTATCGCAATCGCCCGCACCGGCTGGAGGTCTTCCCTCAAGTGCCTCAGCGACGGTCGCGCAAATCCACGGTGCACGCGCGCGGCGGGCCGGACCGCTGCTATCAGCATACAGATACGCGCAATGACCGAGGCAATCGCCGCCCCATCCAGGCCAAGACCAACAGCAAAGATCAGGATCGGATCCAAAATTGCGTTTGCCAGCCCGCCGTAAATCGTAGCCTGCATGGACCGGCGCGCATCACCGTGCGCACGCAACACAGCCATCCCCGTCATTGCCGCAGCCATCACCCACATGGTCGGCAGAATGATGCTGACATACCGTGCGGCCAATTGCAGAACCTCACCCTGCGCGCCCAGCAAAGACAGCAGAAACTTGATATTAATCATGACCATGGCAGACACAATCAATCCCATCAAAATACCAAGAAGGGCAACGCTGGTTCCGAATTGCCGGGCTTTTTCGGGCCGCCCGGCCCCCAACTCGCGGGCGACAAGAGCCCCGGCTGCAATGGACAGCCCCACATTGATCGAGTTGGTGAAAAACAAAAGCGTGCCCGCATAGCCGACCGCTGCGGCCAACGCGTCGTTGCCCAGCATCGAGATGAACACCATGTCCACGAAATCCACGGCAAAGATTGCCATAAGACCAATGCTGGTGGTCAGCGACATTCGGGTCACATGCCGCATCAAACTGCCGGTCAAAAAGACAGCCATGCCCTTGGATTGTTGTGTCATTGGCTGGTCCGTCCATTTGCCCTCACCAGCAATCTGCCCGTGATGGGCACCAATCAGCAACCTCAAACTGCATCTGCGCGCGCCGGAGTCGCCCAATGTTTATTCAATTTGCGAATTAGGCCGCCTTTGCCCATCAATGATCATAGCCCTATCGGCCAGTTGACTTGCGCGCGGCCATTTTCATGCCATACTATGCAGAATTGTTATTCTACGCTGATTTTCAGCCCCTTGTTTGTTTGATGAGTAAAAAGGTCAACCTGTTGTCATGCAGCGCGTATCTTTAGACGAAGCCAGCTCTCGTGAATGGGACGTGATAATCGCAGGATCCAGTTTCTCAGCGATGTTCTTCGGTCATGGGCTTCCGCAGGACCTGAATGTTTTGTTCGTCGAAAAGGGCGATGAATACACACATTCGGACCAGATCGAAAACGGCCCCGCGGTTCAAGAAGCTTTTACACAACGAAACTCGTCCGGGCTGAAAAAAAATTGGCTCGCCTACACTCTACTTGGTGGAAACTCGAATTACTGGTGGGGCAATGTACCCAGATTCCATCCAAACGACTTTGCCCTGAACAGCATGTTTGGTGTCGGTATTGACTGGCCTATTAGTTACGATGATCTCGAACCTTATTGGGAACGTGTCGAAGATATCATCGAAGTTGCCGGCGGTCAGTCACAGGATATTCTTCCACGCCGAAAGCCATTTCCCTACCCCGCACATACTCCTTCGCGTGCTGATGCTGCTTTACAGGAATCTTCGCCTCTATGGGTACCTGCATCCAACGCTACGTCAAACGGCGGTTCACGACCAACGTGCTGTGCAAACGGGGTATGTCGGACGTGTCCTATCGACTCCAAATTTACCGTATTGAACAGTTTCGACAAACTCACCCATCCTGGTTCGCACTACCTACTTGGCACCGAAGTGAGGGCGGTGGATATCGAAGGCGGACGCGCACGCGGTATTCGCGTCAAAAGTAACGATGGCAATGAAGTGCGCCTTCGCGCCGACACAGTTGCGCTGGGTACCAATGCGATTTTCAACGCAGCCATTTTGAAACGCTCGGACGTTCGCAATGACGCGCTAGGACGGTACCTTCACGAACAAGCGGCAGTGAAAGTCCTAGTGGACACAGCCAACATAAAGGCTTTTTTTGGTGGCACATCGGAAACCGGACTTGGCTATCATTTTTACCATGACGTAGATCGTAGAACGTCCGCAGCGGTCCTCATCGAAACCATAAACGCACCTGTATCGATCCGAAAAGAACCCGGCAAATGGGCAAACCGTATTAACCTGCGCCTAGCAGTTGAAGATCTTCCCATCGCCGAAAACCGCGTCATTTTGGAAGATGATGAACCAGTCATCGAATGGACTGGATATTCCGACTATGCCAAACGCGGTATAGAGCGAGTAAAGACTGGTCTGCCCGACATAATTCCGGACACAATCGAACATCTGTGGTTTTCAGACATTCTGCCATCTGACGCTCATATCCAGGGCACGCACCGGATGGGCGTTTCCGCCGAAGACTCAGTCGTTGACGACAGGCTGCGCCTACATTCCGCAGCCAACGTCTTTGTACTTGGCTCGGGTGCATTCCCCACCTGTTCGCCCGCCAACCCGTCGCTGACAATCTCGGCGCTGGCGCTTCGCGCATCGGAGGCGGTTACATGAAGTTTTCCCGTCGCAAGGTAATCGCGTTAGGTGCAGGGGTCGTCGGCCTTGGCCTGGCATATCGGGGGATCAAAGGGCATGGCATCGCAGCGCATGCGCTGGAGGTGATCCGCGACGTCTACGGCCCCGAGATCGCCGATGATCCGGTAGCACATGAATTTGCACAGGCGTACGAGGATTTCGTCCTTGAGAAAGGTACGCAGGGTCAGGTGTTGGATATGGTTTACTGGACCGGTCTTCAGGACGTTCCTTTTGTAGACGAAAAGCTCGGACGGATAAAAGACAGCGTCGTGGACAAGTTTGCGACCTCAACGAATGTGATCCTTGCAACCGAACTCGGCAAGCCACTTGAATTCGTTGCCTTGTTCGATCCTTTTCTCAACTCTTGCCAGAACCAGCTGGGCGCGCAGGGGTACACCCTGGCGTGATCGAACCACAGTTTCCGGTGCGGTATGCGACGGTTCGGGCCTGCAAGCATAAACCACAAAACCGGCGTGGATACTTCTGTTTCGCTACAACTTTCGGGGCGACCTTACCCGTATTCGAGCTGTATTTGAGTTGGTTATCCAAGCACCCCCACCCGAAAGAGGCACCGGCCTGCGCTGGATGCAGGTCCCATGGTAGAAAAATCAGTACAAAAGTTCGTCCAATACATTATAAGAAATGAATATACTGAATTTACGATATTCGATTTGCGCGACGACCTGGGGAGGTTTCAATGCTTCGACTTACAACCTGTTTGATCTCTTTGCTGACATTACCATCACTTGTATGGGCAGACGCGGTCCCCAGCAAAGAGGCTGCCGAGGGCACCTTTGCCGACCGCCCATATTCGCCTTACGCCAACCGATCATTTCCTGAACGGCCACTCTGGGGTGACACACACCTGCACACCGGTTTGTCGCTGGATGCGGGCGCATTCGGAAACACCTTGCTTCCTGATGAGGCATGGCGGTTCGCAAAGGGGGAACAAGTTATTTCGTCAACCGGTCAGGCCGTCAGGCTGGCGCGGCCCCTGGATTGGATGGTGCTGACGGATCATACTGATTTGATGGGTTTCGCCCCGGACCTGCAGGCCGGTAAACCTGGCGTTATTGGTGACCCAAAAGGCTTGGAGTGGTACGAGGGATACAAAGCAGGCGGTGAAGAAGCCGGGAAAGCGGCCTTCGACATTATTACAAATTTCTCTCAAATGACCCTGCCGGAAATCCTACTTGAGTCATACAGCCCAGGCGCGGACGCATTCGCATTTACATGGGAAAACATCGTTATGGCAGCGGAACGGCACAACGACCCCGGCAATTTCACCGCCTTTATTGGGTTTGAATGGACGTCCGTTCCCAAGGGGTTCAACCTGCACCGCAATGTCATGCTACGTGACGGACCAATTCGGGCACTGCAAATGGTGCCACCCGTGACTCAGCCTCCTTACGGCGACACCGACCCCAAGGCGCTTTATGCGTGGCTTGAAGAATATCAGGGTAAAACCGGCGGTCGCGCGGTTGCTTTTGCACATAACGGCAACCTGTCAAATGGCTGGATGTTCCCCACTGAGGATACTTATCACGGCGGCAAGGTAGACGAAGAATACGTGCAGAACCGCGCCAAGTGGGAGCCGCATTATGAGGTCACCCAAATCAAAGGCGACGGAGAAGCACACCCCTTCCTAAGCCCGGAAGACGAATTTGCGGACTATGAAAACTGGGACGTCGGCAACCTCGACATTACCGAGCTGAAAACAGAGGACATGCTGGCCGGTGAATATGCCAGAGAAGCCTTGAAACGTGGCCTGATGCTGGAAGAAAAATTCGGGGTGAACCCTTATAAGTTCGGAATGGGTGGGGCAACAGACAGCCACACATCGCTGGCAACAGCTGAAGAGGACAACTTTTTCGGAAAGTCCGTCAGCGTTGAACCGTCGGCCACAAGAATCCAGCACCCCTTCATCGCCAATGATCTTGGCGAAATCCCCGGCGACCTTCTTGTCGCATCTGGTTACACTGCCGTCTGGGCCACCGAGAACACGCGTTCCGCGATCTTTGATGCTTTCAAACGGCGTGAAACCTATGCCACGACTGGTCCTCGGATCGGTCTGCGGTTCTTTGGTGGATGGGAATTTGACGAAGCAGATCTTGAGACCCGGTTCCTTGCGGACGTTGGCTACACCAAAGGCGTTCCGATGGGCTCGGACTTACGCCCTAACGAAGGTGATGGAGCGCCTTCATTCCTGATTGCAGCGCTACGCGATCCGGTTGGGGCCAATCTGGACCGGGTACAGGTCGTAAAAGGGTGGCTCGATGGCGAAGGAGAGTTGCACGAGAAAGTCTACGACGTTGCATGGTCGGATGACCGGGCTGCTGATGAAAACGGCAAAGTCCCGGCTGTCGGCAACACCGTCGATATCGAAACCGCCAGCTGGAGTAACACGATTGGAACCGCCGAGCTTGTGTCGGTTTGGGCCGATCCAGACTTTGATCCAAATGCGCGGGCCTTCTACTATGTCCGGGCGCTTGAAATCCCCACACCCCGTTGGGTCCTGTACGACAAGGTCCGGTTCGGTATTGAATTGCCGGAAGAGGCGCAGCTGATCCATCAAGAGCGCGCGTATTCGTCGCCAATCTGGTACACACCTAGCGAATAACCGAACAAGACACTAATGACATTGCCGGGCGGTCAACCCCGCCCGGCAATATTGCGACACGACATTGAGAACCCGAATGCAAATTCTAAAACAGCCGTTATTCCACTTCATTTTGATCGGGGTTGCCATTTTCGCTTGGTTTGCATGGGTTTCCCCGCAACAGGACGTCGCTGAAGAAGCCGACACGATCACAATCGACGGTAATGATGTCGCCCTCCTGAAAACACGTTTCCAAAACAGCTGGAACCGCCCACCGACGGAAGATGAGTTACAGGCCCTGATAGACGGGGCGATCCGCGAAGAAGTTCTTGTGCGCGAAGCACGCAAGCTGGGCCTGGATCAAGGTGATCAGGTCATCCGTGCACGCCTGGCGCAGAAGATGGATTTTCTGACTGACGCAATCGCAGCTTCGATCGAACCCGAGCCCGAAGTGTTGCAGACCTTTCTGAACGAAAACCCGGAACGGTTTACCAAACCGGCACAGATTGCTTTTGATCAGATCTACCTGAACGAGAACGCTGAGCTGGATGCCATCGAAAGCACGATCGAGGCCGCAAACACTCAGCAGGACTGGAGCAGCATCGGATCGACAACTTTGCTTCCAAAGTCGATGCCCCTGACGGTAGTGCGCGCGGTGGACGCAAACTTTGGCACTGGCTTTTCGGCAGCTCTGAATTCGTTGGAGCCAGGCAACTGGTCCGGCCCAGTCCGATCCGCATATGGCATCCACGTCGTTCGCGTTACAGACAAACAAGACCCCATATTGCCAAAGCTGGAAGATATCCGCGATACCGTTTTACTGGAATGGCGCCGCGAAGCCGGGTCGGACCTGGCGCAGGCGCAATATGAAAGCCTGGCATCGAATTACCAGGTCGAAACACCCGACATGGACAAGGCGGTCGAATGAAGCGGCTCTTTTGCCTGTTATTCTCGGGCTGGCTGATGTTCGCTGCACAAGCGGGACATGCACATGCACTTGACCCCGGTTATTTGGACCTGCGGCAATTGGCGAGCAACACCTGGCAAGTGCTATGGCGCAAGCCTGATGTGAATGGCCGCCCCATGGGTATCGATGCCATATTGCCCGCTCACTGTGCCCAAAACCGAGGACCCGAGCCACGGTCCGACGGAACGGCTTGGATCGCGACCTGGGTTCTTGAATGCGAGGACGATATCGCCGGTCACACCATCACCATTGAAGGGCTGGAGCAACAACGAAACGACGTTCTGCTGCGCATCCAACCCATCTCGTCGGAACCATCCACTTTGCGGTTCACGCCCGAGACGCCTGCTTTGATCATACCAGAACAGCCAACGACCTGGTCGGTTCTGAGCAGTTACTTCCGCCTTGGGTTCGAACATATTCTGGAAGGTTGGGATCACCTTCTGTTTGTTTTTGCCTTGTTTGTGCTGGTGCGCGATCCATGGCGGTTGGTCGGGGCGGTGACCGCCTTTACCGTCGCGCATTCCATTACGCTGGCGCTTGCCACTCTGGGCGTGCTGAACGTGCCCGGCCCTCCGGTCGAAGCCGTGATCGCCTTGTCAATCGTGTTCCTCGCTCTGGAAATCCTCAACCGAAAAGATGGTGAGCTGCGCCTGTCCGAACAATATCCCTGGATCGTCTGCTTTTGCTTCGGGCTGTTGCACGGGCTGGGATTTGCCGGCGCGCTGGCCGATATTGGAGTTCCAACTGAGGATATCTTCGCCGCACTGCTGGCCTTCAACATCGGGGTCGAGGCCGGGCAACTTTTGTTTATTGCCGGACTGTCGGCCCTGATCTTGGTGTGGCGCCTTACGCTGCCCACAATTTTCCAAAGGGCTGGCGTAGTCGCCGTACCCGTCACAGGATATGCCATCGGCTGCGTGTCGATGTACTGGTTGGTTGAACGCGTCAGCGGGTTTTAGATTGGAGCGACCGCTACTTCGCGGCCTCTTGCTGCTGCAGTAAACGCGCCTGAACCCGGTCCGTTTCCACCTGAGCCCAGCCTTCGTTGGTTAGTTTCTGGTGCTTGCGTGCCTCGAACAATACCTGCTGGGCACCCTCGGGATCACCGGCTTTCAAAATCAGCTCGGCGATTAAAGTCAAAAGGAACGGTTTGTAGTTCCCCGCACCGCTGTCCCACCAGGCCTCGGCCGCCTGACGTACCGCGCTGATGTTGTTAAAGGTCGGCACATCATAAGCAGTCGCCCAACTGCGCCACAGATTGGCAGTAACAGTCATGAAGGTAAACGAGTGCCTCTCGGACACCTCTTCAAGCTGTTGAGCGGCTTTCAAAACATGATCCGGTTCACGACGCAAAGTATGCAACATGCAAAGATAGGTCAGCGCCTGGGCGATACTGTGGGCATGCTTTAGGTCCTTGGCGGCATCGACGGCCCTTCGCTGGATATCAACGGCTCGGTCAGGATCGCCTTTCAACCACAGCGCCATGCTTAAAAAACACGACGTTATCGCTGCGTGGTCGGATCCGTAGACATAAGCAAGCCGTCCATGCAGATCGGGTTGATAGAGGTCCAGCGCCAACTGTAGATGTTCATGCGCCGCGTCCAGATCACCGATATGCAGCAAAACCGCCCCCATCGCGCGATGGGCAATCATGACATGATGCGCCTCGTCAGACTGACCTGCCAGATCGAGGATTTGCCGCGCCGCGTCCTTCGCCAAATCGTATTCGGCCCGCACCAAATGGAACGAATAAAGGCCATTGAGAACAGGAAACAGGTTCTCGGTCTCGTCCAAGCGGTTGCACAGCTTTCGAATTCGGGCATAGACAGCGCCCGTTTTATCGGCGGCTATGCCAGCCGTCGAACGGGTCACGCCCGCGCGAAGCACTTGTATCTCGACCTCTTTGCGGTCGCGTTCAACGGTGCTTTCCAATTCGTGCAACTGCTGTATCGCATGTCCCAGCTGGGTCACCGCTTCGACATTCGCAGAGCGCTCGGCTGCACGTTGGCCTGCAAGGTGCCACTGTTCGATGGCCTCGCGGGGCATTTTCGCCATGGTGTAGTGGTGCGCCAGAACTTCGGGGCCTGCATCTGCGTGACTATGCGTTCTGTGATGCAAGGCCTCTGCTACGCGCGCATGTAACCCGCGGCGTTCGCTTTTCAGGAGGCTGTTATAAGCCGTGTCACGAATAAGAGCGTGACGGTAGGCAAATGTCTCTTCTGCCTTTTTCTGCGTCACGGTGACAATGCCCGCGTCGACCAGCAGATCCAGACCCGCGCGCAACGCTTTATCTCCAAACCCGGACACGCCGGAAATCAATTGATAGGTGAAATGCGGGCCGATCACAGAACCGATTTGTGCGACTTCCTTCGCCGAACTCAAACGGTCCAATCGCGCCATCAACGCATCCTGTAACGTGCTGGGGACCAAAGGTGCAGGACCGGGCGCGCCATCTAATCCAAGTGCATCTGCCCGATCGGCCAATTGACCGGATTCCAGCAAATCCTTTGTTACCTCTTCAACATAGAGGGGAATACCGTTCGTCCGCCCCGCGATCACGCCGAACATTTCGGGCGAGATCGGCTTATCCCCAGCCACCTGATGAACAATCTCGCGGACCTGCGCGAAATCCAACTGCCGGAGAGGGACATGAGTGACGTTGGGCTTGGCGGCCCAATCCGGATCAAAAGCCGTCCGGTACGTCATGACGATCAGAACCGGTACTTCCTGAATTCTGTCCACGATCCGGTCAAGCAAGGTTTTCGTCGTCGGATCAATCCAATGCGCGTCTTCAATGAGGCACAGTATGGGCTTTCGCGCGGCCCGTGCAATAAGCTGACCGGCTAACATGTCCAGGGTCTGATCCATGACTTGCTGTGGCGTCAGATCCAGCGAACCAAGTTGGTCTTCGAATGGAACAGATAGAAGCGCCGCTGCCAGCTTCACGCTGTGGTCAGGCGGATCTTCCAGATGTTTGGCAATTTTCCTGAGCCGGACACTTCCTGTATCTTCAACACGCAGGTCCGCAGCGTTTTCAATCTGACGGATCACAGGGTAGAGCGCACTTGTCTCATGATACGGTGAGCACTGAAACCGCACTTGCAACGCTTCTGCCTTGGCAACACCCAACCGCAGCTCTTCGATCAAGCGGGATTTACCGATACCTGCTTCGCCGGATACCAATGCGACCTGCCCCTGGCCTGCCCGGGCCAGCGCCAATTTGCTGCGCAGAATGTCAAACTCCGGGTCGCGTCCAATCAACGGGCGCAACGCGGTACTGTCCGTCGTCATGAACCGGCTGATCGTCTCTCGTGTTCCGGTGACCTGCCAGGCCTCGACCTCTTTCGCGAAGCCTTTGAGTTTGAACGCACCGCGCATAACATACTCGAACGCGTCGCCTGCCAGTTGGTGCGTGGTCGGAGCGACGATCAGAGTGCCCGGATCGGCCATAGCCTGAAGGCGCGCTGCCAGGTTTGGCGTTTCGCCCATGGCGGTGCCGTCCTCAAACATGTTCTCACCGCGCAGGTCACCGACAACGACCAACCCCGTCGCGATCCCTATCCGCACTTCGAGCTTTGCGTGGGTCCGAACTTCCGGCATTTCCTGAATGATCCTCAGCCCCGCACGTATCGCGCGTTCGGGGTCATCCTCATGCGCATGCGGAAAGCCGAAAAAGACCATAATGCCATCGCCATAATAACTTGCGATATGGCCGTCATACGCAGCCACAGCCGCCGCGCAGGTTTCCTTGAACAGGCGCAGAACCTCGGCCAGATCCTCGGGGTCCAAGCGCTGCGCGATCTCGGTGGACCCGACCAGGTCGATGAACATGACAGTCAACTGCCGCCGTTCGGCAACGATTGTCGGGCTGAGGGTCGAATGTAGTGACGGAACGCCAGCCCCGGATTGTTCGCGCAAGGCTTTTGCAAACCGTCGCCTTGGCCCAAGCGGCAGTCCAATTGCGACAAGGTCGTCTTCTGTCAGCTCAGGCAGATCACCCACCACTATTTCATGACGGGCGAAGGCCTCGGCGTATTTTGACAGGCCGTTTTTTTCCAGCCAGATCTCGATTTCAGACATGCAATCGTTTCATTTGCGTCAATCCAAACAGGGCTCATTCAAGCGAACGTTCCCTGATCGCGCCCAGGATATCAGAATTGCCGGTTAAGTTACCGGCGTGACCGACAGGGCTTGTCACCATCAAGGACGACCCCAAGGCTTTGGTCAAGTGAAACGAAAAAGGCGGGTCCACAGTTGAAATTGGTCGGAACCTACGCGACGGAAAGGTGGCAACCAAAGCCGATACGCTCTTAACTCGGACGAAATCCGGAGAGAAACGGGAGGGGGCCGGCACGACCGGTTCAGAAAGTCGATTGATCATCAAAGCGCTGAAAATCATCGCAGGCACGCTTATTCTGGGTGTCGTCGCAATTGTGGGCTATCTGCTGATCGCCCCGCCTGACCTCTTAAAGGTTGGGACGAACTATTCGGCCAAGATCGTCTGTTCCAACGTCTTCATTGCCGGGCGCGACGCGGAAGAAGTTCTGACCGTCGATGTTCAGGCCCCGGGGCATCCACTGCTTAAGCAAATCTCGATCGACGTGGACGCTGAAGCCCAAACCGTGACGGCACGGATTTTCCGGTTCTTTGCCCCCGCGACCTCGCAATATCGCGAGGGGCTTGGTTGCACCAATGTCCATGACGCGACGCTCAGCGACGCGACCCTGACCACGATCGAGCCCTTGCCCACTGGAATCTGGCCCGTCGGTACCGAAGTTCAACTGTCACAAGACCCCGAAATCGCGCGTATCCTGGCGGATAGCACACTTCTGGGCGAAGGATACCGCGCCGTGGTTGTCGTGCGGGATGGGCGTATCGTTGGCGAGACCTATGCGGAGGGGTTTGACGAAAACACGCCTTTGCTTGGGTGGTCGATGACCAAGACAGTTACTGCGGGCTTGATCGGTACCCTGATCGAATCTGGCCAGATGTCTCTGGAGGATACGCTGACCGACAGTTATTCGGACTGGGCACAGGACGGACGCAAAAACATCACCCTTAAGGACATGCTGGCCATGTCCAGTGGCCTGCAATGGAATGAGGAATATGGCGACGTCTCGGACGTGACCAAGATGCTGTATCTTAATGATGACATGGCAGGTTTTGTCTCGGGCCGCCCGGCGGAAAGTGAGATTGGGGCGGATTTCAACTACTCTTCGGGGACAACCACAGCCCTGTCGCGCGTCTGGCAGGACAAACTGACCGATGGCAGTCTGACCTATCCGCAAGAGGCTCTGTTCGAACCATTGGGCATGGCATCCGTCGTGCTCGAGACCGATGCGGCGGACACATTTGTCGGGTCCAGCTATATGTATGCCACTGCGCGCGACTGGGCGCGTTTTGGGCAACTTCTTTTGCAGAAAGGCGAATGGAACGACCAACAAATCCTGCCCGAGGGTTTTACGGACTGGATGTTTGAGCCGGTTGCCGCATCTGACGGAATGTACGCCAAAGGTCATTTGTGGCTGGATTCTCCGGGTGGGTTACCACCCTATGAAGATGCCGTCTGGCTTCAGGGGCATGACGGGCAGTTTATCGGCGTGTTTCCATCCCAGGACATGGTCGTTGTGCGGCTGGGTCTGACACCCTCCCGGCACGGATATTCCTCGTTGCCGCTGGCCGAGGCGCTCATCTCCGTCTTGCAGGATTGATAAGAAGGACCCGCGCGTCGGGTCCTTTTTGCTATTCCAGAATTTGCGTTGCAATACCGGTGCTTGTCAGCTCATCTTCTACAAGGGCATAGATCTGATCCGGCGGCGTGTTCAGAGAATACAACATCAATGCAGGATCGACACCCATGTCGATCAGATGCTGCATCGTCTCGCCCTGCCCTTTCTGGATGCTTTCAACGGCAAAGACCACGGGGATCAGGCGCGGTTGGTCATAATAATGCTGATGAAGTCCGACAATGCCTTGCAGTGACACGATACGCGCGACCCCACCTGCCAGAATATATGGACAGGCGGACATGCAGACCGCGCCGGGCAGTACGGCCGATGACAACCCGGCCTCGCGTATCTGCGCGCCGATCAACAAAGCTTCGGACACTTGGCCGCCCGGGCTGTGCAGCGCGATCAGGTCGGGTTGTTCTTGCGTCTCGGACAAATAAGTATCGAACCGATCAGCATCACCTGTTTCGATCTGACCGCTCACCAGAAGGACCCGCCCCAGATCACCGGCTTGCTTTTCAGTAAATTCCAACCGCGTGGGAAAGCTCTGAGGCACCGGCACATCCAGCGGTTGGTCCTGCGGCAACAGCGACGGATCGGTGCGGTCGGTGCGGTACTCGCGCCGCTGATCCCCAGGTGAGATGGGGCCTGTCGGCAATTCAACCCTTGGCGTGAACGGGTTGGAGACAACGTCGGCCACATCCGACAGGATCAGAATACCTGCGATCACCAGCTGGACCACCAGCACGTATCGCAGCCCCCTGCGCACATCAATTCGGGACAGGAAGCCCATCATGTTTCGTCTTTTTTCGGCGTGGCGCGATCAAGAATTGCGGCATCTGCGACGCCCATCGTTGCCTCGACATCTTTCATCGCATTCATGGCCGCGCGCAGGTCAGACAGCGTTAGCGTATCCTCAATGCTCATACCGTCCTTCCCGCTTCGGATAGCGGCTTGGGTGATCGCCAGCACGAACACAAGAACGGCGGGCAGCAGGTCGATTGCGATGGCTCCGGCCCAGGACGGCACAAAGTTGTGCGCATACTTGATCACCGCATCTGCACTGGAAATGGGATTATAGGCCGTCTCAATTGGCGGCTCGATCTCCAGAACCTCTTCAGCAGCGGTCCGAAGGGTTTTGCCACGCTGATCAAGTGCGTTCAGGACCGAGTTGATGGTCGATGACTGGGCATCGCGCACCTCGGAACTGCGCCCATCAAGTTCGGGCAGCACGACCGACGACGGCAAATCCCCGGCAGCGCGCGCAACAAGCGGCGCCACGTTGTATTGGTTCAGACGCGAAATCACCCCGGCCAGCTTCACGCTTTCTTCAGAGAACTGCACTGACCGGCGATCAACCGGCCCCGGGGCAACGGTAAGCTCACGCATTCGGGCGAGGATTTCGTTGCCCTGCTGGAACGCATCTTCGATCAGCGGCTGTTGATTGGCGATCTGCTCTTCCAGATTGCGCAGCTCTTCGGCCTTTTGGGTCAGCACGCGAAACACTGCCCCACGGCCCGCCGTGCCCGAAAGATCACCGGATTGCTCCAGCTCGGCCAGTTCCTCGAAGCTTTGACGCGCACGTTCGACCTCGCGCCCCAGCGCCTGACCGCTGAGTGCAATGTCATGCGCCTGCTCAAGCGCCGCCTGGTAGTCGCGCACGGTGTTTTCAAGGTGCTGTTCGACCGCAGCCGCGCCGGCCAGGGCAGCAGCGTTAAGCCAGCTGGACATGGCGATGATTGCAACGGATCCAACGATCGTCGAAATCGTCAGGCCAATGAACCCGCTAGCTGTGCGCATCGACGGCAGTAAGCGCAGCATATAGCTCCAGAACACAAAGATGCCGACGGAAACCGCGATCGAATAGGCGACCGCTGCGAAGAAGGTCACCGCGCCGTTGTCTTCCAACAGTGACGAAACACCAAGGTAAGTGTAAATTCCCGAAGCGATCGCCAAAACACCCAAAGCGGCGGGCGTGAACGTGTCCAACCAGACTAGATGCGCCTCAAGCTCCTTGGCCGTCCGAAGCCCCCTCGCCTCCTCTGCAGTCAGGCGGTCCCTTGTCTCTGTCATGTCACCCCACGCTCCCAATCGTTAATCTTGGTTAATCACTAGATAATATCGCACGGGACCATTTGATATGGTCCCGTGCGTAACTTCAAGTTGAGCGGGTTGGGGCGAAGTTGTTTGATCGTCGCTGGATTACCCGGAAGGATCCAAAACACCGGTGAGCCCAGCATGACAGAACTGCAACAGGTTCCGGATTGCACCCTCGGCGTCGCGTTTATGGTCAGGGCCGGAAAGTGCCCTGATCCGCCATTCCGACGTGCACAACGCCAGCATGGACGACACCGAAAAAACCAGCGCCCCGGCAACGTTCGCTGGGTCGGCCTCGGGGTATTTTGTGCACAGCTTTTGAACGACCAGCGAGGCGACGGGATCAAAATGGGTTTTCGCCAGCGTATGCCAACGCGCATCAGCGGAAACTATCGCCACAATGCGCGCATAGGCCAGCCATTGGGGATCATTACTGAATGCGCGGGCCAAAAACGGCCTCATGAAGGCTGACATCAGGTCCGCGGCGTCCCAATCGCCGCACTCCTCCAATCGGCTGATGGTTTCACGGCGCTCTTGCGATAGTTCACTGGCGCGACGCGCAACGATGCGTTCAAAAAGCTCATCCTTTGGACCGCCGTGAAAGTTCACGTTGGCCTTCTGAACCTGCGCCCGCTCGGCGATGTCGCGAATCGAGGCACCGTCGAATCCCTGCTCGGCAAAGACCAGTTCCGCAGCGTCAAGAATACGCTCCCGTGCCGCAATGGATCGCTGCGAGGGCGCCCTTTTTCTTTCTTTTACAGCGTGTTGTGCCATTTCAAAAACTAATTTGCCTTATTTCGAACGATCGTTCAAGATAAATAGTGTCGCAGGAGGAGAAACGAATGGAACAGGTGCAAGTCGGAGCGGGCCAGCCGGTCACGGTGAAGGCCCGCCCGGAAGAGTGTTTTGCTCTGATCGGAGCTGGGCCCATGGGTCTGGCAATGGCCAAGACACTTGTTGAGCAGGGAGTGCCATTTCAGGGATTTGAACTGGCTGATGATGTGGGTGGTCTGTGGAACATCGATGCCCCTCGGTCTACGATGTACGAGACCGCCCACCTCATATCGTCAAAGAAGATGACCGAATTCACCGACTTCCCTATGCAGGAAGAAACGGCGGAGTATCCATCGCATCGCGAGCTCAAGACGTATTTCCACGACTTCGCGAACGCATTTGACCTGTACCAGCACTATCACTTTGGCACCGAGGTCCTGAGCACCACACCGCTGGACGCAGGCGGATGGGAGGTGAAATGGCGTGACAAGGCAGGTACTGAGCACTGCCAGATCTTTGCGGGTGTTCTGATCGCCAACGGCACATTGTCTGAACCCAACCTACCCAAGTTTGAGGGAGAATTTACCGGCGAGCTGATCCACGCCTCGGACTACCGTTATCCGACGCAATTCACAGGCAAGCGGGTTCTGGTCATTGGGGCCGGAAACTCGGGCTGCGACATCGCGGTTGATGCCATTCACCACGGGCAGTCCTGCGATATCTCGATGCGCCGGGGGTACTATTTTGTACCCAAATACGTCTTCGGTGTTCCGGCCGACACGATGGGCGGGAAGATCAAACTGCCCATGTGGCTGAAACGAAAAGTCGACGGTGCAATCCTGAAATGGTTCGTGGGTGATCCGCAGAAATATGGCTTTCCCAAGCCAGATTACGCCCTTTACGAGTCACACCCCGTCGTCAACTCGCTGATCCTGTTCCACGCCGGGCATGGCGATTTGCAGGTGCGCCCTGACATTGAAAGATTTGACGGCAAGACGGTCCATTTCCGTGATGGCACCAGTGCTGAATACGACATGATTCTGGCCGCGACCGGGTACAAATTGCACTACCCGTTCATCGACAAGTCGCACTTGAACTGGCAGGGCGACGCCCCGCACTTGTACCTGAACTGCATGCACCCGACCCGCGATGATCTGTTCGTCCTGGGTATGATCGAGGCATCGGGCCTTGGGTGGCAAGGCCGGCACGAACAGGCCGAGATGGTGGCGCGCTATATCGCGGGACTAAGATCCGGCAACTCTGCCGCAAAGGCCATTCACTCGACCAAATCCCAAAAATTCGAACGTGCGACCGGCGGCATGAACTATATCGACCTGCCCCGGATGGCCTATTATGTCGACAAAGCGACCTACCGCGGTGAAGTGACCCGACAGATCGCGGCGTTGAAAGCGGCCCAGTCATGAACGGGATCGACGATGTCGCGCTGAACTTCGATGCAGGCAACCTAAAGCTGCTGAACGTCATCCTTGCCGTCGTGATGTTCTCAATCGCGCTGGATCTTAGGATGGATGACTTTCGCCGGATCCTGCGCGGACCGAAACCGTTGCTTATTGGGCTGGCGTCCCAGTTTTTGGTTCTACCCGCACTCACGTTTCTGATGCTGCTGGTGGTCAATCCACTACCGTCGGTCGCGATGGGGCTGATCCTTGTAGCGGCCTGCCCGGGAGGGAATATCTCGAATTTCATGACGCACCGTGCTGGCGGAAACGTGGCGCTTTCGGTGTCGATGACAGCTTTCGCAACCGTCGGCGCGATCATCATCACGCCCGCTAATGTTGCACTGTGGGGGAATCTTTACGCCCCAACACGAGAAATCCTGCAAAGGACAGAAATCGACCCGATCGCAGTGGCCATTACGGTCGGCTTCATGCTGATCCTACCGCTGATCCTTGGCATGCTGGTCAATGCGCGTTTCACAGCCGTCGCCGATAAAATCCGCCGCCCGATGCAGTGGCTCTCGATGGCGATCTTCATCACTTTCATCCTGGTGGCGCTCGCCGCGAACTGGGGAATCTTCCAACATTTTGCGACCGCGATCATCGGAATCGTCATCCTGCATAACGCGCTGGCTTTTATGGGCGGGTATCTGACCGCGACGGCCGCTAATCTGTCGGAACGCGACCGCCGGTCTGTCACAATCGAAACTGGGATACAGAACTCGGGCCTTGGCCTCATCCTGATTTTCGCCTTTTTCGGAGGGCTTGGCGGAATGGCGGTGGCCGCCGCACTTTGGGGCATCTGGCACGCAATCTCGGGGTTGGCTCTGGCCGCCTTCTTCGCAAGACGAGAGGTGCCCGAATGCGCCACATCCTGATCACCGGTGCCGCCGGTGCGGTGGGCACTGCCCTGTTGCATCGGTTGGGCGGTCGTGCCGACATCACGATCACCGCAACCGATATTCAAGAACCCGCCAACTTGCCGAAAAATGCACGGTTCGTACGGATAGATGTCACCGGCAACGCGCCTCTCAACGTCATTATGGCCGAAGAACCGGACACCATTGTTCATCTGGCGTCCATCGTGACCCCCGGTCCGAGCTCGACCAGAGACCATGAATATCAGGTTGATGTCGAAGGTACCCGAAATGTGCTGAATGCGGCGATTGCCGCCGGGGTCAAGCGTCTGGTGGTTACCTCTTCGGGGGCCGCTTATGGGTATCATGCCGATAACCCGGTTCCCTTGCGCGAAACGGATGCGATACGAGGCAATCAGGAGTTTGCCTATTCCTGGCACAAGCGGCTGGTCGAAGAAATGCTGGCCGAAGCCAGACAAACCACGCCCGGCCTCGAACAGGTTGTTCTGCGCGTGGGCACTGTGCTGGGGCCAAAGGTTGAAAATCAGATAACGGCCCTGTTTCACAAACCCCGTCTGCTGGGGCTGAAAGGGTCAGACAGCCCGTTTGTGTTCATCTGGGATGAAGATCTGGCCGATATCCTGGTTCGTGCGGCCACGGAGGGGCCTGCCGGCGTTTTCAATGTTGCAGGCGACGGCGCGCTGACCATCTCACAGATCGCATCACAGATGAGCAAACCGTTGCGTCGGCTATCTCCGGCGGTGGTCAGGGCCGCTCTGACCATTGCCCGCCCGCTGCGTCTGTCGCGTTATGGCCCAGAGCAAGTGCGTTTTCTTCTGTATCGCCCTGTGTTGAACAACGCCGCGCTGAAAGGCGAATTCGGCTATCACCCCAAATTCACGAGTGCCGAGGCGTTCGATCGCTGGTGGGAGGCTACCCAATGAAACCAACCGCTGTCATTACAGGAGGAGCCGGAGGGCTGGGCCGTGCATTGTCCGCTGCGCTAAGGGCCGACGGTTGGCATACCGCATTGATTGATTTACCGGGGCAAGAACTTGACGCGCTTGCCAATCTGGATGACGTCAGCACCTATGCCTGTGATCTGACCGACGCTGATCAATGCAAAGACAACTGCACCCGGATCATTGCGGCAAGGGACTCCATAGATCTGGTGATCTACAATGCAGGTGTCTCGCAGATTTCCGCGTTTTCGGACAGCGATATGCGCTCGCACCGAAACTTGTTCGAAATCAACTATTTCGCTGCAGTTTCTTGCGCTCAGGATTTTCTGGACGCGGTCAGGAAGGCCAAGGGTACGCACCTTGCGATCTCTTCCGTCGCGGGTTTTGCACCGCTCATCCATCGAACCGCCTATGCAGCCAGCAAACACGCGATGGAGGGGTTCTTTAAGTCCCTTCGCGCCGAGGAATCCGCCCATGGGGTTCGCGTTTCCATCGCCGCGCCATCCTTTGTCGCGACCAATATCGGGCGACCGGAGGCCGCAGACGCTGGGTTCGTTCGTCCCGGCTCTGCCTCGGATGGTATCGACTACATGGAGCCGGAAGCGGCGGCGCAGGTAATCTTGCAAGGTTACCGGCGACGTAAAGACTACATCCCAGTCGGGCGGATCGCACAGATCGCCAATCTGGTAAACCGTCTGGCACCAAAGCTCTATTTCCGTCAGATGATGCGGACGGTAGGTAAGCGACGAACGCCCTGACCTGTCAACTGACAGAAGCCTCTAACACGGATTTTAGCTTTTGTGCATCAATCGGCTTGGGCAGCAAAAGGTAGCCTGCCGTCTTGCAAGAGGCTGCCAATTCGGTCGAACGGTCAGCGGAAATAATGCAACCGGGCAGTTGCCCGAATTCGCGTGTCAATTCGGCAATGGCTTCGGTACCGGTCTTGCCGCCGTCCAGTTGAAAATCGGCGACAATGACATCCGGTAAAATCCCGATCTCGTGCAGCAGGTTTGCCGCCTCATCTTTGCTGGCCGCTTCCAATACCTGAACGCCCCAGTTTTCCATCGTCATGCACAGCGCGCCGCGCAGGTTGTCATCGTTTTCAATCAGCAAGGCAACCGTCCTGTGCAGCACGTCCGAGCGCGACTGTATCGACGGCTCACCACTATTCAGCGCATCGCGTGCCTGGCCTGCTGATGGAACCGTGATTGAAAAAACGGTTCCGCGCCCCAGTTCGGACTGCAAATTTATCGGATGTTTCAGCAAACCACAGGCGCGCTCCACAATGGCAAGGCCCAAACCCATCCCTTCGGCCGCACTGGCGTCTGAATGTATACGTTTAAACTCTTGAAAAACAACGTCTCTCTGGTCTGGCGCGATCCCAATCCCTGTATCCCAAACCTGGATCGAAACGGTCTTCCCCAGTCGTCTTACACCGACCAGAACCCTGCCCATTTCCGTGTAACGGATCGCATTTGACAGCAGGTTTTGCAGAATGCGCCGCAGGTAACTGGCATCACTTCTGACAACTGTATCAGTGCCGACAAATCGCAACCCAAGCCCCTTGGCTTGCGCCATAGGCCTAAAGGCGTCCTCCATCTGGGAAAAAAGCTCACCGACCGGGACCGAGGATAAGTGAACCGATGCCCGCCCGGAATCCAGTTTCGAAATATCCAGCAGCGCCTCAAGAATGTGTTCGACACTGTTTAGGGCGCTCTCTGCTTTCACCGCGACTGCGCGCGCATCGGCCTTGTCCAATCCACTGCCAAATGTCGAGACGTAGAGTTTTGCAGCCGACAGAGGTTGCAGCAGATCATGGCTGGCCGCCGCGACAAAGCGCGATTTTGATGCGTTGGCGCGTTCTGCTTCGTTCAGCGCGTCCGCAAGCTCCATTGTTCGCGATGCAACGCGCTGTTCCAACAGTTCCTTGGCCTCGACCAGGGCTTGTGCGGATTTTCTTTCAGCCGTCACATCGGTGAAGGAAATCACGAAACCCCGGTCCGGCATTTCCTGCGCGAAGACTGACAATACCTTGGCACGACCGCTGTGCATCTGGAATTGCAACGGCGGGCGCTCGGTCGAGCGATTGACCCAGGCCAGCAGGTCGGCGTCGCTCACACCCCCCTCAAAACTGACGGTCGCGCTTAACCGGTGAAACAACGTCTGGAACGGTGCCCCCATCTGAAATTGCGCATTGGGAATGGCCAGAAGTTCGCTCGCGCGGTTGTTCCACCCGACCAGGCGCAGCTTACAGTCAAAAATACAAACACCCTGATCGATATGTTCAAGTGTCGCGCGGATCAGCCGGGCCTTGTCATCTAGAATACGATCCCTTTCCTGCCGTTCGACCCGCATGATGTCGGTTACATCCGTCTGCAAAATAACGGTACCGCCATCCGGCGTCCGGTGTTCGGACACCTGCATCCAGCGGTTGCCACTAAGGCGGATGTTGAAGACGACGTGATCTTCAGCATGGCGCGCCATGCGTCGTTGCACCCAGTCTTTTGGGGAAACTACTCCAGGTAGGGACAGGAACCTGGACTGGCTGACCAACCCGACATAATCGGTGAACCGCAGCCCCGGTGTCAGCTTGGTTTGGATGTCAGGCATATGCAGGCCAAAGCGGCTATTGCACAGAACCATTTCTTCATCCCGGTTGAACAGCGCAAACCCTTCCTGCACCGCCTCGATCGCATTGGCGAGGTTTGCGCGGGCGGCTTCGGTTTCCTGATTGGCCTGCGCGAGGCGCGCGTTCGAGTCGTTGAGCAAGTCCAACGCCCGCTCAAGGTCATCCGTCCGCGCTCGCACTTCCTGTTCAAGCATGGCAGCCCGCTGAAACTGAGCGTAAGCCGCGCCCGAAGCGTTTGTGGATTCCTCGACCCGCCGCATCAGGGCCGCGACGATTTTCAGCAGCTTTTCATTTTGCCGATCAAGCGGATCATTGGGGTCGGTCAGGGATTCAATCATCGCCTACCCATCTTCCGGAGGGTAAATTGCGACGCCGGTCAGCGTCTGGTTCACATGGATCGAATTGAATTGCTCGCCATAGGTCGAAAACCCCACGACATGGTTCTCAGCAAGCAGTCGCGAAATTTCGCCCGTCTTTTGCTTTTCCTGTGCCTCCAGCCGGCGCAGGATGCAATCGCAGCCCAGGATCGTGTCCGGACGGGTGGTCTGTGTCAGCGCAGCGATTTCTTCCTCGAGATGCGAAACCATGTCACGAGGTTCGGCCAGCGTCAGCACCAGCCCCTCATCAATCGCGGAAAAGAACACAAGATCACCATTGCCCGCGACGCGCTGAATGGCCCGCACATGATGCTGGCCGCCGATCTGCACAACCAGCGGGTGGGCCGCAAAGGTAAAGGTCGTCAGCTGTTCAGGGTCTTTTCCAAGTAGACGGGCATATTCGCGCGCGGCTGGCTCGGCGTTGATTTCCTGCACGATACGGTTTGCCGGATCGGCCTTGGTGACAACCATACGCCGCGCCGTTGGTACCAGGTGATCCGTCTTGAACACTTTTATCGGGCAGCGCGTGCGAACCTGCGTCAGGATCGCCGCGTTCTGCATGGCATCACCGTCCATCAACACATAGGTCGCCCCAAAATGGGTTCCGTCCCCTGCGGACCCGCCGAACAAGGGCACCGGCCCCAGTCCAACAGCGAGTTCCGACGTCAGCGCATCCTCTTTCGTCGACAGACCGTCAATCATCAAAAAGGAAAACTCGTGTTTCCAATCCGGTGCGGACGCCGCCATTTCGTTACGGTTGCGGATCATCTGGTCAATGATGTCCTGCGCCGAGAAATTCCCAAGTTCGGGCACCAACAGAGTGCGAACCTCGAAATGCGAAGACGGTAATCCGATGGCGACAATCTGATCTTCGCCATAGCCGCAATCTGCAAGCTCGCCCGCTGTGGTGCATCCGATTACAGGCGTTGGTGCAAAGGCATCGACTGCCGCGGAAATAACCGCCGCCGCATCCGCGCCGGAGCTCACGAACAGAATAACCAAGGACAAAAGATCATCGCCCAACGATCCGGCGAGTTTTTCAATCGCCTGATCCGTGTCGCGATGTACAAAGCCCGTTTTGACGATACCTGGCGCACGGGCAGCAGCTGTCGCCCACCCGACTGCTTGGTTCATCCTGCCCTCCTCCCTGAAGCGCAACGTTTTCATATGATATGGCGCGAGGGCTTATTCTTGCAAGACGCTGGCAAGAGAAGCCTTCTTGGCAAGCAGAACGGCCTGCGTACGACTTTGCACGCCGAGTTTACGCATGATTGCAGTTACATGCGCCTTGACCGTAGTTTCGGCAATGGACAGATCAAACGCAATCTGCTTGTTCAGTTTGCCTTCACAGATAAGCTGCAGAATGCGCGATTGCTGATTGGTCAAAGTGGCAAGCCGATTGGCGGCGTCGCTGTGTTCGGTATCCGCATCGTCGTCAATCAGTGCAAAACCGTCTGGCACGAAGACGTCTCCGGAATGAACTGTCTCGAAAGCTGTACGAAACACGTCTCGCTGGCTGTGCTTGGGGACATAACCTGAGGCACCCGCACGGATCACCTGACTGATCACACGGTTCTCTGAAATCGACGACACCACGATGACCGGTGCATCGGTGGCCGCTTTGACACGCACCAAACCTTCAAGCCCGTCCACATCCGGCAGGTTGAGGTCCAGTATGACCGCATCTGGTCGCAACCCACCGGCAATCAGAGCAATCGCGTTTTCCAATCGATCTGCGGTGTGGATTTCACCGATACGAGTGACACTTTGCAGTGTCATCGACAAAGCATCACAAAACAGTGGATGGTCATCGACGATCAGGACCTTGTCAAAATCAATCTGTCCGGCGGTTTTTGCAAACATGAAACTTGGCCTTCGCAATCTGGTTGTCCCAACCCTAGCAACCGTCGGGTGCCGCGCCTACTGGCGAAACGTCGTATAGCCGGAACCAAAGTTTGGCTATGCCTCGGGGCTTTGGGGCAAAATCGATTGACGTAAGATCGCTGTCACTTTGGCTCCGATCTGGGGGGCTTCACTTTCTCTGGGGCCAGCGATGTTCAATATCGTATTAGGCCTCGCCATGACCCATTGCTTTACTTGGCGCGCACACGCCTCAAGCCCCTGCCCTAGATCAACGACCAGATAAGGCTTTCCGATCTCTTGCGCAAAATCGATCGTCAACTGCGTTCCCGGACTGGTCGATCCATCCACAAACACCAGCAAAGCGTCACAGGCCAAAACGTTCAGCTTAGTGCGTTCGGCGACATCCGCGAACTGTGTTTCATTCAAACCAAAGAAGCGATCCGGAATGCGGCCCGCCTCATTCAAGCGGCCTTTCGGAACCCAGCCGCCATAGGGAATGTCGTTTTCCAAAGCGAACTGGAAAGCCGCCATATCAACGCCTGTTTGTCCGCCGGTTATGATTTTCACAAGACGCTCCTTACCCTAAATCAGCGCCTTGCTAGCCCAACAGACCGATTTCATGCCCGTCAATGATAATCGCCAGATCCCAGTATTTTCTGATTTCTTCCTCGGCGGCCTGGGCTGCAGCAGCCTCTTCGGGAACGCGTTCGACCCGAAACCCGAACCGTTCAAGCCCGCAATAGTCCACTCGGCTGAGAATGACGGGAAAAACCTCCCGCTCCATCGCGGCGGCGGCCAACAGCCTTGCGATACGATATGGCGTTTCTGGTGGTTCATGCACCCGCACGCCGATATGCACCGGGCCGCCGGGCTCCCGGTCCCACAGCATGAGCGAGGGGGCCAGCCGCATATTCGGAAAGATAACCTTGCCAAGCGGCTTGGTGTCACGATCCTCATTGATCAGATCGTCCAGCGACTCGGGTCGATTTGGCGACGCTCTGCTGAGGATTTCGAACCATAGATCACTGGTCATATCCGCGCCCCCAATTCGGTTAGCAATTCGGCGGCCTTGACTGCCCCCGTTTTGGGCAGCTCAAAACCATTCAATGCAGATCGGTAAAATTCGGCTCCGTCGTGATCCAGCCAATCTGCCACTGTGCGCTCGAGCGTCATGAATTCGCGTTCGGTGATGGCGGCACACAAGTCTCGGTCGGCCATAGCTGCGGCGCGCCGTTCCTGATCGTCCAGATAGGGTGCTGACTGCGGAATAAATATCGCCGGGATGCGATGGTACAGCATCTCAAGGACCGAGTTGTATCCGGCCGCAGATATGACCACGTCTGCGGCGAGGCTAAGCTTGGTCGCCTCCAGTGTCTGAACCACGTGGGTGTTTTTCCAACCGAATGTGGCAGGCTGAACCGTGCTTCCGGGCCACGTTACAACCAGGTGCAGGCAATCATCGCGCGCCTCAAGGATGCCCGAGATCGCCTGCAATTGCGCAGACCTGTCCGATGCGACGCCGCCACCCAGCATGCTGACAACCAGTTGCTTGAAGTCGCGCCCGAAACGTTCCGCCAGCCGGGCCCTGAGCTGTTCTTTTTCCGCGGCGGATTGTTCCACCTGACGCACGATTGGCCCGACATAATGGACATGGTCACCATAGCTGTAGGCGTCGTTCAACTCGTCAAATGCCTCGGAAGGCACGATGACACGGTCAAACACACTTTCGCGGCGCAGCATGGTCTGCCTGGACCGGCCTTCGGGCCACAACCCGCGCCGGATCCAAGCCGCCGACAACTTGCGTTCACGGATAACACGATAGACGGAGTCAAACACGTAGCCGCCGTCAAAAACCAGCGTGTCGTTTTCCTGAAGCACCGCACCAAGACGCCGATACGTCAGTACGTCATTGCCATCTGAATTGGTCTTTGTATCGGTGCGCTGAACCAGAGGGATACAGTCGATACCCTCACGGCGAACAAGCGGGACACAGCTGGGAAAGGCCGCGAACATTTTTGTCATGGTGTCCGGCATTTCACGGGCAATGATGCTGCACCGCTGCGCATGGCCCAGCCCCACCCCATTTGTCGGGAAAAACAGGGTTTTGGGCTTGTCCTGTTCTGCCTGACGCTGTTTCGCGTTCAGACCTGCAGCCGTTTCCAGGCGCGAAATGTCAACTGTATGCAACCACTGGGATTTCGAGGCCTGTTCGACAATTTGCGGCACGTTCCCGATCACATTGCCGATCAGATACCCATCCAACGCGAAAGGCGTCTTGGGCCCAAGCAAAGCAGGTGCGCCCGAAGACATCAGAACTTCATCGTCGGTACAGTCGATTGCGACGCCGCCGGCTGCAATCAGCTCGACCGCAAAAGCGGCCATGCGGACCCCGGCGATCCCGTGACCGAACATCGCCAGAATATCCGTCGAGTTTGCCAAGGTCAGCGGCGACAGCCCGGTATACAGATAGGTCGGCAAATCGTGAAACGGCGACGCCTTGATCGCCTCATTCTGCGCGCCGCTGACGATGAGTTTCAGGTTATAGCCACCCTGGCTGCTCATGCGGGAAAAGCAGGACAGCGTCTCGGGGTTGTCCAACTCCATCGAACCCAACACAAGGGTCACGTTCGGCACCACCCTTTTGGACCGCCGCGATACGGGCCGAATATCCGCCACCAAAGGGCTTGAGGTCGATGGCAGCACTGGACGTGGTTGAAAATCTGTCAGGTCAATCACGTGGGCTTCGCGCCCAAGCGCATAGGCCAGCCGGGCCTTGGCCGCGATATAGCTTTGCTGGGTCATAAAGCGGCCCGTCGCAACAACCGGAATACTCGGGTCGAGCTGTTTGTTCCGCAGCGAAGCAAGAAGAAAATCGTCGATCTCTTCGGCACCCAGCACGAATACGGTCTGCGCCTTGTTCTCGCCCGGGTCGACAAGGAACTTGGCTGCCTCGTAAATCCTGCCACGCCCTGCATCCTCGGGCAGATAATCGGCATCAATGCACACATTGAAGCCACGTGCGGCAAGCTGCTCGGCAAAGATCAACTGCGTGTCAAACGACCGCAATGAGCGTGTGCCGACTTCGACATAGATCATTTATTCACCTCGCTGTCGGCGGACAAAACCCCCGACAGCATCGCCTTGAATTTACCTGCAGAGTAGTTCTGCAGCGCCGATTGCGATCTGGCCACCTGATCATGGTATTTTTGCGGTTGGGCGATCAGGTCGGCAATGATTGTGTCCACCTGAGATGGCTGGCAAGTCAAGACGTCATTTCCGAACGTGGCACCAGTATCGGGGTTGGTCAGAACAACCTTACCTGCGGCAACCGCCTCGGCCACAACGCGACCAAAACTTTCTTGCCAGGTCGGTGCCGTGAAATATACAAAAAAGTCAATCATTCCAAAGAACTCTTGCACAGTTATGGCGTCAAAGGGAAGCAAGGTCCAATGCGCGCGAAGAACACGGGCATTCAACAAGGCATCGGCTCCAAGAATTACATTGCACTGAGAGTGGCTTGGAAAACAGCTGTCCAAATCAGCAATAACCGGGAACTTCTCGAATCCGGGTCGTGAATGACGCCCACGGCGGTCCTGTGGCGTTTCACACGGGGCGCTCATCTCGGTCTCGCAAATGTTGAACCAGTCAGAGCCCAAAACGTCCCATTGCCGCGCCACGCGAGACGTTGCCAACCAGTCAACGACACCGTTTCGGTTATACGGTGATATCGGTGCGAGTGTTTTCCTGAGAGAAATTGTTGAGGCTTCGATCTGGCTTAGACAGTTTGAAACATCAAACCCCTCTGCCCCGCCTGGACGCAGAAAATTCTCATGCGTGATCACGTACAGCTCGCGCGCAATGATCCTTGTGCCAAGCGTGTCCTGAAATTTCAGAAAAGACGGGTTGTGCAAAAATACGAAATCCGCGCTGATCCGCGGCGCGTCCCAAATGATCGGAATATTCAATTCGTCCAGCACCCGCCGTAAAACCGGCGAGACTTGCTGCTTGGTGCCAAATGTTTTGGATGTGATCGCGTGGACGACCACCTGCCCGAATTCGGCGGCCACAGGCAATTCGGCGGCCACAGCCGCAGAAGTCCCGCCAGAAAACCGCGGCTCGATGACATAAGCGATCGTAGGAATGTTCGATCGCTCAAGGGCAAGCATTTCCGACATCCGGCTCAGTGTTGCAGCGACGCGGCGAATGCATTCTCAGTCGAACGGTTCTCGTCGCTGGCCGGTGCGCTGGAGGCATAGCTGAAATCCAGATCTCCAACCGAGGCGACCTCGTGAAAGCTCCGCAGCTCCAGCGACAGTTCATCATCGCCGCTCAATAGTTGGGGGTTTTTGTCGAGGTAGGAATACAGTGCCTGAATGTCATTGGTGGACAGCATTTGGTCGATGACCAGCAGGTGCTCAAGCGTAATCTCGGCACGCGCGTTTTGGGTCGTCGACAAAAATAGCAGAGCAGTTACGATGCCGATAAGTCGTCTATCCGTCATTGTGGATACCTCGTCGGAAATAATTAACAGTACACAAAATTGAATCAGTCCTTTTCAGTATAGCTCAAAACACAGTTATTGGGTTGTCGCTTTTTTTAGTTTGCTCAAGACCTGACTTTTCAGGCGATTGACGCGGTTGGGGGATTGAGCACTGCTCGTGGATCGCGTAGTGGTCCGCTTGACCGCGGCGACGCCCGAACCTTCCCCTGCCAACCATAACTCAATGATCCCATTAGGGGTTTTGACGTTGGCCCCTGTGAAGTCCCGCAGCAATGCGCCCGAATCCCTGGCGAGTGCGGCCGCTCTTTCCTCGTCCTGCTTGTGATAGAAGCGAACGTTTGACTGGGTGATCCCAAACCCCACACGGGCCTGTCCATTCAGCTCGTGCCCCGTCGACGTCAAGTTGGTCACGATAGAATCAACAACACCCTGCGGCACGTTGGTTGGCGCATAGATCCGGAAGGCCACCACAGAATTTGCTGGTGCCGGCTCTGGTTCGGATGGGCTGATTGCCTCATCCGGCAAAGCTGTGCGTTCGATAGGCTTTGATGGCGCTGAAGCTTCTTGCAGCAAGGGCGCCAATGACACCACGGCATCCAACGGAAGTGGTGCCTGGGGCGAGTTTGGTGTTTTCAGCGGGTCTGGTCTCTGCGCAAGGGTGGGCACCTGCAAAGCGGAAGATGTCTGCAAGGGGGCTGGTGTCACCAGCGGAGACGGCGCGCCGGACAGTTCCGGCGCAATAGGCAGAGCCGCCAATTCTACAGGTTCCGGCTGAGGCTCGGATGGCAGCGGTTGCGCGATCCCGGCAGAAATCCCAATGCCGTCCTGCCGCACGGCAAGGTCCGATGCAACCGTGTTCGACGACGTTGCGCCGGGCTCAACCAGAACGCGCGCTTCCGGCGGTTCTTCGATTTCAAGCAAAGCCAGGGCTTCCGGCAGGGAAAGGTCCGAAACAGTTGCTTCGCCTGTCTGGGTGCCCACGTCCGGCTGATACGCACGCGCCAGATCAGGCGCAATCTGGTGGACATCCAATGGCACCCGCGATGCCGCATGCTCCAATGCACCAGGCTGGATCGGAATCACGGGTGAGCGCATTGCAGTTATTCTTGCTGTCGCCGTGACGGTTGCGGCTTCAAGGAACTCTTCGGGTTCTGCCGCCGACACAGTCGTTTCAAGCAAAGCGACAGAAGTGCTGAAAATCTCGGGCGTGGATTGAAAGCGGACGAAACCCAGGTTCACTTCTTCCCGAGGTCGATAGCTTAGCGGGGTTATCGGCAGCGGCGGCTGGACAAGGGTCGACACGAAAGACCGGACATTAGGGGCTAGGCGTGACACCTCTGGTTCGATGCCGTCCAACGGCCCGGACGCCTCTAATAGGGGCAATGACAGCGACGCCAAGTCTTCTGGTGCGCCTGTGTCATCGTCAGACGAAATCGACTCAGATGACTTATCGAATACGGTCGTGGAGGTTACAGCCAGATCCTCCGTGCCGCGCGTTACATCAGAGGTCGCCGGAAGCTGGGCCAGTTCGGCGTCTTGTTGCGTGATCGCGCTTGTCGCCATGGCCTCCTGGCTCGTCAGGCCCACATTTTCGTTTGGGCCGGACGCGCTCAATCCAGACAGGATCAGAAAAACCGAAGACGACGCAACCACACCGATGCCGCACCCCGCCGCCATCATACCCAACCGCATCTTGCGACGAGAACGTTTCTGGTCTTCGATCCTTTCAAGAAGGTTCTTGCGCAAACGATCCGCAACTTCATCCTCGGACAGTTTTAGGCTCGGCTCGGGGTTGATTAGATCCTCTGGGATATTGTCGGGATGCATGCCCGGCACGGGCCCGCCATTGGGCAGTGCGGCGCTTGCTTCGCCTCGTTCATCGCGTGGGACGTTTTCGGCCGCGTGGCTGTTATTGTTGACGGATTGGCTGCCGGAACCCCCTGCAGTGCCATTTTGAACCGACTCACCGGCCTGGCGTGAATTGGTTGCCTGGGTCGGCGTACCGGCGGTTTTAGGCTGGCCCGCCGATGTATTTTGCGCGTTTGCCGGCTGCGAACCAGCGGTTGATTGCGTCGGTTTTTGTCCACCCGGCCCTGCCGGTTGCGCAGCGCCACCGTTTCTTTTGCCTGCCGGGGCATCGTTTTCTTGCTGTTTGCGAGCGTTATCAAGCACCTCCTGCCATTCAGGAGATTGCACAAAGTCATAAACACCCGACACTTTGTTAGCGTCTTTTTGGGCAACTTCAGGGCGAGCTTTTGGATCGCTGGCCTTTGTCATCAATACCCCCGAACTGGCCGCCGGAACACGCTCTTCGCTGTCGCAACTCGGGCAAACCAATTACACTCGTGAACATCAAAAAATTCAAAAAAATGTACTAAGCATTATAAAAAATTGACCGGTGGAAGACAAGTAATCCGGTGTTCGGCGTACAACTATTGCCTTTTTCGCAAGGGAAGGATGCGCCATTGTGGGCCCAGCCTGTGCCCTGGCACCATCTGCGTCGGCTCAGCGATTTCAGTAAAATGGGGTTTTTCAAATCGTTGATGATCAAGTTGATCAGGGTCGTTTCCGCAGATCGAAAACTTGCCGCCGAACGCTTACAGGGACACGGGCGCGCGGCGCCAAGCTGCACCGTTCAGCACACAGTTTCAATCAGCCCTTCGGAATTTGGCTGAAACAGTTTCACTATCTCAGACCTCTAAATCCAGGACCAGAATTCCGTCGATACCGCCCACGGTGTTTTCGACCAACTGCGCGCCCAGCGCTTTGTGCCTCTCGTTGCTTTGGTAGCTGGCCAATGCGGCCCAATCATCGAAATCAATCACAAACCCATGCTTGTAACCGCGTTCAATCTGTTCAGGGCTTTCGCTGCGGCCACCAGTGAACCCACCTGCACCCGGAAGGGCGTCGGTCAGGTCCGACAGGCCCTTGTAAATCTTCCCGATGGTTTCTTCGGTCACGTCGGACCGGAATTTTGTCAGGACTATATGGCGGATCATAGTTAGTTGCCTTGATCATGAGTGTAGGAGCGCAAGCGTCCGAAGAATTCGAGCGTCACCATAACTAAGGCGTTTGCAACCAGAATATTCCTAAGACTTCGAGCCTGCCCTAGATCGCCAAATACTCCTCGCGAAGGCCGGTGTCTTGAAGCACCTCGTTCGCCGTCCCATCAAATACGATAGTGCCGGTGTCCAGAATGATCGCGCGATCGGCTAACTCCAATGCTCGGACGGCGTTCTGTTCGACGATGATCGTGGTCATACCCTGTTGCTTAACGTGGGCCAGTGTTTTTTCAATCTCGTCGACAATGACCGGGGCCAGACCTTCGTATGGCTCATCCAGAAGCAGGACCTTGATATCCCGGGCAAGGGCTCTGGCGATTGACAGCATTTGTTGTTCGCCACCCGACAACGTAATCCCCTCTTGTTTCCTGCGTTCGCCCAAACGCGGGAACAGTTCATACAACCGCTCCAGGGACCATCCGACTGGCGGTGCAATCTGGGCAAGCTGCAGGTTTTCCTCAACGGTCAGCCCTGGGATAATTCGTCTGTCTTCCGGTACAAGGCCAAGACCAACAGACGCCGCTTCGTAGCTTGTCATATTGTGTAGCGGCTGATGATCCAGCCAGATTTCACCGTGCCTTACTTCGGGATCACCTACCCGCGCAATCGACCGGAGTGTCGAGGTTTTGCCAGCGCCGTTCCGTCCAAGCAGGGCCAGAATCTCGCCTTCGTGCACATTAAAGCTGACGCCCTGCACGATATAGCTTTCTCCGTAGTACGAATGCATGTCCCATACAGACAGGAACGCAGGCGCGGTGCTTGCCCTATTGGCGTTTTTCGAAAAGTCGGGTTTCTCGTTCATAGCTTTTCCTTACGCCGCCTCGCCCAGATAGGCTTCACGAACCTTGGGATGTCCACGGATTTTTTCTGGAGTATCTTCGACCAGCGGCGTCCCTTGCGCCAGAACTGTGATGCGTTCCGCAAGGCTGAAGACCACATGCATGTCATGCTCGATAATGGCGATGGTTATATCGCGCTCATCCTTGATCTGTTTTAGCAAATCGATGGTGTTGTTGGTGTCCGCCCGCGCCATGCCCGCCGTGGGTTCGTCCAGCAACAACAGCCGCGGATTTTGACTGAGGCACATGCCAATCTCAAGGCGCCGCTTGTCGCCGCGTGACAGCGACGCCGCGTGCATTTCGCGTTTGTCCGCCATGTTCATCTCTTCCAGCATGACTTCGGCTTGTTCGACGACCTCACGTTCGTTAGCGATGGTCTCATAGGCATGCATCCGGAATGCCCCATCCCGCATCGCGAAGATCGGGATCAGCATATTCTCCATCACCGTCAACTCGCCAAAGATCTCTGGCGTTTGAAACACACGACTGATGCCCATCTGGTTGATCTGGAACGGCTCGAGTCCCAGAACCGAGTTGTTGTTGAACAACACCGATCCGGTGTCCGGCATCAGCTTGCCCACCAGACAGTTCAGCAGCGTCGATTTTCCCGCGCCATTGGGGCCGATGATCGCGTGAACCGAGTTTTCTTCGATATTGAGGTTCACATCTGTCAGCGCCTTAAGGCCACCGAAGCGTTTGCTGACGTCTTTGACTCTTAGAATTGCCATTTCTCGCCCCTTATTCCGCCGGTTCTGTTTTTCCCGACGGCGCATCGTCGGTGTCTTTTTTCTTACGCTTGAAGCGCTTGAGCAAACGTTGCCCACCTTCGACAAGACCACCCGGCAGATAGATGACAACCAGCATGAACAGGATGCCCAGCGTCAGGTGCCAGCCTTTGCCGATGAACGGATGGATCACGAACACCACGGCGTCCTCCAACCCGTCAGGCAGGAATGCGAACCAGCTATGCAGGACGTTGTCGTTGATCTTCGAGAAGATGTTCTCGAAATACTTGATGAAACCTGCGCCCAGAACCGGCCCGATCAACGTGCCCGTACCACCGAGGATCGTCATCAGAACCACCTCGCCCGAGGCCGTCCATTGCATGCGCTCGGCACCTGCCAGCGGGTCCATCGCGGCCATCAGACCACCCGCCAGACCGGCATACATGCCAGAAATCACAAAGGCCGCGAGCGTATATGGCTTGGAGTTCAGACCCGTATAGTTCATCCGCTGCTGGTTCGATTTTACCGCCCGCAGCATCATGCCAAAAGGCGACCGGAAGATACGGATAGACAGGTAGAACACGGCCATCATTATGATTGCGCACAAGTAGTAACCCGCGTTGAAGTCAAAGCTCCACGCGCCGACGTCCATCGTGTACGTCGCGCGCATGGGCAATCCGAATAGATGCGGTAAATCCGGCGCGTTGGCGCCCTGCAGAATCTGTGGATCGTCCGCATAAACCTGCAGGCCGGTTTCCCCGTTTGTCAGGTTAAACTTGGGGTTTGACAGAACCGAGTAGGCCAGCGCAAAGCTCATTTGCGCGAAGGCCAGCGTCAGGATCGAGAAATAAATCCCCGATCGCCGCAGGCTGATAAACCCGATAAGTAGCGAGAACAGGCCCGCGACGACGACACTCAGCGCGATGGCTGGAATGACGTTGTAGCTGAGCAGTTTGAACATCCAAACTGCCGAGTATGATCCTACGCCCAGAAAGGCCGCGTGACCGAAGGACAAGTACCCGGTCAGGCCAAACAGAATGTTGAACCCGATGGCAAAGATCCCGAAAATCACGAACCTCTGCATCAAATCCGGGTAACCCGCGTTGAACTGCGCCATGGCGCTGCCCTCTGGAAACGGGTTCAGGATGAAAGGCGCCAGCAAGGTCAGGAGTGCGACGACGATCAGCAGGCTGGTGTCTTTTTTATTCAGTCCCAACATTGATTATTCCTCCATCACGCCCTTGCGCCCCATCAGCCCGCGCGGACGCGTCAGCAGCACGATGATGGCGACAAGGTAGATGATGATCTGATTGATGCCTGGGATCGTTGTGGTGGCCCAGGTGGTCGAGGCAAAGCTTTCCAGAATGCCCAGCAAAAAGCCTGCCAGAACGGCGCCTGGCAATGACCCCATTCCGCCAACAACAACCACGACGAAGCTAAGGACCAGAAAGTCCATTCCCATGTGGTAGTTCGGCGGGTTGAGCGGCCCGTACATCACACCGGCCAGTCCAGCGACACCGGCAGCAATGCCAAACATGATGGTAAACCGGCGGTCAATATTGATACCCAGCAGGCCCACCGTTTCCCGGTCAGCCATCCCAGCACGGACAACCATCCCGAAGGTGGTGAACTGCAGGAACGAAAACACTGCCCCTATAATGCCTACGGCAAAGCCAAAATAGACCAATCGCCAGATCGGGTAGATGATTGCATTGGGATCAAAACCAACCATGGTACCCAGATCGACAGATCCGCTCAGCACATCGGGCGGAGGGGTCTGGATCGGGTTGGCGCCGAAGAAATACTTGACGATTTCCTGCAGAACGATCGCAAGACCAAAGGTCACCAGGATCTGGTCTGCATGCGGGCGCTTGTAGAAATGTTTGATCAGCCCGCGTTCCATCACATAGCCAACCAGCAGCATGATCGGGATCGCAAACAGGATGGACAGCGGAACGGACCAGTCGATAATCGTTGCGCCGACTTCGGGGCCGAACCAGGCCTCGATAAAAGGGGTTTCGACCTTCAGCGGATTACCCAGAAAGTCTTTTTGCGTTTCATCCAGGGTCACGAAACTCAGGTTCAGCAGCTTTTGCAAAGTAACGGCGCAGAACGCGCCAATCATGAACAAAGCCCCGTGGGCAAAGTTCACGACGCCGAGCGTCCCGAAGATCAGGGTAAGACCCAGCGCGATCAGCGCATAAGCCGAGCCCTTGTCCAGACCGTTAAGTATTTGCAGTAGGATGGCGTCCATTGGGCCCACCTCAGGGTTGGTCAGTGTGGATTGAGTGGTTGGGACCAGGCCCACAGGCCTGGCCGTAAGTCGTCTGACCGCCGAGAACGAC
The DNA here is from genome assembly GCF_059609665.1 of Ruegeria sp. YTSC230. Taxonomy (NCBI): domain Bacteria; kingdom Pseudomonadati; phylum Pseudomonadota; class Alphaproteobacteria; order Rhodobacterales; family Roseobacteraceae; genus Ruegeria; species Ruegeria sp. YTSC230. The sequence goes on along the minus strand of NZ_JBXWMC010000001.1, from coordinate 125,142 downwards.
GGTCAGACATTCGCCAAAAGGCTTACGCGCCCGGATTGCACTTGCCCAGTTCGCCACCGGCGAACATTGGGTGCTCGGGATCGTACTCGACCTGTGAACGCGGCGTGATCTCGACGATTTCAAGCGTGTCATAGGCGTTGGTCGGGTTCTCGTTGCCCCGCACAACCAGCACGTCCTTGAAGCACTGGTGATCGGCACCGCGATACCAGGTGGGACCATTGCCCAGCCCGTCGAACTCAAAGTCTTCCAGAGCTTCGGCAACACCACAGGGATTGAAGGTGCCCGCACGCTCGCACGCATCCGCATAAAGCAGCACTTGTGCATAACAGGTCTGTGCGGAGTTGGACGGCGGCTTGCCGTATTTCTCACCAAAGGACTTCACGAAGGCCTTTGTGCCCTCATCCTGCAGCTGCCAGTTCCAGTTCATCGACCCGAGCACACCTTTGATGTTCTCGCCCGCACCAGCGGCCATCAGCTCGGAATACAGCGGCACGACGATCTTGAAGTCCTTGCCGTTTGCAACCTTGTCGAGCAGACCGAACTGGATCGCGTTGGTCAGCGAGTTCACCATGTTCCCGCCATAGTGGTTCAGAACCAGCACGTCCGCGCCAGAGTTCAGAACCGGTGCGATGTAGGACGAGAAGTCGGTCGACGCCAGTGGCGTCTTAACTGTGTTGACCGTCTCCCAGCCCAGGGCTTCGGTCGAGGCAACGATCGACTCTTCCTGGGTCCAGCCCCAGTTGTAGTCGGCCGTCAGGTGATAGGCGCGACGTTCTTTACCCATCTCAGCCGCCAGCACCGGCGCCAAAGCGGCACCCGACATGTAGGCATTGAAGAAGTGACGGAAACCGTTGGCCTTCTTGTCCTTGCCCGTGGTGTCGTTTGCATGTGTCAGGCCAGCCATGAAAATGACGCCCGCCTCTTGGCACAGGCCCTGAACCGCAACGGCCACGCCCGAGGACGAACCACCATTGATCATGATTGCGCCGTCTTTTTCGATCATCGATTTGGCCGATGCGCGGGCTGCATCCGATTTGGTCTGGGTGTCGCCGGTGACGAACCCGACCTTCTTGCCGAGGATACCGTTCCCCTGAAGCGCCTTCGACGAGAATGTGTTCAAGCAACCACCGTCGCCTTCGCCGTTCAGATGTTCGACCGCCAGCTGTTGCGCCAGCAATTCGTCATTGCCTTCGTCGGCATAAGGTCCGGTTTGCGGAACATTGAAGCCCAGAGTGACGGATGACCCTGTCGGCTCATTCGTAAAGGCAGCGGCCGACGAAGCCGTAAAGATCGTAGGCAGGGCTAGACCGGTACCTGCAACGGCACCAGACTTTAGCACGCCGCGGCGCGTGACATTATTCTTAGTCATGTATTCCTCCCATTTCCATTTTTCGTCCTTTGGCTCCTCTTCCAGCAGACGAAAGCGCACTTTTGTGCATTCCAATAATGGAAATCGGACTGAAAATTTCTCAATAAATTACTAGTATTGAAACAAAATTTTGTAAATTTGTTCACGAAATTTTAGAATTTTTGTAAAGAAAGTGACAGCCAGCCTTGCCCCGGCATGGTGCTGCTAGTCAAATTTGAACCAGTCTCAGCTGGTTAGAGATCTCTCCTGGTTGAAATAGTTGTAGACAAAGGAAACGACGGAGGCGAATTTCTGCAAACTTCGCGCGCGCCTGAAACGTTGCACGGCGCGTTCGCGTCGTCGAAACGGGAGGTTCGACGCGGTTGTTGAGCCACCTTCCCGTCTGTTGTTTTTCAAGCGCGTTCATTTCTCTGAGCGCAGCCTTGTAGGAAACGATCCGTGAAGATCTCTTCCGCTTTACAGTGGCGCTGCATAAAATTCTTGAGGAATTTCAATGCCGCCTGCTTGTTTCGGCGTTTAGTAGCGACTGCTTCCAGCACTTCGCCCTCATGATCTAAGGCCCGCCAGAGGTAACGTCTTTTGCGATTCACTTTCATAAAAACCTCATCCACATGCCACTTCCATTTCGAGAATGCACGCAGTTACCGGACTCGCTTCTGTCTAATCTCAGCAGCAAACATCGGGCCAAACCTGTTCCACCAATATTGGACGGTTTCGTGGCTCACCTCAATTCCTCATTCGTGCAATAGGTCTTCCACGTTTCGAAGCGAAAGCGGAAACCGAATGTAAAGCATCACTGGAAGACGAATGACCTCTGAACTGGTTTTGAAGTATTTGAATGGCGATTTCTTAATCATGCGTGATGGCTACGAGAGCACCCTGCCCGCCTCAACCCAAGTTCTTTTGACAAGACCCAATCGGGGCTTCTCTTCAGTATTGTGACTGCAACCCGAGCATGAACGCGGAAACCATGTCTGATATCTCGATCTCGCGGTCTTCGTCTACTTCTTTTCCGTTCAGCCATGTAACGCTCAGAAAAACCAAGATCATCGAGCGGCGGGCAATTGCGATTTGCCCCAGCTTTTTGCGCCCCAGCGCAACCAATCCGAGATGACGGCTGATCAGTTCGGCCTCGATATCCAGCCCGTGAACAATAATGGCTTCATTTTCATCAAAGGCATCGCGAGTTGGATCGTGAGCCTTCGCGAAGTCGTCCAGTGAAAGACTCACGATTCCTTTTCTGGCCGCCAAAAAGTGCGTTGTTCGCCTATTGAGTTCCCGAATGGCGGCTTCTCCATCCAATTCTACGGGCAGATCCAACAACAATTGTTCTTCTGCCAGAGACTCACCGATGAGGGCCGTCAATAAGGCTCCCAGACCCCTGAAGTGCTTGTAGATAGACGCAGGCTCAATACCGACAAGTCGGGCAATTTCCCTTATTTTTAAACCGGATGCCCCCTTTTCCCCCGCCAGTGCCTCGGCTGCGGCGAGAATGGCGTCGCGAGTAGTGAACCCCTCGTATTCCTGTGCGATGTCTTTTGGCCGTCCCACCATAGCTTGGCGTCTTCTCCTGCGTGTTGAGGACTCCTATTGACTTCTTTGCTAACGTTGTTAGCTAAAGCGAACAATGTTAGCTTTGAGGTGCCAATATGAAACTGTCAACTTTGTGTGCCACCGCGGCAGTGATCACACTGGGAACAACAGCCAATGCTCAGACCAGCCCGATGACAGAAGTCGCGGACGGTGTTTATCACTTCTTTTCCATGGGTTACTCCAGCCTGGTAGTTATTGGGGACAACGGCGTCCTCATAACTGACCCATCTTTCACGCCACGCGCTGAAGAACTGAACGCTGAGATTGCAAAGATCACGGATAAGCCTGTTACACATGTCGCCCTTAGCCACGAGCACTTTGACCACATTGGGGGAACAGAAGTGTTCAACGGAGCCGCGATCATCATGCAGGAGAACGGCCTCGATATTCTGAAGCTGTCGCCGCTAATACCTATGCCAATGGTTACAACATCGTTTGACGATACCCTTATGGTGGATCTTGGCGATCAAACCATAGAACTCCATCACCTCGCCGTTGCAGATGGTGTTGCGACCACGGTTGCACGTGTCACTGATAGCAATGTCGTGTTTTCCGTGGACATGTACATGCCGCAGGAACTTTCCCCGCATGAGTTCAAGGAAGACACCAATTTCGTGGGCTCAGGCGTTGTTTTGAATACTCTGGTGGGTTGGAAACCGGCCTATGCGATCAACGGGCATTCAAACGGCAACAGCGTCGAAGCGCTTAAGGAAAACGCCGAGTTTCTGACCGAGTTGCAAGCAAAGGTAGAGGCCCGCTTTCAGGAAGCTTTTGCAAGCGGCAATCCGTCAGCGCCTGTTGAGCTGCTCTTTACCATCCCCGACGAAATCGAAATGCCCGAGTATTCCGATTGGAAGAACTATGACACGGCCTTCCCCGGCTACGTTCGCCGGATGGCCCTGTCCGTTTTTCATGGCGGCTAAACGGCTTTGCCCTGTGAAGGGCGGTAACAGAAGTTAATCTAAGAAACTTAAGAGGAATCCAGACATGCCATCAGGAAAAGAAGCCTATCTGATGTTCAGTTTCACAGAACAAGGAGATATGAAAAATTTTGGCGAATATGCAAAAGCTGCCAATTACGTTCTGGAAAAGTTTGAAGGCGAACTCCTCGTTATAGGTGCGCGAGATTCCTCCATATCTAAGTTTGAAGGAGACTGGCCAGAGGGCGCAGGTCTTACCATGATACGGTTTCCATCCCGCGAAATTCTGGAAGATTTCTGGAAGAGTGATGAGTATCAATCTATCATTGATCTTCGGACAGCGATACTGCCAGCCAATTTCACTATCGGGTTCTCGCACGGATGGCGTGGTGAAGTCGCCTCGTAACAGTCGCAGACACATCTTGATGAAAGCAAGAAACATGTTCAATTCAATCGCTAAGATTGCTGGCGTGGCTGGCCTTTTTGTCAGCACAGTAACTTTGTCTGTCAACGCCGAAACGGCAAAAAACTGATACAGAATTGCCTTGGAAGAGGCAGAATTCTTCCAGCCCGTCGGTGCTCCATTTGAGCTTGCCATCTTGTGGGGCAATCCCCAGAAAGGTCCGTCGGCGGTCTTTATGAAATTCCCCCCAAGTTTCCCGGGGGCCATGCACTCGCATACCCATGGATATCACGGCCTTGTCGTATCCGGTGCAGCTAAGCACTACATTAAAGGCGAAAGTGAAGCTGAAGTGCCGCTGCAAACCCTCGGCCACTATTGGTATCAACCTGGGAGAGAGTATCATAATGACGCGTTTCCTACCGATGAACCAACAATTCTGTTGATTCAATGGGAAGGTCCAATGAACGTACATTTTGACCCGGAGGAATAGCGCCAAGGTTCAAGTGGAGGGGTATGTGCCTCTTCATACTTTTTGGAACCTTAGTTCAGACATAGGTGCGTGGTGCGGGATCGATCAAAATGAGGCTCAATGCAGACGCTGGAGCAATCTTAGCATCTATTCGACTGCCCCACTTCGCTAAGGTGTGAACGGCCCAAAGCGGACCGTCGTTACAACTTCAATCGCTGCGATGCAGCGTTCTCCAAAGAAAGCCGACGTTGGTCACGAGCAACGTGCGGCTCCACAGTGTGGAAGTGAATGAGCGCTTTAATAGGGGTATTCTTTCGACAGAAACTCATTTGACGCGAGGAAAGTGGATTTTAGCCTGACAAACACTGTTTTGTTTTCCGACACGCCTTCCCTTAGATGTGGTGATGCATTCAGCAGGAAGTGAGCGGATCAATGCATAACATCATTGCAAGAAGAAACTTCGCCGTCGCGGTAGCCGAAGAGGCGGGTGCGCTTGCGCTAGAGTATTTTGCTGCCAGAGACACCTTGGTCATTGATCAAAAGGGCGCCCAGGACTGGGTCAGCGAGGCGGACCGCAACGTCGAAACCTTCATTCGTCAAAAGATTATGAACTCTTTTCCCGATGATGGGATTTATGGCGAAGAACACGCCGAAAAAGCTGGCTCCAGCGGTTTTGACTGGGTGATTGATCCGATTGATGGAACAACAAACTTCGTCAATGGCATACCGGCCTGGACGATTGTCTTAGCGGGCGTTTCAGACAGTCAGACGCAGGTCGGTGTGATTTTCGAGCCAAACGTTGGTGAAACTTACGTGGCGATCCGAGGCGAAGGTGCCACTTTGAATGGACACGCCATGCAAGTTGCCTCAAGCGTGGAACTTGCAAGTGGAACCGTCTCAATTGGTTATTCGAACCGGGTCGAAGCATCAAAGGTCATTCCGGTGATTGCGGCCCTTATCGAACGTGGCGCTCTCTATCATCGCAATGCAAGCGGTGCGCTTTCGCTGGCCTATGTCGCGGCGGGACGTCTTTTGGGGTACATTGAAGAGCACATGAACGCCTGGGATTGCCTCGCCGGTCAGTTGATGATTGCCGAAGCAGGTGGCGAGATCGAGGATCAGGACGCCGACGGGATGATCAGGGATGGTGGTCGCGTGATCGCTGGTACACCAGCCGTGTTCGAGACCTTGAAAATGATCTGCGAAGACGCTTGGAACGAATGACGCCTTTCAGGCAATCGGGCGCCACCCGAATTCGGGTTGAAGAGTTTTAATATCCGCGCGCCAGAAGTGGCCCTGCCCAGATTGATCAAACCGCCGGTCGATTTCTTTCCCTGCCAGATGGCACCAAAGCAGTGTCCCGACCGCGCCGTGGGTTACAATGGCCAGATCTCTTCCGTCGTGGTTTTTGACGATTGACAGGACTGTTTGAACGATGCGCAATTGCGCAGCATGGGCTGTTTCCCAGCCACGAAAGCTGGAATTGGGTGCCCCGAAGAAGGTGTCAGCGGCGGACTCGAATATCGAGGGAGGAAGGAATCCGGTAGTGCTTCGGTCGTTCTCTCCCAGTCCAGGATCGGATTTCGCGACCAGCCCCAAAGGCTTTGCAAGGATAGCCGCTGTCTCGGACGCTTTTCGCTCGGTGCTGGACCATATATCTGTCACGCACGACATGGTCTGACTTTGTGCAAATGTGCCGGCTCGGGCGCGGCCAATTTCACTCAAACCCCATTCGGTGACCGGTGTCTCCGGTTCGACTACGACCTCCGGGTGAGAGACGACTAAAAGCTTACCCACATCACCCTTCCGGCAACAGAACGGGGCCGCGTCCGGCAAAAGACATTTTGACATCCGAACCGATTTCCAGCGGTTCGTCCACGTCGTCCTGCACAGCAAATACCTGCCCGAAGGCACCGGCCAGAGTGTACTCCATCCGCACGCCAACATAGGTCGCCTTGGCAACTTTGGCCGGGATGCCGGTATCAGATCCAATCAAAATCCGTGACGGGCGCACGGCCAGCGTTGCTGGTCCAGGCGTTAGACCACGAGAGGGGAGCGTATGTTGATAGCCCTCGATTTCGATCGTGGCTAAACCGCCTTCAACAGAAAGGATAGTGCAATTGATCAGGTTAGCCTCACCAATGAAATCGGCCACGAACCGGTCAACCGGCGCATCATAGAGTTTACGCGGTGTTCCGATCTGAGCGATAGCAGCGTTGCGCATGACGACAATCTCGTCTGAAACGGCAAGGGCTTCTTCCTGATCGTGTGTCACATAGACGACGGTCAAACCGAGATCTTGCTGAATGGCACGGATATCTTCGCGCACTTGGCGACGCAGTTTCGCATCGAGGTTTGAGAGAGGTTCGTCAAAGAGCAAAACCTGTGGCTCCAAAACCAATGCACGAGCGACGGCAACGCGCTGTTGCTGCCCACCGGAAAGTTCGCTTGGCAAACGATTATCGAAGCCCTTCAGGCCAACCAAGTCTAACCCATGCAGCGCGCGCGATCGGGACTCGCGCTTGTCGAAGCCGGAAAAGGTCAACCCATACATGACGTTTTCTAGCACGCTCATATGAGGAAAAAGCGCGTAGGATTGGAATACCATCGACACGTCACGGTCGGTAGCGGGTAATTTGGTCACGTCTCGGTCGCCGATCAGAATTCGGCCCGAGGTCGCCATTTCCAGACCTGCGATCATGCGCAACGTCGTCGTTTTACCGCAGCCTGAGGGGCCTAAAAGCGTCACCAGTTTGCCCGCTTGGACGTGCAGATCGATGCTGTCGACGGCCACCACATCCTTGCCGAACACTTTCGAGACACCGTCGAAACGAACAGGCGCGGCCTTACTTGCTATAGTCGTTTCGGTCATGTCGTTTTCTCTGCTCCGAGTTGTGTACGTCGCCCAATCTGAACACGGCCTACGAGGATTTGTAACATCCCGACTGCCGCCAACATCACGAAGATCAGCGTTGTGGAGTATGCGATTGCAAGACCGTAATCGTTGTTCTCGACCCGACCGATAATATAGCTGGTGGCCATGTCATACTCGGCGGAAACAAGGAATATCACCGCCGAAATCGCCGTCATTGCCCGGACAAAGCTGTAGACCAGCGCAGCCAGGATTGCCGGCCGCAAAAGCGGGAGGATCACTCGCCTGAATGTCTGCCACGAGTTCGCACCAAGCGTTAGCGAGGACTCGTCGAGGGATTTGTCCAACTGCGACATCGACGCGATACCCGCGCGAACCCCAACCGGCATATTGCGGAAGATAAAGCTGACGACCAAGATAACGCCTGTGCCGGTTATCTCGATTGGGGGCACATTAAATGCCAGAATATAGCTGACGCCAATAACGGTGCCGGGAATAGCGAAAGAGAGCATCGTGCCAAACTCAAACGCATTCTTTCCCGCAAAACTTTGCCGCGTTAGCAGATAGGCGGTGACCAACCCCACGGCGGCCGTCAGAGGCGCGGCAATGCCGGCGATGGTGATTGTGGTCCAGAAACTGTCCCAGGCGGCTCCGGTCCAGCGAATACCCTCTTCCTCGAAGCGGACCGAAAAGGCAGTGACGTAGTGCTTGAACGTCAGCGAGTTATCGACGCCCCACAGTTCGACAATACTTCCGTAGATGATCATCCCGTAAACCACAGCAGTGAAAACCGCCCAGGCAACTGCAATGCCCAGAACCGGTATGGCAAGGCCCCTTGGCATCAAGGGATGTACACCCGCGTCGCCTTTGCCGGAAACGGTGGTATAGCTCTTTTTCCCCAACCACGCGCGCTGCGCATAGAAGGCAGAAAGTGTGAAGAACAAGAGCACCATGGCTAGAACAGCAGCCCGGCCCTGATCGTACTGCGCACCGACGATGGCAAAAAATATCTCAGTCGAAAGCACATCGAAGTTTCCGCCCAAGACAAGTGGGTTGCCAAAATCGGCCATAGATTCGATGAACCCCAGTAAAAAAGCATTAGCCAGGCCCGGTCGCATCAGAGGCAGGGACACGGTTTTGAAGGTTTGCCAACGATTGGCTCGAAGGGTTTGGGCGGCCTCCTCCATCGATGGTGACACCCCTTCTACCACCCCGATCAAGACCAGAAAGGCGATTGGCGTAAATGCCAGCGTCTGAGCGATCAGCACCCCGGGCATGCCATATAGCCAGCGCGTCGGCTGCACGCCAAAGATCTCGGCAACAAATCTGGTGACCGACCCGGAAAGCCCAAACAACAGGATCAGTGCCAGACCAATCACGAAAGGCGGCGTAATAATCGGCAAGACTGTCAACGCGCGCATCCCGCGTTTAAAGCGGAATCCCGACCGTGTGACGACAAGCGCAAAACAAAGGCCAAGCACGGTCGTGATGAAACCCACAAGAATTGCAAGAAACAGAGAGTTCCACGCGGCACCGCATTTGGCACCGGCAAAACAACCCAAGCCCCAAAGTCGGTCATCAAAGAACTTCGAGGCAAAAACCGAAACTGAATAGGCACCGTCTTCAGTAACGAAGGCGGCAAACAACATCTTCGCAATTGGAAAGAAGACGAAAACTGTAACAATGGTGATTACGCCACCAATAGCGCTGACGACAAAAACGTCGCCATTGATGGCGCCGCGCGCCGCAATACCCTGAGTTAAAAGGAACAGGAACGCTGTGGCGCAGATCATCGCGCCGTATCCCATGCCGAACTGGCGGATCTTCGGTTCTCCGAACAGCGCCTTCATCCAGTCGAAATTGAACCCGCGAATACCAATTGAGAACCCTTGCGCAATCAGCCAGCCAAAACCCAAGGCACCAGCCAAAATCAGGATGCGCGCGTATTGCGGATTGGACTTCGGTTTGCCGAGTACCAACAAAGGCAACGCAAGCGGGACCAAAAGCGGCGCAAGCCACAGCTTTTCGCCTTGTCCGACCAGAAAAGCGGCGGGCGCATAATCTTCATCGAACGGATATCCATCGACCAGCCATACGAATGACCAAATGCCATCCTCTACCATGAACCATGGCAGCAGGCAGAAACCAATCCACCCGGCAGCAATCCAGAAGATTAGAACCGGGTGGTTCGTTTTTGACGTGGTTTCAGTCACTTACTGAGGCAGCACAGAGACCTCTTCGTCCCATTTCTGCAAAAGACGCTTGCGTTCATCTGACGAGCCATACTTTTTGAAGTCATAGTCGATCAGCTTGATCTGGCTCATGTCAGGTGCGCTTTCCGAGGTTTCCGCATTTTTGTTGGACGGAACCTGGAAGGCGTTAACCTCAAGCGCAAGGTTCTGGGCCTCGGGGCTGAGCGCCCAGTCATAGAACTTTTTGGCTTCTTCTTCATTTCGAGCGCCATCAATGATCGACATCGAGCCGATCTCGTAGCCTGTGCCTTCGCATGGGGCCACGACCTTGACCGGAAAACCTGATACGGCTTGCTTGACCGCATCATGCATGAAGACGATACCGATGGTGTTCTCACCCCGACCGGCGGCCTTGATTGGGGCTGAACCCGACTTGGTGTACTGGTTGATGTTCGAATGTAGCCCCTTCATGAACTCAAAGCCGTCGTCTTCACCAAATATCTGAACCATCGAGGCAAGCGTCGTATAAGCGGTGCCCGAGGAATTCGGGTTCGCCATTTGCACGTGCCCTTTATACTCGGGCTTCAGCAAGTCTTTCCAACATGCGGGCTCAGGCAGGCTGTTCGCGGCCAAGAGGTCGGAGTTGTAGCCGTAGCCGAGTGCGCCTGAATAAATTCCGATGGTTTTGTTACCTGCACTTTCAGCCTGCGAGATCGCCCAGTCGTGAAGCTGGTCACGCATCGGCGACACGTATTCCATCGTCAGGCCTTCTTCGGCCGCTTGCAAATGGGGATCACCGGTACCGCCCCACCATACATCGCCTTTAGGGTTAGAACTTTCCGCGCGAATTTGTGCAAACGTCTCACCCGACGACTTGCGGGTCATATTGACGTCTATGCCGGTGGCATCCTCGAAACTGCGCGCCATGAGTTGACACCAATCTTCCTGTGCCGAGCAGTAAAACGTCAGCTTCTCAGCTTGGGCCGCACTTACCGAAGCCGCAAATGCTATCAGCGATCCCGCCAGCGTTGTCGTCAGATTTTTCAATTTCTTTCCTCCCCTATGTGTCGTGCCGAAATTCCCAGCGCGATACTCGTCAATTCGTCGTTGGAGGCGGTCGCTCAAAGTCGCTAGTGGATCTAATTGCGTTGGCCAAATCAATATCCGACCAGCCTCCCAATGACAGAAACAATCTCAACACCGTACTGTTAGTTCTGCAAGGAAATTCCACGAGTACCATTTTTCTTGCGCCGCCAGCTTTTTGATCACCAAGCCAGTTTACAGCACCAAGTAAGAAGATCGGGAGTGTATTTTGATGCCGCATTGTTTAGATAGCCTTTTGCTGAAGCGACCTTTCTCTCCAATGTAGAACAATCATCGTATTGCGAATTTAAGGTCTGGCTTTCGCCTGCAATCTGAGTCCCCGTGCGGCTGCTGCGAACTTCCGCTCTCCGCCCATTCTTCCGGAGACATTTTTAGTAGCGGCCGACCCTTTCCTGATCTCGGCACATATAGATCAGGGGACAACCGTGACCAGAGGGACACTTCCCAATTTCGATCTCGAATGGGTGATGTCAGACAAATTCGAACCAGTCTCAGCTAAGCCAGTATAGCTGCCCTTTACGCCGCACTAAGTTCGCGCCACTCGGCGAAGGCGGCGGTGCGTGTCAGCTTGAGTGTATCTCTGCTGGCAAGCGATCTTTCCTGGTTGAAGTTGTTGTAGATGGAGGAATGGACGGAAGCGAATTTCTGTATTGGTTTCGAAACCTGAACCAAGGCATATCATACCAGTTCAGTTTTAGTCTTAGGCTAAAACTAACGCGCGACCTAACTCTCAATGACACCCACAACCCATGGTGCTGACCGATCTTTTCTTTCGCCCTGCTGTAGTGCCCTAGGATTTGTAAAGACCAGGCACCAATCCTTCTGATAGCTCTTTGAGAACGTCCGGTGCAGTTCCCGCAGGCTGTATTGGGCCGTAATACACATTGTAGGTTCCACCTAGTTTAGAAATCAGCTCGGACACGTACCTTAAGGATGCCACCCTGCGTCCGAACTCGTCGTTTCCCCCACCGAGTAGCGCCGCCAATCGTCGAGTTCGGTAGTAGTGCCGCGAATTACGCATGTTCGCTGAGGCCGGAACAATCGGCGCTCCGCTTTCTGCGGAAACACGAGTAACCCCGGTTCGCCACGGCGGCTCGATCAGAAGCCCGTCTTTCAACGTTGGTACGCGGCCCGAGCCAAAAACCAGAAGCGCACCCTCCTGTTCCAAATGTGCCAACATGCCGGCCCGAGTTTGGCGCGCCGTCAGCACCTTGTCCTGTCGGTCCAAGTCCACAGGGACGATCAAATCGCGCCCAAGAAACCGCTCGGCCTCGCGACCGGCGACGACTTTCAAGTCTGAACGGTGGTCAAGCAGAGCTCCCGCATGTGCCAAAAAATCGAAAGTGCCGATTGGATGTGTCGATCCAATGATGACGGGGCCGCTGGCTGGAATGTTTTCAAGACCGTGGGCTTTGACAACAGTTCCCCCATTCATCGCAAGCACCGCTCGTACCAAGTCGTGCCCAGTACGTTCATCCAGTTCCAACAGAATTCGTTCGGTTTCGTTCAATGCAAAAAACGCTTGGCCGGTCGTGGTGCGACTGATCCAGTCAACACCCTTCATTAACTGGCATAGCGCCCTTAGCCTCAGGTCAGCGCCAACCGGAATGCGCAGTCGAGCGCGCAATAATTCATCCAGCGGATCGTGTTTCTTGTCGTTGGTCAATACCGTTGCCCCGTCGTTACCGCAAAGCTAGCACGCATTACCAACAACGGCACACGGCCAAGCGAACACTTTTGAATCTTTCTGTGGTACTAACTGTGGGTTGGCTAGACTGACTATCCAAGGAGGCACCCCGCCATCCATTTGGTATCGTAATTGCGTATGTGCACTGACTTTCGAACTGTGCGCCAAGTTCTTGCCGGACAACGGAGGAGAGACCGAGTGCGGGCTGAAGGTTTTATCAAAGGTCGACCGGTGAGCCTTGCCGTGTTGGATTACGGTTTGTTCAAAGTTCACTCCAACGGTCGCATAATCGGCATTTCGGGTTTTGCTATCCAGACGGATGAAAATGAAACGATCCTTGTCGACACTGGCCTCCCGGAAAAATACGCTAAGAATGCCCAATCTGCTTCTGAAGAAGATCGATTGGATGAGTTTGGCGAGGTGCTTGAGTGCACACCAGACAACCTGCCTGCAGCACAGTTGGCAAAGCTGGGGTTAACCTCTGAAGATGTCACACTTCATGTTTGCACGCATACCCACATCGACCACGTGGGCGGGTTGCATGCATTTCCAGAGGCGCCGATCCTGATCTCTGCCAAGGAACGCAAACTCGACAAGCCGCTGTACTGGGGTAACGCGCAACCATTAGACTGGCCAGAGTGCGATTATATACTGTTTGAAAGCGATGTGCGCGTTGGTCCGGGGCTGACAGTGTTGGAAGCGCCGGGTCATTCGCCGGGGCAAATCGCACTGTTGGTTGAACTGCCATCACGAGCGGTGATGTTGACCAGCGACGCGATTTCAAGAGTGGAGGAATTTGACGAAAAGTTCGTGGGGGCTTGGAACGAGGCCGCGGCAAATGCCAGCGCAGAACGCTTGATGAAACTGGCCGCAGAGAAAGACGCGTTCGTGATTTACGGTCATTGCCCGAAACAATGGCCCAGCCTACGAAAAGCTCCAGAGACTTACAGCTGAGCTTCACTAACCGACGATGTAAAGAAGCGAGCGGTCACATGCCGCCCTGCCCACCTCAAGCCACGTTGCTCTGACCAGCCTTGGAAAAACGGATCAGATTAAACAGACTTTTTCGGCCAGTTCATCGATCAGTACCCGTTGGTTTTCGCTGTAATCGACAGGAACATCGATCAAATGGACGCCACCTGCTGCAAACGCTTGCTCAAAGGTGGATACCAGATCCTCAGTTCGCTTTACCCGGTGACCGGTCGCACCATAGCTTCTGGCATATTGCACAAAATCAGGGTTTTTGAACTCCAGCCCCCAGTCTTCAAACCCGGCGTGAGACTGCTTCCAGCGGATCATCCCGTACGAGCTGTCGTTCAGCACGGTCACAACCAGATTGAGCCCTAGTCGAACAGCGGTCTCAACCTCCTGACTATTCATCATAAAGCCGCCGTCGCCACATATCGCCATGACGCGACGGTCAGGATAGAGTTTGGCCGCCATCATGGCTGAGGGAAGGCCGGCTCCCATCGTGGCCAGTGCGTTATCCAGCAGGACTGTATTGGGCTGGTAGGCCTGATAATTTCGCGCGTACCATATTTTATAGATGCCATTGTCCAATGCGATGATATCGCAGTCACGCATGACTTTGCGCGTATCGGCAACAAAGCGCTGCGGGATCACTGGAAAACGCGGATCATCTGCTCCTGTCGAGATGTGCATATCGGTTTCCTGTTTGACCCGCTCAAAGTAGCTGCGATCAAACTCCAAGGGGCCATCAAGCTTCTTTCCCAGCCGCTCGATGGATTGAGCCAGATCGCCGACAACTTCGACCTGCGGGAAATAGACTTGGTCAACCTGCGCGGCCTTGTAGTTCACATGGATCACTTTGGTTCCACCTTCTTTCATGAAGAAGGGCGGTTTTTCCACCACGTCATGACCCACGTTGATAATCAGATCGGCCCGCTCGATGGCGCAATGTAGGTAATCACCGTCGGAGAGAGCGGCCGTTCCCAAAAACAAATCTGAGCGCTCGTCCACAACGCCTTTGCCCATCTGTGTGTCAAAGAACGGAATCTGCGTGTCATTCACAAACTGGCTGAGTGCGCTGCGAGCATGCTTTCGATTGGCTCCCGCCCCCAACAAAAGCAAAGGCATTTTAGCCGAGCGGATCATCTCAGCCGCCTCATTCAGAACTGTGTCACCAGCCACGGCGTAGTAGCGCGGATGAGGTTGCAGGACCGGCTCGGTGGTATCTTCGGCCGCTATATCCTCGGGAAGTTCCAACAGAACGGCACCGGGACGTTCCTCTTGCGCGACGCGAAACGCTTCGCGGATTAACGAGGGGATGGTGTTGCCATGCACAATCTGCTTGGACATCTTGCAAATCGGGTCGAACAATCCCACCACATCAATGATCTGAAACTGGCCCTGCTTCGATTTTTTGATCGGCTTTTGGCCCGTGATCATAACCAGCGGCATTCCACCCAAATGCGCATAGGCGGCGGGTGTGGCAAAATTTGTGGCACCGGGGCCCAGTGTTGCCATGCAGACGCCGGCTTTTCCTGTCAAACGCCCATATGTCGCCGCCATGAACGCTGCGCCCTGTTCGTGACGGGTCAGGACAAGCTCAATCTTGGACGTTCTCAAAGACTCCAGCACATCCAGGTTTTCCTCACCTGGGACGGCGAAAATATACTCAACGCCCTCCGCCTCGAGCGCTGCGACCAGCAAATCCGAGGCTTTGGTGAAAGACGACGCGGTTTGGTCAAAAGCAGACATGTGCTCTCCTGATATCACGGTGGATCCGTCGGTTTGACCTGACATGCAGGTGGAAATCTAACCCTTCCGATTTAGGGACGGGCCGCTCAGTTTTCAGTAGCTTGCAACTATTGGGTTTCGAAATCAGCGCATCTATCGATACCCATCGGCCATATTCCAATACAACACGCGTGCGACAGAGGTTCAACAGGCACTATGGCTGACAGTGTCGCGGTGCGAGCAGGCCAACCGTGTCCGTCCCGCGTTCAGCCAAACGCTCTAAACAATCCTTCCAACTCAACTTGTCCAACTTCCACAAGAATTTGACTAGGTGCCAAAAGAAACAAAACGCTGGCTCACCAAATTCAGGGGCACAAGCGGCCAATTGAACCGCCGTAACATCAACAAAACTCGGGGCCATGATGCCATCTCGTCCAAACAAACTGTCAGCACAGTTCGGTCAGGTTTCTCCGGCCGGGCTTGTTCCTATCCATCAACAAGAACGCGGTAACTTTTTGACTTCGCGCTCTTTGCCTGAAACATTCACCGGACTTCTTGCCGCAGGGTTCGTCACTTTCATCCTGTTGCCTCTCATCTCGGCCGCCGCACGCTCTGTCTCGGGTGACCTGGCCTTTCCAGTGGACTTAGTCTTCGCTCTCGGCATTTTTGGGGCAATAGCTGCCTTCGTGCTCAAAGGACAAACGCCACGAGCCTTGCTCGGTCGCGGTTTGATTTGCCTTGGGACGGCACTCATCGTTACGCCTGTGGGCCTGTCTGTTCTATTCGCGTTTTACCTTTATGACTGGTTGGAAATCGTGACAGGAACGGCTGTTCAGCAGCCCGGAAACATCGCCGCATCCCTGTTTGGCGGCGTCTTCTTTGCCAATGCTCTCGTCTTGGGATTGGCCTTGGGAAGTGTATCCTTGCTAATTGGGCGCACGCTCATACACGGGCGCTCAAAACCACCTCTCCCACCTTATGAACTTCAATCAGCGGCCCAACCGCTTTGCGATCGGTCACCATGAAACCGCATACCCAAAACCTCGCTCACAGCGACAATCAAGAGTTCGGAACGATGGTTTCAGTTCATATGATTTTTATCGCGCCGGACGAAGCTCGCTCGACTGTCTTAGAACTGTTGACCCACCCAGAAGGCGTTAAAATTGTTGGCGTGCCTACAATTTGAAAACAGCAAAGCAAGTCCTTGACCGCACGCAACCGGAATTGCTTCTGGTCGACGTTGTGCTTCAGGGCATGCGCAGCGCTGACGTTACTTCATACACGTCAACAACCCTTCCGGACTTCTGGATATTCGCGCTTATCCGAGACCGTGTGTATACCGAAACGATGCCAGTGGTGGATCGTTTTCCCACTTATGGTCAATCCTCCCAGCCGGACAGCAACGCCTGAACGTTCCTTCAGATCAAAAAAACGCCCTGTGACATCAAAGGAAAAATATCGAGGCCGGTTTTGAATTACGTCAAAGGAGAGCGTTTGTTTGTGGCGAAGGCTAGGAAAAGCCCTGTCCGCTTAAAGATGACTTCTTCTGACAAGGCCCACTAGAAACAGTTCCTGCATGCGACCTTCACCCCCAAGGGCCAGTCCTGGATGATGGTTTAGTGCTTCGAGTGTTGCTGCTTTCGTCGGCTGCGTTCGACTGCTGGGCTAGCATTCGCAACGCAGCTATCCGATTTGCCGTCGACGGGTGAGTTGAAAACAGCTTGTCACGTGAGTGCGCATGAAGTGGATTGATGATGAACATATGTGCGGTCGCTGGATTTCGCTCGGCAGCATCGTTGTCGATGCTTGCAGCGCCTTGCTGAATACCTTCGAGGGCAGACGCCAATGCCAGAGGTCGACCGCAAATCTCGGCGCCGACGCGATCGGCGGCGTATTCTCTTGTCCGACTAATGGCCATTTGGACCAAACCCGCAGCCAAAGGAGCCAAGATCATCAGCGCAATGGTCCCCACTAGACCAACGGCACTATCCCGTCTTCCACCAAAGAACAGTGCGAAGTTTGCTAGCATCGTAATTGCACCCGCGAACGTGGCAGTTACGGTCATAATCGCAGTGTCATGGTTCTTGATATGTGCAAGTTCGTGCGCGACAACTCCCGCCAGTTCATCCCTTGTGAGGGTCTGTAGCAACCCCGTAGTGACGGCAACGGCAGCGTTGTTGGGATTGCGCCCAGTAGCAAATGCATTGGGCTGGGGTGTTTCAATCAAATACACAGCGGGCTTTGGCATGCCCGCGTTCTTTGCAAGATCCCCGACCATTTGGGACAACCCTGCATGGTCATCAGATGAAACTTGCCTTGCGTTGTGCAAACGAAGGACCATTTCGTCTGAGTTCCACCATGTAAACAGGTTCATGCCTGCTGCCAGCACCAATGCGAACAGCATGCCGCCCGCTCCTGCCAGAAGGTATCCCAACCCCATGAACAAGGCCGTCATTGCGGCCATCAATAATGCAGTCTTCGTATAACCCATTCGATGCAGACCTCTACGCGGCTCATACATGATGTGTGATCAATACGTTCATGTTGCAATGATTGTCGCCCCGATCTGCGGCATTGTGGACTTTCACGCTGAGCAGATGGCGATTTTCCCTCGAACTGAATTTTAAATAAATTATTAAAATTCAATAACGTGAGCCTGCGCCCTCACTAAAGAGCGTATTACAGTGTGTGAACAATCTTACTTTCAAGAAGTTGGGTTTCTGACAGTATGGACTTGTGTGTTTCAACAAGTGTTGTTGGTTAGAAGATGTATTTTACCAAGTTCGAAGAACCGTTTTGCGCGGTCGATGACATCCGCAAAGATGAGTTTGCCCGGAAATATCCGTTGCTGGACAATAGATCTGTTCATGCGCAGTGGAAGAAAGGTTCCTGGCAAATCACGCGAATAGGTGAGATCTGGAAGAGGACCGGAAAGGTTTTTTCTGTCCCATATGAAGGCATCAACGCGTACCCATCTTTTCAGTTCGCAGAAGACGGAACTCCGCTTCCCTTGATGGAAACTGTGTTAAAGGCGCTGCCGGCCGATATGACGCCCTGGCAACGAGCTTTTTGGATGACCTCCGCTAAGGCTGAGCTTGGAGGAGGCAATCCCGCGAACTCCATTCAAACTGACGATAACCGTGTGGTCGACGTGGCAAGTAAATTCGGTGAAGATTTCCTCAACTAAATGAGTTCCCAACAAGGAAATTCGACTACAGGTGGGATTTCTTGCCGATCTATTGCCGTCCATAGCAACAGAGCCACAATGCTTTTCGAACAAAACTTCAGATTGGCCAACCTATCAAAGCCAGCGCCATGTTGGGCTTGAGCAAAATGACCTCGTCTCCGTGTTGAATTTGTAGAGAGTGCAACTGCGGAAGATTACTTACCGCATCAATCAGCGCCACCGTTTGTCCCCGCGCAGTGTGCGGATCAGCCATTGCGGTTACCAACAGAGACCTTCGGCAAGTAGTCATGGCGTTCACATGGAAGTCGATCTCCGAGTGTCCAGACACCTATGCATCGTCGCAGCACTTTTGTTCAAGATGAACGACAAGCCCCTCGAAATGCAAAATGGGATTTGAGGCAACAGGAAGCTTCGTTTGTACACTTGGCTGGCACCCGATTGCATAGGAATTGTGGTAGACTGGCCCCGAGTACATTCTAGCAGGAGATCTCCCGGTGCTACCGAATTCACTCCGTCTCACACTATCCATCATGACAATTGCCATCGCGGCGAGCGCACTGCCCGACCGGGTTGAAGCGATATCACAAGATGTCCCGGCGTGGTTACAAAAGCACGTGGGTACGGGTGACGGGCAAATCGCCCCGATCGTTTTGAAAAGGGCGCGAGCGCTTTACAAAGAGAAAGTACGTCGAGGCGAGGTAAGGAACCCCTGCTATCTTGCCAAAGATGCGACCCACCCAAGTACCACAAGAAACGGCAATCCCGGCAAGCGGTTTTACGTCATCTGCGAGTCGCAAAAGTCCTTCCGAGCAGTCTCGTCCGGCTACGGCAATGGTCGAAAACTCAAGCGTGCCAATTTTTCGAATGGTCGGCAATGCGCGAAGAACTTCAGCAATGCAGAAGGATCGAAACTAACCGCCGGCGGTGCCTATGTGACGGCTGAAACCCGCACGTCATTCAAGGGTTACTACAGTCAATCCGGCAAAACGCAGCCGTTCTTCCGCACGTTCCTTTTGTTTGATGGCCAAGGAGAAACGAGCAATGCTCGGGAGCGCGCTATCGGGGGCCATCCCGCCGTTTTCCTAAAATGGCAATGCAGGTTCAAAAACCCACAAAGCACACATGCAGACAACGACGGCTTTGTCCCCTACGGAAGGCTTGTGAACTACACGGGTGGTCGCAGCAATGGTTGTACAACCTGGTCACAGTCCGCCTCTAAAGAAATCCTGGCGCTTGTAGAAGGGAACCCGACGACCCTCTATATCTACCCAGAATCCAAAGACATCAACGCTGTCGCCAAGGCGGTAAAAAAAGGAAAATCACTATCGCGAGCAGGAGTTTATTGGAACGCAGCTTGCCTACAAGCAATCGGCGCACCAAAGTTTTGGCCCAAGAGCAGCCTCCAACCGATCATAAACAGTTGGAGGGCATCCTTGCCCAATCAACCGCCACTGGAATTGCCGATCTGCAAGTAGATTAAACTTAGCAGGCGAACCTAAGCGCGCTACACTCACGCGTTTTTGCTTCGGTCTTAACGAAAACGTATGCGCGTATTTGTCAAACGTCCTCTTGGGGGCGGGTAGGCTAATGATCTCTGGGCTGGTTTTGAAGTATCGAAGTGGAATGGTTTTTGTCGTCCCACGAAGCTACGAAACCACCCTACCCGCCTCAAGCCGGTTTCCTCTGACAATGCCCAATTTGAACCTCAGTAGTACACGAAGCCAGTTGATCTGTCTGATAGTACACACCCATCAAGACAAGAGGCATCGAACGACAGCATCTCAAAACTAAGCATTTCTTTTTTGAACGTATTGGGAGGATCAAACTATGTCCCCAGCTTCAGTGCAGAACGTGATTTGGGCTTCATGAATCTAATTCGAAGCCAACTACACGGAACAGTGCTAAACTGTTACGGCCTGCAACACTTGATCACGCGTCAGGTCATCTCGTGAGCCTTTGACCAGGATTTCTCCGCGTCGCAACACAACAAACCTGTCAGCAAGATCATATGCGAAGTCGAAATACTGCTCGACTAAGACAATTGCCATTCCGCTCGTCTTTCTGAGGTGCCGGATCACTTCGCCAATCTGTTGGATTATGTTCGGCTGAATACCTTCGGTTGGCTCATCCAGCAGCAGCAGGCGCGGTCTTGTGATCAGTGCACGCGCGATGGCCAACTGTTGCTGCTGCCCGCCGGAAAGGTCGCCCCCGCGCCGGTTCTGCATTTTTTTGAGGACCGGGAACATGTCAAAAATAACATCTGGGACGAAGTGTTCGCTGGCAGGCAGACAGGAGAAGCCTGTTTCCAGATTTTCTCGAACCGTGAGCAATGGGAAAATTTCGCGACCTTGGGGGACATATGCCACACCTTTCCAGGCCATCTGATGAGCAGGTAAGATACCCATTTGCTTTCCGTCAAGCTCCAGTTCGCCACCGGAACGGGGATGCGCCCCTGAGATTGCCTTCATCAGACTGGTTTTTCCGACACCGTTGGTCCCCATGACGCACGTTACTTCACCCTGTGAAGCTTCCATGGAAATCCCGTTGAGGATTTGCGAGTGCCCATAGTGCAAAGTCAGATCGGTCAGCTTCAACATTTTCTAGCGCCCCAGATAGACGTCGATGACGTCCTGATTTGATGTCACGTGATCAAGGCTGCCCTCGGCTAAAACGGATCCTTCATGCAAAACCGTGACTTTGCAGTTCAGGCGCCTGACAAATTCCATGTCATGTTCAACAACCACAACCGCGCGGGTCTTTGCAGCTTGAACTAGCAAGTCTGTCGTGTGTTCTCGCTCTTGCGGGGTCATGCCTGCGGCGGGTTCGTCAACCAATAGCAGACGTGGGTCCTGCGCAAGCAGCATGCCGATTTCCAACCATTGCTTCTGCCCGTGGCTCAGTTCACCTGACTTACGGCTCAGTTCCTGATACAGCCCAATTTCGGTGGCCAGGTCGTCGACCTTCTGCAAATCACTTTTGGACGGACGGTAAAGCAGCACACCAACCCAGCCACGATTTTTCTTTAGCGCCATTAGTAGATTATCGCGCACGGACTGATCCTCAAAAACCGTAGGCTTCTGAAACTTCCGCCCTATTCCCGCCTGCGCGATTTTTGCCTCGGTCATATCCAACAAAGATACGGACTTTTCACCCCATATGACCCGCCCCTCATCTGGTCGGGTCTTGCCGGTGATGATGTCCATAAACGTAGTCTTGCCGGCACCATTCGGGCCAATCACGGAGCGTAGTTCTGCGTCACCAATCTGGAAGGACAGGTTGTTGATGGCGCGGAACCCGTCGAAGGTAACCGATACGCCACTTACCTCTAACAAGGTGCTCATAGGCTGGCCTCTTTCTCACGCAAAGCGCCTTCATCGGGTCCCAGATTGGCACCATGCCGATCGGGATGACGCTGGTTGGTATACAAGTCGAACAAACCTCCGATACCTTGCGGAGCAAACAGCGTGACCAGCACAAACGAAACACCCAGCAGCACTTGCCACCAGTCGACCCATTTGATCGTGTAAAAGCCAAGCGGAATATCCGGGGCCTGCCCGCCGGTGAACCAGGTGCTCAGCAGGCTGACAAAAGCCGCGCCGATGACCGCACCATACAGCCGGCCCCGCCCGCCGATAGCGACCCAGACGGCCAGATAGATTGAGGCGATGGGGGCCATCTCCTCGGGGTTGATAATGCCAGCCTGCGGATAATATAGCGCACCCGCGATTGCGGCGATGCAAGCCGTCAGGGTGAAGACAGCCAACTTGTAGGCTTCGACCGAATAGCCGAGGAACCGAACTCGCGCCTCGTTGTCTCGAATGCCGCGCAGGACCGAGCCGAACTTGCCCGACACGATCCATGCCGCCAGCATGTAACCCAGTCCCAACGCCAAAGCCGAAGCCCATAGGAACCAGAGCGAAACAACGTCTTGAGAGACAGTGACTCCGGGCAGGTTCTGCAGGCCGGACAAGCCATTGTTGCCGCGCAGCCCGCTGTCGTTCTGAAACAGATACAAAGCCAGAGCCAGCGTCATTGCTTGCGTCAGGATCGACAGATAGACACCGGTCACTCGACTGCGGAAGGCCAGCCAGCCAAAGATCAGTGCCAGCAGGCCAGGCACCACAACGACCAGTATCAACTGCAGCGTCAAGCTGTGCGAAAATGCCCAAATCAGCGGGAATTCGGATGATCCGACTACGCCGAAAATCTGAGTGCCGATGGCGTCCACAACTTCGGCAGGCGTTGGCGGGATGTCGGCTTGTGACAATGACTCGACCACGATCAGCCGAGTGCGTTCGTACATCAGCCACATGCCGATCATATAGCCACCGAGCCCGAAGAAAGCGAAATGGCCTAGTGATAGAATGCCGGTGAAACCCCAAACCAGATCCATCGCGACCGCGATCAAACAAAGGCATAGGGTCTTGCCCAGCGTTTTGACGAAACTGGTTGAGATCACACCGATCCCGAACCCTTCGGACAGGACAGTTACACCCAGCGTAAACAGCGACAGGATGGCCAGAAAGACCAACACAGATGGGTTCTTAGCAACAAAACTACGTTCCATGGCTCAATCCCCCGCCGCACGACCTTTGAGGGCAATAATGCCTCGTGGTCGGAATTGGATAAAAATGATGATGAAGATGATCATGTAGGTTTGCGCCGCGAGCGTGTTTGAAGGGTTCATCCACTCGATCCCCTTTTGCAGGAACCCGATCATCCCCGCGCCTGCCAGCGCGCCCCAGATGTTGCCGACACCACCGACAACCACGGTCATGAAACTTTGCACAATGTAGTCGTTGCCCAGATCCGATGTGACTTTGGCGAACAGGCCAATGGCCACCCCCGCGATCCCAGCAATGCCGGAGCCGAGGCCGAATGTCAGCATATTCACCCGCCCCGGATTGATCCCCATCGACCCCGCCATGCGCGGATTCTGCGTGACCGCACGCATTTCAAGCCCCAGCCTTGTACGTTTCATTATGTAAAGGAACAGCCCCAGAAAGATCAGCGCCAGCACGAAGATCGCAATGCGGATATAGCTGATCGAAACCACATCGTTCATCACCCAGGCACCGTCCAGCCAGCCCGGAGCAGTCAGAGGGCGGGCCTGTGTACCAAAGATGTTCTTTGCCAGTTGCTGCAAGGCAATCGAGATACCAAAGGTCGCCAGCAGTGTTTCCAACGGGCGGGCATAAAGCCAACGGATCACCAGGCGCTCCATGGCGACGCCCATGGCAAACGTGACCGCGAAAGCCATTGGGATGGCAACGATGATCGATACCGTATGGTCGGGGACGTACTGCTGAACGACATAGCCCGTATAGGCGCCCATCATAATAAATTCGCCATGGGCCATGTTGATTACACCCATCACTCCGAAAGTGATGGCCAACCCAATGGCGGCAAGGAAATAAATCGAGGCCAGAGAGACCGCGTCCAACGTCAGGTCGAGCGTCTGGTTTAGGCCAACTTTCAGTTCGATCTTCTTTAGCGCTTTTTCGGCAGCGGCGGTTACTTCGATGGACGGCTCGGCATAAGTCTCAAAGAACACATGCGCGCCCAGCGCGGTGTCGATATCGGCCTCAGTTACCAGCGCAGGAACAAGTCCGGCTTCAGCCAGAGTGCTGTAGGCTTGTGCGCGCGCAGTATTCTCGTTCAGTTGCGCGACCGGGACACCCCCTACGCGGCCACCATCAATGTTCGCAGCCAAAGCCAGGTGGATGTCGTCAGGCAACACATGGGGCGCAGCCAAGTCGCTCGCGACCAACAGGTGGTATGCGTCATCCCGCGACAAGGCCTCTGAACCGGGTTCCAGAATGATGGCGACGTTAACATCCGATGGCAGGTCCGCAGCGGTCTTCCGTGAGGTAGCCACTAGCGGGTTCAGCGCCGCGCGGACGTCGACACCCAGATCGTTCGACATTTCTTCAATTGCAGTCACGCGGGCCGCAACGTCTTCGTCATATCCAATCGTCAGCAGCCGTTCGAGCCGTTGCTTCTGGGCCTTCAAATCCACATCTGGCTCATCCTCGATCGAGGCACGAAGAGGTTCGAGCAGTGCACCTTCGGGATCACGTTGAATGGACTTTAGTGCGGCTAGGCGCTTCTTTCGATCCGTGTCGGTCAACTGGAACTGCACCAGAGCTGTCCCGATCATAGCGCGTACACCGCTGTTGGGTTTCAATTGCTTCAGGTCGGATTTCTCAAACGTGCCGACCACTTCGCCCGTGTCGAAATCGGTCAGTTCGTACAACCGCCCTTCGGCCTTTGTTCCGGCAAAGAACAGACCGTCAGACTTGCGCATCCACATGTCTTTGGCGGCCCATGTCTCAAGCATCACCTGCGCTTGCGGCAGCCCAGTGGCGGCAAGCGCATCAATCGCCGGTTTGATCGTCTTGCGCGAGCTTTTGACAATGATCTCCTGATGATCCTGCAAGATCGGCTGCAGGCCACCCTCTTGCGCGTTGGCGTTCAGGCAGGCGAAGAGAATTGCCAGGCCCGCAAGGAATAGTCTTAACATGTGGTGAAACCCGCGTGTCTTTGGGCAAGGCGGGCGATCACACCCGCCTTGCGTACGATTTAGTAGTTCGACAAGGTTTGAACGCAGCTATCGGTCTCGGTGTTGTACATACCGCAGCCGAGATCTTTCCAATCCGATTTCAGCACTGCGGATTCAGGCAGGAAGTCGGTCCATGCATCGCCCGGCACAACGTCCGTTTCGCTGATGATGTCGAACTGGCCGTCTTCCTGAATCTCACCAATCAGAACCGGCTTAGCCAGATGGTGGTTCGGCAACATCACAGCAGTACCTCCGGTCAGGTTCGGGAATTCCTGCCCGTACATGGCGGCGCGCACAGCGTCTACTTCGGTCGAGCCGGCTTCGGTCGCGGCATTCACCCACATGTTGAAGCCGATGAAATGCGCCTCCATAGGATCGTTGGTCACCCGTTCGTCACCCATGGTGGCTTTCCAGGTTTCGACAAATTCGGCATTCACATCAGTATCCGCCGACTGGAAATAATTCCAAGCCGCTAAGTGACCGACGAGGTTCGCCGTATCCAGGCCGGACAGTTCTTCCTCACCAACCGAAAAGGCCACCACAGGAATGTCATCTGCCGAAACACCAGCTGCGGCCAGTTCTTTATAGAAACCAATGTTGGCGTCTCCGTTGATGGTCGAGATCACACCAACCTTTTTGCCATCTTCGCCCAGTGCGACGACGTCAGATACGATCTTGGACCAGTCAGAATGGCCAAAGGGGGTGTAGTTGACGAAGATATCCGCGTCCGAAATACCCTTTTGCTTAAGGTAGCTTTCCAAAATATTGTTGGTGGTCCTGGGATAGACATAGTCCGTCCCGAGCAGAGCGAACTTCTCAACCCCCAGTTCCTCCAGGAAATAATCGGTCGCTGGGATCGCCTGCTGGTTCGGGGCCGCACCGGTGTAAAAGACATTTTTAGAGCTTTCTTCGCCCTCATACTGAACCGGATAGAACAGCAAACCATTCAGCTCTTCGATCACAGGCAGTACTGATTTGCGGCTGACCGAAGTCCAGTTGCCAAAGATCACATCCACCTCGTGGACGGTCAGCAGCTCACGCGCTTTTTCCGCGAACAGCGGCCAATCCGATGCGGGATCCACAACAACGGCCTCAAGCTGCTTGCCCAAAAGACCACCTTTAGCGTTTTGCTGGTCGATCAGCATCAGCATGGTGTCTTTCAGAGTAGTCTCCGAGATTGCCATCGTACCCGACAGCGAATGCAGCACTCCGACCTTGATCGTGTCTTCGGCAGATAAGGCAGCGGTGGCTATGGCAGCAAATACAACCGATCCGGCGAGCGTGGATTTGAGCGATTTCATGTAATCCTCCTGGCGGGGCCGGGAGAGAGGGCTTGCGCAAAGGCACACTCTTCTTCTACCTGATCCCCGCAACTGTTGTTGCGTTCCGTGTGGCGGTTGTGTTCGAGGTCCAATTCGCGCAGCCGTCACACACCCCCCGGGTCATTTCCGCGGTGGCACCCACACGGTTTCTGCATTGCAGCAAGGTTGGCAACTTACCTTTAGCCCAATTTGGAAAATCGGCGAGAAGCGCATATTTTTTCATCTAAGTCGGACGTTGCTGTCTAAAATTTAGACACACGATGTGGAAATAAGCAGATTCCGACACTGCAGATTAGTGTTCCGACACTTCAATAGAGAAACAGGTGGCACCAAACGACGCGCTAAAGGTGCCCTATTACACAAGTTGCAGCCATATTACCCACGCACAGCGCGGTACCGCCACGTGCTGCAGGCACCGTCAGCTTAAGCACCAAGCAATTGGGCAACAGGACTGTACTGGACAGATTTCGCCAGTCTGGGTCCTTTAAATGCCTGTTCCCCAGAACGATCACACCTGATCTTGATGCGGTTCTTCTGAACACGGCGGGCGGCGTGACCGGAGGCGATTCATTCCGATTTTCTTGCAAGGCAGCAAAATGCACGGCGCTGACTTTGACGACACAAGCCTGTGAGCGCGCCTACAAAGCCCAGCCCAAAGAATGGGGCCAGATTACAAACCATTTGACGGTTGAGGATGGCGCCCGGCTGAACTGGCTGCCGCAGGAAACCATCCTGTACAACGGCAGTGCTTTGGACCGACGCCTCAGGATCGACATGGGGCTTGATGCTGAAATGCTGATGGTCGAGCCGCTGGTCTTTGGGCGCATTGCCATGGGCGAGACGCTGACCGGCATCCGCTTGCGCGATGGAATCGAGATTCGCCGCGAGGACACGCCAGTGTTTCTCGAGGCGATCAGGTTCTCAGGTGATTGGCATACGCATTTGTCCAAGCCGCATATTGCGAACGGCGCAGGGGCGATGGCGCTAATCGTCTTAGCGTCGAGTTCCGCCGAAGGTCATCTAAAACCTGTCCGGGAAATGCTACCGGACACCGCCGGTGCAACCCTGATCCGGAAAGACCTATTGGTCATTCGCATTCTGGCGGACAACAGCTTTGCTCTGCGGCGAACGCTGATACCAGTTCTACGCCGACTGAACAAAGACACTTTACCCCGATGCTGGATGCTCTGACATGAACCTGACCCCTCGAGAAAAAGACAAACTGCTGGTCGCCATGGCCGCCGAGGTCGCTCGAAAACGGCTGACCCGCGGCGTTAAGCTGAACCACCCCGAGGCCATTGCGTTGATAACCGACGCCGTGGTCGAAGGCGCGCGCGATGGCCGTTCGGTCGCGGACATGATGCAAGACGGGGCTGAAGTGATCTCCCGTGACCAATGCATGGAAGGCGTGCCCGAGATGATCCACGAGGTACAGGTCGAAGCCACTTTCCCGGATGGCACAAAACTTGTGACTGTCCACAACCCCATTCGCTAATTTCTAAAGGAGTTCTCCATGAACCGTATGCTGTTTCCCGCTCTCATTCTGGCTGGTCCGGCCATGGCCCATTCGGATACCCAAGTTCACGCTCATGGCAGTGATTACGCCGCGCTCGCAGTTGGGTTGGCTTTGATTGCGGTCATCGCCATTACCGTGATTTTGAAGCTGCCGAAATGATCCCGGGTGAGATTATTCCGGCCGAAGGCTCACTGACGCTGAACGCAGGACGCAGCAGCCGTCTTGTTATTGTCGCCAATACCGGCGACCGACCAATACAGGTCGGCAGCCACTACCATTTTTCCGAAGCAAACCCGGCTCTGGATTTTGATCGGTATGCAGCTTTGGGTATGCGGCTGGACATCCCGGCGGGCACTGCGGTGCGATTTGAGCCAGGGCAAACTCGCGAAGTTATGCTGGTGCCATTTGAGGGGCGCCGGCACATCTACGGTTTCAATATGCATATCATGGGGGCTTTGAAAGATGCCGGGCAAGATCAGTCGGAGTGACTATGCCTCCATGTTCGGCCCCACGGTCGGCGACAAAGTACGATTGGCAGATACCGATCTGATCATCGAAGTAGAAAAAGACCTGATCGTGGAGCGCGCAACGACTGCGCGTTTCAGCGAGACCGGCCACCGCGAAGATGTCTATGGTGAAGAGGTTAAATTCGGTGGTGGCAAAGTCATTCGCGATGGGATGGGGCAGTCACAGGCCACGCGCGCCGAAGGCGCCGTGGACACGGTGATCACCAATGCTCTGATCGTGGATCACTCGGGTATCTACAAGGCGGATGTCGGCCTAAAGGACGGGCGCATCGCCAAGATCGGCAAAGCCGGAAATCCGGATACGCAGCCCGGTGTAGACATCATCATCGGCCCCGGCACCGAGGCCATCGCTGGCGAGGGTCGCATCCTGACGGCTGGCGGGTTCGACAGCCATATACACTTCATCTGCCCTCAACAGATAGAGGACGCGTTGCATTCTGGCCTGACAACCATGCTTGGTGGTGGCACCGGCCCGGCGCATGGCACTCTGGCGACCACATGCACACCGGGCCCATGGCATATCGGCCGGATGTTGCAGGCGGCAGATGCTTTTCCCATGAATCTTGCTTTTGCGGGTAAGGGCAACGCTTCGCTTCCCGCTGCTCTGGAGGAACAGGTCAGAGCCGGAGCTTGTGCGATGAAACTGCACGAGGACTGGGGCACGACCCCGGCAGCCATCGACTGCTGCCTTTCGGTCGCTGATGCGATGGACGTTCAGGTGATGATCCACACCGACACGCTCAACGAATCCGGGTTTGTTGAAAATACAGTTGCCGCGATAAAGGGTCGTACTATCCACGCTTTCCATACCGAAGGCGCGGGCGGCGGCCACGCCCCCGACATCATCAAAATCTGCGGTGAGGACCATGTCCTACCCTCCTCTACCAACCCGACGCGACCCTTTACGGTGAACACGGTCGAGGAACATCTCGACATGCTGATGGTCTGCCATCATCTGGACAAATCCATCCCCGAGGACGTGGCCTTTGCTGAAAGCCGCATCCGGCGTGAAACCATCGCGGCTGAAGATATCCTGCACGACATGGGCGCGTTCAGCATCATCGCGTCCGACAGTCAGGCTATGGGCCGCGTGGGCGAGGTGTTGATCCGTACGTGGCAAACGGCTGACAAGATGAAGAAACAGCGAGGCCGCCTGCCGGAGGAATCCGGTGACAACGACAACCTGCGCGTTCGCCGTTACATCGCCAAGTACACGATCAACCCTGCCGTTGCTCATGGCCTCAGCCACGAGATTGGCAGTATCGAGGAAGGAAAACGCGCCGACCTGGTCCTATGGGACCCTGCCTTTTTTGGAGTGAAGCCTGAGATGGTTTTGCTGGGCGGCACCATCGTTTGTGCACAGATGGGTGATCCGAATGCTTCGATTCCCACCCCGCAGCCAGTTTATAGTCGGCCAATGTTCGGTGCCTATGGTCGATCCGTTGAAAACTCGGCCATCACCTTTGTGTCGCAAGCCGCGCTGGCGGACGGGATCGGTGATACACTTGGATTGGCAAAGCAGACCGTCGCTGTCCAAAACACGCGAGAAATTGGCAAACGGGATCTTCTGCTCAACAACGCGACACCTCATGTCGAAGTTGATCCAGAAACCTACGAAGTCCGGGCAGATGGCGAATTGCTGACATGCCAACCCGCCGAAGTGCTGCCAATGGCACAGCGATACTTTATGTTCTGACTAAAAATTATGCTGCATTGCACCGCGCGCAACCCAGAAATGACCAAACACCCACTTCAAAGTGAGGCCTATATGACAGATATTAATGCCCAAGGGAGGACCAACGTTTACGAGGGTCCAAATGGCACACTCAGCAACACAATCTCACGCACGCTTTTCGCTGCCCGGTCTGATCGCGTCCATCGCAGCATCAGTCTACGGGGCTCTGATCAGTGTGGCCGAAGCTCAATCACGCGTTCGGCAAGTCGAATTCCTGCAATCGCTCAGCGACGAAGAGTTGAAAAAACGCGGCCTATCACGCGAACGGATCGTGCACCGGGTGTTTGCGGATTCAATCTGGCTCTGACCATTTCTGCTCCAGAGGAGGTGACGGTATGACCGCCCTGCTCTGCACCGCACGCCGTTACTCGGATCATATGCACGGCGAGTCCGCAGATTGCCTGTCTCTGACTTATGACGATCGGTTTTTGCGCCGCAAGGTTCTGACCTGTGAAAGTGGTGAACAAATTCTCGTCGATCTGTCGCAAACCACCTCGTTGAACCACGGTGGCACGTTGGTTCTGGACGACGGTCGCGAAGTAGAAATACAGGCTGCACCCGAAGCACTGCTAGAGGTTTCCGCTCCGGACCTGACACGCATCGCGTGGCATATCGGCAATCGCCACACGCCCTGCCAGATCGAAAAGGATCGTCTGCTGATCCAGGTCGATCATGTGATCCGAGACATGCTTTTGAAAATCGGAGCCACAGTGCGCGAGGTGCACGAACCGTTCAACCCCGAAGGCGGAGCCTATGGCCATGGCAGGACACATGGCCACGCCCACTGACGCCGATATCCTGACTCTGACCCAGTGGTTGTCTCCGGCATACCCTGTGGGGGGCTTTGCTTATTCTCATGGGTTGGAAGCTGCAATTGACGAAGGAGCGGTCGCCAGCTCCCAAGACGCCGAAGCCTGGATTTCAGATGCGCTGGAACACGGATCTGGATGGAATGATGCTCTGTTCGTGGTGTCCGCATACGACGCGCGGGACAAAGATGAACTTTTCAGCATCGATGCCAAGGCACGGGCTATCTGCGCGTCATCCGAAAGGAAAATGGAAACCGAACTGCTGGGACAGGCGTTCGGGACTGTCACAGGAGATGTCTGGGATTTAGATATCCAACAGCTTTCCTACCCAGTGTCGGTGGGCCACGCCGCGCGTCTGCAAAACCTCCCCCTACTACTGACGACGAAGATGTATTTACAAGCATTCGCAAGCAACTTGGTCGCTTGCGCAACGCGTCTTGCGCCGCTGGGGCAAACCGACGCTCAGAAACTGATCCGTAATTTGACACCGCATTGTGCTCATATCGCCGAAAAGGCGCAATTGGCAGGTTTAGAAGAACTAAGTTCGACTGCGTTCCTGACGGACATCGCGTCGATGAAACACGAAATACAGTATTCAAGGATATTCCGAACATGAGCAGTATGAACGGCCCTCTTCGCGTTGGCATCGGTGGTCCGGTTGGAGCCGGAAAGACCACTTTGACCGCTGCCTTGTCTGAAGCCCTGCGCGATGCTTGTTCAGTGGGCGTCATCACCAATGACATTTATACGCAGGAGGATGCCGAAGCGCTGGTGCGCATGCAGGTCCTTCCCCAAGATCGGATTATCGGCGTCGAAACGGGCGGTTGCCCACATACAGCAATCCGCGAGGATGCATCGATAAACCTTGCCGCTGTCGCTGAAATGCAGGAACGCCATCCAGATCTTGATATCGTTCTGATCGAAAGCGGTGGCGACAATCTGTCGGCTACTTTCAGCCCGGAACTCGCAGACCTTACAATCTATGTGATCGACGTCGCCGCTGGAGAGGAAATCCCGCGAAAAGGCGGACCAGCAATAACAAAATCCGACGTCTTGGTCATAAATAAAACCGACCTAGCGCCACATGTTGGCGCTTCACTGGAGGTCATGGAACGAGATGCAGCCAGAATGCGCAAAGGACGGCCATTTTTGTTCTCGTCCCTTCGCCACAAAAAGGGGGTTAGCGCAATTGTTGACCTCCTGGTGAAGCAAGGGGGGTTAATGATTTCAGAAGTGACTTAGCTTCCAGAACGGAGATGCCAAATTGTCAGCACCTAAACTCGATTGGAGAGGCCGAAAGTACAGTCTTTCATTTCAACGTTTGTCTGGGTGTCAGGTTTTGTCTTCACTCATCGGCTGTCCGTATACGAAATGCTCTAGCCAAGCTAAACAACCATCCACAACCATACCATTCTTCGGGGCCGATTTGTTACGCGCTACGCTGGTTCCGCCATCAGATATTTCTGCCTGATGCGCGAAAGTTCGGCATCGCTGCTGCGCTGCGTCTTGGTCGTTCGTGCCTTTGCAGAAATTTCTCCGTTTAGGGGACGCAAGTCGCGAAATTGCGACGTTTGTTGTCGGCTCGGAGCAGTCGTTCCTAGAATTCATCTCAATGTCTGTTCCGCGGACATTTCTGTCATTCACCATGGCTGCAATCTGCTGGCCAAAACAAAGGATAGCGGCCACCAACCTGCCGTTCGATGCATAGGCGAATAGTCTGCCGCAAGCGCAAAGCCATCCACCGGCAGGGCGGAAAGCCGACATTCCGCACACGAACTTCATCGAACCGGTGTTATTCCTGACCTGACCGGTGGTCACGAAGACGTTCAGCGGCTGTCCCTGGCTGTCGCAGATGGCCTTTTGCTTCGAGCTTGCGCAGCCTTTGGTTCGGCCGAACAGCCCTCTTTGTCCCTTTAGTCCATAGGGTTGGACGACGTGCGTCCATCTGCAGATAGGTCTGATCAATCACCACGAGTACGTCCTCGCTATGATCGGCGTCCAGATCCTTCATCATTTCCGCGGAGAGGCCGTTGATGTGGACGTCCCCTGCCAATCAAACAAGTCATACATTATCGAACTGTCAGAGAACAGGTGAACATCAGAGCACCGGAGGATTAGCGCGGTCAAACGAGTAATCAGAAGAGTTTTTCGATTTTTTGATTGCCGAAACCGGTTTCGGAGCGAACAAATAATGGAATGAGAACGAATCCCAGTCTACCGAAGCGCGAATCTTCGCTCCGTCGCGATCCCTCATCCCGAAGGGTGAAGCTGGACGAGTTGGCTGATCACCTCGGTCTTTCAAAGAGCACCGTGTCGCGCGCTTTGAACGGGTATTCCGACATCTCGGAGACCACCAGAAAACGGGTCGAATCTACTGCAAGAAAGATGGGCTATCGCCCGCTCAGCCACGCGCAGGCGATCCGCACAGGGAAAGTACGTGCAATTGCGATGGTCATTAACAGCGGGGAACCGGACCGGCACAATCCGTTTCTGCAGGACTTTCTGGCAGGCGCTTGCGAAGGTGCCAGCGCATTCGATTGGACTATGACTATCTCAACGGCCAAGTCCGAAAAGGATATGCTCAACGTTCTGGGGCGCCTTGTGGAAGAGCGCAAGGCGGACGGGTTTATTCTGCCCAGAACGGAAGTCGACGACGCTCGTATCAAGTATCTAAGCGCCCTGAATGTTCCATTCATACTCTACGGTCGAACGGGATACGGGCAAGCGGACCCTTACGACGATACATCTTGGTTTGATATCTCGGGTGAAACGGCAATTCGTAGCGCGGTCAGTCGTTTGAGTGGTTTTGGCCATCGTCGCATCGGCTTCGTCGGCAGCGATCCGAAATTCAACTACAGCCACCTTCGACGTGATGGCTATCTCGAAGGTCTGAGCGCTGCTGGCTTGCCCATCGACCTTGAACTGATACGCGAGGACGCGCGCACCCGTGATGAAGGAGCAATCCAGGCGCGAGCTTTGCTGGAATTGGAGAATCCACCGACCGGGATCGTCTTTGCGACTGATCTGGCCGCATTAGGGTCATACACTGTTTGCGCCGAGTTTGGCCTGCAAATCGGTAAGGATGTCTCGATCCTTGGGTATGACGGCATACCCGAAAGCCAATACGTCAGCCCGGGTCTTACGACATTCAGCGTCGATTCACAGCGGGCTGGCGAACGCCTTGCTGAAATGCTCATACGGCAAACCCGTGGAGAAGCACCCGAAAGCCTGCGTGAGCTCGGCGAAGCCGTTCTTTTGGAACGGGATTCTGATGGACCACCGCGCCTGACACCTGAAGAGTTGGCGCGAAAAATTACACAATTCAAAAATGGAAATCGGGGAGGAGACCGATCATGAAACTTACACCAAAGGCATCTCGACTGATGCTTGGCACATCGCTGGCGCTGGCCCTGGCAGCCGTGTCAGCACAGGCAGATACAATTCGTTTCTGGACAACTGAGGAGCAACCAGAACGGCTCGCAAAGCAGCAGGAAATGGCGGACCAGTTTAAAGCGGAAACCGGCACCACAGTTGAGGTAATCCCGGTCACCGAAACAGATCTGGGCACACGAGCTACCGCAGCTTTCGCAGCGGGAGATCTGCCTGATGTGGTCTATCATCCATTGCAATACGCGCTGCCTTGGGCCGAAGCAGGTATCCTTGACACCGAAGCTGCGACAGAAGTGATCGAAGAGCTGGGCGCCGACACATTTGCACCCGGCGCATTGGATATGGCGGCCTTTAATGACGAAACAGCCTCGGTACCTGTCGATGGTTGGACGCAAATGGTTGTCTACCGCAAAGACCTATTTGACGATGCCGGGCTGGATGCGCCCAACTCATTTGACAGCGTATTGGCTGCGCTGGAAAAACTGCACAACCCGCCGGAAATGTACGGCTTTGTCGCCGCGACCAAAGTTGATGAGAACTTCATGAGCCAAGTGCTGGAACATGTGTTCCTCGCCAATGGCGTCTCGCCAGTTGGCGCTGATGGTTTCCAGCCACTGGATGAGGCCAAGACAACCGAGGTTCTGGACTTCTACAAAGCAATCTCGAAAGCGTCGCCTCCGGGTGAGCTGTACTGGAAGCAATCGCGAGAGCTGTATTTCGACGGCAAGGCCGCGATGATCATTTGGTCGCCCTTCATTCTGGATGAACTGGCCGGCTTGCGGGACAGCGCTCCGCCAACAATCAGCGACGATCCGACCTCAAGCGAATTGGCGAGCAAGACTGGAATCGTGACCAACTTCTCTGGCCCGTCCAACCCGGATGGCGCAGCATGGGGCGATGTGCGGTATTTCGGCATTACCAACGATGCGGATACGGACGCCGCGATGGAATTCGTGAAATTCGCGATGGATGACGGGTACACCCAAACTCTGGCAATTGCGCCTGAGGGCAAATTCCCTGTTCGTCGCGGCAACGCCGACAATCCGACAGCCTTTTCTGAAGCATGGGCCGAGCTGCCTGTAGGCGTTGACCGCAAGGCCCCTCTGGGTGAGCTTTATGACCAAGCCATGATCGACGAAATCGTGGGCGGTCTGGACGTTGCACAGCGCTGGGGCGTGGCTGAAGGTCAATTGGCGCTGGCGTCGAAGATGATCAACTCTCAGGCCATCAACCGCGTGGTCCGGCAGTATATCGACGATGAGATTGACGCGGCTGCCGCAGTTGCAGCCATGAACGAAGAGCTGGCCAAAGTTCAGTAATCAACCAGCACCTGCAGCGGCGTTCGCGCCGCTGCTCGCAACCCTTCGAGGTATTCCATGTCTTCGGCCACCCCACCGACCGGAACCGGGGCTCTTGCCAAACGCGAGGCGCGTCTGGCTTGGGCGCTGCTGGCTCCGACCGTGATCAGCGTGTCGCTTGTGGTGATCCTGCCCTTGCTGGCGATCATC
This sequence comes from Ruegeria sp. YTSC230, assembly GCF_059609665.1. Taxonomy (NCBI): domain Bacteria; kingdom Pseudomonadati; phylum Pseudomonadota; class Alphaproteobacteria; order Rhodobacterales; family Roseobacteraceae; genus Ruegeria; species Ruegeria sp. YTSC230. The sequence continues at coordinate 89,277 of NZ_JBXWMC010000001.1, read as the reverse complement.
TGGATCAGCTTCAAACCGTTTACCCTGTCCGACCTGCGCCCACCTGCTCCGGTTGTCCGCGAAAGCCTGCGCGGCTCTGGCGACGATCTGCGGATCGAATACCGGCTGCGTAACTCCAGCCAGAAGATCGCCGTTGAAGGCGTGACCCTGAGTGATGTGCTGCCAGATGGCGTTGCCGTCCGAGAAATCGTCGAGCCCTGCGTCCTGGAGGGGCGGGATTTGTTTTGTGATTTTGGCACCTTGGATGGTGGTCAGCGTGAGCGTATCCGCATCCCGGTCACGGTCGACGGAGATCTCCAAGCATTCGAGGATTTCGTCGAAGAATCCGAGCCTCGCCTCACAGGAAGCGGGCCAAACGTTCTGACCAACCTTGAGTTCAGCCTGGAAAACTTTGCCCGGGTCTTTGATGGCTCGGAATTCTGGGGCGTTCTCTGGGTCACGCTGTTCTACACAGTCTTCGGCACGATTGGCGCTTTGGTCATGGGCTTGTTCGCGGCTTTGTTGCTGAACAAAAGCTTTAGGGGACAAGGCTTCATCCGTGGCCTCTACCTGTTCCCCTATGTTGCCCCCGTCATCGCCGTCGCATTCACTTGGGTGACGCTGTTTGACCCTTTCTCAGGTTCCGCTAACGCTTTGCTAGTGCAGATGGGGCTGAGCAGCGAGCCAATCAATTTCTTCGGTGAACGCCCATTGGCGCTGATCATGGTCACCGTGTTCGAAATCTGGCGCTATTTCCCGCTGTCGTTCCTGTTCATCCTGGCCCGGATGCAGTCCATCGACTCCAGCATGTATGAGGCGGCGGATATGGACGGAGCTTCGCCGTTCCAGAAGTTCTGGCTGCTGAGCATCCCGCAACTGTTGGGCATTCTATCAGTGCTGTTCCTGCTTCGCTTCATTTGGACGTTCAATAAGTTCGACGACATCTTTCTGCTGACCGGCGGCAATGCGGGCACCCGCACGCTTACCGTGAATGTCTATGAGCAGGCCTTTGCGATCTCGAACATCGGTGCAGGTGCGGCGGTGGCCGTTGTGATCCTGGTGTGCCTGATCGCCTTCAGCTTTGTCTTCTTCCGCTTCATCAGCCGTGAGGAGGGTCTGTGATGCGCAAAGGGTATCTTACTGCCCCGGTACTGGGCGCAATCTGGCTAGTCGTGATCGCAACCACGGTGGCAATTACCATGTCGTTTTCAACCGGGGCCGCTTTTCGCCCACAAGTTCTGCTCTGCCTGATCTGGGGTGCAGTCGCCGGTTTGGTCTATGTCCGCTTTCCTGCGCAGCATGCTCCGGCCCGCCTCGGCATATCGGCGTTTCTGGGCCTGTCCGGGCTGACCGGGTTTGGTCCGGTTCTGATCGGCTCGGACACATCCCTGCAGGCTGTTGTGGTCACAGTTGTCGCCATGACCGTCGTCATGCACCTTTCCCTGGCGGCGATCCTTAAAGAAACGCCATTCGGAGAGCTCACGCGCCATGAATACGAAGAGGCGGTGATCCGCTTCTTCACAGGGTTCGGGTACATATTCTTCACGGCAATCGTCGTGATCCCGTTCTACGTGATGGTCATGACCAGCCTGAAGTCTCAGCAGGCATTGTTACAGAACCCGTTGGACTTCTCGGTCGACTTGTCCCAGGGCACCGATCTGTTCCGCAGCTACACCGAGCTGTTCCGTGACTTCAATTTCGGTACATACCTATGGACTTCGCTTTATGTCTCGGTCCTGACCGTATTCATCACGCTACTGTTCAGCGTGCCCGGAGCTTACGCGGTTGCTCGGTTCCGGTTTCAGGGTCAAAAGGCGTTCTCGCGTTCGATCTTGTTGATCTACATGGTGCCGATGATCGTTCTGGCACTACCGATCTATATCGCCTTCTCGCTGACAGGGCTGCGCAACTCGATCCTCGGGATTGTCATGATCTATCCGGTCACCACGATCCCGGTGGCCCTGTACATGCTGCAAGGTTATTTCCGGGGTCTGCCGACCGAGGTGGAGGAAGCCGGGCTGATGGACGGTCTGTCGCGCCTGGCGGTGATCTGGAAGATCACCCTGCCCCTCAGCCTGCCCGCGCTGGCCTCAGTCTCGCTCTATGTCTTCATGATCGCGTGGAATGAATTCCTGCTAGCCTTCATGCTGCTGGACGACCCGTCGAAATTCACTCTGACCCGAGGGGTCACGATGTTGAACTCCTCAGAAATTCCCCGTCAGCACCTGATGGCCGGTGCGGTGATCGCCACCGTTCCTATCATGGCGCTGTTCCTGGGGCTTGAACGTTTCATGACCAAGGGCCTCACAGCGGGGTCTGTCAAAGGATGACACAGATGAACCAACATACGAACTCCGACCACGAGGCGCGCAATATCCTGATTGCGAACGATCGCGGCGGCTACACCATTCCTACCGAGGGGCTGTATCCATACCAGTGGAACTGGGACAGCGCGATTGCCGCGCTTGGCTTTGCCCAGTTCGACCTCGACCGCGCCTGGACTGAGATCGAGACGCTGTTCACCGGGCAATGGGGAGACGGCATGGTTCCGCATATCCTGTTCCACCAGCAGGATGAAGGGTATTTCCCCGGTCCCGATGTTTGGGGATGCAATGGCCCGATCCCGTCTTCGGGCATCATCCAACCCCCCATTGCCGCGACCATGGCACGTAAAATCTGGGAACAGGATACCGCGTTTGGGGATGCTCGCATGAAGGAGCTGTTCCCTAAATTGTTGGCGTGGCATCGTTGGATTATGAAATGGCGCCTTGATGAATTCGGTGCCGTTTGCACGACCCATCCGTGGGAGGCAGGTCGCGACAACGCACCTGATTGGGACAACTCCATGGCGCGCATGGATGCATCGGATGTTGGAGAATACCAGCGCCGCGACACCAGCCACGTGAACAGCGACGACCGACCCACAAAGTTCGACTACGACCGATACATCAAGCTGGTTCAGATCGGCAGAGATGCGGGATGGGACCAGCAAGCCCTGTTGTCCCTGAACCCGTTCCGCGTCGCCGATCCCACTATGACGTTCACCACTCTTCGTGCTGCACGGGACGTGCTGATGATCAGCGAGAAGCTCGAACTGGAGGCCGAGGGCCTGAGTGAGGACATTGAAAAGCTGGAATCCGGCGCGCGTTCGCTTTGGAACGAGGACCTAGGGAGCTTCGACTCCCGAGACGCGCATACCGGGGAGATGGCCGAGAGTATTTCCAACGCGTCATACTTGTGTTGGTACGCTGGCATGGAGTCTGATCGGATGCTTAAAGGATTGAAATCAGTACTGGAAACTGTGCCTTACCCCGTTCCAAGCTATGATCCGGACATGCCGAAATTCGACGCACGTCGGTACTGGCGAGGTCCGACCTGGGCTTTCATGAACATGATGATCGGGTTTGGCCTGGCGGATATGGGGCATGCACAACAGGCAGAACAGCTGCGCCAGAAAACTGCCGAACTGATATCGGGCTATGGGTTCGCAGAGTACTTCGACCCAAAAACCGGCAGCCCTGCGGGTGGCCAGGCATTCACCTGGACAGCCGCCGTCTGGCTTCACTGGGCAGGGAGGGCCTGATGGGTAGCATCGAACTAAAGTCAGTCGAAAAGTGGTTCGGCTCGGCGCAGGTTATCAAGGGCGTAGATCTCAAGATCGAGGAAGGTGAGTTCATTGTCTTCGTCGGCCCGTCCGGCTGTGGGAAATCTACCCTGCTGCGCATGATTGGTGGGCTCGAGGACATCTCGCGCGGATCTCTGTTGATAAGTGACAGCGACGTCACAGATCATCCGCCTTCAAAACGCGGGCTGACGATGGTGTTCCAATCCTATGCGCTATACCCGCACCTTACGGTTGCCGAGAACATGGGGTTCTCTCTGAAAGTTGCAGGGGTATCTAAGGTCGAGATAGCCGAACAGGTCAACCGGGCCGCCGAGGTTCTCAAGTTGGGACCATTCCTTGAGCGCAGGCCAAAGGACCTGTCTGGCGGTCAGCGGCAGCGGGTGGCGATCGGAAGATCTATCGTACGCGATCCGACGGCGTTCCTGTTCGATGAGCCGCTTTCAAACCTAGATGCAGCGCTTCGTGTTGAGATGCGGTATGAGATCGCCAAACTTCACCAAAGCCTCAAGCGCACGATGATCTACGTCACGCATGATCAGGTTGAGGCAATGACTCTCGCCGACCGGATTGTTGTTCTTGAGTACGGCAAAATCGCTCAAGTAGGTACGCCTCGCGAGCTTTACGAACACCCGGCCAACCTGTTCGTCGCACAGTTTATCGGCAGCCCGAAGATGAATGTACTTCCCTGTTCCACCCAAGCGGGCAGCTACACCCTGGAATACGGCAGAAGCGGTGATTTTGCTCTGCCAGGTGTTGCCGAGAAGTTGGGTGTTCGTCCTGAACACATCGAGGTGGTTGCCGCGGGTGAGGGTCAGAGTGATGGGATAATCGAGGTGATCGAATACTTGGGTGCAGACACTTTCCTGATTGTTGATTGCGGCGTGGAAGAAAAGGTAACCGTCCGACTTAACGGTGATACGGACCTTAAGCCTGGGGCGAAGATTGGTCTGCACTTCCCGACCGACAAACTGCACTTTTTTGACGAAAACGGGCAGGCTCTGGGGCATGAATAGCAAATACCACGCTCAGGCAGCAGGTCTTCGACGTTGCGAAGTGACAGCGGAAATCGAACATACATCATCAACATCAGGCGGATGATCTCAGGGCTGGTTTTGAAGTAGTGGAAGCGCGAGCGTCTTGTCTTCCCGCGAAGCGACGAAACCACCCTACCCGCCTCAAGCCGGTTTCCTCTGACAATGCCCTTTGGTGTCTTTTGCGTATTTCCGGAACATAATTGACAATTTTGGACGCTGTTTTACAAAATCGGCCATGACGCAGCCAATAGATCGCAAGTTAGACATAGTTGTTTTGGTGAGTTCGCATTTTAATGTTTCGGCGACAACGTCTTTCGTGGATCCATTCAGAGTAGCAAATTACCTGACGGGTTCAGCTCGATTTTCTTGGACCTATGTCTCAGACCCCGGTGGTCCAATTGAATCCAGCAGTGGCTTGGTCGTTGACACTGCCCCACTGGCGGAGGTGGTGAGGCGCAAGCCTTGGATGGTTCTGGTGAGTACTAGTTGGACACCTGAGCGTCACGGGACACCTCAGTTCAAGGTAGCCCTACAGAAATGGGAATCGGGTGGAGCAATCGTTGGTGGTTTGGATACCGGCGCGATTGTACTTGCGACGGCTGGACTACTCAAAGGAAAGACCGCAACGGTTCACTATGAACACATCGACGCCTTTGCCGAAACGGCCCATGACACCACCGTGTCAGAGAACATGATTATTATGGATGGAAAGATTTTCACTTGTTGCGGGGGTTCTGCAGCAACCGATCTGGGATTGCGGTTTGTACATTCTGTCGCTGGTGAGAGTATCGCCAATGCATCTGCTCGATACCTTTTTCATCACAATGTGCGCGGAGAAGGCCAATCACAGAACCCCAAAGACATGGAGCCGCTGGGTTACGTCACCTCTGGAGTGGTAAGGGACGCGATCGATTTGATGGAGGCGCACTTGGAAGCCACTTTGTCGATCCCTGAAATATCAGCGAGGTTGAAGATTTCGCAACGACAACTTAGCCGATTGTTTCAGCAATATGTCCATAAGTCACCGATCGAGTATTACCGCGACATTCGCCTTGATCGCGCGCGCGGATTAGTGACGCAAACTGAGCTTAAGTTCAGCGAGATTGCGGAAGCATCAGGGTTTAATGGACAGGTTCATTTCAGCCGGGCATACCGCAAACGATTTGGATTGACACCCAGTGCGGATCGCATTGAAGGCCGCACCCCGTTCGAGTTTCGCGCTTGGCCAATGTTCAATCCCGACATCAAGTCCGAAAGTGTTGGGTAGCTTTTTGCATCGCTGTAAGCATCTTGTCGCGTTGCGCTGATAACTCTTCGGTACTTTGCCCCTGAGTTTGATCGTTAATGCCATCGACCAGTTTATTGATGACATCCTCATCAAGACGAGGGTCGCCCAGGTCGTCCCACCAGCCATTGAATGTGTCTTTGAAATGGTCACAGAAAGCCTGCAGGCCACCATCGCCTGCGCCTAAGTGAAAAAGGGTTGTCGGACCCATCGCCGCCCATCGCAGTCCCGGGCCAGCCCACATCGCTTTATCGATGTCTTCGACACTGGCAACACCTTCGACCGCCATATGAACGGCCTCGCGCCAAACTGCGGCTTGCAAACGGTTCGCGACGTGTCCTGGCATGCCTTTCTTGATCCGGATCGTGATCTTACCAATGTCTTTGTAGAAAGCTTCTGTGCGGTCCAAGATATCTGAACCGGTGGAATCGTTGATGGTCAATTCGACCAATGGGATGAGATGCGGTGGGTTAAATGGATGACCTAGGATCAATTTGCTGGGATCGCGCCATCCCTCTTGCAAAGCTTCAAGCGTCAGGCCGGAAGTTGAGCTTGAAACTATTGCGTTAGGGTTCAACTCTGGCTCAATCCCGGCATAGGTCGAATGCTTAATTGCCAGTCTTTCTGGCACGTTCTCCTGAACAAATTGCGCGCCCTGGACAGCCGCCTCGGCGGTTGAAACGAAAGTGATAGCGTCGGGTGTGGCCCTATCTGTGAGGTTCAACTCGTCCAGTGCCGGCCAGGCTTTTTCGACATAAGAGCGAACGGATGCTTCGGTATTCGAATCGGGGTCAAAGACCGTCACGCTACGGCCCGAGGCGAGAAACAAAGCTGCCCAGCTTGCCCCTATCACACCGGCTCCAAGAATGGCGGTTCTTTCAATTTCTGACATCATAACAGTCCCGGATTAAGGGGGGAGGCCGCCGTCAGGCCACCGTCCACCGTGAACAACTGGCCGGTTGCAAAAGACGAGTCGTCAGAGGCCAGCCACACAGCCATCGCTGCAATATCGGCAGGTTTGCCAAAGCGTTTGACCGCGTGGCGAGCCAGCGCGTCGAATTTGGCCTTTTCCGGGTCGTGCGCGAGGTCGAACGCTGCATCCAGCATGCCCGTCTCAATCCATCCCGGGCAGATCGCATTACAGCGCACCGCTGGTCCATGGTCCACTGCAATAGAGCGTGTGAGCCCATGCACAAACGCTTTTGACGCATTGTAGAGCGCCATCGACGGATCCGCGGCATTGCCCGAGATCGAACCGATGTTGATGATCGAGCCACCTTGCGACATTTCTGGAATGAAGGCGCGACAACAGTTAAAAACGCCTCGCGCATTTACGCCCATCACCAAGTCCCAATCCGCGTCCGAGCTTTCGGTAACAGTTTTTTCGACCTGAACGCCGGCGTTGTTTACAAGGATATCAGTCCCACCGACTATACTGACGATCTCTGCAACCGCTTCGGCGTCGGACACATCCAGTGTGTACCAAACCACATTTTCCGGCAGATCATCGGGTTGAGGGCCGCGCCCGCAGGTAGTGACAGCGGTCCCTTCAGCCAAGAACGCCTCAACAATACCCCGCCCAATGCCCTGCTTGCCGCCTGTGACAAAGGCGCGTTTTCCAGCCAACCGCATCAGTGTGCCACCATGACATGACGGATCGCAGTATAAGCGTCCAATGCATAGACCGACATATCACTGCCTGTTCCCGAGCCTTTCATCGCGGCCCATGGCATCTCGGGCGTCGCAACCCCATGCGTGTTTACCCAGGTGAATCCATAGCGCAACTTGGACGTCATTTGCATTGCTCTCCCAACATCTCGTGTCCAAACCGATGAGGCCAACCCGTAAGGTCCGTTGTTGGCGATCTTCAACGCATCTTCTGCCTCGGAAAAACGAGAGACAGTTACAACAGGTCCAAATACCTCGTTGCAGGCAATCTCTGCAGTGTTGTCGACATTGGCAATGACTGTCGGCTGGTAGAAAAAGCCGTCTTCTTCGCCAGACGCCCCACCGGAAACGATTTCAGAGCTGTAGCGTGCGCGATCGACAAAACCAGCCACACGATCCCGCTGTGTCGCAGAGACAAGCGGGCCCATTTCCGTTCCTTCAGCTTTCGGTGCACCAGTCTGGATCTGGCCAACTTGATCGGCAATCGCAGCCACAAGTTTGTCGTAAACACTGTCTGCAACCATCACGCGGCAAGGCTGTGCGCAGTCCTGACCGGCATTGAAGTAGCTGCCATATCGGATCGTCTCGGCCACAGCATCGAGATCAGCATCATCAAAGACAATGACCGGCGCCTTGCCGCCCAATTCCAGATGAACGTGTTTAATTGTCTGGGAAGCAGCCCGCATTGCAGCCATGCCTGTCGCCGGAGAGCCCGTAACACTGATCCCTTCCATCTGCGGGCTGTTCATCAGGGTATTTCCCACGCCGAGCCCGCGACCATGAATCACGTTTAGCACGCCTTTTGGCAGAACATCTTGTAACAACTCTGCAAGTCGCAGAGTAGACAGCGGCGTGATCTCGGAAGGTTTCAACACCACCGAACATCCAGCCGCAATTGGTGCAGCAATTTTCCAGGATGCCATCATCAGCGGGTAGTTCCAGGGGGCGATGGCCGCGACAGGGCCAATGGGGTCGCGCCGGATCATCGAGGTATGACCCGCGACATACTCTCCAGAGGCAGACCCCATCATGGTGCGCGCAGCCCCGGCGAAAAAGCGAAAGACATCGATCGTCAGCGGCATTTCGTCATCATGAGCCGATGGCCAGGGTTTTCCCACATCCAAGCTCTCAAGTTCTGCCAACTCCAGACTGTTCGCCTCGATAACTTCAGCTATGTGAAGCAATATCGCAGCGCGTTCCGCGGGGGTCGTACCCGAAAAGGTCTCAAATGCCTCTGCCGAAACGCGCACTGCCGCCTCGGTCTGTGCATCGCTGGCCTCTTTTACTGTGCAGATGATTTCGCCTGTTGCAGGGTTCAGGATTTCCAACGCCTCTTCGGTACCTTCGACCAATTCGCCATTGATCAACATTTTCGTCTGCATAAGCGTCTCCTCAAAACCCTACCTGATCGCCGCCTTTTAGTGCGAGCCGCATGCGCGCTTCTGCTGGCGTCGCGACCGTAAGGCCAAGGTTTTCTACGATTGATCGGATGCGCGTAACCTGCTCCGCGTTAGATTTGGCCAACTCACCTTTGCCAATGAACAGGCTGTCTTCGAGACCAACCCGAAGGTTTCCGCCGCGCAATGCACTTTGGGTTGCAAAAGGCATTTGGTGACGGCCAGCGGCAAGGACAGACCATTCGTAATTCTCTGCCCCGAACAGCTTGTCCGCTGTGTTGTGCATGTGGGTTAGATGGTCTGCATCCGCGCCAACGCCACCCAAGATGCCGAACACCATCTGAATGAAAAAAGGCGGTTTGATCAGGCCTTGATCCACGAACCATTTGACGTTGTAGAGATGTCCAAGATCATAGCATTCGAACTCGAACTTGGTGCCATGATCACCACCAAGTTTTTCAATGGCGTAACGAATTGTTTTGAAGGTGTTGGGAAAGATGAAGTCCTCTGTCATCTCCAGGAATGGCTGTTCCCAATCATGCTGAAACTCGGTGTATTTCTGCAGCATCGGAAAGATGCCAAAGTTCATAGAACCCATGTTGAGAGATGCCATCTCTGGGCTAGTCGAAGTTGCGGCCAGCAGGCGCTCATCCATCGACATACCCAAACCGCCGCCGGTAGAGACATTCATCACCACATCAGTGGACTGTTTGATCACAGGCAGGAACTGCTGAAATAGCTCGGGTCGGGGGTCGGGTTTGCCGGTCTCTGGATGCCGTGCGTGCAAGTGAATGATCGACGCGCCGGCTTGTGCCGCTTCAATACTTGCTGTCGCGATCTCGGCAGGCGTAATCGGCAGATGTGGTGACATCGACGGCGTATGGATGCCCCCTGTGGGTGCGCAGGTGATGATGACGGATTTGGGCATCAGAGCTTCATCTGCTGCACTTGTGCAGACAGCCCCCCGTCCAGAACCCACAACTGGCCAGAGGCATACCGTGCTTCGTCGGAAGCAAGCCAGTTAACCAGGTTTGCAATGTCCTGTGGCGTCCCGTAGGTGCGCGTCGGATGAACATCGCGCACGGCCTGTTGCAGCGTTTCAATATTGCCGCCGGCGCCACCAGATCCATCTCCGTTGAAGAAGCTCTGCAGCATTGGGGTATCGATATAGCCGGGGCAGATGGCGTTTACGCGGATACCTTCGGGGCCATGATCGCAAGCCATTGCGCGGGTCAAAGCGTGTACGGCACCTTTGGTTGCGCAATAGGCCGCAAGGCCCGGATCAGCGATGAACCCATCGTAGGAGCCAAAATTGATGAGGCTTGCGCTATTCCCTGTCTTCGCCGCTTCGCGCATCAACGGGATGGCATATTTCGAGGTCAGGAACGTGCCCGTGGAATTAACCGCAAAGCTTTGGTTCCATTCCTCCAGCGTGGTCTCTTCAACCGTTTTTTCGATCTCGATCCCGGCCGCGTTTACTAAGATGTCCAACTTTCCTTGTGTGGCGCGCACATGATCCATCGCCGCAACCGAGTCTGCCTCTTGAGTCACATCCAGCTTAACAAAATGACTGCCATCTTCGTCGTGCTGGTCTAACGATCCTTCCGGTGTGAGGTCAGCTGCAAATACTGTTGCCCCTTCTTTTAGGAACCGCGCGACAATTGCACGCCCGATGCCACCGCGCGCGCCGGTCACAAGGGCAATTTTTCCGTTCAGCATCATTGGCTTCAATCCTTCAAAGGCGGATAGCGGTAGCGACTCGCGGCCACCGTCCAATCCAAGTTGTTGCGGACATATTGCTGACTTGCATCAGATGGTGGGTTGTAATCCCATGGCTCGCTGGCACCTGCTTCCATCGCGGCATGTAACGCGCGGCGTGATCTCTGCGTGGCGATAATCTTCTTTCGCAATTCACTACCGTCCCACCGTTCCGCGACTTCGGCTGCAAAGCGGGCTGCCGGGTCAGCATAGTCAGGGTCTGTGGCAACATTTTTTGTTTCCAGCGGGTCAGCGTTTAGGTCGTAGAGCTGCGGCGGGTCGCTGTCACAATGAATGTATTTTAAAGGGCCGCGCCGGATCATGATTACGGGATAGCCCGTCATCTCAGCGCAATACTCACCGATGGCTTCATCAACTGAGTCGTATTCGCCACGGGCCAAAGGCATTAGACTGCGGCCGTCGATCGGTTCTCCGATCATCGTCTCATTACCGCCGCCGATATCGATAAAGGTCGGCAGCAAATCAACCAGTGACACTGCATTCTGCGTTGTCCCCACTACAACGCCCGGCCCGGCCATGACCAGTGGAACGCGCGCAGAGTGTTCAAAGAAATTCATTTTATACCACAGCCCACGTTCTCCCAGCATGTCGCCGTGATCCGCAGTTACAAACACTATGGTGTTGTCCAACTCGCCCGTCTCTTCGAGGGTCTGAATCAGCTCCCCGATCTTGCTGTCGAAGTAGCTGACATTGGCCAGATAAGCATGACGCGCGCGACGGATTTCTTCGTCGCTGAGCGGCACATATGATGCTTCGATCCCATCCATCAATCGACGCGAGAACGGGTCCTGATCCTCCGTCACGGGTGTAAAGGACGGCATGTCGATCTCATCGTCCGAATAAAGATTCCACCATTCAGGTCGCGCAACGTAAGGATCATGCGGGTGAATGAAGCTTACCACCATCGCAAAGGGTGCATCGTTCCCACGTGCTTTGTCTCGGGCCACATCGAAGAGCCAGCGATTGGCGGCAAAGCCAACTTCATCGTCATAGTCGATCTGGAAGGTCGCATGGGCCAAACCGCTTTCCTTGACGGTTTGCATGTTATGATACCACTTATCGATCCGCTCATCTGGCGCTTCCCAATCCGGGGTCCATGCGAAATCCGCGGGGTAGATATCGGTTGTTACCCTGTCTTCGAACCCATGCATCTGATCTGGGCCAACGAAATGCATCTTGCCTGAAAGACAGGTCCGGTAGCCTAGCGATTTAAGGTAATGCGCAAATGTTGGCACCGAGGCTCTGAACTCGGATGCATTGTCATAAGCTGCAATGCGGCTGATGTGCTGGCCCGACATAAAAGCAAACCGTGAAGGTGCGCAGAGTGGAGAATTGCAATAAGCCGCATCAAAGCGCATGCCGCGCGCGGCTAACGCATCAAAGTGGGGTGTCTTGGCAACCTTGTGCCCGTATGCCCCAGTGAAGTGCGGTGCCAATTGGTCCGCCATTATCACGAGGATGTTTGGCCGCGTCACGCAGCACCTTTTGCGTAAGCATCCAGGACTAAGCCATGGAAGTGATGTACGGCGTGCTCGGACTTGCCGGAACCATCCGGGTCATTGACGATCCGACCTTGGGTGAACGCAGGTGTGTTCATCCCGCGCTGCACACTTTCGACAAGGCTGATATCTTCGACCTGAAGAACTTCGTCCAGATAACGAATTGCGTCCAACTCCATCGCGTCGGGTTCCGGCGTCTCAAGGAAGAAGTCGTAAGTTTCAAGCGTCCGATCTGGCCCAACGGGGATGATGTTCAACACGATCATGCTTGACCGTCCCGGATACCGCATCAGGCAGGTCGTCGGATAGAGCCACCAAACCGCATGGGTTTTCACGGTGGCATTCGACACGTCATAAGCGGAATTCGGACTTGTGCCCGCGTCAGCCATATGGCTGGAGTAAATGCCGTAGGTCGTAACCTTGTAGGTATCCATATCCACGAGGTCACAAAAATCCTTGTGCGCTGTAGGACAGTGATAACACTCTAGGAAGTTGTCCACGACGTTCTTCCAGTTGGATTTGATGTCATAGGTCAGACGATGGCCAAAAGTGAGTTGATCCACATCCGGTGCCCAATGGCGCACTTCGGTTTCCAAGTTGCCGGATTGTTCTGACAAAGAAGCTGCCATCGGATCCAAATTAACGAAAACAAAGCCGCAAAATTCCTCGACCTGCACTGCATCGAGACAAATCTCGTCTTTCCTGAAATCTTCGAGGTTTTCGGTATGTGGCGCGCGGGCCAATTGCCCGTCAAGTTTATAGACCCAAGCATGATAGGGGCACATGATCCGCGTTGTATTGCCTTCGCCCGACAGCAATTCATGCGCACGGTGTTTGCAGACATTATAAAAGGCACGAAGCTTACCCTCTTTATCACGCACAACGGCAATGGGTTGGCCGGCAATATCCACTGTTACATAAGATCCCGGCCCACGTGTTTTCTCGACATGACATACCCATTGCCAAGTTTTGGAGAGGATGGCGCGAAGGTCTGCGTCAAACCACTTGCGCTCGGTATAGGCAGCAGCCTGCAATGAGCTGGAGCGCGATGGATCAGCATGATAGCCAAAGAAAATTGTATCTGAATCAGTCATGATTGCGCCTCCGATGTTAGGTTAAATCTATTTCAAGTGGGATTCGGAGCTATGTTTAATCAGCCGCTAGTTTGATTATTTTCGCCAAGCATTTGGCTTTCGGGGACACCGTATTAATCCACCAAGCATTGGAATTAGCTGACAAGCGAATGCTGGCCCCTTGCCGGCTCCTGTTCAGCGGTCATTCCTGCACATTGCAGCAATCAGCAAAATGGGCCCAACGCGGACATCTGAGCACTTTTGTCGGATGTCCACAAAGCGGCTGCAACCGGACGCTAATACCAGCCGGCACGCGGCAACGTCTGCTTTGACGTCCCACTGACTGCTTATGCGGGAACCGGACCTTGAATTGAACAGGACCTACGTCCGAGTTGCGGACAAACCAAACATTCAACTTGATAAATTGAATGTCTGGTTATTGCTTGAATTAATAATGAAATATGCTTTCATCCGTGCTGTGATGTGTCCCACCAATGCGAGTGCATGAACGGCGTGATCGCAATCGTTTTACCGCTCAGTTTTTCGACTGAGCCTGCAGTCAACTCAAGCGCCATCCATGCTTCAGGGGCTGTCAGGAGGTCTGGATACGGCGTCTGCTTGTCGGTCGGGACAAACCCAAACCGGGGGTAGAACGTCGGCACGCCCAACACGAACACAGCGTCCGTTCCAATGGACTTGAGGTGGTCTATACTGGTTTCCATTATCTCCTTGCCAACACCACGGCCTTGATACACTGGCGACACCCCGCATGGTGCCAGCAAGTAGCATTTTGTGTCAGGGTGGTTTTTGAAAACAAACGGTGTGAACAACACGTTGCCAGCGATCTTCCCATCGCGTTCCGCACTGATCGAGATTGTCTTCGGTTGGTCGAGAAAGTCTTTCGCGAGCTGGGCTATTTCTGCTCCCTCAGCCTCGCCAAACGCATGTCTGTGGACTTCCTCGATGGCTTCGATCTCTGAGTGGTTCATAGTTCATTCCTATCTTTGGTTCATTTGCGCACGAACGGATTGGTTCCCCAAATGCGTAATCCGGTAGGAGCCGCCATTTTTCGATTTGATGAAGCGCTTGTCTTTGAGACGTTTGAATACGTCCATCGTGCAGGCCGAGAAGGCAAAGCCGTCACGAGTATAACACTGAACGGATTGTACCTTTCCGTTGTCGGCGCGCACGTATTTGATCTCACCACCTAAGGCGAGTTCATGCAAAACACGTTGCTCGTGCTTTGAGATGTTCATTGGGATGTCTCGATTTTACGAAAGTACAGAAACAGGACACTCAGCGTTGCGCGTGAGTGTGCCTATCAATGTTGGTGTTCCTGTATTTGCTTCGCCAGGAACGGGCGTTAGGCCCGGGACTCTTTCATAAAATCTCCATAACGAGAGGCGACCTGCCTCAAGCGTGCGATGCACTTAGTGTTCGATCCAAGAGCCGTCAATATATGTGTGTAAAAAACTATATCCAAGCAATGCAGATAAACCGACATTCGTCCGAGCTGAAGCATCCGGAAGAATGGGCCCGAACCAGACCTTCGATGAGGCCGATGGAAACGGCCGCTTTCAAGGGCCGTTTGCCTCCTTCGGAATTTCGATGGGAGAGGCGAGATTCGCCGACCACGAACGGTGGCGGCATGCGAATTAATCCTGAAATTTGGAGTGCAAAGTTACGGTTGAATCCGAGTGCACAGTTTTGGGTAGCAACGCCGAATCTTCCCGGCAATTTCGTGCGCTGCAGTGCAGCGTTATGCGCGTCCCTACAACTTATTGTAGGTGCGCCCATAGCTTTGCATTTCGCCTAAAGGTTTGCGTCTTTGGCCCAAAGCTTTGGGCGCAGCGACCGCCCGTTGTTTCTTGAATTCGAAGCTGAATGCTCGCAGGACTAATTTTTGACTAGCTCCTGGCTCCAGCCGCCATTCCGGTAAAGCTTGCAAAGCCGCCGCTTCTTGGCCAGAGCGGCCATGCCTGATCCTAGAACTGGACTGAAGGCTGCTAGGGTCAGGATGCATTGATTTTCGGTGTGCAAAATGACTCATGGCTCCCAAAACGGAGCGGTGACATGAGCGATCTTCATAGGCTAACCGACGAGCAGATCGCCAAGCTCGTCCCATTTTTCCCGAAGTCGCACGGCAAGCCCCGGGTTGATGACAAACGGGAGTTGAGTGGGATTATCTTGATCAATCACAATGGTTTGCGCTGACGAGATGCCTCAAAAGAATACGGATCTCACAAGACGCTTTATAGCCGATGGAAGCGTTGGAGCGAGAAAGGCATCTTAGCGCGGATCATGGCTGGTCTGGCCGCCGTGCATGGCGAAGAGAAGACAGTCATGATTGACGCGACCTATCTAAAAGCACACCGCACTGCGACCAGTATTGTCGCGAAAAAAAGGGGGCGCGACCATCTGATCGGTAGAACCAAGGGCGGTATGAATACCAAGCTGCATGCTATATTTGAAAGCCAAGGGCGCCCGCCCAACCTGTTCGTTACCGCCGAACAAGTTAGTGATGGCACCGGTGCTCGGGCTCGGCTCAGCAGTATATCAAACGTGGATTGGCTGCTCGGGAATCGCGGCTATGACGCCGATTGGTTTCGAGAAGCGCCGAAAGACAAAGGGATACGTGCCTGCATCCCCGGGCGAAAGCAACGCAAGACGCCGGTCAAGTACGACAAACGCAGATACAAGCGGCGAAACCGCATCGAGATTTTTTTGACAGGCTCATGTATTGGAGGCGCGTGGCGACACGCTATGGCCGTTGTCCCAAGGTCTTCCTCTCAGCCATCGCACTCGCGGAAACCGTCATATACTGTTTATGAATCCGGACCCTAGGTCTCGTCATGTCAATTCCTCATGTAGAATTTCAGGCAACCACCGCAGGCCGAAATTAATCTCACGTATAAGAATTGCGGACTTTGCACCCGATCCAGAGACTGTATTAAATTCAAAATAAGTCGCGAAAATAGAGCGCTTGCACTCTCCTCAGTCAGCCACCCGGTGCATCCGAACATCTGCCAGCCGTGACGCTTCTTTCAGCGATTGGTTCGAGCCCAAAGTTCAAATTGCTTCTCGACACACTAAGGTCTGCGATGCGCAGAAAGCGGACTTTGCAAAGTCACGTGTCACAGTGCCACCTGCCCAGTCAGGACGGTCAAAAGCCGACATTCATCGCTCGGTACACTCCACAGTTCAGATACCCCATTCCAGCCGTTTACGATCGCATAGCAAATTTCAAAATGGATAAGTGTGTCGTGGAAAATGAGGCCCCATATGTTAACCAGGGCCTCATTGTTTTCTGCGATGCCTATTCAGCTGGCATCGTCGAGGTTTCCGGATCAATTGTCGAAGCAACGCCTGCGGCCTCGCGCCGACCATCATTCCAGATTGCCTTGATCAAAGCGATGCACATAAGAGCCATCACGATCGAAAACGGCAATGCCCCAATCACCATTGCAGTCTGAATGGCACCGGTGCCGCCTGAAATCAGCAACCCTCCAACAACCAGAGCCAGTGCAGCACCCCAGAACATGATGTGCGGGCGTGCCTTGGGACCTTCGTCGCCTGCAGCGTTGATCGTATTCACAATCAAAACGGCAGAGTCAGCCGAGGTGACCAAGAAGGTCATCAGTAGAACAACGATGACCACCGCCATAGCCCAGGCCAGCGCTTGAGCAATCGGAGCCAGCATGAATTCTGTCATGGCAAAGATTTTGTCGCCATTCGCTGCATCCAGGATCACGCCGTTCGCATTGCCATTCAATTCCAGATCAATCGCTGTGCCACCGGCCCATGCAAACCAGACAAAACACATCAGCGAAGGAACGATCATTGCACCCAGCACAAACTCTCGGATCGTACGACCACGAGAGATGCGGGCCAGGAACAGTCCAACGAAAGGTGCGAACGCAATCCACCAGGCCCAGTAGAATACTGGCCACCAGCCTTGCCATTGGGCAAGCAGGAAGGATTCCGATCCTTCAACGCCATCAGATGCATAAACGTTAAAGCTGAGCCACGGCAGAGCGACCAGATAGTCCCAAATCCCGACGAAGAAAGCACTTGCGCCAAAGAACGTGGCACCGAAGATGATGAAGAAGCCCAGCAGGAATATCGACAACACCATGTTGATGTTCGACAGCCATTTGATGCCCTTGCCAACACCGGACAGCGCCGACAATGTCGAGGCCCCCATGATAACCAAAAGCGCAACAACGATCCCAAGCGTGGTCGCCGAGCCATCGGCATGTGCCAACCCGCCAATACCGATCCGTGTCAGACCCGCAACGAACTGCTCAACCCCGAAACCCAGAGTTTGAGCAACGCCGAGGATCGTGGCAACAACAGCCACAATATCGATTAGATGACCTAGGTTACCGGACAGCGCCTTGCCAAACAGCGGCGTTAGCGATGATCGGATCGTCAATGGCAGCCCGCGGCGGTAGCTGAAGAACGCCAGCGCGAGGCCTGCAATGGCGTAACACGCCCAAGCACCGAGGCCCCAATGGAGATAGGACCAGACATAAGCGGTACGAACGTTATCCGCCTCGAGCGCGGTTGTGACGCCCTGAATGACCGACGGGTTATTTTTGAAATGCGCGACAGGTTCCGCAACGGCCCATGTCAGCATTCCGACCCCGATCCCGGCGCCAAACATCATCGAAAACCATGAGAAGTTCGAGAATTCGGGCTTTTCACCTTTCACACCCAGGTTTAGCCGCCCTGCTGTGGGCCAGATTGCCAGCCCAATACAAACGATAACAAAAGCTGTTACGACCCAGATGTACCAAGCGGCAAATTGAGCCAGAATGGCCGCGTTCCAATCGCCCAAGACCCTGCCAGCTTGTGTAGGCCACACAATACACCAGACCACCAACAAACTGATTATGATCTTACTGATTACCGTCACGTTGACGCTGAACCCCCGATAAAAACCGTTGTCAGCGGTTTTGATCGGAAGTTCCGATAGTGGAGGCTTAACTGCCATATTCATTTTCTCCCTATTGCTGATCAAGCAGATTGCAAGATCAGATTGCTGTGGCTTGAGTGTTCATGCCCTGATTGGAGCAGCCGAAAACCGTGCCGCCCAGCCCGGGCCAAAAAAGCGGCAGATTAAACTCTGCATGCACGGTCTGTTGAATGGTAATCGCCCCTCCGTGCAGACGAGGCACTACATCCAAAGATGCCGTCAGCGATCTTGCCCACCTGCATTGCCATTGCAGGCTGAACTGTCCGGTTGCGTCTGTGGTCTGTCATAACTCGGTCCCATATTTTTCTAACCGGGTCGAAAAAACATCCTTTGACAAAGTTTTTGGTACATATTCGAGTGGTTTTGCAGTAGCTCAGTAATTATGAGTGACATTAACCATGCTAATATCAACCTCAGCCGTAACCTTGTTGCGCTCTATGCGTTTGAGACGGTCGCAAAACACGGGAACTTCACAAGTGCCGGAGAAGCGCTTGGCTTGACCCAATCCTCGATCTCTCAACGGATCAAAGGCTTGGAGATCGATCTGGGCGTAGTACTTTTCAAACGAGAACACCGAGGCGTTTCGCTAACGTATGAAGGGCTCAGGCTTCTCAACGTGGTCAAACCAGCAATGACACAAATGGGCTATGCGGTTGGTTCATTACTGGAACGTAAATCCAAACCAAGGGTTCGGATTTCTGCCGACTTCGCCTTCTCTACGTTCTGGTTGTTACCGCGTCTGGCCTATTTACGTGAGGAACTTGGGGATGAGATTGAAATTCAAATTCTGGCATCTACTGTGCCTCCTGGCGTGGACGACCCGGATTGCGATATACAGATCCATGTTGCACCCAGGAGTCAGATCAAGCCTGGTGAAATTCTATTATTGGAAGAAATCGTCGCGGCAGTTTGCAGCCCCCAGCTATTAGAAAAGATAACACCAATTCGCTCTTCGACAGACCTACTGGACGTTCAACTTCTAAGTTTGTCAAAACCCGCCACCGCCGAGTGGCAAACCTGGCAGGGATGGTTTGATAACCTGGGCATTACAGGCGAAAGAAAGAAAAACTACATCAGCTTTAACAACTACGACATGGTCACACAGGCTGCTTTGGCAGGAGATGGCGTCGCGTTGGGTTGGATCGGCCTAATTGATGGCTTGCTCAACAATGGTTCGCTTGTGAAAGTCACAAATGACGTAGTCATAAGCGACGCTGGCTACGTCATGTCGCGGGACCCAGCCAATTTGGGTCGCGGTCCTCGCATGGTTTTCGACTGGATCGCGGACCAGGTTTTCTCATCGCCTTCGGCATAGTGCCCTGCATCGGCAGTGAAATCACATCTATCTTAGTCGATACTGTGCCTGATCCAAGTTTCCGATTTACATATGAAAGCACCGCGCAATTTCCTGGCAGCCTAAGCAATCTTCTGATCTCTGCAATACTGCGACGTTATTCTGGTAGACCCGCTTTTAGCATAGCATCCGCCCAGAACTTGCGCAGGGCGTCAGTCTTGTAGACGGTGTGGCCGGTATAGGTTTGAACTGAAAATTGCGGATCGATGGAAAGAACGGCCTCTACCGCTTTCTTGGCGTTTTCAGTGTCATCAAAATCAGCGTGGATCGCGGCCATACGGACTTGGCACAACACGGTGCCAGGCAGGCGGGTTTCCAAGTGCCGGTAAACCGTTCTTGCCTGCTCCAGCTGCCCTAATCCGCGATAGGCATCCCCCAAATGGCTGAAATACCAGTCTGGGCTATAGGGCGACAGCCGAATGGCCTTTCGCATGCTGTTCAGGCTTTCCTCAAATTCACCACAACTATTGTACGCAATTGCCAGCATGGCATGAGAAAGCGAGACACTGGGTTGCCGTTCGATAGCTTCGTTGCAGAAGGCTTTGGCTTCATCAAAACGAGATTGGTTTGTGAAAATATACCCTTGTAGTGCATAGACATCAGCTGAGACATCGTTCCTCTTTAACAATGCATCGCAAATTGACTGGGCCTCGTCAGTTGACGCCTTTGGGTCTAGATGGAACCCAAGGCGGGCACCAGCTTGCAACGCCCACCCTAGGCCCGTTTTGAATGACGAGTTCTCGGGGTCAAGCTCAACTGCTTTCCGGTAAAGCTGAATCGCGGAAAGGTTCCCTTCTTTTGTAAATTTGTATTGTTCACTGATGCCACGCATCATCAAGTCCCACGCCTCAAAGTTAGGCGCTTGATCAGCCCAAAGTCTGAGCTCTTGCCCGTGTGTAAGGTTGACCGCCAATGAAACGGAGATTTCGCGTGTGATTTCATCTTGAACTGCAAAAATATCTTCAATCTGACGGTCATACCGGTCGGCCCACAAATGCGAGCCGGATTGACATTCAATAAGCTGCCCTGTGATGCGAACCCGCTGCCCTGCCTTTCGGACACTCCCTTCAAGGACGAAACGAACACCTAATTCCCGTCCGACCTGTCTTACATCGACAGACCTTCCTTTGTAGGCAAATGTCGAATTGCGCGCCATCACGATGAGACCATTGATATGCGACAAGGCAGTGATGATGTCTTCGGTAATTCCGTCCGCGAAGTATTCCTGCTCTGGGTCGCCTGACATGTTTTGAAATGGCAGGACAGCGATTGAAGGTTGGTCCGGCAACTCCAACCGCTCACCTGTCAGAACTTCGTAGAACTCAGGTGACAGGCGCGCCGGGTCGAGATCGATGTTGTAGGCCCCAATCTTATGTTCGATGTTTTTTAAGTTTTGCTCGCCCAGATCCCTGAAACTGCCAGAGACCTTTCCTTTGATCTGACGGTATACATCTTCGGAAATGCAGACGCCTCCAGGTTCTGCGATTGCTTCCAATCTTGCGGCCACGTTGACGCCTTCCCCAAAAATATCGGAGCCTTCGGAAATCACATCTCCCAGATGAATACCGATCCGCAACTGAATGGGTTGCCCGTGGGGGGCGTCAGGTTCTCGGTCCTGCATAGCCCGTTGAATGGCGACAGCGCAGTCCGCCGCGTCGACCACACTTGTGAATTCGGCCAACAGACCATCGCCCATCAACTTGACAATTCGCCCACTGGAATCGCGTATTTGGGGTTGAACCAATTCAGAAAGCAGAAGGTTTAGACGCCGAATTGTGTTTTCTTCATCACGCCCCATGAGGCGTGAGAAGCCGACGACATCGGCTGCCAATATCGCCGCAAGTTTCCGCTTCACAGTCAGCCCTCCGCGAAAAACACGTTAGAGGTAATACCCGTCGCGGTCTACATTCGTGCCACCCCTTAACGTTTGCTGTTCTATCGCGAAGACCCTTGTTGAAGCCAATAATAATATGGCCACCAAGGCTCCGTACGGCCTGAATTCAACTTTGGGGATTCGAAATCAAAGACCGCTTTGGACTGCCTATCGGTCGCTGTTACAGGGTGCAGTGAGCTTCAGCAACGGGCCCAAAGTAACCGATGCTGGAGTTTGCACTGAAGTCAGCTAAGCACTGAAAAGCGACATCAGTTGCAGCTCAAACTGAGTTGGTGCGCAAGGTCATCATACACGCACCAACCCCAACCGGATCAGATCATAGTTCCACAACGACTTTTCCGACCGCACCCCCATGCGTTAGATGCGCATAGGCGGCATCGACATTGCCCCACCCAAACTTCTGTTCGTCGACAATTGGCTTGAGCCTGCCAGAATCCACCAGATCCGCCAACGACCGCAAGATGTCTCCATGGGCTTGCCGCCCGACATCGTGCATCATTGGGATCAGCATGAAAACGACGTGCAGAGACAGACCTTTGAAATGCGCAGGCGTCAAATCAATCTCGACCATCGCGACCGTTGAGGCGACATGGCCATTGAGCCTGGCGGCTTCGAACGAGTTCGTCATGTTCGGCCCGCCAACGCTATCAAACACCACATCGAAGCCCACGCCATCAGTATGCTCGGCAACATAGTCCTCGACTGTTTGCGTTGTAAAATCTAAGGGACGCGCACCAAGACCCTCGATCAAGGACAACTGATCTGCGCCGCGGCCTGTCGCGGACACGTTTGCGCCAAGATGACGGGCGATTTGAACCGCGACATGACCAACGCCACCTGCACCGCCCTGAACCAGAACAGTCTGCCCTTCGCCAACACCGGCGCGGGTTAAACCTTCGTAGGCCGTGATGCCGACGAGAGGTAGAGCGGCGGCTTCCCGCATGCCCAGAGTCTTGGGCTTATGTGCAATCAGGCGGGCATCTGCATTGATGTACTGTGCCAGAGAGCCGGGAAGGTCCATCAAACCACCGGCGCAGCCGAACACCTCATCGCCTATGGCAAAACCTGACACGCCTTCGCCAATTGCGATGACCGTGCCAGCAAAGTCCATACCAAGCACAGCCGGCAATTTGGGGGACAGGGGCAGGTCCGCGCCCATGCTGTGGATCATTGTATCGACGGTATTGACGCTAGTCGCGGCCACTTTGACGACCACATGCCCAGGCATCGCGACCGGGTCGGGCACTTCACCAAGCTCGAACGGTGCATCGGGTCCGTAGGTATTTAAAACCATTGCTTTCATTGGGGTATTCCTTTTCTTCCGTGATGATTTGGTTCGGGGGATCAGTTGATGTCCTGCACCTGCATCACCAGATCGCCCCACTTGCGCTGGTTTTCGATGTCGTGTTCCAGACCTTGTTCATCTGCGATGGTGAACCGTTTGACCGCCGGAGTTTTGCTGGTGGCCTGATAGAGCCAATAGGCTTCGGCCTTCAGCGCCTCATCAATCGGTTTGTCGATGGATTCATAAACCATCTGTTTGCAGGCATTGATCGACTCTGCAGGGAATTGTGCGATCCGTTCGGCAAGTGCGGTCACATACGGGCCGATTTCATCCGGCTCCAGAGCCTTGTTGATGGTGCCCAAACGCTCTGCATCATCCGCGTCGTAGTCTTGCGCGCTCAGGATGATCTCAAGCGCTTTTCCAAGGCCGGTCTGACGCGCCATGCGCGAGGCGTCGCCGCCGCAGGGCAGGATACCCATGCCAACTTCCATCTGCATGAACTTATACTTTCCCCGCGCTGCAAAGCGCATGTCGAGGGCCAACGCCAATTCGTGCCCACCACCACGTGCAAACCCTTCCAGCTTTGCGATGGTTGCCTGCGGCACCTTACTGATCCGCTCGCAGACGGATTGCAGGTCCAAAAGCTGGGCGTCCTCGCGGGACACGGCCTCAGTCGACATGTCCTTGAGCAGGTCGGTGTCGTAGTGGCAGACCCAGATTTCCGGATTGGCAGATTGAAAGACTACGACCTTGGTATCGCGATCACGCTCCAGCCGCATGGCCAGACTGTTGAGATCTGCCAGCATTTCCTGGCCCTGCACATTCACGGAGCCAAAGTTGAATGTCACTGTAGCGATACCGTTCTCAAGGGCTACGTCAAAGGTTTGAAAGTTCTCGTATTTCATCAGGCAGTCCTTTCTTGGGCCTCGACGCGGCATGCGCGAGGGTCAGGGGAGAGTTAATGGTGGAAGTACGAGGCGCTTTCGCGCCGCGTTGGTCAGGCAGTCTGGCTGATCAAGCCTCTAATTGTGTTCATGACGTCTGCAACGTGACCTTTGTCCAGCGCCGCAGCATGCGGATTTGCGAAGGCTCCACTATCATTGTCGAAATATGCACCCGACGCACCAGCGAACTGCTCACCCAACGCCGCATCAACAAGAACATCAGCACCTATGCTCATGTCGTTCCCGGCAACGCCGAAGCCCTCTTTCACCATTTTTGAGGCCAATAGTGATCCGGGATTTACAGCGACCATAACCGGTGCCTCGGTTTGCGATCTCGCCCATTCCCGGGTCCAGATGGTGATAGCCAGCTTGCTTTGAGCATAGGCTTCCATATCCGCCAGCGGAACATTGCCTTGCATGGCCTTGATGTTCACCGGGGCCTGTGCTGCCGATGACAGATTCACGACCCGCCCGTCGGTGGGAATGATCGGCAGTAGCAATTCGGTCAAAAGGTATGGTGCGAGCGTGTTCACCACAAAGCGGATATCCTGCCCATTCTCAAGCACGGTTTGCGGGGCTTTCAGCACACCTGCGTTGTTGATCAATACATCCAACCTGTCATGTTCGGCCCGTATGCTTTCGGCCAGTTTTCGAACCGCGGACAGATCGCTCAGATCAGCGGCATAGGTTTCGACATCGCCTCCGACAGCGGCAGCTGCGCTCTCCAATTTGGGTACACTGCGACCATGCAAAAGCACTTTGTGCCCATCGGCGGCCAGCTTCTTTGCTGTGAGCAAGCCAATGCCGTCGGTCGAGCCTGTGATGAGAATAGTTTTGGTCATCGGTCTGATCCTTTAGGAAAAGTCAGACAGCAAAGTGTCTGCCAGGTGTTCGAGGGTTGAAACGATAGATGCTTGATTGAACCGAAGGTTCAGGGCGACGTGATTGACCCCGAGCGTTTCAACCTCGCGCAGATAGCTGCGAAGGAAATCGGTGCCAGACTGAAACCTAAGATGGATCGGACGCGGAGGCGCAGCGGGGTCGGCAACGACATCGACATAAAGCGACTGCATGACGGGCTTGTCCAGTTGGCCCGCTTCCCTAACGCGTCGTCGGTAATCCGCGATGACCTGCCCTTGGGCAGACGCATTGCGCGGATAGGTCATCCAACCGTCGCCGTTCTGCGCCACCCAATCGGGAGATTGCTGGCTACCGCCGGTAATAAGCATCGGCAGACGTGTGCCATGCGGCTTTGGCAATAGGTCAATACCGCCAGACAGCGTGCCCTGAGCGCTTTCATACTTGGGATAGGCCGTTCCAACCGCGCGAATGTAGTCAATGCAGTCGCGGAAACGTGCCCCTCGGTCGTCAAAGCTGTGGTTCATCGCCGGGTACTCCTCGGGGCGGTCACCTGAAGCAACGCCCAACAGCAACCGACCACTCGAGAGCATATCTGCGGTCGCCGCTGCCTTGGCCACATGCGCGGGGTGACGCAATGGCAAGATGACACTCGACGTTCCAAGCGCAATCCGGTCTGTCACTGTTGCCAGAGCACCCAGATAAACAAATGGATCGTAAACTTGTCCGGGATCACCAAAGCTTGGAACATAAAACGGCACGTCGCGCAACCAAAGTGCTGCAAACCCAAGTTCCTCGGCTTTCTGAGCCGCTTTCAGGTGCCCCCGTAGCGTCGGCTCTGCGTCGACGGCATAGGCTTCGAGAGGCAGCACAAGGCCAACGCTCAGTCGTCCGGGACGGAACACCCGGTTGTAGGCCACGTTGATCTGGGCAAACTCAGTAGGCTGCACTTTATCCAACATCTCTGGGTTCCTTTAGTAGAGCACCAAAGTACGGCTCTCGATGCTTTTGCGCGTTGCATGGGAGTCATCCGTCCGACCAGTGTGATCAAAAACTACAACCTCGCGCACGCCCAACCTGTCCGACAACGTCGCTGTCAGCTCAGCATCGTATACCGGTTTCCAAGCCTCTCCGGCAAAATCCCGAGCCTGCGTTTCTAGCGATATGAATTCAACGGCATCAGAGGCAAATGCAACTGTGTTGGTAGTCGCGCGGGTATCTTCCAGTGCAACAACCGCGGAGGTCAGTTCGGGGGACACCAGATTATCAGCAGTCCCGCCTGCATCTAGCTCAAATGCTTGCCGATAGAGTTTGTGAACGTGGTAGTTGACTGTGGCTGTCCGCGCCATTTGCGCCTCCTTCCCATGCTTCATTGCATCGATGAGAGGGATTTAACGTCAATCCAATTGCATATAAACTACCTATTCACGGATTGATAATTCGGGTTTACCACATAATGGGACTTGATACAGACGCGCTGCGATTATTTGTAAGAGCGGCAGAAATGTTGAACATCAGCGCGGCGGGGCGCGCATTTGGAATGGCCCCGGCCGTCTCAAGCGCAAAGCTCGCCAAGTTAGAGCAAAGCTTGGGTTCCGAACTGCTGCATCGCACTACACGCAAAGTGTCGCTGTCAGTTGAAGGTGCCGATTTCCTGCCTTTCGCCCGAGAAATCATCGCGCAGGAAGAGGCCGCACTTGCGGCTCTGGGCAAGCAGAAAACAACCATCAAGGGCACGTTGCGTTTCGCTGCGCCAAGCAGTTTTGCACAGCTCTACATTGCGCCAATCCTGCCTAAGTTCCTTGAACAGCACCCCGACCTCACAATAGATCTGCGTCTGTCGGATGTGCAGTTCGACCTGATCGAAGGAAGCTATGATCTGGCACTCAGGAACGCGCCACTTGTCGACAGCAGCCTTAAGGGTCGCAAACTGGCTGATGACCAGCGTATTCTTTGTGCCGCGCCGCACTACCTCGACACGCACGGCGTTCTCGAAACACCAGCCGATTTGACAAACCACCATCTGATCGCTTTCCAAAACCGACAACCGCGACCACTGACAGGACCGGCAGGCGAGAACGCCATTTTCGATCCCGCATCAGCCGAAGGTCAATTGATTATCGATGACGGTCAATGCCAGGTTCACGCCACATTAGCCGGAGCCGGTATTTCCTTGAACGCTCTATGGAGCGTGCACGATCAACTAAAATCAGGCCGATTGATACGGGTTCTCCCAAGCTTTGAGGCCAGCGAAGACAATGTCTTGTGGTTGATCTATCCCAAGTCCAACGTGCTGTCCCCCAAAGTGCGGGTGTTCATGGACTTTCTGGTCGCTGAGATTGGCACAAAGCCTCCTTGGGAAACATGAGTGCAAAGTAGGTCAAGTGCGCTTTCAGACATCCTGACGCCAAGGTCGGAGACTGGCGCTAAGCGGACATGGTTTATCCAATCGCGAAAGCCTGGTTTGTCCACACAGCAGCCGTACGCTGCAACTTGTTCGAATGTCCACGTTGCGGACAAAGCTGACGTCCACAGGGCTCATCGATGATTGCCGCAACAACTGTGGTCAACGTGTATGATGTCAAAAAAGAAACAACTGTGTAACGAAATCAGAATCGAACACTAAGATTTGCCCCCAAACCATGTTCTTGACCATTTGAACGTACCGAATAGCCGTATCCTGCTGTTAGTCTGGCTTGCTCGGATATTTGATACCCTAGCCCCAACCCGAGAACGAAGCCGTTGGCTCCTCGGTTTTGCCCGACCTGTGTAAATGTCCCAAATATCGGGCTTGTAACCGTGACTTCATGCTCACCATCCTTGTTGGCAAAAAAGTCGTACTCGTAGCGAGCAAAGGCAATTGGGGTTAGCACACCATTGTCACTCAAGAAGTCCCGTTGATAGTCGACGCCAATCGAGGCGACCAAAGACTCTGCATCCGCTTTTTCAATTGAATAGTTGAAATCGCCGCCTCCGGTTTCTGTTCCAGAGCCTTGTTGGATGCGCCCGTAGTTTAGTCCGAAAACCGTGGAAACTCTTGCGCCACTGTCCAGATTATACAGCTTCCGTGCCTGGATACCGGCATGAATGCCTTCTTGGTCCAAATCCGACTTTGCCTCGCCTCCCGTAAACCCATCTACAGATGGGTTATTCCGCTTGGCGTCAGTTTCACCGAACATGTAACCGATTAGCCCGGAGAACTCCCACGTTCCGGTCGTTGTACGCCCGTAGACGCCCGCGTGATAGCTGTCGGTCGAAAAGTCCTGATCAACTTGATCGTGCTCATCCATGGAGGACGTCCCGAATCCTGCGTACACGCCAACGACCCCTCTTTCCGAACTGAAGACATCCGCACCGACCAAAATAGTGCCGAGCGAATAGTCGAATGTCCCGAGGCCGTTACTTCCATCAACGTCCCCGCTCACATAGGCCGTGTCGATCCACCAGCGCCGATCAGAGCAGTCGATTGCGTCACTAGGGCTGTGGACCGTGTCGATGCCACCTGATGCAACGGGTCTGTTTTGATTGTTGAAACCAACTGCTTGATATTTGCGGCAGTCAGCATGGCTCAGAACCGTGTTTGTTATCAGGTCTAGTTGCTCAAGCCCAATAGTCAGGTTGGAGGAATAGGGTTCCGCATGCACGCGATTAAACCCAGCCAGACCTGAATTGGTGAGCGTGTTGACAGCGGCACCAATTGTTGAACCGCTACTGAGTCCCGTCCCCGGTGATGTGTTTGTGGTATTAGCAACCGCTCCAGCGAGGTTGCTGGCGTTTGGCGAACTGGTAACCGCCGGGTTCTGCGGTAAGCTTGAGACCGGTTGTGCAGTGAATGCAATGTCGACCTGACCATCTGCCGTGGGCGTATTGGCTATCGTAAGGTTAGACAAAGCTGGCAGAGATCCACCTGCAACGAGCGTCGGTGAGTCTCCATCAAAACTTGAAGCTCGAAAAACAGTATAATTGTTGCCGGCAGCGTAGTCTTGCGCAGTCAGGCCGGGCCGAGCAGCTTCGACTTGTATGGTAGCTTTGTTGATACCAGTGACTGCGTCTGTTGACGAAACCAGATCCGCATTTTGTGCCGCTGTGGGGTCGACTTCCGACAAAATCGTCGACCCTGCATCGAAGGAAATTGCACTATTAATATTCAACGTCCCAATCGAGGAGCCCGGTGAAAGAACAGCGCCATTTCTCACGTTGAAATTGAATGCGTTCACGGTGCCGTTGCCGGCCAGAGTACCAAAGTTATCAAAATCGACCGTGGTCAGACTGCTGGATGCATCGAGTCGTAGCGTTGTGCCGCCACCTATCACCATATCGCTAGTGGCCGACATCGAACTGTTGGTCAGAGTAAAATCAGACGCTTCAGCAACTCTTGTCTGAATATTGAGCACACCAAAAGCGATTTCTGTCGCGTTAGTGACTGTCAAATCATCGTAGGTCAATGGAGTATCTGACTGGAAGTAAACCTCTGTAGGATCAACATCGCCACCGTTTGTAGGTGCAAATGTCATGGATCGTCCTGATCCAATCGAAGTCCCTACAATATTGACTCGTAGTGTGCCGTTGATTTGCGTCGTCAAGGCCTCCCGTGAAACAAAGTCGCCGCTCCCAGCCGCTACATCGACGTTCAACAAAGTCAGTACCGATGCTCTGTCTGGATTTTGACTCTGCCCCGGGACATAAAGCTCAATTTCCCCAGAAGGCGTTATGGAAGAATTACCAATCAGAAGCGCCGTGATGGGTCCGTTTGGAATTGGCAGGCAGGTTTTCACAGTAGAAGATATCGTCTGCCCGCTAAGAATAGTCTCTGTTCCAGCAGTGTATTCGTCACGGGGAGCACCAACTTCGACGCAAGATTGCGAACTTTGGGCCCAGGCATCGCCCGGCAATAGCAAATAAGCCAAGGCACCCAACGTGGAACGAGAGACAATTAAGCGCTGAGCGTACCTTGCTGAATTTGCCGGGTCCTTTGTTTGCATTAGCGTTCTCCCCTAACTACACAAGTGAGGCTACACCCGTTTTTGATATGCAGTGCACTTTTTTTAAATATTTTGGAAAAGTCGAACGATTGACTGCTTTGGGCTCAAAGCAGACGTTTGCTGCAGGCGACATGAACGACTGCCGGGCGGGACAATGCTGCCGATAAGTCAGTTTGTTGGAACGCGTGGTAACAGCCCTTAGCCGACATCCATCGGCTTGTCTCGATGCTGCAGTCGCAACCCGCATAGCTGCCGTTCGTCGCGCGTGCGAAATCCTGTAGAACGGTAACTCACAGTCTGCGGACGCAGCGGACAATTGGCGCCTCAATTTTTACGAAGCGCTTTGATAATTGCTGCTGTTTCCTGTTTTCCAAAGCCAGCGTCCTGCGCACGTTTGACCCAATTGCGCATTACAGTCGGTAGTTCAGTGTTGATACCCATGGAAACAGCGTGATCGTACAAACCGGTGACCGCCTCTGCTGCCACATCAACTGATGCGCCGCCGCCAGAAATCTCGTCGAAAGAGCCTGCATGGATTGCTTCGGTTAGAGGAATAGCCCTGTCACCAGGCGGAAGGATGGACGTGAACTCAGACACAGGTAACCCCTCGGCTTCGCAGACAAGCGATCCGTGTATACTTCCAAAAATTATGCCAAGGAGTCGCGAAAGAAACGCAAGCTCCAATGTCGCTGCCGAGCGGACGTTGGAACCCAAGTAGCGTAAATCGCCGGCGAGTACGTCAAGGTCTGCTTTGCTATCAGAAAATGCGATTTCGTCTCCTGCGACCGCTATCCGGCCGGTTGACGTTCCGATGTCGCCTGGCCAACACATGATCGTGCCGTCAAGGTAACCTGCGCCCCAATTGTTAAATTGCTTTTTACTGTCCTCAGATTCTTGCGGCGACGAAGTGCCAAGCTGAATAATGTCGCTACCGACGGCAGCCTTTGAGACTGGAGGAGTATCAAAAAGAGCGTTTGTGGTTGAGTAGTTGAGAAGGCAGATCAATGTCCTAGGGCTTGCCGAAATGGCCTCATCCAATTCATCGGCACCCCGCGCACCCCGCTCCACCAAGGGCTCTATTTTGTCTTGCGTGCGGTTCCAGACGGTAACATTACGCCCGGAGTCCAAGAGCGCGGTTGCCAGAGCAGTTCCCATTGCGCCCAGTCCAACAACTGTAATGTCGCTTGTCATTCCCCATTCCCCCATTGTGCCCCGCTTACCAACCGCAAGCCTGAAAACGATATCACGGATGACTGAGAAGAGCCGGGGAATCTAATTTTCCGTTTTGAGCTCGCTGCTGACCTCGGTGCCCTTGCAGCAAAGCCCCCTGCCCCGCCAATAGCTGATCACGAGGGCGGCCCACAGCAGACATTCAGCAGCCAGCCGAGAAGCTGCGGTCGCAGCCCTCTTTACTTTCGAGATCTAATGCCTTTTTCGCTTCCGGTTAATTGGGTGGGTATTGGCGTCGCTAGTTTGCCGTCCGATCAAGGTCTGTTTTGGATCATCGCCACCCACTGCGCACCCGCCAGTGGCTACAATCGGTGCTGTGGAACGTGTCTTGTTCTCTTCTGTCAGCCCTTCGGATTGTGGGCCCCGGAATTTAAAGGGATACGCCACCGCCGAAATTCTCAAACCCGTTTGTTGTTTCGGTTACATCCGCCTCGAAGTGGGCGATTAAGGGCATTACCAAGGGCTCGATGTGCTTGTTCCATACGGGTCCCTTGTAGAAACTATCTTTGATCCTGTCTCGTTCCTCGAGCGACGAGAATGCCCGCATCCAGTGGACTTTGTCCGGATTGTCCAAATCTCGCAGGGGGCCAAAGACCAGCATCCCGGCGTCTCGCAATGCAACACGGTTCTCTTGTTCAAAGAACTCTATAAACTC
This sequence comes from Ruegeria sp. YTSC230, assembly GCF_059609665.1. Classification (NCBI taxonomy): domain Bacteria; kingdom Pseudomonadati; phylum Pseudomonadota; class Alphaproteobacteria; order Rhodobacterales; family Roseobacteraceae; genus Ruegeria; species Ruegeria sp. YTSC230. The sequence continues at coordinate 57,758 of NZ_JBXWMC010000001.1, read as the reverse complement.
CTCGCGACGTCCGGGTTTTAGTGTGTAGCGGCGAACTTCGATAATCATGTGTGTAACCTGATTGTTTAGAATATTCTCTTGGGTGAAGCCTGTTGAGGCTGATCCTCGCCGTGCCACCCATCGTACCCTTGAATGATGCAAGAAGCTCAGAACATTCCGATTGATGGAAGTGTGGTGCCATAGCTCAACTTCCAACTGTCAGATCATCTAGAGTTCCACCGTCGCGCACGAAGTCGCTCCAAACCCAGGCCATGCGGTCCACAAACCACATCTTGCCACCTGAGATCACAACTATGCCGAGGCAAGTGAACCCCAGATCGAACGCCCAAAGGCCGTATGCAAAAGGCACCAGACCCATACTACTGGCGAAGGCAACTGCATTTGCGGCGCGTTTATGATGAGCCGCAACCTTATCGCGGTGCCGCAGCCAGACACGCTCGCCAAGAACACCGTGCGCGGACCAACTGTCGAAAGTCTCCGGCCGCGAAAAAACGCGTGGGTTGGTCCATATCCAGACAAGAACGACGCCGACCGCAAGCCATGCCCAAAAATCAATCCATGCTCTGCTCCAGATTGCCAAGCCCATAAGCGGCAGGGGTGTCAACACAGGGGCCAGACGGACCAAGGGTTCGCATGCCGCAGCCAAACCTCGTCCTTCATGCCCATCAGGCGTTCGGAAAATCGAGCGATGTCCATCTTTGCAACTCCTTGATCCACCTCTCCGAAAATGGGAGGGGTAGGATTGATTGAACTGTATGACGACGCGCCGTACCGCTCGTCAGTTGGTAGGCGTCTGGTTTCTTATTTGAACCAGGGCTTCAGCCCAGGCAATGGGTTGGTCGTACATCACCATATGGGCGGCGCCATCGATACGGGTAAAACTCTTCGCTGGAGCCTTGAGGTGTTTGTAATACTCATGTGCCAGATCTGCCGGGGTGTTCTGGTCTTCTGCTCCAGTTATGAAGTGGACCGGTAGATCTAGGACCGGGTGCGAGGTGACGAGGTCGTATGCACCAACGATCTCGGGCTGTTCAATTGCTGTGCTCGATAGCTCAAGACCGCGGAGATAGTTCTTAACCTGTGCGTCCGTGTAGTAGGGGCTCCGCCCTTCTAGCACATAGGAGAGATAGCGATCCCATAGCCCTTCGGTATGAAAGTCTCCGGCTCCGTAGTCTGCTAAAACTTCACGCTGAACGGTGAGATCTGCCTCATCAAGTGCATCGAACGGCTCAATCGCCTTGAGTTTCCGCTGAGTTTCAGCATCGCCGCGAACTTCTGCCTGATCCAATGCCCACTCAAAGCCCATGTTCATACTGCTTACCCACGCGACACGCTCTGACGTTGGGATGAATGCGTGATAGGGTGAACTATTTTCTGCGATAGTCATGAAACCTAGCGCGCTGCCCCAGGAATGACCGGTCAGGAATATTTTTTCTTGCCCAAAGCGGTCGCGTAAGAGGTTGGTAAGTTGAAGTGTATCCGCCACCAACTTGGATGGCGCGATGCCTTCTATCGTGAGATCTTCGTTGAATGAACTTCCGGCTCCGCGTTGATCCCAATGGACAACGACAAAGCTCTCTTCCAGCAAGGGCGTGTGAAACAATTCGACCCAGGGCATCACGGCACCACCCGGACCTCCGTGCAAAAAAAGCAGCACCGGTTGGGACAAATCACAAGTGCGAATAAGTATCGTTTGTTCAATTCCGCCAAGAACAACTACTTCCTGTGAAACGAAACTTCCGAAACACTTTTTGGCTGCAACATCTTCACCGCTGCGCGTCACGGTAACTTCTTGTCGATCCTGGGCAAAAGACCATCCAGCAACGATGGCAACACAAAATGTCAGTAGTAAGAGAAGGCGTCGAAGTTTGAATGAGTACATTGCTCGCTGTCCATTGGATTATTGCATTGCGGTGGCGTCTCGAATTCCGTTGCGACCTGATCTCAATACCTCAGGTAGAGATTGGGCTCGCGCTCGTGATATTCTGGGAGGCCAACATCGCGACGCATGTGATTAGACAGGAATGCCAGCTCCCCATGTTTGGGCAAACGCGGGAAAACAGGACCGCCCATAAACGCTGGGCGTTTCGAGACCATAAAAGAAAGATAGCCGAGCCAAGCTTTCACTTTAATTGGTCCTAGGTGTAGCCGTTCATTCTTTAGAGTCGATACTTTAGTCACCTGGCGCCTCGTCGAAATTTGAAGGTGGTAAAATAGTGGGGAACCGTTTGAAGTCCCCGCCATTTTCGAAATCTCGAATGGCTACAGCTAGAACTTGTAGGACACCCGAAGCGCGACAGATTCAGCCGTGATATCATCACCCGGCGTGTCATATGTGTCTCGTAGGTATTCAAGACCAACCAGAACCCTGTCCGTCGCACGATAGGCCACGCCAAAGCCAGCAGAATAGCCGTCTTCGCTCGTGGATCCGCCATCGATGTTCGCGTAACCAATCACGCCATAAAGGTATGTCCGGCCAATTACATGCCCGCCTTTGAACTTCAGGCGTACAGTATCGACTTTTTCGGCTTTCCCTCAGCACCTGCGTCATAAGTAAGTTCACCACCAATTATGTAACCGTCAAAATCGTGAAGATAACCAGCATGGAGACCGAGGGCCGCATTTCCGTTGTCGTTGTTGCCCTCGGAGACATCGATTGTGGATAGCTGCAAACCGGCGTTGAAGCCGGTCCAGCTTTCATTTGCCAAGGACAAAGTCGGCATCATGGCAGCAAGCGCAATCTTCGTGATAGTCTTCATTTTAAAGGTCCGTTCTTTTGGTTGTGTGGAAAGGCGATCTGAACGCTGGCCATACGTGATGCGCCAGCGGGAGTGATTTTCCGTTAGTGGGGGTATTGGAATTACCGCTTTCCGGTTTCCGTCCAGCCGTGATCCAAAACTTTGATTAGAAGATGGGTTTGGGTTTACTGGTCATTTGAAGCAGTTTCCCTGATTGGTCATATCGGGCAGTGACCAGTACCCGACGCGCGTGTGCCACCTCTAGCGGGCCACCCACAACTTCCCAAAGCCCGAAGGTAAAAAGATCCAATGTTCCATGACCTGCTGCTCGCGCAAGGTTCGGTTTTGTCCTGGGCTCAACATCATAGACGGCCACCCAGTCTCCATTGGCTTGTTGCTGCAATTCATCGGGTGAGCCCAACTGGCGTTCAACATTGAACCGGGTGGCCTCCTGGCTAACGACGCTCAGATCAGGGCCATCTCTGCCTGTCGCCGCCATGTTGGCGGCACATCCACTCAGAGCGGCACCACAGATGAGCGCGACGAACGCTGAACGTACAAACTGAACTGAGTTGGCAATGCGTCGTATAGAAAACCTTCGACTTCGACTTACTTCAAAAGATGCCGGGTTCTCCGGACCCTGTGGTTTGTGGCGTTTTTTCATAGCCTTTCCATATCCTGATTGAATTGTGCGTTGCTTTGGGGGCTTCTGCTTCGAGCTTGTCGGGGTTATCACTCGTAGTGCCACACACTGCTTCAGGCAATTTGTGATCAGAAACCCGAGCAATTCGCGAGTACCCGTCAGGCGCGACATTCGACGCAACTCGGGTGGTGAAACATTCCCGCAGACAAGAACAATCATGGCATTCAATCCTGCATAGTGAGCGCAACTCAACCGGGTCCACAAAGCACTATCGCTTGCGGAATTAGGCTGCGTAAACGCATCGTTAAACTAGGGTTGGCAGGCGAATTGCATTGCTCTGCCAGGCGAGTCGAGGTACAAACCGACCACGGGTCTGCATTTACAGACCGCCGGTCGGTTTGCAAGGGGAAAGTGTATGAATTCTACGACGCGAAAGAACATGCCGCCCGAAGAACGGCGTGCTCAGCTGCTGGGATGCGCGCAGATGTTGTTCTTTTCCAAAGGCTTCGAGGATACCACCATACAAGATGTGCTGGATATGGCGAGCGTCTCGAAGGGCGGATTTTATCATCACTTCAAATCTAAAGACGAGTTGTTGTTCGGTGTATTGGACGGAATGGCAGAGGGTGTAACGTCGCAAATGGCTGTTGTTGCCTCTGATGAGATGTCCTCTGCGCTTGACCTGTTGCACAGCTTTACCCACCTGCGGGCTAACTACTTACGCGAACATGACTACCCAGGTCAGGTCGAATTTTTCAGGGTCATGAATCAGGACAAAAACATAGTTCTGCTTGAACACTTCAAGCGCAGGGTCAGAACTGGCGCCATGCCCGTCCTGATCAGGATTATTCAGAAAGGCTGTGATGAGGGCACGTTTACCGTTGCGGATGTCGATACCGCCGCAGAACTCATTTTGTTCCTAAGCAACTTCATTGATCTCGCGCTGTTGCGCGCGATTGAAGTACGGGGATCTGACACAGCCGATCACGCCGCAGAGAAATTACAGGCGGCAATCGACATGCAGTTTCTCACGCTCGACCGCATTTTGGGATTGCCGGATGGGACAACGAATTTCGGCTGGCCAGAAGCGGTGGAGGCTACCATGGAAACTGTGCCTGCAACTCCTCCGTCGGCAAACTAATCTGGTCTAGTCAGCGATTACCTCGTGCAGCATTCGGTAAAAAGGGCTCGATGCTGACCTCGGTGCCGTTGCGGCAAAGCCCCCTGCCCCACAAAAACTGACGTGGGGACAGCCAATTGCTGCCTTTCAACTGATCACATCGTCGCTGCGCTGCGCCCCGTCGAACCTGCCGTTCGCTGCGGGTGCAAAACCTGAGGCTGGCCAAACTTGCTCAATGCACAACAAGTCGAAATCTCGCTGCGCGTTAGCCCAATATCTGCATTTTCAAATTCGCAGACAACTCATGCTTCGTCGGATCAAAATTCCGAAAGCCAAAGGGCAACTCAAATTGACTGTCCGCATACGACTCAGTCGCCGTATTTGAAAAGCCTCGCGAGATTTTTTCTTATGTCATGATGTTCGAACGTTCAGTAGATTTCAAAAACAAGCGTGTTTCGACCTGTAGCAATTCCCATAACGTTCAAACCTGTCCAGGCAACCAAAGAACGATCGCCGGGAAGGCAACGAGCATTGCGATCGTCGCTGCATCCGCCAGAAAGAAGGGTGTTACCCCTTTGAAAACATCTTGGACGCTTAGGTCATCGCGCACGCCGGCGACGACAAAGCAGTTCAATCCGATCGGTGGCGTAATTAGACAGAACTCCGCCATTTTTACGACCAGAATACCGAACCAGATTGCACACATCGGGCCGGACATCCCGAAGGTACTGTCGGCCGCACTTACGGCCTCGCCACCGTTCAGAGACATGACCGCGGGATAAACAACCGGCAACGTCAGCAACAACATTCCGATCGCATCCATGAACATGCCCAGAACGGCATAAGCCAGAAGGATGCAGATCAGGATCAGCATTGGCGACATCTCGAGCGAGACGATCCAGTCGGAGAACGCGATGGGCAGCTCAGCAAAACCCAAGAACCGGACGTAAACTAACACGCCCCAGATGATGGTAAAGATCATGACGCTTAGCTTGGCCGTCTCCAGCAACGCGTCTTTAAGTTCGGACCAGCGCATGCCCTGATATAGCGCCATCAGAAAGACAACGAAGGCACCGATTGCGCCACCCTCGGTTGGCGTGCCCCAAGCATCGCCTCCGAATGGGTTGTAGACAAAGAAGATGATGGTAACGACGACAAACAAGATAGGCAGTGCGGGCGGAAGAGACATGAAACGCTCTTTCCATGTAAAGCCTGAGACTGCGGGACCAAAGTCTTTGATCACAACAGCCATGCCAATGATCAGCAAGCCATAGATCACAGCCGAGAACATGCCCGGGATGAATCCCGCCAACAGCAGTTTGCCCACGTCCTGCTCGACGATAATCGCGTAGATGACCAGAATGGCCGAAGGCGGAATGAGCGAGGCAAGCGTACCGCCTGCAGCGACGACACCTGCAGCAAAACGCTTGTCGTAGCCGATCCTCAGCATCTCGGGGATGGCGATACGGGCGAACACAGCGGATGTGGCGACCGAGGCCCCGGATACCGCCGCAAACCCAGCTGTTGCGAAAACGGTCGAAACCGCAAGCCCACCGGGGACCCATGCCAGCCAACGCTTTGCGGCTTCGAACAGTGCTTTGGTCAGGCCCGCGTAATAGGCGAGGTAGCCAATCAGGATGAAAGTCGGGATAAGGCTCAACGCTTGGCTTGAAATCTTGGAGTGCGGCACCTGCCCCGCTGTTTTGACAGCCACAGTCACTGCCTTGCCGAACCGCGCCGGATCATACCCGAACTTGGCCCAGAAGATCCAGATCAGACCAACCATGCCTGCTGTCGCGGCGGCAAAGGCCACGCGCATCCCCAGCACCACAAGAACAAGCATACCGCCCGTGACGATCAGGCCAATATCAATGGGTTCCATAAGATTTAACCTCAGTTGTCGTGGCCCGAGACGTGCTCGGCTTCCATTGCAGCTTGAGTGGCTGCATCGGCTATTAGTGGGACGGCAATAGGTGCTTGATCGGGATGCCGGATCGCGCGCCCATAGGCCCAGAGCTGTAGGGCAAGCCTTAGGCAAAGCACGCTAAAGGCGACGGGGGCCAACAGCTTTGCGGGCCACAACGGGATACCTATGTCGATAGAGCTGTCGCGGCTCCAGAGTGGCGCACCAAAGTCAAAGCTACGTGCGAAATGCGCCCAGCTCCCCCAGATCAGCAAGACGATCAGCGCCAGAATGACAGCTGTCGTGATGAACTCAACGATATAGAGCGTCCGGCCTCTAAGCGCTCCAACAACCATGTCCATTCGGATATGACCGCCATCACGCTGCGCATAGGAAATTCCCATGAAAGCGATTAACGGCATGGCCTGCTCGATCCAGTCCACGTAACCAGGAAGTGGCGCATTGGCGAAATTCCGACCACCAACGGAGACTACGGCCATGACCATCAGCGAGAAAACTGCAAGACCGCTGATCAAGGCCAGAAAGCTCTCCAGTTTGTAGAGATGTTGATCGAGAATGCTGAGACGGCTGTCGTCAGACAGCACCTGGGATGACCCGGCCATCGTTGTACTCCGCTGTCAGGGGAAAGGGCACCCGACGCCAGCTTGGCCGACGCCGGGTTGTGAGTGGATTAGCTGCCGTTTGCGATCTTCCCAGTCACAAGGTCATAAAGCTCTTGTGCTGGCAGGCCACGCTCGGTGTTTTCTGCAATCCAGGCCTCGGCCGCGGGGGCGGCAGCGGCTTCTTTAAACGCCGCGACTTCTTCATCGCTGAAAGTGACCCGTTCGATGCCGCGTTGATCCAGCTCAGGACCCCACGCTTCCATCGTTTTGGTCTGGTAGTGGCTCACATAGTGATCCAATGCCTCCTCCACCGATCCCAGCAGAGCTTCGCGGTGTTCGTCAGATAAGTCTTCCAGCGCCAGCGAGTTCACCACGACTGGGCAGTTGACGGTGCCGGGGTTGAGGTTCGTCGTCCACCACGTGCCATTTTCAATGGTGCCGAAGGACATATGTGCGTGTGGTGCAAAGCTGACAGCTTTGACGATGCCGCTATCCATGGCCTGACGCACTTCGGACGCAGACATCGAGGTCGGAACTGCTCCAACCGTCTCCATCGCTTTACCGATGCCGCCGGTGGCGCGCACACTCAGACCTTCGAAATCGGTTAAGGATTTCGGCGCGTCACCGACGCCAACAAGGTTGTATTGCGGCAGCGGAGACGGCATCAGCAGAGTCGCGTCCCAGCGTGCCAAATCCTCGACAACTGCCGGGTGTTGATAGACAGCCCTCGACAGGTCAATTTCCTGTTCCAGCGATGTCACGCCCAGAAACGGCAGTTCCAGAACGGTGATCGAGGGGTTCTTGTCGCGGTGGTAGCCAGCGCAGAACTGGGCCATTTCAAACGCACCAATCGAAATCCCATCGAGATTTTCTTTGTTCTTCGACAAGCCGCCATAGCTGATGTTGAGCGTGAACTCGCCGCCCGTCTTTTCGTTCACCAGTTCGGCGAGTTTCTCGACGTGTTCGGTAAAGGCACGACGCTTGCCCCACAAGGAAACGTTCCATTCGACAGCTAGTGCTTCGGATGCAACGGTCAGCGACAGGGCGGCGATGGCCGCCCGGTTAAGATGTTTGCGCATAATGGCTCCTCCCAGATCACGCAATGTGTTTGGGCAGAGTATTCAGGATGCGCAGCAGCCTGCCTATGAAGGAAAATGCGCGTGAAGTTTCGGAGTCCCTGCGGATATCCGCAGAGTGATTTCTCCTACAACAGCGCCTCTTTATCGAGACCAAGTTTGACGATCTTTTCGTTGAGTGTCCGGCGGCCGATCCCAAGCGCTTCGGCGGCGGCATCCATTCGGCCTTTGTGCGCTTTGATGGCTTTGCCGATGAGCTCGCGCTCAAAAGCAGCAACCGCTTCGCGCAGCGTATCTGGCACTTCGTCGAAGTGCTGATCGCTGTGTATAGCCTGTGCCACCGACCCTCCTCCGCGTCGAGCCGCCAAAACGCACCGTTCGCAGACATGGCGCAATTCACGCACATTGCCGGGCCAATCATGTGCAAGCAGAGCGGCCAAATCGTCCTGATCGAGTTCTGGCGCGTCTATCTCGTAAACCTGCGCGTATTCGCTCAAGAAATGCGTTGCCAACAGAACCAGATCATCCCGTCTTTGTCGTAGTGGATGTAAGGATAAGACAACAGTATTCAATCGAAACAAAAGGTCCTGACGCAGGCGGCCTTCCTCGGCTGCCAGTACAACGTCTTCGTTGGTTGCTGACACGACCCTGAAGCTTACTGGCACCGGCGACACAGCCCCCACCGGCAGCACCTGCTGATCTTCGATGACCCTTAGTAGCTTGGCTTGCGCCGCTGGTGGGCACGAGCAGATTTCGTCCAGAAACAAGGTTCCGCCCGATGCCGCCACAAGCCTTCCGTCGGATTCACCCGCGACGCCGAACATTTCCGCTTCAAACGTATCGGCAGACAATGCGGCGCAATTCAACGCCAGAAACGGTGCCTCCGGCGAGCGACCCAAATCATGTAAAGCATGGGCAACCAGCTCTTTCCCGGTGCCGGTATCCCCCTGCAACAAAACCGCAACCGAAGTATCAGCAAGATCAAGTACATCTTGTCGCAAGTCTGTAATGGCGTCTGTTTGTCCCAGCAGGATGCGGTCAAGGCCTGACAGTTTGAACAGCCGGTCTTTGAGGCGGGCATTGCTTTTTCGCATTCGGTTTTGTTCAGCCGCGTGCCTCAGCACCGTAAGCAATCGCCTTGGTTCATATGGCTTTTCGATAAACCCATACGCCCCGTCCTGTATGGCCTGAACCGCCATCGGGATGTCACCATGTGCCGAAATTAAAACTACTGGAGGCGCCACATGCCTATCCAGGCTGGCCAGCAATTCAAGGCCCGACATGCCGGGCATACGTACATCGGACAAAATGACATCGGCTGATGCTTTGGCCAGATGTTCCGTCACCTGGGTTGCACGCGGCAAGGCGCTGACAGTCCAGCCAGCGGCTTCGAGCAACTCGACAAGAGATTGTCGCATCGATTTGTCATCGTCAACGACCAGAACTTTGAAGGGTTGCTGCTGGGTCATTCGTCCGTTTCTTCAGTAATTGAGGCCGTCGGAAAGGTGACACGGAATACCGATCCGCCGCCCTCACGATTTCGGGCCGTCATTGTGCCATCGTGATCTTTGACAATGCTGGTGGAAATGGCCAGTCCTAAGCCCATGCCTCGCCCGCTCTCTCTTGTGGTTACAAATGGCTCTTGCAACTCAGCCAGCGTTGCCTCGCCCAACCCGTGACCGTTGTCCTGAATTTCCAACACGACCTCATCATCAGAAGCCGTGACAGCGATATGGATTTCAGGCGCATCCGCTTCATCCGTAGCATCTATGGCATTGCGCAAAAGATTAGTGATGACTTGTTCGATCCGCAGTGCACTGCCCCGGATAAAAACCGGACCGGTCGGCGCATCAACTGAGATTTCCACCTTACACTGCTCGATGTTTGGCGCAACCAGAGCCAACGCGGCATTAACTGAAGCGCACAGGTTTACGTCGGCGAAAGCCTCGCTCTCTGAGCGCGCGAAGAACCGCAATTGGCGTGTAATCCCTTCCATCCTGTCAACCAAGCTTCCGATTTTTCGCGATAGCTTGGTTTCAACCGGAGATCCGATCTCTGCCGCAACCAAATGATTGCGCATGGCGGCGATTGGTTGGCCCAGTTCATGTGTTACTGACGCCGAGAGTTGTCCAAGGGCCGCCAGTTTACTTGCACGCTCCAATTCGCCTTGGGTGCGTTTGAGGCGCCGTTCGGCTGACTTGCGGTCTTCGACTTCGATCGCGAGCCGTTCATTCGCTTCGCGCAACATCGATTCCTCTTGTTCAGACCGCGCCAAGGCCGCGCTTACACGTCGTGCACGTTGTACCTGAAAAAAAGTGAATGCGAGCCCTGCCAAAAGGACAAAAAGCGCGGTCACAAGCCAGCTTCGCGCGACGGCCCGATCATCGCTTGCGAAATAGTGAAGCGACCACCCATGCGGTAAGTTTGCTGCTGCAAGATGCAACCGCTTCGTCCCCGCAATTCTGGCCCGATCCCCCGGCAACTCAGCCCAATCCAATGGATCTAAGTCTTGCCCCGGAAATTGTCTTGCGTTTTGAATCCGTTCTTGTTGCTGTTCCGACAATGGCGTCAGCACGCGGTATTGCCAATCAGAGTTAGAGGACAGAAGAACAACACCGTCCTCATTGGCCAACAAAACCTGTTCGCCCGAATTTTTCCAACTGTCCTGAAGGTCCGAGAAGTCGATCTTGATAGCTATGACTCCAGTTGAAGCTCCGTGATCGTCAAGCACCGCGTTGGAAATGAAGTAGCCCGGCAAGCCAGTCGTTGCCCCAATGGCATAGAAGCGGCCTTGTTCACCGGAAATGGCAGTTTGGAAATACGGGCGGAATGCGTAGTTTTGGCCAACAAAGCTCTCAGTGTCGCGGTAGTTCGATGCGGAAATCGTGATCCCGTCCTCGTCCATCAGGTAGATCGCATCCAGTCCCGCCCGCGCCGCAAAATCTTCGAGCCGTCGGTTTAATATTCCCGTGCCGTCACCTTCGGCCGTTCCAATGACATAGGAGTCTTGTGAAAGCACATATGTGAAGTGGGAAAACCGTTCGAGTTCGCTGTTAACCGAACTTTGATAGAGAGAAAGTCGGCCCTGCGCTTTCGAAAGCTCCTCCGAAAGGAAGTATTGGTATGACACCAGATTAAGGCCAATGCTCGCTGCAATGGCCGCTAAAAAGATGACAATAAGCGAAGTTGACCGCATTAATTGCTCATAAACTGCGTCAGCATAGGATCACAGCATTTTTTGGCCGTCCATCCCGGGAATTCTAATCCTAAGTGTGAGTTTTCAGGCCTAATAAGGCTGTCAGGGTCTTTATGGCAAGTTAAGTTAACGTTCCGGGCCACAGCCAACATCCAGTAGCCAACCGAATTGCTGCGGTCGCAGCCCTCTTTGCCGCCATTCGTTGCAGCGGCGAGATAGGAAGCCTGTCAAACTCACAGATCGCAGACAATGCAGCCGTTTGATCTCTCTCTATTGGGCGGCTCGAAACATCGGAAACAGGGGTGGGGGGCTTGGTCGGCTTTTATTAGACCCATCTCTTGGAAACCATAGCGCCTATACAGCGATAGATTTGTAGGGTTTGTCGACTCCAAGTAAGCAGGTCTTCCATCTTCGTCACAACGTTTAAGGCAGCATTCAAGCAACGCGGACCCCAACCCTTTTCCTTGGCGAATTGGATCGACCGCAATAAAAGCTAAATGCCAGCAGTCTTCATCGGGATGATAATTGTCCATCTGCCCGAAGGTTTCGAACAACGCATCATGCTTTTCTGGTGAGACCGTCTGCTCAAAACAGGCGACAAGCCGTTCTTCGTCAGGGTGAATGCTTGGCGGAAGCCAAAGTGCGCCAGCAGTGAAATCATCGTTTTGAAACGCGCTACCCTTTTCAAATGCACGCCCGCCAAAGAAGTCCATTACTCGCGGGAAGTGGGTAAGGAAATCGGCAGGTTCAGGATACAGCCAACGCATGAATGGGTCGGCAGAAAATCCAAGAGCAAGTCCGCTTAACAAACTTTCTGCTTCACGACGGGTTGATGATCTAAACATGAAATTACCTTTGGTCGTTCCACCTCGATTTTCACGTTTCAGCATGTGGGTCGCAAATACATGTTGTCAAATGAGCAATTTTTGTCCTGCTCAAGCACCGATGGATGACTGAACTGGCCCAGGCGTTTGTGGGCGGTACAACATTCGGAGGTCAGGCGCATTTCACTTGGATGAATACCGGCCCATTCTGGCCGTTGACGTTGACGTCATACGCCGCAGTGAAACTTCTACAAACCGGCCATTCGCTGTACTGGCAAAGCATTGCGCTGGCTGAACTCTCACACTCCGGGACTTTGCGGACCAATAGCCTGCGTTACATCCTTTGCGACTAACATGGTCGTAAACTGAACTACGACCAAATTCAGAAGGCCACGATCGTGCAACGCAAAAAGCTGGGCCTCGACGCTTACAGCCTTCACGGCTTGCGATATAGCGCAGCAAGCGAACTGGCAGAGGCGGGATGAACTGACCACCAAATTTCGGCCATCACAGGTCACAAAAGGCTGGCCATGGTCCAAAAATACTCGAAGAGTGCCAGTCAAAAGCGACTCGCGAAGCAGGCCCGGTTAAGCGGGACCAGAACAAGAACTGAACATGAACGTGAGAAACTTTCTGGGAAACCGCAAAATCGACGGTTTCTAGCGTGGTCAAAGGGTGGTCGGATTTGCCATATATTTATGGCGGTGCTGTTAGACAAATTCGAACCAGTCTCAGCTAGTCCAGCATAGCTGACCTTTATTTGGCACAAAGATCGCGCCACTCGGAAAGAGCGCCGGAGCGTGTCAGTTTGAAAGTGTCTCAGCTAGTTAGAGATCTCTCCTGGTTGAATTGGTTGTAGACAGAGGAATGGACGGAGGCGAATTTCTGCAAACTTCGCATGCGCCTGAAACGTTGAATGGCGCATTCTCTTCGTCGGAATGGCAGGTGGGAGATCTCAACGCGGTCGTTGAGCCACCTGCTCGTCTGCTGTCTTTCGGTTGCACCAAGCTCTCTGAGAGCGGCCCGATACGATGCGAAGCGATCCGTGACGACGTTTTCCGCTTTACCGTGTCGCTTCATAAATTTCTTGAGGAATTTCAATGCCGCATGCTTGTTTCGACGTTTGGTGACAATCGCTTCCAGTACCTCGCCTTCGTGATCAACAGCCCGCCAAAGACAATGCCGCTTGCCATTCACCTTCACAAAAACCTCTTCCACGTGCCACTTCTATTGGGAGAACGCGCGCAGTTGCTAGACACGCTTCCGTCTGATCTCAGCAGCAAACATCGGGCCAATCCTGTTTCACAAATAGCGGATGGTTTCGTTGCTCACCTCAATACCACGCTCATGCAATAGGTCTTCCACGTCTCTAAAGTGGGAAATGAACGTACAGCATGACCGCCAGACGAATGACCTCTGGACTGGTTTTGAAGTACTTGAATAGCGATTGCTTAATCTTGCGCGAAGGCTACGAGGGCACCCTGCCCGCTTCAACACAAGTTCTGCTGACTAAACCTTCGGTGGAGCACCTCAGAGGTCGAACATCCTGAGGATTTCGAAGCGCGTATGGAGGCCCTGAGCAGTAAGGCCTATAAGGCCCTTCAGCGCCTTGACACTATACTGTTGATTCATCGCGCTGACCTGCTGGATGATCCGAGCTTAGTGGGCCGTGCTCGCATGTGCATGAATGCAAAGGGCATCATCCGTAAAGAATTCCAGTGACTTCTATTACATGCTCTCTAAACTCCGGGCAGTTGTTAGTCAGAATTGACGTGGGAGTTTGGGCGCAGTTGGGCGACAAAAAGGCATCAGGGACCCCTATAAGTCCTGCGCCATCATCTGCGCCAAGTTCGGAGTTAAGCGCAGCTGATCAACAGGCGCGGTTTGAAGCCACCGCTCGCGTGATGCAGGCGATCTCTGTGACCAAGGACGACGTACAGCCGGTTTGCGATCTGATTGTCGCGCTTGCCAAAGACCTTTGCGACGCTGTTTTTGCTGGCTTGGTTCTTGGACAGGAAGGCGACGCTCTTCAGCGGCTCGTGGCCAGTGTTAACCTGCACCCTGACATTCAGCAGCTCTGGCGCGACGGTAAATACACGATGGAGCCGGGCAATTCTCTGGTGACTGAAACAATCCTCAGCGGCGAGACCAAACGCGTTGTGGATATGGGAGACACTGATTTCCACAAATCCGGCGATGAACGGTTCAAGTTGATTGTCGACAAGCATGGGTGCCGCAGCAATCTGTTTGTTCCTCTAAAGGTGGACGGCGGTGCAATCGGATGCTTGATGTTGGCGCGAGACGAGGTGCGGCCCTATACCGACGATCAGGTTAAGCTCGTCGAAACCTTTGCCGCCCAAGCGGTAATCGCCATTGAGAACGTTCGCCAATTCCGCGAATTGCAAATCCGCCTGGCACGCGAAGGCGCCTCGCGTGAAGTTCTTGAGACAATTAGCCAATCACGAGAAGATGAGACGCCGGTGTTCCAGACGATCCTGGAAAACACCGCTCGGCTTTGCGAAACAGATGTCGCCACATTGAGCCTTTTGAATGAGGCTGGAACCCACCTTGAATATGCGGCCCATTTTGGTGATCAGTTGGCGACCTACGAGGTTGGCGTAGATCGTTGGTCACTGGACTCACATCTCCAGATTGCGGAGTCCGTGCGCGAGGCGCGCGTTATTCACAATGTCGATTTGCGCCTGACTGACCAGTATATCAAAGGCGACCCATGGCGCCGTCAACTTGTAGACGAAGAAGGTGTCCGGTCATTTCTGACGGTCCCGCTAATGTCGGCAGATGGCACGCCCGTGGGCGTAATCGGGATTTACCGACGCGAGGTTCGGGCCTTTACGGACGACGAGATTTCTCTGGTAGAGGGCTTTGCCGCCCAAGCCGTGATCGCCTTGGACAACACGCGACAATTGAATGAGCTGCACACGCAGTTGGAGCGTCAGACGGCAACGCAGGAAATTTTAACGGTCATTAGCCAAAGCCGTGACGACGATGCGCGCGTCTTTGATTCAGTGCTTCAGCAGGCAACCAAGGTGTGTGGCGCAGATCAGGCAGTACTTATTCTGATCAACGATGCCGGGACCCACGGGCGGTTGGCGGCGAATTGGGGGCATCAGAGAACCGAATTTGATGTCGGAGACGAGTGGCAGTTGGACGAATCGATTCCCATAGCCACTGCGATACGAACAGGTAAGGTTGGTCGCATCGATGATTTGACCGACACGGATTTTTATCGCTCGGGCCATCCTACAGCCGCCATGATGGTTGAGATCGAAGGCATTCGGTCACGCGTTACAGTCCCCCTGATGCAAGAAGATCAGGCCATCGGAGCCATCGCGGTCAGCCGCCGTGAGGTGCGGCCATTTGCTGACACTGACGTGCAGTTGATTGAAGAGTTCGCCAAACATGCAGTCATTGCCATCGAAAACACGCGCCAGTTTCGTGAAGTTCAGGAACGACTTGAACGGGAAGAAGCGTCGCGCGAAATCCTAGAAGTCATCAGCCGCAGTCGCGATGACGATAGCCCTGTCTTCAATAGCATACTCGAAAATGCCAGCCGTTTGTGCAAAGCGCCGCTGGCCTTTCTGTGTGTCGCCGATCACGAACGTGGCCTTGCAACAATTCCGGCCAATATCGGAGCGCGAACGGATTTTGATGAGGCCCTGAAGGGGTTCGTGGAGCCCTTGACCCGTACGGAACTGGTTGCAATCCGCCCTATGATCGATGGCCAGATCATCCGGCAAGACGATATTGCAGATGATCCGCTTTATTATCAGGATCGCGATCCAAAACGGGTTCAGATGGTTGAGATTGAAGGGGCTCGCTCGGTCCTTGCGGTGCCGTTGATGAAAGACGACACGGGTCTTGGGGTGATCGTTCTCTATCGCCGCGAAGCTTCGCCATTTTCGGATGATGACGTCGCTCTGGTCCAAACATTTGCGGCCCAAGCCGTCATCGCAATGGATAACGTACGCCAGTTCCGAGAGGTGCAAGACCGTACGGCGGAAGTCACGCAAGCCTTGGAGTATCAGACTTCAACATCCGAAGTGCTGCGTGTGATCTCAGCGTCTCCCAATCAACTGTCGCCCGTTCTGGACGCCATTCTTAAAGAAGCGTCGCGCATCTGCGAATTGCAGGATGCCTATGTCGCAATGCTGAACCCGGACGATGGGCTTTTTCATGTGCACTCGACGCTCACACAGGATACGGCCTTTGCAGAATACGTCAAAGCTCACCCGATTTCGCCAACGGAGAACGGTGTAAGTGGGCGTGCGATCTTGTCGAAACGCACAAGCTATGTCGAAGATGTCGAAGCGGATGACACCTACACCTGGTTGGAAGAAAGCGGCGTGGGTGATTACAAATCATTGCTTGGGCTTCCGCTGGTTAAAAACGGTGAAGTCGTAGGCGTTATCTCTCTTGGGGCGTCAGTGGTCTTGGGTTTTTCCGCCAAGCAGATCAAGTTGTTGGAAACTTTCGCTGATCAGGCCGTTATCGCGATTACCAACGCAAACCTTTTCCACGAGTTGGAGGAGCGGACAGAAGAAGTCACGCAGGCGCTGGAGTATCAAACCGCCACGTCGGACGTGTTGTCTGTGATCTCGCGATCTCCGAATGAGCTGGAGCCGGTGCTGCAGGAGATACTGAGAGTCGCCAGCCGAATTTGCGAGCCAAAATATGCGGCAATCTCGATTCTGAATCCGCAAGACAACCTTTACCATACTGACATCATGCTCGACTTTGACAGTGATTTCATGAAGTTCATGAAGGCACACCCAGTGGCGGCAGGTCATGGGAGCGGTATTGGCCAAACAGCTGCACGAGGAGAAACAGTCTACTACGAGGACACTGAAGCTGACGAATACGCCTGGAAGGAAGCGGCGCGTATTGGCAAGTATCGCTCGCTTCTGGGTGTCCCATTGGTCAAGGATAAGGTTGTAGTCGGTGTGATCGTGCTCTGCCACGACAAAGTTGCACCATTCAATTCAAAACAGATCGCGCTCTTGGAAACGTTCGCCTCCCAAGCGTTGATTGCTATCAATAACACACGGCTCTTCGAGGAAGTACGAGCGCGCACGACCGAGGTTGAAGACGCATTGGTGCGCGAACGTTCCGGTGCTGAAATCTTGCACCTGATCAACGAAGCTTCTTCCGACATCCAGCCTGTGTTTGACCTTGTCGTGCAAAAATCCGCTGAGCTTTGTGGAGCGCAGTTCTGCGTCCTCGAGCGCTTTGACGGCAACCTCTATCATTTCTGCGCACAATACGGGTTTCCGCAGGCTACTTTGAAGGCACTGACTTCGGATTATCCCTTGGTACCTTCCAAGGGTCATCTGGCTCCATTGGTCGTGGAAAGCGGCGAAGTCCAGCATCTAGCAGATGCGCGGGGGCCCGAGTATTTCAGTCCAGAGCTTGCCCGAAAGGCTGGGTATCGGCGCTTGATGGCCGTACCGATCCGGGCAGAGGCGCGGATTTGGGGCGTTATAATTGTCGGTTGGGCAGAGGCCGGACCGCCGCAACAAAACAGCGTCGAACTCGTTCAGGGTTTTGCAAATCAAGCCAGCATCGCCATCGAGAACGCACGGCTGTTCCGGGAAACTCAGGAACGTACTGCTGAAGTCGAGGAGGCGCTGAAGTATCAGACGGCGACGTCTGAAGTGCTCGACGTCATCTCGCGCTCACCGAACGATCTTCCTCCGGTTTTGGACGCCATTCTGGAGGTCTCGTCGCGTATCTGTTCACCGGAATACGCGTTCTTTGCAATGAAGGATGCTGACGATGGCCTATACCGCGTGGCCATGTCTCACAATGTCAGTGATGCTTTTCTCAAATTCCTGTCCGACAACCCTATCGCGCCCGAGGAAGGTTCTTGCATCGGGCGCACGGCTCTGCAAGGCAAGACGGTCTATATAAAAGACACCCGTAGGGATCCGACTTACACATGGAAAAAAGCGGCTGAGATCGGGGACTACCTTACCACTCTTGGTGTCCCCTTGGTCAGCAATGGCGTAACCGTTGGCGTTATTGTTATGGCGCATCGGCAGGCAGCTGCGTTTAGCGACAAACAAGTCAGCCTACTCGAAACCTTCGCGTCCCAGGCCGTGATCGCCATCAACAATACGCGACTGTTCAAAGAAGTGCAGGCCCGCACTGCAGAAGTTGAAGAGGCACTGGGGTATCAGAAGGCGACATCCGAAGTGCTCGAGGTGATTTCCCGTTCCCCTGACGCTTTAGAGCCGGTTTTGGAAGCGTTGGTAGCGGTTTCGTCGCGCATCTGCCGCCTACAGGATGCTTTTGTGGCGCTAAAGAAACCCGAGGACGGAAAATTCCATTTCTTTGCCGGGCACAATCTCACAGAGAATTTTGCCAAATTCCTCGAGTCGCATCCATTTGAGCCAGGGGAAACGTCGGCGACCGCCCGGGCGCTTTTATATGGGCGCGCCGACTACGTTGAGGATACTCAAGCGGACCCTAACTATGATCCGGTCCTTAGGTCCAACTTGCAAGGATACAGGTCGGTTCTCTCTGTACCTTTGATACGCGACGGTGACACGATTGGTGTCATCAGTATGGGCAGCCGAAATAAAGCCGCCTTTGAGGACAAGCAAATCAAGCAGATGGAGACTTTTGCCTCGCAGGCGATCATAGCGATTCAAAACTCTAAATTGTTCAACGATACGCAAGTCGCACTCTCTCGCCAAACGGCAAGTGCGGATGTTCTCAGAGTGATCTCGGAATCCCCGACAGATACCAAACCGGTTTTTGAGAAGATTGTCGGACTGGCTACAGCTCTCATCGATTGCGACTTGTCGATTGCCATGCAGGCTAACAAAACTGAATACTGGCAAGTGGCGGCCGCAACTCCGGATGGTTTAGAGGAAATCACTTGGACTGAGCGCCTGCCAATTGATCCCGACGACAACCTGCCATCCCGCGTCATCCAGAGCGGCAAGACGCTGCAATTGGATGAATCGCGCTTTGATGAACTATCTCCGCGGGACACGGAAATCGTAGAGCGACAAGGATTCAAGTCGTTCTTGATGGTACCCTTGATGCGAGGGAAAGACTGTTTCGGCACTCTCGTCTTTATTCGGAAAACGTCGAAGGCTTTCAGTGATGACGAAGTAGCCATTGCCGAATCTTTCGCGGATCAGGCTATCATCGCGCTGGAAAACGTGCGTCTGTTCAATGAAACTCAGGCTTCCTTAGCGCGACAGACTGCCAGTGCTGATGTACTGCGGGTGATCAGCCAATCGCCTTCAGATACCACACCTGTTTTTGAGGCGATTGTAAATTCCGCGACACGGCTTGTTTCATGCGACATGGCAGGCGCCGCTTTGTCAGATGACAGTTTCTGGTGGCAAGTGGCTTTGGCGACGCCAAAAGGCCTATTACGTGATTTCGGACGAACCCGACACCCGTTGGACCCGAAGGATAATTTTCTGTCGTCCGTGTTACTGTCCGGGAAAACCATGCATGTACACGATTTGACGTCGCAGGGCTTACCGCGCTTGGCAAAGAAGCTTCACGAAGAAAACGGATTTGAAGCTTTTCTTGGCATACCGTTAATGCGCGGAGACAAGTGTTTGGGCGGGCTCTATTTCATCAGGAAATCAAAAATACCGTTTTCGGACGACGATATTGCTATGGCTGAGTCTTTTGCGGATCAGTCTGTTATTGCGATTGAGAACGTGCGCCTTTTCCGCGAGGCCGAAAAGGCCCGTGAGGTGGCCGAGTCTGCTAACGAAGCGAAGAGCGCGTTCCTCGCCACCATGTCCCACGAAATCCGTACACCGATGAATGCCGTTATCGGGATGAGTGGGCTCCTGATGGATACCAAGTTAGATGCCGAACAAAGCGATTATGCCAACACGATCCGCGACAGTGGCGACGCGCTGCTTGGCATCATCAACGAAATTCTCGATTTTTCGAAAATCGAAGCCGGGCAGATGGACATCGAGAACCATCCGTTTGACCTGCGTGAAAGTATCGAAAGCGCGCTAGATCTGATCAGCGGCAAGGCCGCCGAAAAGAAGCTTGATCTGGCCTATGAATTTGACGACGCTCTGCCCCTTGCGATCAGTGCCGACCTGACCCGGTTGCGGCAGATCCTGCTGAACCTTCTTTCCAACGCCGTGAAGTTTACCGAAAGCGGGGAAGTGGTTTTATCTGTTGAACAAACCACCAAGAAACGCGGATCGCTTGAGCTAACTTTCACAGTCCGCGACACTGGTATTGGCCTGAGCGAAAAAGGTATGAGCCGTCTGTTCCAGTCCTTCAGTCAGGCAGACAGCTCAACAACCCGCAAATATGGCGGCACCGGACTCGGCCTGGCAATTTCCAAGCGTCTTGCGGAACTCATGGGCGGCACCATGTGGGCACGAAGTGACGGTGAAGGGCATGGTTCGACCTTTATGTTTACGATCCGGGCCAAACCCTCCAAACCGGTCAAATCATCGTCGCGCGATCTGGTGGGCGTTCAGTCCGAGCTTGAAGGCAAACGCATCCTTATGGTGGATGACAACGCCA
Source organism: Ruegeria sp. YTSC230 (assembly GCF_059609665.1). Taxonomy (NCBI): domain Bacteria; kingdom Pseudomonadati; phylum Pseudomonadota; class Alphaproteobacteria; order Rhodobacterales; family Roseobacteraceae; genus Ruegeria; species Ruegeria sp. YTSC230. The sequence continues at coordinate 37,091 of NZ_JBXWMC010000001.1, read as the reverse complement.
CCAACCGTAAAATCTTGTCGCTCCAGACCGAGAAATGGGGCACTAAAACCACTACCTGCGAAACCCCGTCCGATGCGCTGGCCACACTCGAGAAGGCTCAAAAGTTCGATCTGGCAATTCTCGACATGCACATGCCAGAAATGGATGGTGAGGAACTTGCCCGGAAAATTCGGGCCAAGCATCCGGACTTGCCGCTGATCCTCTTTAGTTCTCTTGGTCCGCGCGACATCGACCTCGAAGACGGCCTCTTTGCTGCCAACCTCACCAAGCCGCTGCGTCAGTCGCATCTCTTCGACACTCTGGTCACGTTGTTTTCAAACGAAGATACTCCCGTGAAACCGACCAAGCCCGCAGACAAACCCCAGACTGATCCATTGATGGCCAAACGGCACCCTCTGCGTATTCTGCTGGCTGAGGATAATTTGGTGAACCAGAAACTTGCGCTTCGCTTGCTTGAACAGATGGGCTATCGAGCTGATCTGGCCAGCAACGGCGCTGAGGCGGTCGAAAGCGTGAACCGGCAAACATACGATGTTGTATTAATGGATGTGCAGATGCCCGAAATGGACGGGCTTGAAGCCTCACGCTGCATAAACAAAGATTTTCCCGGAGAAGACCGACCGCGTATAGTCGCCATGACCGCTAACGCAATGCAAGGCGACCGCGAGATGTGTTTAGATGCCGGGATGGACGACTACATCGCCAAACCGATCCGCCTGCCTATTCTCATCGAAGCCCTTTTGAATGTTCCCAGGAAAAGCAAGTAATCCATGACAAACGGTCCAATTGATCTTGATATCTTCGCTGAACTCAAGGACGCGACTGGCGACGAATTCGCCGCCGAGCTTGTAAACACCTTTCTCGACGAAGCCCCCGGCATGATTGCCGAATTGAAAGCGGCTGCCGACGCGTCCGACCCCGATGGATATCGCCGCGCGGCTCATTCCATTAAATCGAATGCAAACACCTTTGGTGCGACTACGCTGGCCGAGTTGGCAAGAAAAATCGAGCTCGGGGACATGCCCGCGACTGGCGACCTTACAGATGCGAAAGCCCTGGAGGCCGTTTTCGCCAAAGCTGCTGTGGCCCTGCGGACCCTGAACAATGACTGATGCACCCGGCCATCTCCTCATCGTTGATGACAACAAAGTCAATCGGCTACTCCTGTCTCGCAACGTTGAACTGTTGGGGCACAAAGCCTCTGTCGCGGAGAACGGCCTCGTCGCGATGGAGATGTTGTCGAGTCAGTCTTATGACCTGCTTCTACTCGATATCGAAATGCCGGAAATGGACGGATTTCAGGTTCTGGAGGCAATCAATGCGGACCCCGACCTGCGCGAATTGCCGGTGATTGTGACCTCCTCGGTCGAAGGGCTCGACAATATTGTGCGCTGCATCGAGTTAGGCGCAGAAGACTACCTGCCCAAGCCGGTGAACAAGACGCTTCTCAGCGCCCGCGTCTCCAGCGGTCTTGAAAAGAAGCGACTGCGGGACGAACAAAGACGCCTTCTCGAACGCTTCGCAACCACCGAGGTTGCGCAAGACCTACAAGAGTCTGGGTTTGCCATCGGTGGCAAACGTGCAAACGCATCGGTTCTTTTTTGCGACATTCGCGGTTTCACAGCACTTTCAGAAAGCCTAGCGCCCGAGGCAACAATTGATCTACTCAACACCTTTTACACGTTGATGTTCGAGGCGGTGACCAGCAATGGCGGCATTGTCAGCCTGATGCTGGGTGACGGGTTGATGGCTCTCTTCGGTGTTCCACAACCTCTGAACAACACTGCGCAAAGTGCTGTAGCTGCGGGGCATGAAATGCAGAGCATGATAGAGATGCTGAATCACGACCGGCTCGCGGATGGAGAACGGAGTCTAAGGATCGGGATCGGTATCGCCACAGGCGAAGTCGTCGCGGGCTATGCCGGCACTGACAACCGGGCGACCTATACCTGTATCGGATCCTCGGTAAATCTCGCAGCCCGATTGGAAGCGGAAACCCAGAACACCGGAAGCCGGATTTTGGTCGATCAAGAGACCCTGGATCTGCTCGACGGAGTTGATATTCAGGAGACATTTGGCGGGACCCAGATCAAGGGCTTCTCCGATCCATTCGACATTCACGCTTTGTGATCTTCCGACACGAGTATCGTTTCTCAGATATCATTTCCTGAAAGATCGTTTACTATTAACCTCCCCGCCGTCGCAGCCACTCAATTTGGATTCGCGAAAACGGTTTGAATTTTTTACGCCGACCATTTGGGACAACCCTGCATGGTCACCAGATGAAACTGGCCTTGCGTTGTGCAAACGAAGGACCATTTCGTCTGAGTTCCACCATGTAAACAGGTTCATGCCTGCTGGCAGCACCAATGCGAACAGCATGCCGCCCGCTCCTGCCAGAAGGTATCCCAACCCCATGAACAAGGCCGTCATTGCGGCCATCAATAATGCAGTCTTCGTATAACCCATTCGATGCAGACCTCTACGCGGCTCATACATGATGTGTGATCAATACGTTCATGTTGCAATGATTGTCGCCCCGATCTGCGGCATTGTGGACTTTCACGCTGAGCAGATGGCGATTTTCCCTCGAACTGAATTTTAAATAAATTATTAAAATTCAATAACGTGAGCCTGCGCCCTCACTAAAGAGCGTATTACAGTGTGTGAACAATCTTACTTTCAAGAAGTTGGGTTTCTGACAGTATGGACTTGTGTGTTTCAACAAGTGTTGTTGGTTAGAAGATGTATTTTACCAAGTTCGAAGAACCGTTTTGCGCGGTCGATGACATCCGCAAAGATGAGTTTGCCCGGAAATATCCGTTGCTGGACAATAGATCTGTTCATGCGCAGTGGAAGAAAGGTTCCTGGCAAATCACGCGAATAGGTGAGATCTGGAAGAGGACCGGAAAGGTTTTTTCTGTCCCATATGAAGGCATCAACGCGTACCCATCTTTTCAGTTCGCAGAAGACGGAACTCCGCTTCCCTTGATGGAAACTGTGTTAAAGGCGCTGCCGGCCGATATGACGCCCTGGCAACGAGCTTTTTGGATGACCTCCGCTAAGGCTGAGCTTGGAGGAGGCAATCCCGCGAACTCCATTCAAACTGACGATAACCGTGTGGTCGACGTTGCAAGTAAATTCGGTGAAGATTTCCTCAACTAAATGAGTTCCCATCAAGAAAATTCGACTACAGGTGGGATTTCCTGCTGATCGATTACCGTCCCTATTAACGGAGCCACAATGCTTTTCGAGCAAGACCTTAGATTGGCCGACCTATCCAAGCCATCGCCATGTTGGGCTTGAGCAAGATGACCTCGTCTCCGTGTTGAATTTGAAGAGTGCAACTGCGGAAGACTGCTTACCGCATCATTCAGCGCCACCGTTTGTCCCCGCGCATTGTGCGGATCAGCCATTGCGATTACCAACAGAGACTTTCGACGAGTAGTCATTGCATTCACTTGGAAGTCGATCTCCGAGTGTCCAGACACCTATCGCGCCTTGCTCAACCCAGTTTGTTGCCAAGCTGACGAACGAACATAAAGAATTGGCGTTTGACGAATTCTCTCATGTGGACTTCTACTACAAGCCTGAGGCAGTTAAAGCGTCGACTGATGCTGTGGCAGAGTTTTTCAGCAAATAACCCCATAAGGCAGAGGTCAACGGCTGGCCTCCGCCTAATTCGTACCGACGTTCTTTTGCGCAGCATTCGAGAGTTTGGGCTCAATGCGGTCTTTTGCTAAATTTTCCAGAGAGGCCGCATTGCGGACAAAGCGCCAATTCTGGGCGCTCAATCTAATATCGGCTTTTCAAAAACACGAACTCTGACGATACTTACAGAAATCTGCACAGACGCGCTTGTCGGCCCCAGAAGCACAACTTGGGTGCCTCCTTGGCCCCTTTCAGTCCGCAGTGCGATTAGACCAAGTCTGATACGCCGCTTGTTCTTCAGAGCACGCCTGAAGCGTCATTGCCATCATCTGGTTTTCCTCGCTGCGACCGGTTCTGGTCTCACCCGTCAGGGTTAGACACATTTCTGGGGCAGCCGCAGGGGTTATGGTGCCTTCGCCGTCAAAAACCCAACTTTGGGCTGTAGAGCCATCACAGGCAGCTAATTCAGCGGGCGCATCGGCCTCGGTCAAGGTAGCCTGCATGCAGACGTAAAACTCAGGCATAAAGAGGACACCGTCCGCGAATTGCTCTGGATCAAACGCCTGATCGACCAGCACTTCGCCGAGAGGGCTGTAGCAGGTGTGCGCTTGGAGCCCATCTTTGGGATTGGCAGAAGCACCTTTACCTTTTGCTATGTCGATACAATAACCGTTCTGAATGTTGTCGAGCATATCAACGACATAAATTTCGACGTTTTCCGCATGGGCCATCCCAGTGCTTAAAACAGCAATGGTCATGAGGGTTGATTTCAACATGTTGGTTGTCCTTGGGTGTTAGTTGACGGTCAAACGGCACAAAACGGTGTTGCTCTGTTCCAAATCCGGGCCCCAGATCAATTCGGCGGACGCATCCCAAGAGATTTCATCATACCCGAATTTTGGGTCGACTTCAGCCTCAGAAAAAACGCTTGCGCTTGCCCAAGACGATACGTCGAAGTCAGCACCATCCCAGCCTGCGGGTTCTTCGCTGGCATCAAATCCACACGGGGCTGTGCCTGCCACGGGATCGTTTTCGTTTTCGCAAGTTTTATCTAGCGGTGCGGCATGGATCACATGGCATTGCCAGTCAGCATTGCTTACTACCACAGTCGCGCCAGAGGCATCCCTGATTTGCATGATCACGCCACCATCGCCCATTTGCTGACGACGGGTGCCGATATACTCCAGTCCCGTGTCATCCTCTTTAAAGTCCTTGGCCACAAGACCCAGTACAAAGGGGCGCTCAGCCGTGAAATCAAAGCTCTCTGCATTGAACGAGCGTTCCGTCGTGATCGGCACGCTGTCTTCGGCAACTTGGGTGCCATTTACGCGCAGTTCGAACCAATTGTCGGCCCAAACATCCGCAGAGAAGGTCTCGGCCTGTAGGGCCACGGGCGTCACAAAGAATAGCGCGATTAGGAAAATTGTTGGTTTCAGCAAAGGTCCTTTTGTGAAGTCGTTAGCGCGTCTCATTCTAGAATCACCCATTCCTTGAGCGCTTCAGGAGTTGTCACGCAGTCAGTTAAAACGAGTGCCCGTGACATGTACGGTCCGGCAGATTGGCTGTGTTGGCCAGCGGAAACACAAGTGGTTTCGTCGTCTGATGTACGAATGGCCCTACTCTCTGGGTCGTATACGAACTGCTGGTCAGTTGCTGCAGTATCGCAGGAGACGAGGGCGAACGTGCTTTCCTCATTGGGTTGATGAGACATGCAATAGTCCGAGAATGCGACCGATTGAATATTTCCTGTTTTGGCATCGAACGAAAACTGCACGTCGCCGCCTTCCGGTTTGCAGGAATGGGCTTGCAGTCGCTCGGCAAATCCTCTGCCAAGCGTGTCAATGCACCAACCGAGATCGTCTTGTTCGTCAAGGTTGTCGGCCAAGTAGATGACGGGGGCAGGCGTTTGAAGCCTCGGTGAGTCGGCAAGCGCAGGCGCGGCAATGAAGGCAAATGCCACAATGGAATTGAACAGGATATCAGGTTTCATGAGCAGTGTTCCGTTTCTATATTCGGTGCGATCTGGTCGTGAGGGTCACGCTCTTCACTCCAAGGTTTTCAACTCAAAGGTCGCGTTGCCTGTCGCGTGGCATCGCCCCACGCAATTGGGTTCGCCGTCAGTGACAGGCGTTCTAACGGGGTGTACCCCACGACAACAAGCGTCTCTAATGCTTTTATGGCGAGCAAGCTCATCCCAGAAAAGACAACCAATGCGATGAAAGGTAGTATTCGTGCGCAGTCCGGCATTTTTTCTCCGTTGTCCGAATTGGTACAACGGCTGATTAGTTAATTTCCGTCGCAATTATTCTTGGAGATGGAAACAGACATTTATGTATGTCGCCGCGCTGGTCGCTTTGGGCTCGATGCGGTCCTTCGCTGCAGTACATCCGAACGACCACACCGCGGACAAAACCGGCATTCAACCGTTTAGTTTTCCCTAAGAGTTGTATTCCGGAAGTTTGGACAAGGCAGATTTCAATGCGTCGCCCCACCCTTCGGAAATAATGCGAAAGTATTGGTCGTCGGTTTCGAATCTGGACCGTGTACCACTTTCAAAGCTGTCTTCATCGTACAGAAGCAGGTCAAGCGGAGCGCCGACAGATAGGTTGGCCTTAATTGTGGAGTCGAAACTTACAAGCAGGAGTTTTACGGTTTCCGGAAAACTCATTTCCGGATCATAGGCGCGTACCAGAATTGGGCGACCATATTTTGTCTCTCCAATCTGAAAGAACGGGGTGTCGTCGCCAGCCTCGATAAAGTTGCCTTCGGGGTAAATTAGAAACAGGCGTGACGGGCCGCCCCTTATCTGCCCACCTAAAATGAGTGTCGCGTGAAAGGCACTGTCGGCTTGCTGACCGGACCGGGCATGCTCCTCGATGACGTCATTCAGTGTAGCTGCGACCAATTGCGCAACTTGAAACATGGTCGGCGCTTCTAAAATCGATGGCGAACGATCTGCGGGCGCTTTCGTACGCTCTTCCAGAAGGCTTATCGTGGCCTGGGTCGTCGCCAGGTTTCCAGCTGCTAAGATTGTGATCGACCGATCGCCTTCGACTGTCCAATTGAACATTTTGTTGAAGGTCGAAACATTGTCCACGCCTGCATTTGTGCGTGTATCGGACATGAAAACCAGTCCGCGGTTCAGCCGCATGCCCACAGCATAGGTCATCAGATTCTCCGTTACTGCTGTGCGACCTGCAACTGCACTGTCAATTGCTCGCCCGCTGTCCCTATTCTGTTCCCTATTACTGGTGCAGATTGGGAATAGTCCAGACCGGTCGCGACACGTACATATCGATCGTCAGGTGAAATACCGTTTGAAACGTCAAACCCGACCCACCCCAAACCATCCAAATGCACTTCGGCCCAGGCATGGGTCGCGTCCTGTAGTTCCGTTTCGTTCATCATAAGGTAACCGGATACATAGCGTGCCGGCACTCCGATCTGCCGCGCGCAGGTAATGAAAATATGCGCGTGGTCCTGACACACGCCACAACCTGCTCTGAGAGCGTCTTCTGCGCTCCAACCCGGGTGCGAACTTCCAACCTCGTACGCGACCTGTGTTCGAATTCTTTCAGACAGGGCATGCATCTGCTCAAGTGGTTTGCCTGTTGGCAACGCGCCTACCACATCGGCGACCCCTTTCCCCGGCATTGTCTGAGGTGTGCTTCTTTTGAATAGCCACAATGGTGTCGACCCTTCATGACGCCCCAGTACGCCATGTGTGTTTTCCACCTCAACAACGCCTTCGGAGATCAACGAGATGCTTCGGGTATTTAGCTCGAAACTGATCAACTCCACCGTATTGCGGTGGTAGTCTTCAAATGTAAGCTCTTTGCGCCCGCCGGAGATCTTGGTTCTCCAACTTAAAATGCTCTGATTGCGAAATGACTTTGGCGTTTTCCTCAGCTGCTGCAGCCCGAAGGGAACCGGCGCGTCGAAATCGTATCGTGTCTCGTGTCGAATGTGCAGTTTCATTTGCTACTCATAGAACCGGTAATCGATTTCTATCTGACGGCTTAAGTTGCCGAGATCTGTCAGAAAATCCTGAATGTACTCATGCAGTCCGAGCTCGAAAATATCGGAGATTTGCTGATCCAGGTATTTCTCGTAGAGAACTTTAGACGCCTCGCACGAAGGCCCGGCAAAGCCATAGTCTTTCTGCAGGTATGACAGGTTCTCCTGAATTTTTCTGCAGCAAAAGTGCAGGCTGCGAGGCATGCGCTGATCCAAGATCAGAAACTGGGCAATATCAGACGGCCGCGTTTTCTCTCCATGAGTCATTCGATACCCGCCACCCGCACCAACAGAGCGGAGGATGCTTTCCCATTGAATATTGTCCAGTGATGAGCCCACTGAAAAGGCCGTGGGCAAAAGAACATAGTACTTAACGTCCAGAATTCGCCCGGTATTGTCGGCCCGCTCGACAAACGTACCAATACGGGTGAAGTCGAAGATGTCATTGCGCAGCATGGTTCCCAATGTGGCACCACGAACCAAAGCCGCCTGTTGGCGAATAAGTTCCAGCGTCGCAGGCAAATCACGCTCATTCACACGGCGCTTCATGATCTCATCGATCTGCATCCAAGTGGAGTTTACTGCACCCCAGACGTCATGGGTCAACGCGGTTCGAACAAGGCGCGCGTTGTCTCGTGCCTGTTTGATGACTGACTTGATCGAGGATGGATTATCAGCATCGCGCAGCACCCAATCTACCGCGTTGTCTTTTGAAACATCATCGTATTTGGCGTAGTACGCATCCAGAACGCCGGCCGTTTTCAGAACAGAGCCCCATTCCTCGGCGGAGTTCTTGGTACGGGTCAACGCCATCCGCTGACCTGTTTCAAGCAGCCTGGCCGTGTTTTCCGCCCTCTCAAGGTATCGGGACATCCAAAACAACCCACCTGCAGTTTTTCCCAGCATGGTCAGTCCTCCAGAACCCAGGTGTCTTTGGTCCCGCCACCCTGGCTTGAGTTTACGACTAGAGATCCCTTCTTAAGCGCCACGCGGGTCAAACCGCCGGGTGTGATCTTGATCCCTTCGGGTGACACCAAAACGAACGGCCTTAGGTCAACATGTCTGGGCGCAAGTCCCGAGCGCGCAAAGATCGGAACCGTCGAAAGCGACAGCGTCGGCTGAGCAATGTAGTTCCCGGGCCGCGATTTGAGCTTGTAGCGGAACGCCGCAATCTCTTTCTTGCTGGCGGTCGGTCCGATCAACATTCCATAACCGCCAGACCCGTGTACTTCTTTCACAACAAGCTCGGACAGGTTGTCCAGCACGTAGGAGAGAGACTCGGGATCACTGCAGCGCCAGGTCGGGACGTTTTGCAGCAAGGGTTTCTCACCCGTGTAGAATTCAACGATTTCAGGCATGTAGGAATAGATCGCCTTATCGTCAGCAATACCGGTCCCCGGTGCGTTGGCGATTGTGATACCTCCTGCACGGTAAACGTCCAGGATACCAGGTACGCCCAAGGCGCTATCGGCGTTGAAATTCAGGGGATCCAGAAAGTCGTCATCTACGCGGCGGTAAAGTACGTCGATGGGCTTGTAACCTCTGGTGGTACGCATGCAGACCCGCCCATCAACAACGCGTAGGTCGTGGCCTTCGACCAATTCCACTGCCATCTGATCAGCAAGAAACGCATGTTCGTAATAGGCCGAATTATAGATGCCTGGGGTTAACACCGCGACGGTTGGCTCCCCGTCGGCGCAAGCCGGCGCGCAGGCAGCAAGAGATCGTCTCAGATTGCGGGGGTAGTCTGAAACATTACGAACATTCGTCGCGCTGAAGAGCTCGGGGAACATCTTTAGCATCGTTTCCCGGTTCTCCAACATATAGCTGACCCCGGATGGTGTACGGGCGTTGTCCTCCAGAACGAAAAACTCGTCTGGTCCGGTTCGCACCAGATCGACCCCGACTATGTGCGTATAGACCTGACCGGGCGGTGAGACACCAAGCATCTTCGGCAGGAAGGCCTCGTTTCCGGCAATCATCTCTGCCGGCACGCGCCCGGCCCGGACAATTTCTTGACGGTGGTAAATGTCATGTAGGAATGCGTTGATTGCCCGCACCCGCTGTTCGATACCGCGTTCCAGCCGCTGCCATTCCCGCGCTGAAACAACTCGTGGTACGATATCAAACGGTATCAGACGTTCCTCGGCCTCGGCTTTGCCGTATACGTTAAAAGTGATGCCCGTCAGCCTAAACACTTCTTCGGCTTCGCGCTGTTTCGCCCTCAGTCGTGATGCGTCTTCCGCATTAAACCAGCGGCCGATCTCTTCGTATGGACCTCTAAGTGATCCATCGCCGTTGAACATTTCATCAAAATACTCACTCATGCTCTTAGTTTTACGCATAGATCAGATTTTTCAAGTCATTCAGGCTTGGTTGGATGCTGCCTAGGGAAGGAGCGTCTAATTTTCAGGCTTATTGACGATTGTGATGGTCTAAACAACGCGGTGCTATTCGTGTTTTCAGTTGATGTCACATTCATTGAGATGCACTGAGCATTACATGGCTTTTCGCTGCAACGGAACGTCCGCTTTGGGCTCGATGCGGACCTTCGCTGCAGTACATCCGAACGACCACTCTGCGGACAAAGCTGCCGTCTGTATTTGCCCGAAGCCAAGTTATTGACTCTTGCAACTCTTGCCCAAGGCGAACATCTGGGCTGCCGAAAATGCACGAATGAATTTTTTCAAGGTTTCTTGGAGTCGCCGGAACAGCACCTCAAACTCATTAGGTGCAGGCTACCCGAACAACTAGGTCCGCCTCGCATTTGTTTCTCTTGGTGCAATTGCCTTCAGAATTTCTACCGCTCTCATAGACACACATTGGCGGTTTTGTTGACCAACCCTGCTTCGTGCTACACTCGTCTTTGCCCGTGCATTGCGAGCCCCCACAAGTTTTGGGGTGCCATTGTCTGAGCGACTGATATGTTTTTCATTCACTTGGGCAAGTTCTGCTGCGAAAAGAACATACCGCTTCTCCGTTTGTCATTTCGGTAACCCTCCGGCGTTGCTACACTCCACCGCTGTGGCTGCCGCACCGCTAGTGGCTGAAACTGCCACAGCAAGGAAGAAAATTCCTGCAAATAGTTTTGCCAAATAGCGCACCACTATTTTCCTAACGCGATCATACGCAGCAAGATAGCAAGAATGAGACCAAGAAAAAGCTCTCAAACTCACTGTCAATTGGCGCCATCAGTGGACGTTCAGCAAGACCTGGGCGATACCTGCTCCACATTAAAATAATCCAATGACCGAGTTTTCACTTTTCCGTGTGCACTCCGTTCACGCAATACTCAAATCCCAACGACTTGCCCTTTGAGGCTATATAGAATGTACAAAACTTCCTCTTGCTCCCGCTGACCAACGTCGTTTGCCTGTAGTGCGTTCACGGCGTCGTCCAATACTGCGACAAACTCATCTCCGCTGATGTTCATGTGCCGATGCGCGGCAACCATATCCTTGCCTGCATAGATCTCAGGTCCACCAGAACCAGTAATAAAGAAGTCTCCTGCCATTTGCTTGAGGTGCTTCATATCACTTCCTGCAAATCGAGCAGAGACAACTGGGTTTTTGGAGTGATTGTCCACCAGCGTGTCAACTATTCGCCGAATACCATCCGTTCCCCCCAAACGATCATAAAGTGTCGCAGGCATTGTCTATCCCTTTTTTTTGATCGGCGTTTCTCAGACGCTAGCATGGTATTCTAATTGGAGCCAAATCTATTGCATTTTGGCCACGCAATTGATCGCAGCTCACCTTGAAAAACGATGAGCGCTTTGGGCTCAATGCGGTCGTTTGCTAAATTTTCCCGAGAGACCGCATTGCGGACAAAGCAGGCGTTTCCCAGCGTCCGATAAATGACCGCTCTCCACGTTATTTAGCTTCCAACCTCGCAACGTCCTATGGAATTTTCCGGTCCTGGAACAGGCTCCGACAAATGCCGGTAAACCTGTCAGCCAGCAGATTCTCTGGGGCGTCCATATGTGACGCGATGACAATTCGCATCGGCGGTATTGAATCTGAGAGTTTGATCGGGACAACCCGACCGCCGTCGTAGGTTTTGTTGTCGGCAGGTTTCATCGAGAGAAGCGAAACACCCAGCCCGTTTGCCACGTTACAGCGAACCGATTCAATCGACGACGATCGAAACGTGATCTTCGGTGCAATATCGAACTCGGCAAAAATGCTAAGAAAATAGTCCCGGCTTTGAAGCGCATCAAAAAGCACGAACTCCTCTCCGTCGATCTCTCGAATTGACACGGACGCCCTTTTTGAAAGCCTGTGGTTTGGTGGAACGATCAGATAGAGGTCTGCCGTTGCAAGAGGACGTATGCGGAACAAGGTTTCATCAATGCCCAGATCATAAAGGATCGCTAGGTCGATTTCGCTTCGGCCCAGGGCTATGATCAGGTCTTCTTGCAGAAGTTCGTCGACATCCAAAACTACACCAGGCATGTGTCTCGGGAAGACGCTGAGGATGTGCGACAGGTAGAACGGCGCAATCGACTGAAAGCAGCCTATGCGTAATGTTCCCATTCTGTGAGCAGCAATATCTGCCACTGCGACGTCCATTTTGTCGGCGTAAACCAGCATTTGTTCAGCATATCGAAGGAACTCGACACCTTGTGCCGTCAGCTCCATTCCGCGCGCGTGCAAGCGTCGAAACAACACAAGTCCCGTTTGAGTTTCCAGTTTGGCGATAGCTTGGGCAACGGCGGGCTGCGAGATGCCAACGAGCTGCGCTGCTGAAGCGATCCCACCAGTCTGCGCCACTGCTCGGAAGTAGCGGCATTGTTTGAGTGTTATTTCGACCATGACGCTTGGATAACTTTTTCCACTTTAAAGGCAACAAAAAACAATTTTATTTGTTCTTTGTGCCTCTGTATCACGTCAACAACGCAACTTGACGGCAGGAGAGACCAATGGAGCTGAAAGACATTATCGACTTAAAAGCCTTTCCGATCGGCAATGCGGATTTCCGCGCAGCTTGTAAGAAAGAGTTTAACGAAACGGGTGTCTTCGTGATGCCGGGATTTGTTCAAAAGGGGGCGATTGATACAATCCGTGACGAGGGCACCGCCAACAAAGACAAGGTCTTTAAGTCAACCAAGCAACACAACGTCTACCTGACCCCAAAAGACGAAAGGTTTGCTGACGACCATGCACGCAATCGCCTCGTTACCTCATCCAAAGGATGTATTACCGATGATTTGATGCCACAGGGCTCACCGTTGCGCCAACTCTATGACGCCCCGGTTTTCCGGAGCTTCTTGTGCGATGTCCTCGGCGAAGACGCGATGCACCAATACGCAGACCCGCTATCTTCCATCAACCTGCATTTTGCTGAAAAGGGAGAGGAGCTTGGCTGGCATTTTGACAACTCGTCCTTTGCCATCACCTTGATGGTGCAAGCGCCTGAAAAGGGTGGGAAGTTCGAATACGTTAACGCCGTTCGCGATGCAGATTTAGGCGAAATGGGATTTGAGAAAGTTAATGAAATTTTGGACGGAAAGGCACCAGTGGAAATTGTCGAGGCCGATGCCGGTACACTGGTCTTCTTCCGGGGCCGCAACTCGATTCACCGGGTGGCACCGAATGAAGGTGATCTAACGCGCATTCTCGCAGTGCTCGCTTATAATGCCGAACCCGGTGTCGAACTTTCTGAAGCCGCCCGAATGACCTTTTATGGTCGATTGAGCTAAAAGTAGCTCACCGCGATCGCCTCGCCCCGCAATGTAGAAAATACGAGAGCGACCTGAAAGCTGACATTGCTGCCACGCGCAGCATCAAGTAGTTTGGACTTGAAACGGTCATTCGCCGCAGAACGCCCCTGGGTCTGCTTTGGGCTCGTCGAAACGGCAGGTGGGATTTCTCGACGCGGTTGTTGAAGCACCTTCCCGCCTGTTGTTTTTCGGGCCCGCACATTTCTCTGAGCGCAGCTTTGTAGGAAGCGAAGCGATCCGTCACGATCTCTCTGCACAACCATGGCGTTTCATCAATTTCTTGAGGAATTTCAATGCCGCTTGCTTGTTTCGGCGTTTGGTGACAACTGCTTCCAGCACCTCACCATCGTGATCGATTGCACGCCAGAGATAGTGGCGTTTGCCGTTCACCTTCACAAAAACCTCGTCCACATGCCACTTCCATTTTGAAAAGGCTCGAAGTTGTTGCACCCGCTTTCTTCGGATCTCAGCAGCAAACATCGGGCCGACTTTGTTCCATCAAAATCGAACAGTCTCGTGGCTCGCCTCAATTCCCCTTTCGTGCAGCAGGTCTTCCACGTTTCGAAGCGACAATGGGAACCGAACGTACAGCATGACTGCCAGAGGAATGACCTCTGGACTGGTCTTGAAGTATTTGAATGGCGATTGTTTGATCATGCGCAAAGGCTACGAAGGCACCCTGCCCGCCTCAACCCAAGTTCTTCTGACAACAACTATTTTCACACAAACCTGTTCACGTAGTTTTCCAGAATTTCCTGGCGACCGGACTTTGGTGCCGGGTTAATATCCTCATCTATGACCCGGTCGTATACTTGCTCCAGACTGCTTTCCAACATTGAGGCCGCCTTTGGAGTGTTCCAACCTGAATACCTATCCGAAAGAGCGGCATCCAAGCCACCATCTTCAATCATTGCCGCGGCAGCTTTCAAACCGCGTGCACATATGTCCATTCCACCGATATGAGCCGACACCAGATCGACGGCGTCAATCGATTGTCGGCGAATTTTGGCGTCGAAGTTTGTGCCGCCGGTGGTAAAACCACCCGCCTTCAAGATGTAATAGTAAGCTAGGGCAACTTCCGGTGTATTGTTCGGGAACTGATCTGTATCCCATCCAGACTGGTAGTCGTTGCGGTTCATATCAATCGAACCCAGCATCCCTCCGGCAGCCGCGACTGCAATTTCGTGTTCAAAGCTATGCCCGGCCAGGATCGCATGGCCCTGCTCGAGATTCAGTTTCACTTCGTTCTCCAACCCGTACTTCCTGAGAAATCCGATGCAAGTAGCTGCGTCATAGTCGTATTGGTGCTTGGAAGGCTCCTGAGGTTTCGGTTCTACAAGAATGGTACCTTTGAACCCGATTTTGTGTTTGTACTCTACGACCATGTTTAAAAATCTGCCCATGTGGTCCAGTTCGGTTTTCAGATCCGTGTTCAGCAGGGTCTCATAGCCTTCACGTCCGCCCCAAAGAACATAGTTTTCGCCGCCAAGCTTGTGGGTCGCGTCGATACAGGATTTTACTGTCGCTGCGGCGTATGCAAAAACGTCAGGGTCTGGATTAGTACTGGCGCCAGACATCCAGCGACGATGGCTGAACATATTGGCCGTTCCCCAAAGAAGCTTGGTGCCTGAAACCTGCATCTTTTCACCGATGTAATTGGTGATCTCTTCCAAGGCATTGAGGTTTTTAGCAAAGTTGCCCTGCTCGGGACGGATGTCAGCGTCGTGCCAGCAAAAATAGGGTTGGCCCAAAAGTTCAAACATCTCAAAAGCGATATCGGCCTTCATGCGGGCCCGTCCCATGTCGTCCTGCGGATGCCATGGGCGCTCCAGGGTGGGTCCTCCAAAGGGATCTCCCCCTTCCCATGCGAAGGAATGCCACCAGGCCACTGCAAACCTCAGATGGTCTTCCATGCGTTTACCCAAAATCACTTCATCGGGGTTGTAATGCCGGAAGGCCATTGGGTTTTGACTATCCACGCCCTCATATTGGATCCGTTCGATCCCATTGAAAAATCCGCTTGTCATACCTGACCCTATTCTGCTTTTTGCGTTGGCTGCTTGCCGAGAATGATCATCGACAAAAGATCGTCATCAGTGACGTCTGCGATATCGACCGTCCCAACCAGTTTTCCGTTCTTCATAACCGAGGCTCGATCACACAATTCCATGACGGCATGCACGTCGTGATCGATCAGGAAAATCCCGATGCCCTGCGCCTTTAGCTGGTGGATTAGATCTGCCACCATCTGCGTTTCATGCGGCCCAAGCGCTGCTGTCGGCTCGTCCATGATCAAAATACGCGCGTTGAAATAGACAGCCCGAGCGATCGCTACTGATTGTCTTTGCCCACCCGACAAGGCGGAGACCGGGTCATTGAACTTCTGAAAGTTCGGGTTGAGCTGCGCCATGATCTTTCGGCACTCGGCCTCCATGGCTGCGTCGTTGACCAAACCAAAAGGCGTCGTCATCTCGCGCCCCAGGAACAGGTTTGATGTCGCGTCCAGATTGTCGGCCAAGGCGAGCGTCTGATATATCGTTTCGATATTGTTTGCCCGGGCGTCACGGGGATTGCCAATCTCGACCGGCTTGCCATCGATCAGGATCTCGCCGTGGTCCATCTGATAGGCACCGGACAATACCTTGATCAACGTGGACTTTCCGGCCCCGTTATGGCCAAGTAGACCAACGACTTCACCCGGATAGAGATCGACCGACACATGGTCAACGGCCTTGACCCCACCAAAGGAAATCGAGATGTCGCGCATCTCGACCAATGGCGGCGCGCCTGAACCGCCCCCTGTGCCGGAAGGTTTTTTCTGCATATCCTGTGCTTGCATCATTTTGCCCCCAGTCGTTTGCGATAGACGATGTCGATATAGACAGCCAACACGAGGACGCTGCCGACCACGATGTTCTGAAACGGCGCGTCAACGCCAACCATTGCCATGCCCGATTGCAGCGCCTGCATGATCAATGCACCAAGGATCGCGCCATAGATGGTACCGATGCCGCCCGACAATGCGGTTCCTCCGATCACTGCAGCGGCGATGACGCGCAGTTCGTCCAGCGTGCCAATGTCGTTTGAGTGGTTTGCAAGGCGCGCCGAGGCGACCACAGCAGAAACGGCGCACAGGAAGCCCATAAGCGCAAAAATCTTCACGGTCAGCAGCCGAGTATTGATACCCGAAAGCTCTGCCGCATCCGGGTTTCCGCCGGTGGCAAAGATGTAGCGTCCAAACCGGGTTTTACGCGCCACGATTGTCAGCGTGACAGCCACGATAATCAGAATGAGGACAGAAATCGGTATGCCGTATCCTACAACCAGCCCCTCTGGCATTGTCTCGCCGCGCGCTTCGAACATACGTTGCAGACGGCGCGTAGGAATAGCGTAGCTGTTTACGATGTAAACGTACCCAAGGATAGCAAATGCGATTATCCCAGCCAGAGTGGCCTCGGCCCAAACAGGTTTCACAGGGAACCCATGTGACGCTTTTGCGCGGCGACCACTCCACAACGCCCAGATCGCGATCGCAGTAGCGAATAGTCCAAACAGCCAGCTTGTCGTTGTTCCCAAAGTTCCGTTAGTCCCGCCAAACATCAGGAACGTGCTATCCAGAGGGCCAATCGTCTGGCCGCTGGTCAGATACCACGCTACGTTTCTCCAAACCAAAAACCCGCCAAGTGTGACAATGAAAGCCGGTATCGTCAGATAGCCGATCATCCAGCCATGAAATGCACCAATCAGTGTGCCGACAAACAGCCCAACAACAATTGTGATCGCCCAGGTTGCCGGATTGTTCAAACCCATCCCAAGTATTTGCGGCAAAAGCTCGGTTTGCGTCATTGCCATCACGGCCGAGGTTGTTGCCAGCAGCGCTCCTACCGACAAGTCGATGTGGCGAGTGACGATAATGAACACCATTCCGCACGCCATAATGGCCACTGAAACCGTCTGGATGGAGAGGTTGAACAGGTTCCGAGGCGTCAAGAACCGTCCATCCGTGAAGATGTTGAACCCGATACACAGGATGACAAATGCGCCGATCATTCCCAAAAGCCGCATATCCAGTTCCAATTGATGGAACAGGCTGGGTTTCGCTTTTTCAGGTACCGGCTGAGACGAAGTTTCGGTCATTTCCGATCTTTCATATTCAGCAATGGTCCCCGGCCCAGACAGAGCCAGGGACTTTGAAGATTAGTTACAAGGAGCAGGTCCGTTTTCAACGCCTTGGCACAGATCTTCCAATGGGATCCATCCGGCGTCCACAACGACGGACAGGTTGTCCTTGGTGATAGGAACCGGCGCGAGGAAGACCGAATTCATCGCGGTGCCACCTGGTGATGTCCAGCTCGTTGCGCCTTCGACGTCAGCCGGGCTTGTTCCACCACTCAGTGCGACAGCGATTTCGCCAGCGGCCTTTCCGAGTTCACGGGCATCCTTCCATACCGAAACTGTCTGAGTTCCCAGCGCAACTCGGTTCAGGGCCGCATGGTCGCCGTCCTGACCGGACACCGGAATGCCTTCCATACCCTGTGCCGTCAGCGCAGCAACAACGCCGCCTGCTGTCCCGTCGTTCGAAGCAACAACTGCATCCACGTTGTTCTCATTCGCGGTCAGAATCTGTTCCATATTTCGCTGCGCGTTCGCGGGCAGCCAACCATCCGTATAGGCTTCACCAACGATTACGATGTCACCGCTGTCTACTGCGGCTCCGATAATTTCCTGCTGTCCACCCCGCAAGAAATCTGCGTTCGGATCAGTAGGAGAGCCTTTGATCATCACGTAGTTGCCTTTGGGCATGGCCTCAAAGACAGCTCGGGCCTGCATTCTGCCGACTTCCACATTGTCGAAAGTCAGATAGAACGCACGGTCATCCTCAATCAGGCGATCATAAGCAATGACCGGAATACCTTCGTCAGCCGCTGCCTGAACAGCCGGTCCGATGGCCTGTGCGTCCTGCGCGAGAATGATAAGCGCGTCCACACCTTGGGCGATCAGGCTTTCAATGTCCGATAACTGCTTTGCGGAAGACGATTGCGCGTCTGCCGAAATGTACTCGGCGCCGCCTGCTTCAAGCGCCGACTTAATTGCCGCCTCGTCCGTTTTCCAACGCTCTTCCTGAAAGTTCGACCAGCTTACACCAACCACTGGCTCTGCGAATGCGGTCGAAGCCAACAAAGTGGCCACAGCCGAAAAGCTGAGAATTTTTTTCATGATTTCCTCCCATTTGCCGAGCCATCGCATTTCGATTCGCGGCTCTCACAAATTTGAATACCATATTTATTTCAGTCGGTAAAATATTTAGCCTACAAGACACCATTAAATTCACTTAAGTTGGGTCCAGAGTAAGATTCGAGAGGGCAAGATGCTGAAAAGCAAAGCGTCTGTGGTTTCTTTAGACCAAAGAAACGCAACCCGCTTGCGGGTGTTGGAACAGATCAGAAGCAAGGGATCCGTATCACGGATTGATATCGCGTCCGCCTTG
Organism: Ruegeria sp. YTSC230; assembly: GCF_059609665.1. Taxonomy (NCBI): domain Bacteria; kingdom Pseudomonadati; phylum Pseudomonadota; class Alphaproteobacteria; order Rhodobacterales; family Roseobacteraceae; genus Ruegeria; species Ruegeria sp. YTSC230. Next base: position 18,213 of record NZ_JBXWMC010000001.1, on the reverse strand, counting down.
GAAACCAGTCCTGCCACGATCACCTCAGCAACGGCTGATTTGATCTCGGCAGGGCTGATCAAAGAGATTGAAGGCGAAGCACAGTCAAAGTCGGGAAAAAGGGGGCGACCCAGAGTTTTGCTGCAATTGGACGGCCAGTCGTTCCTTGTCGCGGGCCTGAAGGTTGCACGCCAAATGATCTCGGTCATTCTCGTGGATTTTGAAGGGAACGAGGTGACGTCGCACAAGGCCCAGCTTGAAGACGCCCGAATGTCGCCGGCAAACCTTATATCGACTATCCGCTTGGCCCTTGAAGACACATGCCAACAGGTCGGTCTTTCAATCGAACACTTGGCTGGCATTTCAATCGGATTGGCTGGGCAGATTGATGCAGCTAGAAACTTTGTCCACTGGTCGTCTTCGGTGACCGAAAGAAACATTGATTTCAACCCTTTAATTGCGAAAGAGCTCCCCTGCCCTGCCTTCGTGGAAAACGACGCCAACCTCGTCGCAAAAGCCGAACAGCTTTTTGGGCTAGGCAAAGGGCTAAAGAACTTTCTTGTTGTCACGATCGAACATGGTGTTGGCCTCGGTATCGTTTTGGACGGTAGGCTCTACCGCGGGAAAAGAGGCTGTGGGGCTGAGTTTGGGCATACCAAAGTGCAACTCGACGGCGCTCTGTGCCAATGCGGTCAACGGGGGTGCTTGGAAGCCTATGTTGGGGACTACGCCTTGATCCGAGAAATGACTGTCACAGGTCACGCCGACGACATGCAAACGGTCTCGGACATCCACACTCGCGCCAATTCCGGTGATGACAGAGCCACCTCGGTGCTTGCGCGTGCGGGGCAGATGTTTGGTCTTGGAGTGTCCAATCTGATCAATCTGTTCGATCCCCAATGCATCATTGTGTCAGGTGCGCAAATGAGCTTTGAACACCTCTGCTCGGCCGAGGTTATGACGCGCATTCAAAATGGTGTTGTGAATGTCGACGCACCCTTGCCTGAAATCAAAGTGCATCACTGGGGCGATCTGATGTGGGCCAAAGGTGCTGCCGCGTATGGGATCGAACAGGTCTCGATCCTGAAGGTAAAGGGGCTTGCGGCGAATGCGTCCTGAATTTGCGGCATTACTCGTTCTTGCCACAGCTGCCGATGCCGATTCACAGCTTCAATTCAAAAGCATCGACGTGCCCGTTCATATTTACGATGGCGGTTGGGAGCACTTTGTTGGCGGCGGAGTAGCGGTTTTTGATTGTAACGGAGACACATTACCCGAATTGTTCGTCGCGGGCGGGTCCAATCGATCTCAGCTGTTCAAAAACACCTCTGAGGGCGAGGTTTCTTTTCTTATTGAGACACCGGATCAGCTGTCCTTAACCGGAGTAACCGGCGCCTACCCATTGGACGTTGACGGCGATGGTTTGATGGATCTGGCCATATTGCGTGTGGGCGATGATGTCCTGCTTCAAGGTCAGTCGGATTGTCAGTTCCGTCCCTTCGATAACATCGAGTTCCAATCCGTGGATCACTGGACCACTGGATTTTCGGCCACATGGGAAGACGACCAATCCTTGCCAACATTGGCATTTGGAACTTACGTGGATCGCTTCGACCCGGAAGGCCCGTTTGAATCCTGCGAGCCAACCCTACTCTATCGCCCGAACGAGGGCAGCTACGCCCCCCTCCAGCAACTGGAACCCAGCTTCTGCTCGCTTTCCATTCTGTTTTCCGACTGGGCACGAACCGGACGCGCAGACCTTCGTGTCAGCAATGACCGCCACTACTATGTACGCAATGGGCAAGAGCAGCTATGGGCGATGGAGCCTGAGCCGCGATTATACTCGTCCGAAGACGGATGGCTGCCCTATTCGATCTGGGGAATGGGTATTGCCTCTCGCGATCTGACCGGAGATGGCTTTCCCGAGGTCTATCTGACTTCGATGGGCGACCAGAAGCTTCAGGTGTTTGACCCGGACACCAACGGCCCGACGTGGCGCGATGCAACTTACGAAAAAGGCACAACGGCCCACAGACCACATGTCGGCAACGACGGAAGGCCGTCGACCGGCTGGCACGCACAGTTTGGAGACGTCAACAATGACGGCCGAGACGACATCTTCGTGTCCAAAGGCAATGTAGAGCAAATGCCGGATGCTGCCCTGAACGACCCAAATAACCTGTTGGTTCAGCGCCCGGAAGGTCAGTTTTTCGAAGCCTCGTCAGAGGCTGGTGTTGCCTCGACGGCGAAGTCTCGTGGTGCAGCGCTTGCAGATCTAAACAACGATGGGTGGCTCGATCTGGTGGTCGTAAACCGCGGATCAAAACTTGAGGTCAGTCAAAATATCTCAACAGGCGGCAATTGGCTGTTGGTTGATGTTGCTCAGGACAAATCCAACCAGGCAGCGGTCGGTGGATTTGTCGAGGTTCAAACCGCGCAAGGTTTGCAAACCCGAGAAATAACCATTGGCGGTGGACATGCTGGTGGCGTGGCTGGATATCATCATTTCGGTTTGGGGGACGAAACCCAAGTACAGCTTCGGGTAGTCTGGCCGGATGGAGAGGCCAGCACATGGCAGGACGTGGCACCGAACCAGATTGTTCAAATGCGTCGGTGACTATTGATCTACCGGCAGACCGCTTGGAACTTGGGCAGGCACACCCAGCCTCTGCGCCGGATCCTCAAGGCTTGCCAGAAAACTTAAAAGAGCGTCGACCTCGTGATCCGTAAGAGTAATTTTCGACAAGCTGTTGCTGTTGGCAATGGCATCCAGATGTTGCTGCTCCAGCAAGGGAGTTTCGTCTTCAGAGCCCGGGAAATCTGGCAACAAAGCCATCTCCACCGTGTAGTTTCGCAAGGATGTAACCGGGTCCAGATGGTGGCGCACGATATCTTCGAGTCGCGCAAATGCTCCGTTGTGCCCATACGGCGCGGTCAGCGTTACATTGCGTAGAGATGGCGTGCGAAATGTGAACGCATCTTCGGCACGACCTGTAACACGAAGTCGCCCATCATCGCGAACATGACTCTCAAACCGCGCGGCCTTTCCAGGCCCGATTTGCGGCAAACCGATCGAATGAAACTTGTGATCCGTCTGGAACCAGCCCGCGTGGCAACTGCTGCACCCCGCCTTGCCGAAAAACAGGTGCATGCCGAATTCGGCGTTTTTAGATAGTGCGTCTTCGCCTCGCATCGCGCGATCAAAGGGGCTGTTGTCGGCGCGCCATTCGAATGCGATGAAATCTGCGATCACGTTTGCAATGGCCGTGAATGAGATCTCACTACCCGGCGTAATGGCATCAAAGCGCTGCTTGTATTCTGGGATGGCGGCAACTCGAGCCGCAATCAGGTCCCACGCTCCACCTTGTTGTGTCAATAGCCCCAATCGAACCGCTTCGCTGACGTCATTTTCGGAGTAATGACCGGCCATTTCGTCTGGTGAAAGCACCGGGAACATCGCCTGTGCCGCCAATGCCGATTGAAAACCGGACCGCATATGTGTCCCCAAAGGAGTTCTGATCCCGTTTGGTTGCGTTGGATCGGCTTCAAGACGCCCATCATGGAAAAACGTCGCGAACTCCGTCGCACCAAGATTCCAAAGCGCCGGTGAGTTTCGAGGGATACGTTGCTCCGGCGTATTCTGAGTATCCAGCGTGCGTTCAGTACCCAAGCCGATCCCGCCTTCCCCGATGCCGAGCGAAAGGCCGTCCGACGTGCCAAGCCTAGGGTGATGACAGGTCGCACAACTGATGTTCTTGTTGCCGGACAAAACCGGATCGTAGAAAAGCAACTGTCCCAATTCAACGCGGTGGAAATCAGGCTCAAGGAAAGTCGGAGGTGGTCCAAGTTCCTGAGCATTGGCGCTGGTGCCAGCAATCAAAAAGCTGATGATGGGAATGAATAGCCTAACTCCCATTGCCACCTTCCGTGATCTCGAGCGAGAGTTCATGCCGGTACGGTTTTTCGGGCGTGCAAATGACCGAGGGAAACGAAGGTATGTTGGGCGCGTTCGGGCATCCCGATGGCTCGATGCACGAACCAGATGAACCGCGTAGTGGCTTCGCCATATGGGCACCCGAATAAACCTGTGCTCCGGGTTGGTCAGCATAAGCGGCCAGAAAAAGAGCGGACGACGCGGTGAATTTCGTGACCGGATCTGTCGGGTCACGGGCTTGATCAAAGCAGAAATAGTGGTCGATCGGCATCGGAACATGCCTGATCGATCTAGGTGTAGAGAAATCCAATTCGCTGTCCTTGGTCGAACACAACCCGCCGGACGGAACTCCTTGTTCGTCAATTTCTAAGTACCGCTCTGAGGCGAGTTCCTGCTCGTGTGCGTCAACACCCCTTGCGCTGCCCAAAGTATAGTAGTTGTGTTGTGAAAGACTGATCGGTGTAGGCCGGTCAGAATGACCTTGTAGTGTGTAGGTCGACCATGGGTTCCGTTGCGTGACACTGACTTCGAACCGGACGTTCCCAGGAAAGCCGCTTTCCCCGTCGAGTGAAAGGTAACGCATTACCACTTCGTTTGGTGCGGTCTGCTCAAGGTTCCAGAATTGTTTTGAAAACCCCTCCGCTCCCCCATGTAGAGGGTCTTCACTCTCATTGGCGTTAAGCTCCAAACCAGTGCCTTCCAACTCGAACCGCGCGCCGCCGAGCCGGTTCGCAACACGGCCAACGGTCGCGCCCAAATAGGTTTTATCGGTGAAGTATTTATTTAGGTCATCAAACCCCAAAATATGCCGCACGTCCTTGTACCACCAACCTTGAGTATAACGCCCCATTGCTCAGGACCGAGGCTCGCATGTCCCCATCATTCAGTATAACCGTTTCGAACCGAGAAGGTTTTCCAACTTCAACCATCATCCACCCGTCAAAGGTGCCAGCGCCTTATAGTACTGCCGATATTGCCCGAATTCCCTTTCATAGGGTTCGACCAGATCGTTGCGTGGGTCGATGCTTTCCTGAATTTTAGGCCGCTTCATAATGTCGCCGGGCTTTGCATTGTTGGCGGCACAGATCGCAAGACGTGCAGCGCCCATGGCTGCGCCGAATTCGCTGCCTTTTGGAACGTCCAAAGGCACTTGCAATACCGTAGCAAGTGTTTCCAACCAAAACCTGGATCTTGCGCCTCCTCCAACAGCCATCAAGTTGGTCGGCGAGGTTCCTGTGCTTTTCAAGGCTTCAAGACAGTCACGCATCGCAAAGGCAACGCCCTCCATCACAGATTGGGTCAGATCGGCGGGGCCCGATGCGACGTCGACACCCAAGAATGCTGCTCGAATGCGACTGTCGTTATGCGGCGTTCGCTCGCCTGAAAGATACGGCAGGAACGTAATCGAAGAAGGTCTGGCAATGCTATCAGGTACCATCGACGCCAGTTTTTCCACAGGTTGGCCGAGATTGCTTGAAAGCCAATTCATACTGTTTGTTGCCGAGAGTATGACCCCCATTTGTATCCACATTTCGGGAACAGCATGGCAAAAGCAGTGCACTGCAGTTTCAGGCGCCGGGGCATATGCATCCCGAGCAACAAGAAGAACTCCGGACGTTCCCAACGACACGAAACCCGCACCGTCCTTTACGCTCCCGATACCGCAAGCCGCCGCTGCGTTGTCGCCTGCGCCACCTGCCACGACAACAGGACCAGAAAGGCCCCATGCATGCCGCAGCTCGGTTTTCAGTTCACCAGCCGGCTCATTCCCTTCGACAAGACGCGGCATCTGTGCGGCCTGCATGTGCCCCAAACCCAGCGCCGTTTCAGACCACTGCCGTTTGTCAACATCCAACCAGGATGTTCCGGCACTGTCTGACATGTCCGAGATGTACTCACCTGTCAGCCAAAACCGAAGATAGTCTTTCGGCAATAAAACTTTGGCTGTTTTTGAGAAAACCTCGGGCTCGTGCGACCGCACCCATTCCAGTTTCGGCGCTGTGAAACCCGGGAAAACAATGTTCCCGGAAATGGTCCGCATCTGTGGAGACTGATCGAGTGTTTTTGCCTCGTTTGCAGATCGTGTGTCATTCCATAGAATGCAGGGCCTTAGAGTTTCACCTTCGGCATCCAACAAGGTGGCACCATGCATGTGCCCGCTCAGACCAATTCCGCGCAGTTTTGCGAATGCCGATGCGTTGTCTGACCGGAGCTTCGCAATAACCTTTGTGCACGCGTTAATCCAATCTGGCGGATTCTGCTCGGACCAACCGGGTTTTGGCGTCGATGTGGAAATGCCAGCTTCTGCGTCGCTAACGACGAGACCGGCGTCATCAATCAGAATTCCTCTGAGACCCGACGTTCCCAAATCCAATCCAAGATACATTCGGCGTCACCCTTTGATGTTTTATTTTAATTGGTAAAATTAATTATGGATGACGCCCTGTCAAGGCGAGTATCGCGCTACTCCAACTTTACCCAAGCTGCATTTCTTGCAGAGCTTTGCACACAAGCTGCGACGAACCTGACACCATTCAACCCATCCTGAACGGTGGGATAGATCACCGACGGATCAGGCGAATTGCCATTTCGAAACGCTATTATGGCATCCGCAGCTTCACTATAGATGTTTGCAAACCCCTCCAGATACCCTTCCGGATGACCCGGAGGCACCCTGCTCAGCCGATTGGCGGCATCCCCGGCTCCAGCCCCATTTCGGGTGATCAGACGTTTTGGTTCGCCATAAGGCGTAAACCAAAGATAGTTCGGGTCTTCCTGCGCCCATTCAAGCCCACCCTTTTCACCATATACGCGCAATCGCAGGGCGTTTTCGTTTCCAGGGGCAACTTGGGACGACCACAGCATCCCGCGCGCGCCGCCTTCGAACCGCAACAGGACATGCGCATTGTCATCGACTTTGCGTCCTGGCACGAAGGCCTGCAAGTCAGCTGCAAGGCTCTCCGGTTTCAGACCTGTCACAAAGCAGGCGATGTTATAAGCATGGGTTCCGATGTCACCGGTCGACCCCCCTGTGCCGGAACGCTCAGGATCGGTTCGCCATTCGGCCTGTTTGAAGTCCTGCTGCTCGGTCAACCAATCCTGCGGATATTCAACCTGAACCACGCGGATTTTGCCGATCTCCCCATTGGCGACCATCTCACGCGCCTGACGGACCATGGGGTAGCCGGTATAATTGTGGGTCAGAATGAACAGCGCACCGGAACTTTCTGCCGCGTTGACCAGCTTCTTGGCATCCACAAGGGTCGAGGTGAGGGGTTTATCGCAAATCACATGAATGCCGCGCTTCAGGAACTCGCGCGCGGCGGCGTAGTGAACGTGATTGGGCGTGACGATCGAGACTGCCTCTATCCCCGATTTCAAACGCGCCTCTCTGATCGCCATCTGCTTGAAATCGTCGTAGACCCGGTCGAGTCCCAACACCGCACCGCTTTCCCTGGATTTCTCCGGCGTTGAAGACAAAGCACCCGCGACCAACTCGAACTTGTCGTCTAAGCGAGCGGCAATTCGATGCACACCGCCTATGAACGCATCATTGCCGCCGCCAACCATGCCAAGGCGAATGCGGCCAGATGTTTCTTCACTGCGTCCAGTTACCATCAGTCTATCCCCAGCATTTTCCGATTGGCCGCCTCGTCTGTGCCACCATCCGCAAAGTCGTCAAAGGCTTTCTCGGTCACGCGGATAACGTGATCGGACACGAACTGCGCGCCTTCACGCGCCCCGTCCTCAGGGTGTTTCAAACAACACTCCCATTCTACCACAGCCCAGCCGTCAAAGTCGTTCGCCGCCATTTTGGAGAACACAGCCCCGAAGTCGACCTGACCATCGCCAAGCGACCGGAACCTCCCTGCCCGATCAACCCAGCCTTGATAACCGGAATAGACGCCCTGCCGACCGGTCGGGTTGAACTCGGCGTCTTTGACATGAAACATCCGGATCCGGTCTTTGTAGATGTCGATATTGTCAAGATAATCGAGACATTGCAGGACATAGTGTGACGGGTCGTACAACATACATGCCCGAGCATGGTTGCTTGTCCGTTCGAGGAACATCTCAAAGGTCACCCCGTCATGCAGGTCTTCGCCCGGATGGATTTCATAGCACACATCGACGCCGCAGTCTTCCGCGTGATCCAGAATTGGCATCCAACGGCTGGCCAGTTCATCAAACGCCGTTTCGATCAGACCTGCAGGACGTTGCGGCCAAGGGTAGACATAGGGCCAGGCCAGTGCGCCAGAGAATGTCGCGTGCGCTGATATCCCCAAATTCTTGGAGGCTGACAGCGCCTTCTTAACCTGATCCACCGCCCATTCCTGCCGGGCTTTCGGGTTCCCTCTAACGCTTTCGGCGGCGAAGCCGTCGAAAGCTGTGTCGTATGCGGGGTGCACGGCTACAAGTTGGCCCTGAAGATGCGTGGACAACTCGGTGACGTCTACGCCGTTTTCTTTAGCCTTACCCTTGAACTCGTCACAGTAGTCCGTGCTTGAGGCGGCGGTTTCAAGATCAAACAACCGGCTATCCCAACTGGGCACCTGAACGCCTTTATAGCCGCAATCCGCCGCCCATTTGGTGATGGCGTCCCACGAATTGAAGGGCGCTTCATCTCCGGCAAACTGTGCCAGAAACAACGCCGGGCCTTTTATCGTTTTCATAATGTCTCCTCCCCAAAAACCGATGCCTCTATGGCGGCAAATTTTCCTTCAGATAGATATCGATACGAATGCGCTCTTGCGCTTTGTTGAACGGAACCTTGTCAGATGTTGCGCGCAGTAGACGAACCGCAGATCGGACCAAGTGGCCTGAATCCTGTGAGATCAACGCATCAAAAGTCCCGCGAGTCAGCGCTTCGCGGCTCAGCGGCGTAAGCTCGTGAGCAATAATCACCAGATCTTTGCTGATATTGCCGTCGGACAGAAACTGGATCAGTCCGGCGTTGCCAGCAGCGGAAGAGTAGATCCCGACGAGATCCGGGTAGGTCTCAAAAATCTCGGGCATCATCTTGTAGATTAGCTCAGGGTCATCGCGACCTTCGACCGACGCCACTACTTCGAGATGCGGAAAATCCTCGGCGATAACCAGATCAAATCCCTGGCGCCGTTCCAAATGATCTCGCGCCAGGCGCGAACCTGTCAGCACCAGCACTTTTCCCTTGCGATGCACAAAGCGCCCCATCAGTTGAGCCGCCGTACGACCTGCCGAAACATTGTCAATTCCAATGAAATGGTCCCTGTCCGAGCTAGGCAGGTCAGACACCAAAGCCACCACCGGAACGCCTTTGTCCCGGGCTCTTTTCACGGCATCCCGGACCGAAGGCGTTTCGGGTCCGAAAACGGCGACGCCATCAATATCGCGACTGTCCAGCGCATCCAGAATCTCGACAATTTCTTGAGGATCAAACGGAGCCACCCGTTGAATTTTCATACGCGTCCGCTCAATTAACTGGTCGCGTGACTGTTCAACGATCTGCTTGCTGAGCGCTTCGACAAACTCGTTGTCGGTATCGGGCAGCACGAACAAGAAGTTATAGATACGCTGTCGCGCAAGGTTAGCTGCAGCGGTGTCGCGGACATAGCCAAGCTCATTGATTGCCTGTTGAACCTTTTCTACGGTCACGGCCCGAACGCCTGGTCGCCTGTTCAGGACTCGATCAACGGTTGCTAAGCTAACACCCGCAACGCGCGCGATGTCATTCACAGTTGGCTTATTCACCAATTTTAGTTTGTGTTTTTGGTCTTCCACAAGTCGTTCAGCCTTTAATCTCCTGCGCCAACCCCTCGAACAGCAAGGCGACGGCTTCAGCGCCAGGATCGTTATTTCCCATTAGGTTTTCCTCGGGAACATAGGCAGCCCGACCGGCCTTGGCACGGTGAATATTTGCCGTACTGTCTGCACCTTCGCGCGCCGCCTGTGCAGCTTGAGCCAAACCCAAAGGCAAAGCGTCCAGCGCGGGAGCCAACGCATCGATCATCGTTCTGTCCCCAACTTTGGCCCCGCCAACTTGGCTAACGCGGTTCAAACCTTCCACAAGGGACTTCGGGATCGACGCGCCACTGGCGCAGGCGTCTCCGGAAGCATTAAAAAAGATGGCAAGGATCACGCCCGAAGAACCGCCCATTGTCTGGCTGAGTTCGTTGCCCAAAGCGGGGAAGAGTTGTGTCAGATCCGCAAGGGGCATTCGGTCCAGGCTACCCTGCAGTGCCCTCGCCGCAGTTGCCAATGTGCTACCGGTGTCTCCGTCACCGGATTTGGCATCCAATTCGTTCAGGTCTTTTTCGGCATTTATCAGCAATTCGGACAATCGCGTAATCGTTTCCTTTGTGGCTGGGTTGTTTGAAGGAATAGGATCAATCGGGGTCAAGCCATCAGGCAAAGGTGCAACTTGAACTGGACCAATAGAATTGACGCCGGGCCATGCCACCAGACCGACCTGAGCTTCAAGCGCCGACAATTCGCCTTCGCTGACGGGCAACACAGAAACAGAGAACCCATGCATGTCCAGCGATGTCATCATTGGCGCAGGACCAATAACGTGACTCGTCAAACCAGTCTCGGACAAAGCGTGCGTCAGCACGGACATTTCCAAAGGGGTTGTCGACCCGAGGTTGTTGACCAACGCAACACACTCCCCCGCACCGACCCGTTGTTTTAACTTTTCCACGACGGTGGACATTGCTGTGACCGCATTGGCAAATTCCACCTGTTCGACACCCGGTTCGCCATGGATACCCAAGCCCAATTCAGCTTTGCCCGGCGCAATCCTGTTCTCTTTCGGAGACCCCGGTACAGTGCAAGTGTCCAGGCTCATCCCGATGCTGACCACTTTATCGATGACGCTTTTTGCAGCCTTGGTCACGGTGTCCAGATCAGCGCCATCTTCCGCAAGCGCGCCGGCAATTTTGTGTACGAACAAGGTCCCTGCCACACCGCGCGGTTGCGGTAGGTCCGGCAAGGCGATGTCGTCATCCACCACCACCATCTCAACCTTGCGCCCCAAGGCGCGGGCACGTTCTGCAGCGAGCCCGAAGTTCAACCGATCGCCCGTGTAATTCTTGACGATCAGCAAACACCCCGCCTCGCCGGTCACGGCGAGAATACCAGCAAGAACCGCTTCAACCGATGGGGATGCAAACACCTCTCCGCAAACAGCGGCGGTCAGCATTCCAGCCCCGACAAAACCTGCATGAGCTGGCTCGTGACCGGACCCTCCACCAGAGACCAACGCAACCTTCGATTTGTCCCAGTCCGAGCGGTAAACCACCTTGATATGCGGATAACCGTCCAACCGAGTCAATGCGCCGCCAGAAGAGGCCAAAAGGCCGTCTATCGCCTCTGTTACAAGGGTTTCTTTTGTATTGAGGAACTGGGCCATGCTTTTGCTCCTTAAGCCACGCGCGCGCCGGAGGCGTCGAAATACAACGGGTTATGAGGACGAATCTTTATCGTTTGCCCGGCAGGGTAGTCCTGATGAACATCAATCAAGGTCACGACCGTGTGGCCATTCAAATCCAAGTGCAATCGCGTTTGGTCACCAAGGTGCTCGGCACGGATCACACGAGCATCACTGCCCTCGCCTTCCATGATATTCTCGGGACGAAGGCCAATCTGAGGGCCTTTGTGATCCCCTCCAAACAAGTTGGATGGCAGAATGTTGATGCGCGGCAAACCCAACCGGCTCGCGACATACACGCTGCGGGGGTTTTCATAAATATCTCGAGGCGTGCCGTATTGCACCAACCTGCCCTCTTCCAGCACGCCGATATGCGTAGCCATCGTCATGGCCTCGACCTGATCATGGGTCACATACAAAAGCGTGGAGCCCAGATCTGCCTGAATTCTTTTCAATTCGACCCGCAAATCCGCCCGAAGCTTGGCGTCCAAAGAGCTGAGGGGTTCATCCATCAGAAATATCTGGGGGTCACGCACTAGCGCCCGCCCGATTGAAACGCGCTGCATTTCGCCGCCGGACAGTTCGGTGGCTTTGTTGTCCAGCTTGTGTGGGATCTGGAGGATTTCGGCGACTTCGTTGACCTTCCTCGCGATCTCATCCTCTGGCGTCTTCAGGATCGGTGACCGCAGGGGAAAGGACAGGTTCTCACGCACTGTCATATGCGGGTACAACGAGTATTGCTGGAAGACCATCGCCACATCGCGCTGGGCAGGTGTTTCTATTCCAACGTCACGCCCGCCAATGCGCACTGTTCCTGAATCCAGTTTCTCAAGTCCGGATATCAATCTCAGTGTTGTTGTTTTTCCCGCGCCGGTCGGGCCCAACAACACCACAAAGGCACCGTTGGGGATCGTCATTGAGATATCATCCACCGCTTTAAGATTGCCGAATGACTTCGAGATACTCTCCAAAACGACTTCAGCCATTGCTCAGCACCTCGTCGTTCAGAGCGGACCTCAACGCGCGTCCGGTAGATTTTTCAAAAAGGGTTACTGCGGGTGAGCGGAACTCCAATCCCGCGGTCTCGCCAGGGCTAACGACTTCGCGTGCATCAATTCGGGCTTTCAGCTCACCGTTGGGGCTTTGCAATGTCACGATCTGGGTGGTTCCCAAATATTCTGCGGCCAGGACCTTGGCCCGGTAGGCGCTTGCATCCGATAGAAAAACATGCTCGGGGCGGACACCAAAAACCAAGTCACCTTCGGCCCCTTCCATCAGTTTGGGAACAGGTTCGTCATGCCCGTTCAGGCGAACCATTTCAGTGCCAGGTTCGACCTTTCCCTGAAATTGCAGGAAGTTCATCGAAGGAGACCCGATAAAATTAGCTACAAACATCGTAGCGGGTTTGTCGTAAATCTCCTGAGGCGTGCCGAATTGCTCGATCACAGCATTGTTCATCACTACGATTTTGTCGCCCATTTGCATGGCTTCCAACTGGTCATGTGTAACGTAAACAGTGGTCGCACCCATACGGTCATGAAGCGCGCGCAGTTCTTCGGCCATGTGTTCACGAAACTCTGCATCAAGTGCACCAAGAGGTTCGTCCATCATGAATGCCTTGGGGTCACGAACAATCGCGCGCCCGAGCGCAACCCGTTGTCTATCTCCTCCCGAAAGCCCTCCGACGGGGCTGTCAAGAATGTCTGTTATCCCCAGAATTCCGGCGACTTCTTCTATCTTGGCTTTGACCGCGGCACGTGGCATCCCCTGCGAAATCAACGGATAGCTGATATTCTTACGCACGTTCATATGCGGGTACAGCGCGAACATCTGGAATACGAAGGCAATGTCTCGCTCTGAAGGTGGCCGTTGACTGATTTCTTCACCGTCGAGGTAAATCTCGCCAGATGTTGGAAGTTCCAAGCCCGCGATCATCCGTAATGTCGTTGTTTTTCCGCAACCGGATGGTCCCAGCAGCATGAAGAACTCACCATCCTCAATTGTGAACGAGCTTTCGCGTACAGCCGTGAAATCGCCGAACATCTTTTTTACGTTTTTGACTATGATCTGGGCCATTTCTACTCCGGGAAGTGGCTGACGATGATGAACATAACGGTTCCGATCAGCGTTACGATGAAAGAGTAGGTGAAAGCCCAAAGGACAAAGGGCTGCATCAGCATGAAGACACCCAGTGCGATAAGGATAGTTGCGACCATTTCCCATGGGCCGCGGCGAAGCCGCATCAATCCGGTAAGAAACTCGCTCATTTGCGCACGGCTCCGAATGTGATCCCACGCAGCAGGTGTTTGCGCATCAGGATGGTGAAAATCATAACCGGGATCAGGAAGATCGTTGCTCCAGCCGCCACAGCAGGCCAGTCCAGACCACCGATACCGATAATGGTTGGGATGAAGGGCGGCGCGGTCTGCGCATTTGCTGAGGTAAGCAGTACGGCAAATGCATATTCATTCCATGCAAAGATGAGGCAGAAGATAGCTGTCGAGGCTATGCCGGTCGCGGCTTGTGGCAGCACCACTTTGTAAAATGCCTGAAAGCGTGTGTAGCCATCTATGAGAGCGGCTTCTTCGTACTCTCTTGGGATTTCGTCGATGAATCCTTTCAGCAACCACACTGCCAGAGAGATGTTCACGCCCGTGTACAGCAGGATCATTCCCAAGTGCGTATCGCTGAGTCCAAGATTTCTGAACATCAGGAAGATTGGGATGGCGACAGCAACCGGGGGCATCATTCTTGTACTGAGGATGAAGAACAGAAGGTCGTCTTTAAGCGGGACCTTGAACCTACTGAAGGCATAGGCCGCCAAAGTGCCAAGAAAAATACTCAGGAACGTTGATCCAAACCCGATGATGACCGAGTTCATAAAGCGCTCACCGAACTTGGATGGTCCAACGATCACCATGTCGTATTGGCGCACGATCTCATCGGCCCAATTCTGCGGTGGATTGGCTTCCAGAAACTCCTGCGTTTGCCGTGTGCGTGTGGTGAAAAGGTTGACATAGCCTTCTAGCGTCGGGTCAAAAACCACCTTGGGTGGATAGCTGATCGCATCGGCTGGCGATTTGAAGCCAGTCAGCAAGATCCACACCAACGGGATCATCGTGATCAGCGCATAAGTGATGACCAAGAAGCCTGCGATCCACTTGGACCGGTTCGAAGGTTCGGTGACGGAAAAGCTACTCATCTCTGTTTCACCTTGTTCAGGGCTTTGACGTAGATCGACGCAAGGCCGAACACGGTGACGAAAAGGATGATCGCATAGGCCGAGGCATAGCCGGTGCGCCACTTCTCAAACGCCTCCCGCTTGAGATTGATCGAAGTGAGTTCCGTTACAGAACCCGGCCCTCCGCCGGTGAGCTGAACCACTAAGTCGAACATCTTAAAGTTCTCGATCCCACGAAACAGCACCGCGAGCATCAGAAATGGCAGCACCATCGGGATAGTAATCGTGAGGAACTGCCGCAGCTTGCTGGCCCGGTCGATCTCGGCAGCCTCGTAGATATAGTCGGGAATGCTGCGCAGCCCGGCTAGGCAAATTAGCATAACAAACGGCGTCCACATCCATGTATCAACAATGACGATCGCCCATGGGGCCAAAGTTACTGAGCCTAACATCTCAAAGCTCGACGGCTCCTTGCCGGTGAACCAGGACACGATGTAATTGAACAGGCCGATCTGTGGCTGATACAGGAACTTCCAGAAGTTCCCGACAACGGCCGGGGACAGCATCATCGGTAACACAATGATCGTGGTCCAAAGGTCATTGCCCTTAAACTTCTTGTTGATCAGCCACGCCAAAGTGAACCCGATCAGAACCTGAAAGAAGATCGTCCAGAATAGAAAATGCGCCGTCGCCTGCATATTCAGCCAGGTGTCAGAGTCGGTTAGGATACGCTCGTAATTCTTGAAGCCAACGTCTTTGACCTCGCGCCCGATCCGATTGGCCTTGTAGTTGGTAAAGCTAAGTTTGATGGTCCAGATCAACGGAAAGATGTTGATTGCCAGCAGTAGAAATATCGTTGGGGAGATGAATATCCATGCGATCGCGCGGTCGGATAAACCCCTGATTTTTCGCGCAACTCGCTCGGGCGTTGCCTGCGCAACGCGATTTACGGACCTGTCAGACATCTCATTGCCAGTTCTTGTTGGATTACGACACACGGGAGAAGGTGGAGCGGGTTCGCACCCGCTCCTGCCTGCGTCCGGGTTACAGCTTACCTTCGTCTTCGAAGACTTCCGTCCAATCTTCGATCAAAAGATCAAGCGCTTCTTGAGCTGTGCCTTGGTCGGCAACAACGTAGTCGTGGATGCGTTTCTGCATTGCCAGCAGGAGTTCCGCATAGGCAGGCTCCTGCCAGAAATCCTGTACTCCACCCATTGCTTCTAGGAAATCACCGGCAAACGGTTGGCTGTCCACGAAACCAGGATCTTCAAGCACCGAGTTATGTGCCGAGTAACCGCCAAGTTCCCACCATTTGGCCTGAACTTCCGGCTGCGCGAACCACTTTATGTACTCAAGTGCGGCGTCCTGGTTATCCGAGTAGCTGACAACAGAAATTCCTTGTCCGCCCAGTGTCGAGCCTGCCTGATTTTGCGGTGGGTTCACAAAGAAGTCGATCTTGTCACCGCCGGTATTGGGATCGGCGTAAAGACCCGGGAAGAACGCAAACCAGTTCATAGCCATGGCGACTTGACCGGATTTAAATGCATCCAAGCTCTCACCCATGTAAGAGTTGGTGTATCCCGGAGGCGTCGCCGTTTTGTAGAATTCTTTGTAGAATTCCAGAGCCTCAACCGCTTCCGGTGAGTTTACGGCGCCTTCCATATCATATGAGCCAGGAGTGTTTTCGTATTTGAAACCCCACGGATACAGGGCCCCGGTGACACCCATGGTGATGCCTTCCGAGCCGCGCTCGGTAAAGATTGCAGCCCCATACACAGTCTTGCCGTCGATTTCACGACCTTGGAAGAACTGCGCGATCTGCAACAACTCTTTCTGAGACTGAGGCTCGCGTAGGTCCTGACCAGTCGCTTCTTTGTACGCGGCTTGGATTTCAGGGTTTTCGAACCAATCCTTGCGGTAGAACCAACCATTCGCATCGCCCATCGCGGGCAGCGCGTAGTAATTTGGTGTACCCTTGGGCCAGGTCGAATAAGCGTAAACTGTTGCAGGTGCGAAATCGTCCATGCTGATGCTTTCAGCATCGAAGAAGTCGTTCAGCTGGACATAGTGGCCATTCTCAGCGCCACCGCCGATCCATTGGCTATCACCAATCAGCAGGTCGCAGAGCTTACCGCCGGAGTTCAGTTCGTTCAGCATCCTGTCCGCAAAATTTGGCCAAGGAACAAATTCGAAATTCATTGTGTGGCCGGATTCTGCTTCGAATTCCTTTGATAGTTCGACAAGCGCGTTGGCCGGGTCCCATGCCGCCCAACATAGTGTCAGATCTTCAGCATTTGCCTTGGTAGAAAGAGTAGTAGCGGCAAGGACTATTGCGCTGACCGAAGCCAGTTTTGTGTAAGTCATCCATTCCTCCCTTTTTTCGCCGTCAATCGAGGATGTGCGAATCGCGGCATACCTCCAAGGCTATTTGAGGTACGCACCTCAAGTCCAGAAATTTTTGAGGTTCGTACCTCAGAGCCGTTAAATCTACCTTGACAATGATCAATACTAAGTTGCTTTTATTACATATTTCACCGCCCCGCCCCCTCAGAATCATTATGCGAAAAGGGAGAAGGAATTCGAAATTGAACGCGTCTATGCTTTAAATCGCGACGCCGAAGGCTTTAGATTGCCAACCCGAACCCACCAAAGATAGTGCCGAAACCATATTCTAGACGTTCATCCAAGGAGTTAAATTGGGATAGTTTGAAGAGCGCTTGCTAGCCCCACCGCCGGAATATCTCGACAAATCAGGATCCCACGAATGAACGAACTCAACATTGTGCGGATGAACCGCTACCCTATCAAAGGTTTGAGTCCGGAACCACTAAGCACCGTTAACCTGCTGGCGGGAGAAGGCATTCCTGGTGACCGCCTTTTTGGCTTTGCTCGCTACAACTCCGGTTTCGACACCCTTAATCCGAAACCGCTGGAAAAAGACCGCTTTGTTGTGCTTTTGAATGAAGCAGGTCTGGCCGGTCTCCAAACTAAATTCGACGCTCAAAACCAGCTGCTGGAAATTAAAGTAGGAGTGAAAACTCACCACTTCGAAACGCGTGAGCCAAAGGGGCAAAGGGACGCGGCGACTTTCCTCTACAACACACTCGGTCTAAGGGACCCCGAGCCGCCAGTGTTTGTCTCTTCCTACCCACATCGATTTACGGACGTTTCGGTCGTGTCGCCAAAAATGATGAACGCTATTTCTATTCTCAACCTGGCCTCTGTCGACGCGCTTGGTAGACAGCTAAACGTGGAATTACACCCGGCAAGGTTTCGCGCGAATATTGAATTGGAGGGGTTACCACCGTTTTCCGAATTGGACTCTGTCGGCTTTACCTTGGTGTTTGGCGACGTGAAATTAAAAATTATCTCGCGAACAAAAAGATGCGCCGCCACTGAAGTTAACCCAGAAACAGCCGAACGAGACATGAGAATCCCGTTCCTTATTCGAAAACACTTGGGCCACATGGATATGGGCGTTTATGCAGAGGTGAAAGACAGCGGAACTCTTAACGTAGGACAACTTGGAATGTGGTCGCCGTAGAACAAATTCGAAATAATCTCAGCGGGGTGCTGTCAGACTAATTTGAACTAGCCTCAGTTTGCCGCGGAAATCGCGAACTTATCCGGAACAAAGTTGACGCCACTCGCTAAGAGCGGCGGCGCGGGTCAGCTTGAAGGTGTCTCGACTGGCTAGCGATCTTTCCTGGT